>JAQWLJ010000052.1 GCA_029247365.1 Acidimicrobiales bacterium | reverse complement strand
GCAGTAGTCCTGAGCCTCGTCGGCATCAGCCCCAGCTTCCTCTGCATTCAGAACACAGGCATTCGAGAACGCCTCGCGATTCTCCTCTGGCCACGCATCTGCAGCATCGCTGCTACCGCCGCATCCCGTCACTGCCAACACAACGACCAAACTTGCAAACATCATCCGCATACCGCCGACCGTAGACCACAGCCAACAGGGCGGCACCCGCTGAAGCGATCGAAACAGCCCGCTTACGGCAACAAGGACCCGAATCGGGCTGACAACTCCCAGACCAGTCAGAACTCGCGAAACCCATCAACGACCACCACGAAGACCTCCGCCACCTGCTCATTCAAGCCGTCGCAGCACGACGTCTCACACCAATCATCATGAGGATCAAGCCTCAACCGGCAAAGCGCTTCTTCCAGTTGCCGACGCGCAAAGCTGTACCGATCAGTGATCTGATCGAACAGTCGCCCTAGATCTGACGACCACTCTTCCTGCTGGAGGTCCTGACTGCTCGAAGAGACGACGTCACCTGCCTCCCTCCTCACTGCCTCCCTTACTCCAAAACTGCTGTTTTCCCTAATGCCCTGAATCATTCGACGCGTCGAGGACCAAGTGAGGGAGCGGTCCGATTCCAGGGCACAGTTTTCTGTGAGGCCAGTGCAGTGCCGGCAGGTGGCGGTTACGAAAGCGCTGGCGACAGTGGAACCATCCAAGTAATTGCCGTTAGCTCCTACTTGATCGGGGCTCTTGGACAACAGTGCTGGAGTGTTGACTTATGGAGAGCGGACAGGCAGCCAGCTAACGGAACCTAGAGCGTCTACACGAAATTGATCGATCCGAAATCACCTCGTTGGCTTGATCTTGGATTGATCAATGAACCAAACTTTGAGACGGTCTAGGAGGAGAAGGAGACCACTCGTGAAGTTTCACCCGGTGTATCGCGCCAACCGGCCACTCAGCATGCTGGCCGCTGCCGCTGCCTTGGTGTCTTTTTCTGCTTGCAGCAGCTCGGACGACACCCGAGCGGAGCAAGCACAAAGCGCGGACGTGGTCCCCTCGACAACTGCATCACCGACGACCACAGACACGCCACCGACCACGACGGTGCTTCCGACCACAACTGTTCCCGAAGCGACAACCGTGCCGCCGACGACGGCAGCACCAGCTGACGACGAACCGCCGCAAGCGCCAACAGGTGTGGTGTGTCTCGGTGTCGGTGGCGGTAGTGGCGAAGTCCTGCTGGCCTTCGATGCACCCTCGGATCCGACGGACATCGAGACGATCCGCGTGTACGTCGATGAGGGAAGCGGTTTCCAACGAGTCGTCAAGACAACGATCGATGGCGCTCCGGCATCGATGGGCAGCGTCTGGGATCTCGACACCACCGATCCGACGACATGGTCAATGGGGATCTACCCGGTTCCGACCTTTGCGGAGATCGGTATCGCTGTGACGTTCGGCGACGCTGCCGGAAATGAATCGGGCTGGTATCCGATCACGGTGACACCGACGTTCGGAAGTTGCTCATGACCCAATCTCACAATCGCTGGTGAGCGGATGTGTTGCCGCAACACCCCCAAAATGCCCGACACTAACGATGGGTGCTCATAGTGACTCGGAACGGGGCGTCGCCTGTAAGAACTGGAGGCGTGTACCTTTGGTACGTTCGCGATGGGCCAGCCGTCCTCTCCCTTGCGATCCGAACCAGCCGCTCTCAAGTCACGAGCTCAGCCGGCCGCAGAACTAAGCGAGACTCTTGGAGAAAGAAGCGCTCTATGCGTCGAGGGATTTCAACGGGTCAGCGAGTTGCCAAGGTTGCGCGAAGCGCGACCTTGGCACTTGTCATCCTCGTCACCCTCGGAAGTTCGCCGCTCGCTGCCGCTGAGGACCAGCCGTCATCTCAGGGGAATACAAAGACGACAGTCGACGACGAAGGCCTTCCGCTCCGCGGTAGCGGACGCTATGCCGAGGACTATGCCACAACCGTGCTGAAGTACGGCAGCAACGTCGAACGCAACCCCTTCTCCCTTCTCGTTACCTTCGACCCCGAGGCCAACCCCGATGCCGTCGACGCCCTGATGGAGCAGACCGACTCGGCCCTCGTGAAGCGCTTTAGCGACACTGACCTCTACCTCCTCGAAACCATGTCCGACCTCGACCAGACCCGGGTCGCTCTTGAGTCGCACTCGTCGGTTCGCTCAGTGGAGTTCGACACTACTGTGCAGGTCACATCGTCCGACGACCCTGAGGCAGGGGCGCTTTGGGGCCTCTTCGGCACCCACGGCATCAACGCCGAGTCGGCGTGGGAATTGGCCGGAACGCTCGCCCCAGTAGTCGTCGCAGTGATCGACAGCGGAGTAGACACCAATCATCCCGACCTCGCAGCCAACATCTGGGTCAACCCCGGAGAGATCGCGGCCAACGGGATCGATGACGACGGCAACGGCTTCATCGACGATATCCATGGGTGGGACTTCGTCGAGAACGACGCGATCCCCAACGACCCCAACGGTCACGGCACTCATGTTGCCGGCACGATCGCAGCCGTCCGCGACAACGGCCTTGGGGTCGCTGGGGTCACAGACAACGCCCGCATCATGGCCCTTCGATTTCTCAACGCTCAGGGCTCCGGGTACACCTCAGCTGCCCTCGCTGCCGTCGAATACGCCATCGCCAATGACGCACCCATCTCTAACAACTCCTGGGGCGGTGGTGGATTCAACCCCACACTCTCGGCCCTGATCGAGTCGGCCGAACAGTCCCACTTGTTCGTCGCTGCGGCCGGCAACTCGGGCCTCAACACCGACGTGTCACCGCAGTACCCCGCTGCCTACGACGCGCCAAACATCCTCAGCGTCGCCGCCCACAACTCCGGTGGCACCTTCGCTTCGTTTAGCAACCGTGGCCAAACCACCGTCGACATTTCGGCCCCTGGGGTGTCGATCAACTCGACATGGCCGGGTACCGGATACCACTCCATCAGCGGCACTTCGATGGCCTCACCCCATGCCGCCGGTGTTGCTGCCATGGTGCTGGGAACTGACGGCCAAATGACCCCAGCCGAGATGATCGACATCCTCCTTGAGTCGGGTCGACCCTCGACCGCACTCGCCCAAACCCGTTCCGGCGCTGCACTCGACGCAGCGCGGGCCCTGCAATTCGCTGGGAACGGACCAACTGTGACAATCAGTGGGCAACCGGCCGAGACCGAAGTCATGGTCGGCACCGAATTGTCCCTCTCGGCCACCGGCACCGCTGCCGACGGCGCCGACCTCACCGCCTCGATCGCCTGGACCGATCAAGACGGTTCCCTCCTCGCAACCGGACCGACACTCTCACTTACCCTCAACCAGGCCGAAACGGTTGTGATCGCAGCCGAAGTGACAGACACCAACGGCTACCTGGGCCGTGCCCAGGTAGTGCTAGAGGTGTTTAACCCAACCTTTGAGATCGTCAGTCCAGCCAATGATGTTGCGGCCCAGCCCGGCGACTCGCTCGACGTCGCTTGGACCTGGAATGGCCCTACTGATACCACGGCCACCCTTGCACTCGCCCCGATCACTGGTGCCACCACCGAGCCTGTTGGCTCCGAAGCTGCCATCGCTGATCACGCCACCACAATCATCCCCGTCACAGTTGCCAGCGACATTTTGGTCGATGACCTCGTCGTGAGCCTTCGAGCCGATCACACCTACCTGTGGGACCTCACCGTACGTCTCGTGTCCCCCGCCGGCACAGAGGTACTCCTGGTTGAAAAACGAGGCGGCTCAGGCAATGACTTCGGCACTGGCAGCGACGATTGTGACGGTTCACCAACAGTCTTCACGGACGGAGCCGAACAATCGGTTGCTGAAGGCAGCGCACCGTTCTCCGGATCGTGGCGACCTGAGGAAGCTCTCTCGGTCTTCGACGGTGAGTCCGCGCTAGGCACTTGGGAACTTCACGTCCGAGATAACGCCACAGTCGATAGCGGCGCAGTGCACTGCTTCGCCCTGACCCTCGCCGAAGGCAGTGCCGCCACCACCCTGGCCACCGGAATCCTCCTTACCGACGGGGGACTAACCATCGCCCACAATGACCTGCTTGCGGCCGCGACCGGCCCCCAAAGCCGACTCATCTTGACAGGTGACGGCTTCTCTCCTGCGGCCGCACCTGGCTTAATCGTGCTCCCGACCGCGCTCTTCCCTCCCGCTTCGCCGACCTCAGTCTCCGCCGAAGCAAGCGACCGTTCGGTCGTCGTCTCATGGAGCGCCCCGACCGGGGACAGCGCTCAAGCGACCACATACATCGTCGAGGCCGTCGACGGCGGCGAAACCTGCACCTGGGTTGAAGGACCGCTCTTGTGCAAGATCTCAGGTCTCACAAACGGCACGACCTACGCTTTTACAGTCACCGCCACCAACGCGGCCGGGCCGGGGCCGGCATCCGCGTATTCGATGCCAGTCACTCCCTTCCTCGCCGCTGCGACAAACCACTCACTCACTCATGACGGCATCCTCTCGTGGGACACCACGGTTGACGGCACCGAGGTCACCGCATACCAGGTCGAATATCAAGCCCTCTCAGCGGCCGACGGCGCCATCAATGGCCACATCGTCGGCGGCTACTACCCCGGGATCGAATCCACCCGCCACATCGCCAAGATATCGGGGTGCGGGGCGACGGTTATCGACCCTGACTGGATCGTCACCGCAGCCCACTGCGCTCCCTCCCCCGGTGACGAGGTGATCTACGGGCTTGAGTACTGGTCCGATGTCTACGGACTCCCAGACGGGGAGCGGGACGGCTACCTCACCACTATCGACACCGTGCACGTCCACCCCTCCTTCGACCCCTGGACGTTGGAGAACGACATCGCCCTCGCCAGGTTGACGAGCCCCGTCAACCTGGGCAATGCCTTTCCGGTCGCTCTCCACAATCCGCCTGTCGGCGGGGAACTCAACGACGGCCACTCTTTAACCGTCGCCGGTTGGGGCACCACGTCGTCAGGCGGCTCATCAAGCGCTCGGCTCAAGGCAGCCACCATCTTCGTTGACTCCGGCTGCGGCCAGTACCCCGCTGAGGAGATCGCTGACGCCGCCATGTTCTGTGCCGCCGCCCCCAACACCGATTCGTGCCAAGGGGATAGCGGTGGCCCAGTCGTACTGGTCGAAGCGGGGGTCGTCTATCTCGCAGGCATCGTTAGCTGGGGTTACGGCTGCGCCGAGGCGGCGTATCCCGGTGTTTATACCCGTGTCGCTGGATATAGCGACTGGGTCGCCTCTCACGTCGGACCGTCGTGGAATGTGGTTCGGCTTGAAACCTCGTCGACAACCCCATCAGTAGAACTGGCCGGCGTCATTCCTGATCAGCGGTACCTCGTGCAGATAACTGTCGAAACATCGCACGGCATTCGGGTGCTCGAGAGCCAAGAAATCAACGCAGCTGCTCGCCCACAGGTCGCTTCGACCCTCGCTATGCCACGGACCGTCGTCGACGGCGGCCGCGTGACGGTGTCGTGGGACCCGCCCATCTACGACGGTGGCGCAGCCGTCAGCTCCTTCACCGTTCGCACCGAACCAGCCCACTCCTCGTGCACCACCACGGAAACGACGTGCGTGCTTGAGGGGCTCCGTCTAGGCCAGCAGTACCAGATCACTGTGATCGCCACTAACGCTGCGGGTGACAGTGAACCGTCGACGGCCGCAGTAATCACTCTCTCGAAGCTCCGCGACATGGATGCCATTGGCGTTGACTGCAACGCGCAGCTTGGCCATCCATTCCACGACGTAGCGTCCTCAGCACAGCGCGACACGGCATGTATCTACCAACTCGGGGTCACGACCGGCACCGGAGCGACAAGCTTCTCGCCCCAGGAAAGCACCACACGCCGGCAGATGGCCACATTCCTCGTCCGTCTTCGAACCGCACTCACCGGCGAACCGTGCAATGCTTCGCATCCGTTCGTCGACGTGGCGCCCACTTCGTACGCATACGAATCGGTCGGCTGCCTCTACCAACTCGGCATCACCACCGGCACATCGACGCTCACCTTCTCCCCCGACGCCGTGGTAACCCGCGCTCAGATGGCCACCTTCATGGCCCGCGCCTACCGGTACCTCATCCACGAGTGATCCTCGCCGACCAGGCCACATCCTCGCCCATAGCCGAGCCAGCCAATAGCTCCGCGTTGATCCCTGATGAGATCAGCTGATCCAAACTCTCCACGACGAAGGCCCCAACTAGGCGCCCGGCTTGATGTTGCCCTCACTTCGATCGTTATTGTGTAGAGCGGACGTTGTTTATGTCCGTATCGATCAAGGCACGGGCCTTGACGTGCCTCGAAAGGGCGTTTCTTCATCGTGCAGACCATCGGCAAGCTCGCACAGACCTCTGCGGCACTATGGATACTCAACGTCTGGTTCAACCGATTCAACAAGGACACCGGTTACCGGGGTGGCGACGCCACCAATATGAAAGAAGAGTTTGCGACCTATGGGTTGCCCGAAGGCTCCGTGTATGTCGTGGGGGCTGCGAAGGTCGGGCTTGCGAGTGCGATGCTTGCTGGCCATGCGAAGCCGCAACTTGTGCGGCCAGCGTCCATGGGGCTTGCGGCCTTTATGGCGGGCGCAATTGGAATGCACATCAAAGTTGGTGATCCCGTAAAGCGTTATCTCCCAGCGCTCTCGGTTTTTACGCTGTCCACCGTCTCGGCGATTCTGAACCGGCCACCAGCGCCAACGGAGACGGCTACGAACTAGCGAAGAGAACCACAAGCGCTGCGTTGATCGCGGCGAGCGTCACAGCAGGTAGCAGAAGTCGGATTGGGTCGCGAAGACGAATCCGAACGATCAGCCCCAACCCCATGAGCGCTGTGAGTCCCGCAGATGCCAGAACTCCAATCGCTGCTATCTGCAGGCCCACCAAAACAGCGAGCCCTCCAGCGACCTCCGCACTGCCGACCAGTATCTGGAATCTTGTCAGGTCGTAGCGCTCGAATTCGCGCCGCAGCCGCTCCCGACAAAGAATGTCGAGTCCGTACTTCAGGAACGAGATTCACGAGATCAGCGCAAGGATTGTGAGGGTCACTGGTCCCCAAATCTAACGACGCTGATCAGCGAATCCTTGGGCTCCACCAGCGTCTGAACCGGCACACATACCGGTCAGCGTTGCTGTGAACATCCTCAAGTCTGCCGAGCGGTCCGCTGCGTGGCGCTCCGATGCGTCAAGCTTCTGCGAGACCTTGTGTGCGGCGACAAGCGTCCACGGCACGTTCGTCCGCTCCTATCCAGACCGTCCAGGGGCCTTCACCTTGCGGCAACTCCGAGGTCAAGCGCAACGTCAACGAACTGCCGCGCACGAGCAATCAGCCTCTCCTCACCCGCCAATCGACGGTCTGTCACCCGCGTTGAGAGGGAGTTTCACTCGACCAACCCGGACCAAGGTCGATCAAAAAACAGGCAACCACCCCGACGCAACCACAGTGTGCTGGAGAGGCCCCGTACCGGCACTTTGCAAATAGCAGTACCACCAGCGAGTCCCGGAGTGCAAAGATGCAGGGAGGGGTTGACGGCCCTCTCGTGTCGAGGGACACCAGGAGAGACGATGAGGACAGAAACGCCAAACCGACCGAACCGCTGGACTGTGCCCATCGTTTTGTTTGTCTTTCCGCTCCTAGCGGCAGCGTGCGGCGGAGGTGGAAGTGAAGCATCCGACACCGTGGCCGGCAACAGCACTGCCCAGGAATCCGAAGAAGGTGCCGAAGCCGACCCGTCCAGCCCAGACACTGAAGCTCAAGAAGCCGAAGAGGCGGAGGCCGCTGACGAGCCGAGCGAACCCGAGGGGGACGACCGACCCGATGGCAGCATGGATATCGCTCAGGTTGAGGGATCGGTTGTGCAGATCGTGGCCCAAGGAACATTCGTCCTTGACTCTGGACAGCTCGCATTCAACGCCGGCAGCACCGGTACCGGTTTCGTCATCAGCGAGAACGGACTGGTGGTCACGAACAACCACGTTGTTGCCGGTGCCGCCACCCTTGAGGTGTACTTTTCCGGCTCCGACGACCCGGTAAACGCCCGCATGCTCGGAGTCAGCGAATGCACTGATCTGGCGGTGATCCAACTGGAGGGCGATGGCTACCAGGCACTGTCGTTCAGCGACGAATCGATGACTACCGGCATCTCGATCTTCGCGGCCGGGTACCCGGGGGCTGATGACCCCGGCAACATCGACCTCGACTACACCCTCACATCTGGCATCGTTTCCTCCACTCGCGCCGACGGCGAGACCAACTGGGCATCGGTCGGTACCGTGCTCCAACACGACGCCCAGATCCTCGGTGGCAACTCCGGTGGCCCACTGGTGGACGAGAATGGCTTGGTGGTGGGCATCAATTACGCAGGCAACCTCGAGTTCAACACCAATTACGCCATCAGTGCCCTCGAGGCCCAACCGGTCATCCAGCAGCTAGCTCAAGATGTCGACGTCGACTCGCTTGGGATCAACGGAGAGGCCGTCTTCGGCGAGTTCGGCAGCGGTATCTTCATTCGCTCGATCGAGAGCGGATCACCGGCCGACCGGGCCGGTATCGAACCAGGTGACCTCCTGACCACGCTCGAAAACCTCGTGATGGCGACGGACGGCACCATGCAGGACTACTGCGATGTACTTCGCACCAAGGGTCCGCAAGCAACGATGAACGTCGAGGTCTACCGCCCGTCAGTCGACCTTGTGCTTAACGGCCAGATCAACGGTGACCCAATCGAGTTGCCAGCCATCACCGAGACCGTGCTCGGTGCCACCGGCGGCGCAGGCAACGACAGTTCTTCTGGATCCGGCCCCTACAGCTACAGGACAGTGACCGATGACAGCGGCCTGATCTCGGTCTCGGTTCCTACGGCGTGGATCGACGTCGATGGAACCTTCAACGATGCCTTCGGACCGTCGGTGTGGGCGTCGCCCGACATCCTGGCGTGGCAGGAATCGTGGAATGTCCCCGGCATCATCGTCGAGTCATCAGCGGACTACACGTCTGCTGACATTCCCGAACTCCTCGCACTCCGCGATCTTTCCGAGGCATGCGTCGACTTCGGCGTTTCCGACTATGACGACGGCCTGTACGTCGGCCTGCTGCAGATATTCGGTGAGTGTGGCGGCACCCAGACGACCTACGTCATTCTTGCAGCCACGCCCTCCGATCCGGCTCTCGACCACCTCATCCGGGTCGAGATCCAGGCGGTCACGACAGCCGACCTCGAGGCCGCCGACGAGGCCCTCGCCACCTTCATCGCGAACATCTAACCCCAGCCCCGCTTCGGCATGGGCCGGGGCTTCACATCCGAGGGGCACGCAGAAGTTGAAGCCAGCGGAGCGCTCTGGACTGCCACCAAACAGGTTCCTCGACGTTGGACGCAGTGGCTTGCGGGTTTACATCCCACTGGCCCGACTAACACGAACCTGTTCACGGCACGGCACAACAACGGCAAGCACGACTCCAACGCGGCAGCGAGAAACAGCGTTTTTCGGTTCTTGAGGGCCCCCGTTCGACCAGTTTTGCAGGAGCCCGATCTCTCATACAGGCACGAAGGCGCACTACTGTTTTATCAAGCGGGTGAATCGGCCCGTTGTCCTCGAGAACCGGAGGTTCACCATGAATCCCATAGAACTACTAAGTGACGATCAGTACACGCTCGTGTACAACGCCCTGTCGTTCGGCACGGCCGTGATGCTCGGCGCTTTTGTTTACTTCCTGACCCAAATGAACTCGGTGAACAAGGAATACCGCCCCGCGATCGCCGCCTCTGCGGTCGTCGTCGGTATCGCCGGCTATCACTACTTCCGAATCTGGGATGCATTCGGCGAAGGGCAGATGAACGAGGGCTACCGCTACGCGGACTGGCTCATCACCGTGCCGCTCCTTGTCATCGAACTGCTGATCGTCCTCGGGGTTGCGACCGACATGCGCAAGCAACTCATGAAGACCCTTATTCCGGCAACGGTTCTCATGATCGGGCTCGGCTACCCAGGTGAGGTCGCCGACAGCACCAGCACGAAGTGGATCTTCTGGGCGCTTGCGATGGTGCCGTTCGTCTACATTCTCTACACGCTCAACGGACAACTTCAGGCCGCAGCCGCACGTGAGACCCCAGCTGTCTCTGCGGCGATCAAGAACGCCACCATGGTGCTGCTGATCACCTGGCTCGTCTATCCGATCGCCTACCTCTTCCCGGTCTTCGACGACACCTCCGGCACGCTCGAAACTCTGCGCCAGGTCGGCTACACCCTCGCCGACATCACGGCGAAGGGTCTCTACGGCTTGATGGTCCTCGGCATCGCCAAGGCTCGCAGCAACGCCTGATCAACAAGACTTTTCGAATTCGGCTCGGGGGCTGCTGCGTTTGCAGCACCTCCGAGTCGAACTCGTTTTCCCGCCGACTGTGTGTGCGTTGGACACTTGTGTCTCGGCGATGACTCTCCTCAGCCGATCGGAACGAGCGACGTCATCGCCCACTCGTAGGTCTCGGTGTAGCCCGCGTCACCAAGCGGCGTGTCCAGCGTGAAGTCATAGATGCGGGACTCCCGAACCGGCAGGCCGGTCTCGACGTCGATCCACAGTTCGATCGTCTCGACGTTGTCGGGGTGATCGCCGACCACCAAGGTCGTCGCAAACGCGAGGACGGATCGCTCATCACCAGCCACATCGGCGACGATCAGCGTCGAGGTCACCGCCCGCTCAGCGGTCGACTCATCGCTCCGACAGGACCATGACGTGGCGTCGGGAACGAGTGGGCTGTCAGTGCACGTTCGCACCACGAGATCGTCGAGCCCGAAGAACTGATGGAAGATCTGCTCTTGACCGAGTTCCAAACCACTGCCTGTGTCGCACCACTCCAAGCTCTGCCACCGTTCGAGGACGAAATCGGTTCGGATCTCAACCCCACACGCGCTCGGCGTCACCGTCACGAATCCGTCGATCGGATACTCCCGTGAGGTAAGGGTGCCAAGGTCGAGTTGCTCGCCACCGGTAACGATGATCGGGTAGACACCGACGTCGGGTAGCCGAGATAGGTCAGGAGTCTCCGCCTGATCCGACTCGGGAGTGTCGCCTCCCTCTGACCCGTCGGGGTCAGCGAGATCGTCGATCGATTCGTCTTCGTCTGCTGTCAGAGGCTCACCTGATTCATCGGCGTCGTGATCCTCGTCAGTGTCGGTCGTGCTGTCATCGGCCGGAGCCGAGGTGGTGTCACCCTGCTCCTCTTCGTCGAGCGCCTGCTCGAGTCGATCGACTGCGTCAGCTGCCTCGACCTCAGTCGTGGTCGTCCGAAACGTCCGCAGGACGACGACACCGGCGACTGCGAGCAACACGACGAGGACAAGCAGAACGTTCTTTTTTGAGATGTTCACGAAATCATGCCTCCAGAGAAATGGACGGGGCTCCTGGAGCACCCTCTGCGCTTGGCCCTCCACTGCTTCGGCTCGTCACGCACTGTCGGCCCACTTTCGCCGACGAACAGGAGAAGCGAAGACCATGCCCAGTATTGCCAACGACCAAACCATCGAGACAAGTCCGGCCCGCAAGCCGCAGATCGGTGAGTTCTCGCACCCGTGCAAGTGATTTCCCAACCGACCGCCGAACCGGTCGTCCCTTACAGACCTCGAAAGGCAACCCTGGGACGACGGTCCTGAATTTCCGCGCTCGCGGGCCGTAGCCTCGCTCAAAGCCGGGGAGGAAATACATGCAAGAAGTCGAACGGTTTCGCAGTCGGTATGCCGTCAGTGGGGATGCAGCACTCCTCGCTGCTGAACTCGAAGCACTCGGCACCGACTACTCGGCAAACGGCTACACCACCCTGACTCAGGCTGATGACATCGGCGACTGGCTCAGCCTCGACGAGGACGACGTTCTCCTCGACGTCGGCGCGGGATGTGGGTGGCCTGGGCTTTATCTTGCGAGGCGGCACGGTTGCGCCGTCATCAGCCTCGATCCGGTGTCGGAGGGCATGCCGACCCTGAAGCAACGCGCCTTGGCCGACGGCTGCGGCAAGCAGGCGTGGCCTGTCATCGGGGTGGCCGAAGCAATCCCGCTCCGACCGCGATCAATCGATGCGATCGTCCATGCCGACGTGCTGTGTTGAGTTCGCACAAAGCTCTCCGTGCTGAGAGCGTGCCGGCGAGTCCTGCGCCCGGGTGGACGAATGGCTTTCCACACCATTCAACCCACCCCGGGACTCGATCCAAACCAACGTCGTCGGGCAAATCGGGCAGGCCCGTATGCCGTCGCGATGACAAGCACCTACGAGAAGTTGCTGGTCAACGCCGGTTTTAGAGAGGTGGAGGCACGCGACGACACCGCTGAGTACCGAGCTACTCAGGCCCGATGGGTTAACGCGACGCGCCACCATGAGGCAGCGATGCGAGCGGTGATGGGAGACGCAATGTTCGAGGATCGGCTGACCGCTCGAACGCGAACACTCGATGCCGTCGACGCCGGTTTATTGTCACGGTTCCGCTATGCAGCAAGCCGCTGATCAGATTCGTACGCCGGTGACGCTGATTCGGAGCAGACGGCCTCCATGCGTTCCTGGACTGAGTCGCAATCTCGTCAGGTGCGTCGACCACCTGAAGCAGCCAATTCAAGACCGAGCGGCGCCGCTCACGACCCGAACCCTTGGCCAGCGACAAGTTGGATCTCGCCTCGGCAAAGACCGTAATGGCCCACCGCTGTCGACAGCAGGCCTTCTCAGGTCCGGCGCGAACCTCGGCGCTGACGGCACCGGGGTTAGGCTCAGGTGATGGCCTCGGCGATCGCTAGACCGGTGATCTCGTCGTCAGTGAAGCCCAGCAGTTCCTTCAGCACGAACTCATTGTCCTGCCCAATGGTTGGCCCAGCCCGCCATGGCGCTGCCGGGGTCGCTGACAACTGCGACACCGGTCCGTCGAACCGAGCGTCGATAACGGGATGCTTGAGCGGGGTAAAAAAGGTCCGATGTGCAAGTTGGGGGTCGCGGTTGAGATCAGTGGCGCGCAACGACACGTACGCCGGGCAACCGGCCCCCATCAACAAGACCTGCGTCGCGAACACGTCCCGCCCGGCCAGCCACTCCATAAACACGGCTTCAATCTTGGTTCGCTGATCCAGCCGCCCGGGGGCGTCGGCGTCGAGCGCAGCGAACTGTTCCATCGCCGGCACGACCGAGCGAACTGCCGTCCAGTGACCGTCGGTGACCACCGAGACCACCAGGTACCGCTGCGTCTGCCCTACCCGGAAGACACCGCTCGGGGCACCCTCCTCAATCGCAGAACCACAACGCACAAGCGTCTCGCCCGTCGATGCGGTGCGAGCCACTAGCGGGCCGAGAAAGTGGACACCGCACTCGTTCTGGGAGACATCGATGTATTGGCCGACCCCGGTGTGCGTTCGCCAACGCAGCGCAGCCACCAGCGCTGCGAGGCCGTACCGCGGTGAGACAAAATCGGTGTAGGCCCCCCACGGGGCAATTGGGGCCCGGTCGGCCCAGCCGGTGATGTCACAGAACCCAGCGAGAGCGGCGCCCTGGAGCCCGAATCCTGCGTACGTCGACTCAGGTCCGGTCTGGCCCCGCATCGACGTTGAGAGCATGACGGCCCGCGGGTTGCGTTCGTGCACATAGTCCCAGCCGAAGCCATTCCGAGCTGCCATTCCTGGCCGGAAGTTCTCCACCACGACGTCAGCCCAGTCGATGAGACGATCGACGATCGCTTTCGCTTCGGGGATTGCGAAGTTGCACGCAAGGCCAAGCTTCGATTGGTTGGCGTTCGCCGCCGGAAGGCTGGTCTCTGGAGTGAACGTCTCATTGAAGTACGGCGGTAACCAACGCATCGTGTCGACACGGGTCATTGTTTCAGCGTGCACGACAGTTGCGCCGTGGTTAGCCAGTTCCCGAGTGATGAGCGGACCAGCCGCCATCCAGGTCAAATCGGCGACCTTGAGCCCGGTGAACGCACTTCGCCGCCGATCGGCGGGCGCCGGCGGTGAATGCCGTGTGCGGCTGAGGTCTCGGAGCATGTCCTGATGCTCACCGAGTTCCGGCGCGCCGCTGTCGTACACGATCGGGGTGGCACTGAGGACAGCGAAGGGGCCGGGCATCGGGACCCCGTCGACCTCCACCCAAAATTCTCGTTCGGCAAGCTGTGGGTCAGCGAGGAGGTCAGCCGCGTCGTTGCATGGAGCGATCAGAAGCTTGTCGCTTACCGAGCGCTTGTGAAGCTCTGCCTTCGTCTTCGTCTTGAGAAACGCAAGGAGCTGGGTCATCGCCCGAGCCCCGTCACCGACCGGAAGGTCACCGGTGTTCATCTCGTCGATCCAGTTCACCCATTCGCGTCCACACAGATCAACATCGAGCGCGCCCTCTTCTTCGCACCAACGCATCGATGCAGCGAACGCGTTATTCCCCTGTGTCCCCAGTACGTACGAAACCACGAAGTGGCCATCAGCGCAGGGCTCGACCACCGGGTTACGGACACCTGGAACAACTTCACCTCCGCGATCGGTGCTCCCATCAGCGCGATCGTCGGCCGTGAAGCCCGGGTTTTTGTCAATGACCGCATACGACGCGGTCCACAACAGGGTGCCGACAACCGCGGCTTGCATCGATGTATCAAGGTGCTGCCCGAGACCCGACCGGTCACGTTCGTAGAGCGCGATGATGGCGTCTGCCGCCGCCTGAACCGCACCATGGTTGGCCGTCTCCGGGAAGCCGATCGGGATAGGAGGACGGTCCTTGTCGCCCTGATGGTTGAGGAAGCCGCCGCTCGCCGCCAACGTCATATCGGTGGCAGGGGCGTCAGCGAGTGGTCCGGTCATACCGAACGGCGTGACCGAGGCATGCACCAATGATGGGTGCCGACGGGCAACATCGACCGGTTTGATACCCCATCGGTCCCGTTCATCGGCGGTGGCGGACTCGATCAGGACATCAGCGCCAGCGAGCAGGCGGTCGAGCGTTCCTGGACCATCAGGGGTATCGAGATCCAGGACCACACTGTGCTTGCCTCTCCCCCAGTGCCGCCAGTGCCACGTGACCCCGCCGGCGTCGGCCCCACCTCGGAATCGCGACGCGCATCCACCCGGTGGTTCGACCTTGATCACCTCGGCGCCGAGGTCGGCAAAAACCCGCCCTGCGGCTTCGGCGAGGTGACCGGTGAGATCGACCACCCGTAGATCGTTCAGCAAGCTCACCGGCGCCGCTGCTGCAAGGCCACAAGGCCGTCACCGTCGAGGAGGTCGTCGAGCGCCGCCCGACCCGACGCTGCACAGATCAGAGCCGTCGCCGGCCCGCGAACCTCGGGGCCGGTACCGAAGTGCCAGTCGATGTCGGTCGCGATCAGGCGGAGCCCCCGGCTTCGTTCAGCGGAGCCGATTGCCTTGTTGGCCCCGACCGCGCCGTCGGCCAACCAGCGGAGGCGGACGTCATCGGTGGGGACGGTGCGACCGAGTGGGATCGCAACGTCGTGATGGTGCACCAGCGCATCAATCGCGAGGTCAACCCGCTTCGTGGTGGGCGGGTTGTGGCTACTGCCCGCCACCATTTCGGTCTCGACAAGTAGCTCGGCGAGGGGCCGACTCCCCTTCCTGATTGCGTGCTTCTTCATGAACTGGTGAAAGTCTCCACGAGCGCCGAGGAGACCGAAGACCGCAGCCGACTTCGTGATGGTGACGCCGAGGTTGACGTGAGCGATCACGTCACGAACCCGCCAGCCCTCACACAGCGACGCTGCATCCCATTCGGCGGGCGACAGGTCGCGGACGGTCTCGTAAAGGGCGGCTCGCTCATGCCGTAACGCCTGCCGTTCATCGATCATGGCGTTGATCCTCGCAGCGGATCGGTGCTCCCACAATCCCCGGGGTACGGTCGCAGCGATGGCAACCGATCCAGCGACCACGCCGCGCTTCGAGTCGCTGGCCGAGCCTGAGTTTCGACGCCTGTGGTGGGGTGGCCTGTTCGTTTTTCTCGCGATGCAAACCCAGCAGATCGCTCGCAGCTGGCTCGCCTTCGAACTGACCGGCACCAACACCGCGCTCGGTGGTGTCCTCATCGGCTTTGGCATCGCCGGCCTGGTTGCGATTCCCACCGGTGGCGTGTTGGCCGACAGGGTCAACAAGCGCACGATCCTCGTCTCGACTCAGCTGATCAACACGGGGGTGGCGGTGGCAATCGCCATTGCAATCGAGACGGACGCGCTCCGGTATTGGATGATCGTGGTTGCGTCGGTGATCGGTGGGTCGACCATCTCGATTCTCGCCCCGGCCCGAATGGCGATGACGGCAGAAATCATCGATCGCGACCGCCTCACCAACGCCATCATGCTCGGCCAAATGTCAGCCCAGGCGAGCCGAGTCGTCGGCCCGGCCGTGGCCGGCTTTCTCATCGGCGTGTCATTCGTCGGGGCTGAAGGCGTGTACTTCCTGAGCGCGCTCTTGTCGCTTTTTGCCGTTGGTCTGTCAATGGTCCTCCCATTGGGCGAGCCACAACGACGCTCCGATCGGAGTCCAATCGACGATCTTCGCGAGGGCATCCGCTACACCCGCAGCAAGCCGGAACTCGTCCGCCTTCTCGTCGCCAGCCTTCTGATCGTCATGTTCGGGTTTGCCTACCAGGCCTTCCTTCCATCGATGGTTGCAGACCTTTTCGGCCGCGGTGCGGGCGCGCTGGGCACGATGACGACTGTGGGCGCGATCGGCGCAGTGATCATGTCGATCGCGCTGGCCAACACTCCCAGCGAACGACTGGCCGACCTGCAGGGTCAAGCTGCGTTCGCGCTCGGACTCACGATCGTGCTCTTCGCCGCCGCACCGACTTATGCACTCGCGCTGGGCGCGATGTTCTTGATCGGGGCTGCGACATCGGCGTTCCAGTCGCTCAACGGGTCGTTGATCTTGTCGTTAGCCGACATGGAGTACCACGGTCGGGTCCAGTCGCTCATCATGTTGAGCTTCTCGGCCTTCGGTCTCGCCGCCCTTCCCTTCGGCATGCTCGCTGACGCCGTGGGGCTTCGCGAGACCTTGGCCGGCATGGGTGTCGTCGTCTGCATCGCTGCCGTCCACAGCCACCTCTGGCGCCGGCGCTTAGAAGCGGCAAAACTCGAACCGTCCGCTTTCGATGCCTTGTGAGGTCTCGATCATGATCACCGACGACAACGATCCCGTCGTACGCCTGTGGCGCCAGCTGTGGATCGACGGCGACGACTCTGCCGTGACCGATCTGCTGACCGACCCATACGTGCGACACACGACCGACGGACGGCAGATCGAATCACCGACGGACTACGCCCAACACGTCTGTACCGTGACCCGCCATATCAAGGGCACCGAGGTGGTCGTCGATCACCTGAACCACGCCGGCGACATGACGTACGTT
>JAQWLJ010000047.1 GCA_029247365.1 Acidimicrobiales bacterium | reverse complement strand
CGACTGCGTGCACAGCGGCCGCGACGCCGTGACCTTGGACCTCGAAGGCACCAGTGCGGATGGCACCTACGTGAGCGACTGGGTGTTCACCCCGGGATCCGGGGATCTCGACGAGTGCAATGGGGCATTCGTCGACGGCGAATACGTGTACTTCAACACCACCGACTACCCCTACATTCCTCGCTGCCTCATGGGCGAGGTCGAGAGCGGGGCCGGAGGCGCAGCGCCCACTGCCGACCGACCGGGGACCCCACCCAATTTCACCGACGCAGCATCAGCCCTGGGGGTGACCGAAGCAGAACTCATCGACATCCTGCCCCGCCCCGGTGAACCCCTCGACGACGCGGTGGCTTCATTGGGTGTGACCGTTGATGAGCTGCAGGAGATCCTTCCACCGCCACCGAGCCAGTAGATCAAGCCCCGCCGGGCGAGACGTGCCTGTTGCCTAGTTGGTGGTGGGCTCGTGCACGGCGTGACTGGTCCTGTTGAACGGCGCGACCGCTGCCGCAGCCATGACGAGGCAACCCCACGCAAGTCCGACAACGGCCGAGATGGCGGTATTCACGAGCCAGGCGAGGAAGCCACCAACGCGGCCAACGTCTTCGACCTGATGTGCGGCATCGTGAACCAGGTCGTATGGCCAGTCCCATCCGAGTTCGTGGGCGCCGGCGATGAGGATGTGGCCACCGACCCAGAGCATGGCGGCAGTACCGACCACGGTGAGGAACGTGAGGACCTTTGGCATGGCGCTGACCAGCCGGCGCCCAATCCATTCCGATCGCGCAGAGTCCTGTTGGGTCATCATCAGCCCGACGTCGTCCATCTTGACGATGAGCGCGACCAGGCCGAAGACGACAATCGTGACGAGCACGGCGACCACGACGAGCACGGCAGCACGCGACAGGAATGGCTCCTCGATGACCTCTTTGAGAGCGATGACCATGATCTCACCCGACAGAATCAGGTCGGTGCGGATCGCTCCTGCCACGGTCGACTCCTCGGCGCCCGGTCCTTTGACCGCAGCCGGAACGTCGTGGTCGTGATCGTCGCCCTTGATCGCGTGAACAATCTTGTGGGCTCCCTCGTAGCAGAGGAACGTGCCGCCTCCGATCAAGATGAGTTCCACCACCGTGGGCAGAAACTCGCTGAGGACCAGCGCCGCCGGAAGGATGAACAGCAGTTTGTTGCGGATCGATCCCTTGGCGATGCGCTTGATGATCGGCAACTCGCGCTCGGCGGCGATGCCATGCACGTAGGTGGGGGTCACCGCAGTGTCGTCGACCATCAAGCCCGCTGCTTTCATCGACGCGCGACCCGCAGCGGCCCCTACATCGTCGATCGAGGTGGCAGCCAGCTTCGCCAGCGCCGCCACGTCGTCCAACAGTCCAACAAGTCCACCAGCCATCGAGGCGAAAGCTACCGCGCTCACGGGGCGCCCTACACTCACCGCACGATGACCGTGCACGAGATGAACATCCGGGTTCGCTTCGGTGAGCTCGATCCGTACAACCACGTCAACCACGCCGTGTACATCTCGTACTTCGAAGCGGCTCGCGTTGAGCTGCTGATGGAGGCCGGCTATTCACTCGCCGAGATGCGAGCCGACGGCCATTCGATCGTCGTGTCGGAGATCAACACCAAGTTCCTGGGTATGGCCGAAGCGCTCGACGACCTCGTTGTCGAGACCGAAGTGCTCGAGTTCCGTCGCGTCACATCGACGTGGCGCCAGCGCATCGTGCGAGGCGACGAGACCATCGCCACGCAAGATCTGCGCGCCGCGCTGATCACCAACGACGGTAAGCCGGTGCGCTTCCCCGAGGAGATGGTCGCGTCGCTGCGTCCCTGGTTCGCCGACCGCACCGACTGACGGTTCGTCGCTGGCCAGTCCCCTCGGCCAAGATGGGGCCATGAAGATCAGCACAACCATCGGTTTCAACGGCGACCCCCAGCGTCTCGCCCAACAGGCGCAGGACCTCGAGTCGGCTGGCGTCGACCTCATCTGGGGTGCGGAGATCTACGGCTACGACCTCATCTCGACCCTCGGCTACGTCGCAGCGAAAACCGAACGGGTTGAACTGATGACCGGCATCATCCCGCTCTACTCCCGCAGCCCAGCCCTCATCGCCCAGACGGCGGCGACGCTCGACGCGCTCTCAGGGGGTCGTTTCATCCTCGGCCTCGGTACGTCGGGTCCTCAGGTCATCGAGGGTTGGCACGGCGTGCCGTTCGAGAAGCCGATGGCGCGCACCCGCGACACGATCGAGATCTGCCGCAAGGTGTGGAGCGGTGACAAGCTCACCCACGACGGCAAGGCGTACACTTTGCCGTTCGACGGTGGCACTGGGCTCGGCAAGCCGATCCGCTTTATGGACCGCCCACCAGCGAACGACATCCGCGTCGGGATCGCGTCGATCGGCCCGAAGAACGTCGAACTCACCGCCGAGATCGCCGACATCTGGCAAACCATCCACTTTGTGCCCGACCGTTTTCAAGATGTCTGGGGTGATGCACTCGCCGCCGGGGCGGCCAAACGCGACCCCGAGAAGAAACCACTCGAGATCATCGCTGGCGGCTTCGTCGCCATCGGCAAAGGCGACCACATCCAAGAAGCCCGCGACCAGGCACGCGGCCTGATCGGCTTTTATGTCGGCGGTATGGGCGCCAAGGGCAAGAACTTCTACAACGACCTCTTCAAGCGCTACGGCTGGGAGCAGGAAGCCGAAGAGATCCAAGACCTCTTCCTGTCGGGAAAGCGGGCCGAAGCGATGGCGGCGGTACCGGAGGAGTACATCGACCTCTCGGCGCTGATCGGCGACGAGGGCTTCGTGCGTGAACGGCTCCAGGTGTTCAAAGAGGTTGGCGTCACCCACCTCAACGTCAACGCGGTTGGCCCCGACTCGCTCGCAACGTTTGAGAAGCTGAAGGCTTGGAGCGAGTAAGCCCGGTCGTGCTGCACACAGAGTTGTCCGCCAAGCTCAACACGATGGTGGGGCCTGTCCACGGCTTCATCTATTTTGCCGCCGAGGCGACCGAGGAATACGAGGCCCTCGGCTTACCGGCGTCGCACCACTACTTCGCCAGCCGAGGTGCCGCGCTTGGGGCCGTCCCGGCCGAAGTCGTGGTTGCAACCTTCTTCAACTTCCCACCTTTCATGGCGGAGGCAGCACTACCCGATGCCTGGTCGATCGCACCCCCAGCCGTCATCCAAACCGCCCGTATGCGAGCTGCTGGGCGTGTGCTTCGCCGGCTCGCTGGTGACGCGCTCGATACCGCCGAAATCGCCGAGACCACTGCGCTTGCGGGCCGGATGATCGACAGCATCGGCGACGCCGGCCGACCACTCGCAGCCGGCAACCGGGCCGTCCCCGAACCCGATGATCCGTGGGAGCGGCTGTGGCAGCGGGTCACCGTCATCCGTGAGTGGCGCGGCGATGTCCACGTTGCCGCGTTGGTTGCAGCATCGGTCGATCCGGTCGAGGCACTCCTGTTGCACGCGGCCACCGGCCAGGTCCCGCTCGCAGCACTCAAATCCACCCGGCTGTGGAGCGATGTCGACTACGACGCAGGGCACAAGCGCTTGCACACCCGTGGGTTGCTTGCCGATGACGGCACCTTCACCAGTGAAGGCAGAGTCTTCCGCGAGGCGATCGAACATGCCACCGATCAGGCATCGGCTCCGCTGGTCGCCGCACTCGGTGCAGCCGACACGCAGCGGCTGCTCGACCTGCTTCGGCCGGTCCGCAAGGCACTGATCGAGGGCGGCGCATTCGCGGTAATGAGGAGTGGCCGATGAGGGTCGTCGGTGCCGGCTTGGGCCGAACCGGAACGCTGTCGCTCAAGTTCGCCCTCGAGAAGCTGTTTGGCGGGCGGTGCTATCACATGATGGAGGTCGGCGCGCAGGGTCACGTCGATGCCTGGTACCGGGCTGCGGTCGGCAAATCCGTCAACTGGCACGAGTTGCTGGCCGACTTTGAGGCGATCGTCGACTGGCCGGGGGCGGCGTTCTGGGGGCCGCTGAGCGAGGCGTTCCCCGATGCGCTGGTGCTGCTCAGCCATCGTCCTCTCGATCGCTGGTACGACAGCGCATCGTCGACGATCCTCCCCGACGTCGAAAACGACGGCAGCGACGAAGCGCTTGCGTTCAGGCGCATGTGGCATGCGATCCGCAATGACTTCACGCCAGACTGGGCTGACCGCGAGGCAACAATCGAGGCGGCCCGGCGTCACAACGAGGGGGTCATCGACGCAGTGCCAGCCGATCGGCTGCTCGTGTACGAGCCCGGCGATGGATGGGAACCGATATGTGATCGACTTGGGCTCCCCGTGCCCGACGAGCCCTATCCCCACGTCAACACGCGAGAGCAGTTCCTGCAGCGCCGTGAGGAACGGAAGGCCGAGCGCCCCGCCGACTAGTCGTCGAGGGACGTCACCACGCCCGCTGCATGCAACGCATTGATAGTCGAGTCGTCGAGGCCAAGTTCGGCCATTACTTCGCGGGTGTGCTCGCCCAACCGTGGACTCGGGCCGCGGACCTCGGCGCGTGACTTTTCCATTCGGAGGGGCATGCCGCTTGTGGCGTACCGGCCGATGCGGGGGTGTTCGAGTTCGACGACGAAGTCGTTGGCGCGAACCTGTTCGTCGAATACCGCCTCGTGCGGCATGTTGTACGGACCGCACGGGTAGCCGTGGGACTCGAGCAGTTCAAGGAGTTCCCCGCTCGTGCGCGCCGCGAAGAACGTCTCCATTTCATCGACGACAGTCAGGAACGCGTCGTCAATCGTCATGCGCGGTGGCGCCGCGATACCGGTCGCTTCGTGGAGCTTCACATAGAGGTGCTTTGACAGGCCGGCGACGGATACCAGTCCGTCGGCCGTGCGGTAGTGACGGAAGTACAACCGAAAGGCACCGCCTGCGGCCTCGACCCGGCGCTCGTAATGGGCCCGCTGTTCCTCAAAGCTCAGGCCGCCAAGTCGAAGTACGTCTATCTCCTCTTGCAGCTTCTCGTAGCCCTCGGCGTCGTGCTCAAACCAGGCGACCGTCGGGGTAGACAGGCTCATCGCGGTACCGAGCAGCGAGGTGTCGATGCGCTGACCTTCACCAGTCTGGTCGCGGTGCCGGAGTCCGGCCATAACCGCGAAGGCCGACACCATGCCCGTGCCATAGTCGTTGACTGCGGGGCGGGTTGACTGTGGTGTGCCCTCCCGGGTTCGGTTCATCGTCCAACCGATGCCGCTTCGACCCTGTACCAACACGTCGTACCCACCATGATGGGCAGCTGGCCCCTCGGGCCCGAGCGCGGTGTGGGTGAGGTGGATGAGTTGCGGGTTCACCGTTTGGGCGTGATCCCAGTCGAGACCATAACGCTCGAGATCGGTCGGCTTCATGGCAACCAGCGCAACATCGGCCCACGCGAACAGCCTGTCGACAACCGAGGGCGCCTCGGGCGAGGCCAAATCGAGCGCAATGGCCCGCTTGCCAGGGTTGGTGGTGAGGAAGGCGCGCCCTTCGCCACCGATCGGGGCGAGGTATCGCATGGCGTCGCCCGCCGGCGGTTCGACCTTGACGACATCGGCGCCGAGCCCAGCGAGCAGGCGAGCACAGTGCGGGATCGCCGCATTTTGGCTGAACTCGACGATCTTGATGCCGTCGAGCACCCCTGGCAGCAACATGGCTGACTCCCCTTCGCTCACGCCGTGCGACCGTACCGGATCGATTCCGACTGGACGTGATCGCCGACGAGTCCAGACCCCCGGACCAGCCCGCACGTGCAGCCGATGCGCGAGACTGGCCCGATGATGCACACCGGTGCGAACGCAATCGGCAAGCACGACTCCGATCACGGCAAGGTTGGCGCGTGAACTCGCCCGTCGACGAGTTCCTGCCCGCGCCAACCAACGAACTGGTCGTTGCGCCGTTACTCGACCTGATCGACAGGCAGGCTGAGGACGCCGACGTGTCCCGCCGCATCGATCCTGCGGTCATCGATGCACTGAAAAGCAGTGATGTCATGCGCCTGCCCGCAAGCCGCGAGATCGCAGGACTCGAGGCACCCATGCTCTCGATCGGCCGTGAACTCGAGGCGATCGCTGCCCGCTGCCCAAGTACGGCGTGGACACAGTGGAACCACCAGTGCGTATTCCACCTCTTCGCCGGAACGCTCGGCCCCGACCACGCCGACCTGTTGACCGATCTGATCACGGCCGGCGAGTGGGTGTCGTTCCCGGCCGGCGCGGGCTCGGGGGTGTACGGCCGTATCGACGGAGACGACGTCGTCCTCACCGGTCGGGGTTCGTTCGCAACCGGGGCCGCCTACGGCGACTGGTGCGGGGTCGTGTTCGCGGTTGCCGATGAGCGCGGCAACCGTGTCGAGCCGCTCGATCTCCGTTTCTCGATGGTGCGCAACGAGTCGCCGGGTGTACGTATCGACCCGACCTGGGACGGCTCCGGGCTGCGGGCGTCCGCCACCGACGACATCCACTACGACGCAGTTTGCGTTCCCCTCGACCGCTGTGTGACGTGGTTCGGGGCGAACCGGGCCGAGAGCCTGCGTGTCGTACCGGTGATCAACCATCGGTACCGCGAGGACTGGGTCGGCATCTCCGATCTCATGCTCGGCTGGATGGCCATCGGCGTGGTCCGCCGAGCGCTGGCCGAGATTGCGGACGAGAGCCGAACGCGAAAGGCGATCATGGGATCGAAGATGGTCGAGCGGCCGACCGTCCAGGTCAATCTCGGTGAAGCGATGTCGCTGATCGCCTCGGCGCGGGCGGCCGTCACCGAGGCGTGTTGCGAGGTCGACCGGCGCATCGAGGCGCGGATCGTCCCCGAGACCGCCGACTACTTTCGCCAGCAGGCGATCGTGTCGATGGCGGTCGACCAACTGTCGCAAGCAATGGACTTGCTCACCCGGGTCCAGGGCGGCAACGGGCTGCGCGAAGGCGGCACGTTCGCTCGGCGACAGCGCGACTTCCGGGCCATGCCGTTGCACATCAACGTCCACCGAGACCGCGTCACCCACCAGGTCGGGCGCCTCGCGCTCGGCATCGACCTGGATGCCTTCTGACGGACGTGTGAGGATCTCACCATGACCGAGATCGACACCGGAACCGACGACCTCCTTGCTCGCCGCGAGGGCAACGTTGGGGTGATCACCTTCAACCGTCCCGAGCGTCGCAACGCGCTGAGCAACGCGATGTACCACGGCTTCCGACAGGTCATCCCGATGTTTGCAACCGACCCGGAGATCCGGGTCGTGCTGATCACCGGTGAAGGGGGCGCGTTCTGCGCAGGCGGCGACGTCAAGGGCATGAACGAGGCCAACCAGAGCAGCCAGGCCCGTGATGGCCAACCGACCGCCTACGACGACCGGGTCGCGTACCTTCGTCTACGCCAACGATGGGTGAGCGCAGCGATCCACGAGCTCCCCAAGCCGACTATCGCCGCACTTCCGGGCGCGGCTGCTGGCGCAGGACTGTCGATCGCGCTGTCGGCCGATGTCCGTCTGGCAGCTGAACGGGCGATCCTCGTCACCGCGTTCGCGAACGTTGGGGCATCGGGTGACTTCGGCGGTAGCTGGTTCCTCACCCAACTACTCGGCCCGGCGAAGGCCAAAGAGCTGTACTACACGTCACCCCGGCTGTCGGCGGCAGAGGCAGCCGACCTGGGCCTGGTCAACAAGGTGCTCCCTAATGACGGCTTCGCTACAGCCGCGCTGCACTACTGCCACGAGATCGCCTCCAATGCGCCGATCGCAATGCGGTACATGAAGGAGAACATCAACCGCGCGACCAGCGCCGATCTGGTCACCGCCCTCGACGCCGAAGCCACCAACATGGTGCGCACAATGTCGAGCGCCGATCACCGAGAGGCTGCCGCCGCTTTCGTTGAGAAGCGTTCGCCGCGCTTCAGCGGCGAGTAAGAAATGCCACCCGGCCAGCGCTCAAGCGGCGCTTCAGGCATCATCTCTGCGGTCCAGACGGCGGATGCCTTCAAGGCCTGACCTGGGCGGCTCCGATGCCAGGTCAGCTGAACCGCAGGCTGCCATCATCAAGCGGTGCTTGTGGCAGTTCGTCCTTGTCGAGCCAGTAGTCCTGCGTGTGAATCCACGGCTGCTTGTCACCTTGGCGGGGCATCAGGTGCAAGCCGCGCATGATGTAGCCAGGGTTGAAGTTCTCAGGATCAACCCACGGCGCCAACGGCATGTCGGCATCGGCCGCTGGGATCTCGGGTACGACAACCGACGCGCCTCGCTGATCCATTTCATTCAGTAACCGGACCATGAAGTCAGCGAGCATGTCGACCCGCAACGTCCAGCTGGCTCGGAAATAGCCGAACACCCAGAGCATGTTCGGTATGCCGGTGAACATGGCGCCGCGCCAGGTGACCGTGTCGTGAAACGTCAGCGGTTCGTCATCGATGGTGAAGGCGATGTCGCCGAGGACGTTGAGGTCGAAGCCGGTTGCGGTGACGATGATGTCGGCGTCGAGGGTTTCGCCCGAGGCGAGCTCGATGCCGGTCTCCGTAACTGTCTCGATCTCGTCGGTGACCACTGAGGCTTCGCCTGCGGCGATCGCCTGGAAGAGGTCGCCGTCGGGGACGAAGGCGAGCCGCTGCTGCCAGGGCCGGTACGACGGCGCGAAGTGCGGTTCCATGTCGTAGTCGTCACCGAGGTATTCGCGCATGCGGCCGTAGAGCTCATCCTTCACCATCTCTGGGAAGTACACCGCCGCTTCTGCGATCTGAGACTGATCGAAAAGGATCTTGCGGCGAACAATCTCGTGCACCCATTCCTCGTCGATGTCGAGTTCGCGCAGCATCACCGCGACCTCGTTCTCGTTTCGCCCTGCGGCGAAATAGGTCGGCGACCGCTGCAGCATGGTGATGTGGCTGGTCTTTGCCGCCATCGCCGGGACGATTGTGGCGGCGGTCGCGCCCGACCCGATCACGACAACGTTCTTGCCCTCGTACTCGAGGTCGTCGGGCCACAGCTGCGGGTGGACAACCGGACCATCGAAGCGATCCATGCCGGGCCATTCGGGGGTGTAGCCAGCGGAGTGCCGGTAATAGCCCTGACACATCCAAAGGAAGTTGCAGGTGAACGCAACGTGTTCGCCGGTGTCGAGGCGCCGAACACCAAGCGTCCAGCGCCGGTCAGCCGACGACCATTCGGCGGTGTCGATCTGGTGCTGGTAGCGGATGTGCGACGCAAGCTCGTTCTCGTCGATGACCTCCCCCATGTAGGTGAGGATCTCTTCGGCGCTTGCAATCGGTACGCCGGTCCACGGCTTGAAACGGTAGCCGAAGGTGTGGAGGTCGGAGTCGGACCGGATCCCGGGGTAGGTGTGGGTGATCCACGTGCCGCCGAACGACTCCTGATTCTCGAGAACGACGAAGTTCGTTCCTGGGCGCTGGGTGGTGAGGTGGTAGGCACCGCCCACGCCGGAGATACCGGCACCGACAATCACGACATCGAGGTGTTCGACTGCGGTTGCGGTGTCGGTCACGAATCCTCCCAGGGGTCCAGCAGAGCGTGACACCTCCAAGGGATGCGTGGCCAACCAGGGTGTGATAGCCACCCGGCATGAACACCAATGGGCCGCCGCTGCACTTCTCTCACGACGAGCACGCCGGCCGCATCGCCAGCCCTCGACAGACCTTCGTCAAGGACTGATCCCATGACCTCACTCCCACAATCACCAATCTCGACCACGATCGACTACGACGCCGACGGCACACAGCATGGTCATCTCGTGCTCCCCCACAGCCGAGACGACGCTGCGTACGGCGCAGTCATGATTCCGATCGCTGTCATCAAGAACAGTGATGGTCCCACTGCGCTCCTCAGCGGCGGCAACCACGGCGACGAGTACCAGGGGCCGCTTTCACTGCTCAAGCTCGCCAACACCCTTGACCCAGCAGAGATCACCGGCCGGGTGATCATCGTCCCAACGATGAACCAGCCGGCGTTCGCCGCGGCCAAGCGAACGTCGCCGATCGATGATGGCAACCTCAACCGGATGTTCCCCGGCCGTCCCAACGGCACCCACACCGAACGAATCGCCGACTACTTCACCCGCACCCTGCTACCGATGGCTGACGCAGTACTCGATATTCACGATGGCGGCTCGACACTCGAGTTCATCCCGATGGCGTCATCGCTTGCGCTCGACGACACCGCGGCCGAGGCGAGGGGTGTCGCTGCAGCCGAGGCCTTCCGTGCGCCGTTCGTCACAAAGCTCGTCGAACTCGACATGCTCGGCATGTGGGATCTCGTCGTCGCCGAAGCGGGACTCCCATTCGTCACCACCGAGTTGGGGGGCACCGGCTCGACCCGGCCATGGATCGTCGAGATCTGCGACCGAGGCGTGCGAAATATTCTTCACCATTGGGGGGTGCTGGCCGGCGAACTCACCGGGCCGCCGTCGCAGCGCATCGTTGTCTCGGCCGACGACCCCTACGTGATCGGCGGCACCGACGGCTTGATCGAGTGGCTCGTCGAGCTCGGCGATCCAATCGCAGTCGGTCAACCGATCGCTCGCGTTCACGAACCTCGCCGGCTTGGCGTGGAGCCCGCCGACTACTGCGCCACGATCGACGGCATCCTCGCCATGCGTCACCACCCCGGCCTCGTCAAAATGGGCGACGCAATCGCCATGCAGGCCTACCTCGACTGACAAGGCAAGGTTGGGCTCTCACCGAACCGCGGAGGTTCGGTGCCGCAATACTTGTCACCAGTCGACCGTCACAGCGGCTCAGGGGGTGGGTGTTGCATCGCCGCGTCAGCTGCGGTGCACGAAGCCTGCGGCGTACCGGTCCCCAATGCACCAGAGGTTCTGGCATCGACCGACGAAGGCACGAACGGGCCTCGAACGCTGCGACTCAATGAGCTCCGCTGTCGCCACGAAAGTCTGTCGGCTACGTTCGGCGCCAGCCACTGATTGATGCCCTCACAGGCCGGAGAGTTGGAGACACATCGTGTTTGTTCAGATCATGGAGTTCGAACTGGACCCTCAGGAAGCCGTGCGGCTGCTGAACGAGTACGCAGAAGCTGCTCGGGGCGAAACCTATGCGAGGCGGGCAATGATCTGTGCCGACCGAAACCGGCCCGGCATCGTGCATCAGTTGATTTTCTTCGACTCGATCGAGGAAGCCGAGTTGAACAATCAACTCGAAGTCACCCAGTCCGCGGCGGCCGATTTCGGAGCGGCCGTCGGCGACGTTGCGTTCACCGACCTCGACCTCATCGCTGACGTCACCATCTGACACTGGCCCCTCGACAGCCGCTTCCTGGCGGATGTCATCGATACCTCTGGGTCGGACGGATTCCCGCGACTGCCTGGGCCCAATAATCTCTTCGGCCGTCGCAGCAGGAGCGAGACGAGTTGCCTCGCTCCTGCGACATCGGTTGTCGATCAGTTCACCTGCATGATTTGCGCAATGGCGATCAAGGTGACGAGGACAGCATTCGCGAGCCGGAACACCATGAACGGCGTGCGCTGGAACGCAGCACCCATCTCGGTGCTGGCCATAGAGGCCGGCATGCCCTTCATCAGAGCCATGAAGCCCTGCTGCGAGTTCTCAAACGTGAGCAAGCCGAAAAGCCCAACGCCGATCGAACTCACTGTGAGCAGGAACGACGCATCGGAGTCGGCTCCGAAGACGATCGTGGCGGTAAGAGCCGCCACAGCCAGCATGTAGGTGATCTGCGAGCTCCGCAGGTTTCCGGCTGTCTGATCGCCGAGCTTGATCCAAGTTTCTTCGTTCATCCAAAAACTCCGTTCTGTTTGATGGATTCGCGGAGTTGCTAGCCCGAACCCACCCGTGCCGTCCATTCTCACTCGTCTCCTGGGTGATTATGAGCGTCTGCCGATTCGACTCTCACGCCAACTGCAGACTCTCCGACGAACTCATGGCGTCGAAGAGAACCGTCGTCTCGACCATACGAAGGTCCGGGTGGGCTGCAGCAACGTCTTACGGCATTTGCCGTGAACCAATCGGCTCCCTGCCTGGTGCTGGCCTCAAGCAATCCGAGAGCCCTCTTCGACTGTGTGTGTCGACGCAGGAGTTCCTTCCCGGCGAGCGATAACAGTGAGCACTATGTCACCTTTGGACTTGGACGGTACTGAGCCGTTTCTGTTGCGAGACCGAGTTGTTTGACCCCGTCACAGGACTCCCGCGGTGGGTACTGAACGAGTGACAAAATACGGTGGGGTGTGGCTTTGATGGATGCTGACCCCCGGTCGGAAGATCAACCCCACATTCCAGAAATGGACCGGCCTTGGTCGGGCACGAGCCCAGACCCAGAGGCCATGGTCTGGCGTCAATACCTATGAAACGTGGTCTCACATGCGTGGCGTTGGTGTTGGCGCTACCAGTTGGCTGGGCTTCGACTGATGGTGGGGCCTCTCTCGAGAGGTTGGAATTCGTCTACCGAGACGCTGATTCGGATTTTGCTTGGGACCTGCTGGAAGCGTGCGCCGGAGCGAACGTGGGCGATCTTCCATGAAGCTGACGGCTCTCTACTCATGAACGGTTCATGCGATGACCCGATGCTCTGAAGCGACCCCTGAACCAACGGAGTCGACGGACCCGAACGCATGGATGTGTATGACGGAGTTCCTTGACACCCAACCAGATGCCGTTCGCGAGCATTTCGTTCGCTTCAGTGGTGGCCTCCGGGCTGCGGTCTACTGTCAGCACCATGTTGGAACGGCGAGGACAGCTGGAACGAGCGGAGCGGTGGACCCCGCCGAGTGGATGGCGCAGCTGGCTTCTCATCATCGCCTTGCTCATCGCGCTCGTTCTCGCACTTGATGCGCTCGGCCTGTCGTGCCGGTCCGGTGGATGCTGACGTTGCCCACGTCCGTCAGGGTTCGACGGTGGGCCGGTCTCGCAACGTGGTGACACCGTGGCAGGGGTAGCGTATTTACCTGCCTGCTCCATCCAGCTATTGATCGACAGCGAGACGAGCGATGTCGTCGAGGATGAGTGAGCTCCCCGGAAGCCAACGCCCCACCCGCTGCGTAACCCGAACCAACACCGACCGCCAGGCCACTACGGCCTGATTCAGCGCGCCCAAAAACAGCCCAACACCCTCACAGCCGCCCCCAAAGGGCGGCTGTTTCACGTTCAGGCCGCAAACGAACAGGCCAACCCGGGACCAAAACGCACAAGTCCCGGATTCCGATCGAGAATCCGGGACTTCAGTGCTTCGGGGACCTGCACTTCGGTGCATCCCCCTTGGTGGCGGGGGCAGGATTTGAACCTGCGACCTTCGGGTTATGAGCCCGACGAGCTACCACGCTGCTCCACCCCGCAGGACAGACCTTAGCGACGCACGTCGCGTTCACCAACCGGGCTCGACAGGCGTCACGTAGCCCGCAAACATGCGCCCATGTCCGAGTTTTCCCTCACCCCCGACATCGTGAACGATGCCGTGCGACAACACTGGGCTGATACGCCTCATATGTGCACCGACATCAGCCCGACCCATGCGGTGGCCACGCAGGCGATCAACCAGGAAAGCCTCCGGCCCGGCGGCTTCGTGCCGGGACCAACGATGTTCTCGATGGCCGATGTGGTGCTCTGGTACATGAGCTTCGGCACCATCGATCGCATCGAACCGATGGCGCTCACCTCTGACCTGTCGATCCACTTTCTCCGCCCCGCACAGGGAACCACGTTGTGGGCCCGCGCTGATCTCGACAAGGCCGGTCGACTGATGGTCGTCGGCACAGTGAAGATCTGGGTCGACAACGACCCCGACCGACTCGTGGCGACCGCACAGGGCACCTACGTAATGCCCTAGCGTTGACTGCTCAGCCGGCACGGACCGCCCGGGCGATCTCACCCCACTTGCCCAGATGGTCGGGGTCGTTTCGCATCTGTGATTCGCCGAGGTAAATCACGACCCGCCCAGCAGTGCTGCGATAACGATCGCGCAGCTTGTCGGCCATTTCGTCCCAGTCGGCAACGACTGCGTAATGCTCGAGCATCTCGTCGGTGATCACGTCGCCGATCGTGTCGAGTTCGCCAGCCTTGAACTTGTCGCGAATACGGCCGGTGGTCCCCTCGAAGCCGAGATCATCGAACTGGAAGTGGTAGTTCGGCGTCGAACCGTAGAACGCGATCTGACGTTTCGCCGTTGCAACGTACTCGGCCCGCTCTTCGGGCGAGTCACCTGGACAGGCGAACACCGGCACGATCAGTTCGATGTCATCCACGTCACGATCGGCCTTCGCTGCGCCGTCAGCCAGCCCCGGAAGCAGGCGGTTCTCGATATAGGGCATCGAATGAAGGGGATGGACATGCACGCCGTCGGCCACCTCGCCGGCGACCTTCATCATCATCGGCCCAACCGCTGAAATATCGACGTGCATCGGGTGGTCGTGACGCCGGGGCGCCCAGTCGGGCGGCAAAAGCGACAGGTTGTAGAAGTCGCCGTCGTGGTTGAGCTTCTCGTCCCGGTTGAACGCCCGAAAGCAGGCCTTCACCGCAAGGATGTAGTCGCGCATGCGAGCTGCGGGACGGTCGAACTCACTCGCATATCGGCGCTCGACGTGGGCCTTGACCTGCGAGCCCAAGCCCAGCCGGAACCGGCCACCGGTGTTGCCGTTGATCTCGTAGGCAACCGCAGCCGAAACCATGGGCGAGCGAGGGAAAGCCACGGCAATACCGGTCGTGAAGAACATTTCCGGCGCTGCCATCGCCGCCGCGGTGATGCTCATCCAGGGCACCGAGCTTGTCTCGGTGTAGAGCAACCCCGAAAACCCGGCATCCTGCAACTGTTTCGCAAAGTCGGCTGACTGGGTCCACGAGTTCGCGGCACCGCCGGTCATCAGGTCGAATTCCATGACCACGGACAGTAGTAGCGGTCCCCCGTTCTCACTCAGCCGTGTTACGGCTGACGGGCGGTGACCTTCACTTCCGCCAGCGCGCCAGGAAGGGCAAGTTCGGTGCAACCGATGGCCGTCCAGGCCGGCCACGGTTCGCTCATGTAACGATCGCGCACCGCCGAGAACATACCCAGTGTGCTCATATCGGTGTGATAGCTCGTCATCTCGATGATGTCGTGAAAGCCCATGCTGGCGGCCTCGAGGACAGCCTTCATACCCTCGAACAGGTCGACGAACTGCTCCTCGGCGTCCTCGGCACACGTGCCATCAGGTTTGAAACCGATCACGCCACTGAGAAACGCGACCCCCTCGTGGACGACCGCCGGAGCGAAGTGCCAGCTGTCGTAGGTCTGCCGATGAGAATCAGGGATAATGTGCTCCATAAGCGAAGCGTACGGCGGGTTACAGCACCGGTTGACCGCTGCCAAGGCCGTGATGCTCGACGGCGGCGTCGGATCCGAGTTCGAACGCCACGGCGTGCCCATGGACCACGACTCGCGGTGCGGACCGGTCACGATGAAACATATCCCGGCGCTCGAGGCGGCACATCGCCGCAGTGGCCTCGATGGTCTAGCGCTAAGCGCCAACCTCGTTCGGCAGGTTGTGGTCAGCCCCCCAGGCCGACCACGACCCCACGAAAAGCCGGGCGTCGGGTAGGCCGGCAAGACGCAGGCCAATCAGGTCGGCACACGCACTGACACCGCTACCGCAGTAGACAACCACGTCGGCCTCAGCGGTGGCGCCCACCGAGGCGTAGTGGTCGGCGAGGTCGTCAGCCCGACGGAAGTGACCATCGGCGAGGTTGAACCCCACCGGCGCGTTACGGGCTGTCGGAACGTGGCCTGGCCGCGGATCGACCAGCCCACCATGGGCGAACCTGTCAGGCGCACGAGCATCGAGAACAACCAAGCCCACGTCGAGCGAGGCCGCGAGATCAGATTTGGAGATCACGCGGTCGGCCGGCCACGGCACCGGGGTGAACGTCGCTGGCTCGGCGTTCACTGGCCCGGACTCGATCGGCCCATCCCACGCCGCGAGACCGCCGTCGAGCACAGCTGCCGACCGGCCGAGGGCGTCGAGCATCCACCAGAGACGCGCGGCAACGACGCCTCCAGCGTCGTCGTAGGCGACCACTCGGGTGTCGTCGCCGATCCCCAACCGACCCATCGCCGCCGCGAACGCTTCGGGCGCCGGCAGTGGGTGACGCCCCTCAACGGCCGAGGGTGGCGCCGACAGGTCGACGTCGAGGTTGGCGAACACCGCAGTGGGGAGGTGTGCCTCCTCGTAAGCCTCGCGACGAGGTCCGTCGTCGAGTGACCAACGGCAGTCGACGACCACGACGTCGGCGAAGTGCTCGGCCAACCAGGCAGCCGAGATGACGGGCCCGCCGTTGGTGGCCATCAGAAGGGCCGATCGCCGATGATGGTCACGCGCTCCATACGGCGATGCCGAGGGAGGAAGTCGCTGGTCGCTGCGTACTGGACCGCCCGGTTGTCCCACATGACGAACCTGTTCTCCTGCCACCGGATCCGGGACTGCACCGAGGGACTCATGATCTGGCGTTCAAGATAGTCGACGATCTCACGCGATTCGTCGCGATCCATGCCCTCGAGGTGAGACACAAAGTAGCGGTTCGCGAAGATACCTCGCTCCCCGGTTTCGGGGTGCGTCCGCACCACCGGGTGTCGCTGCGCGGGATATTTCTCCCGGAGCTCCTCAGCCTTTTCGTCAGAAACACTGCCGCCAAAAACGTGCATGTAGTCGTGGACCGCAACAAGGCCGTCGACGCGAGCCTTCCACCCGTCGTCGAGTCGTTCATAGGCTGCGCTTGCGCTCGCGAAGCAGGTGTCAACGCCGATAGAGGGAACCACCACGCCGCGCAGGATCGAGCCCATCGACGGCTCGGACCGCCAGGTGACATCGCTGTGCCAACCCGACGCAACAGTCGTGCTCCCTGTTTGGCCGCCTGCCTCGAGCACAATGATCTCGGGGTGTTCGCCGTCGTTCTCGGTGAACGGATGCACTTCAAGCTCGCCGAATCAGCGCCCGAACTCGATGTGTGCATTGCGGCTGATCGATTGATCGCGGATGACGAGCACCTTGTGATCGAGCCACACCTGGCGGAGCTCCTCAGCGAGATCGATTGACACATCGTTCAGATCGAGGCCGCGCACCTCGGCGCCGACGGAGCCAGTAATCGGCACGACCTCAATCGGCATCGCAAACTCCGTTTCGTTCGCTCTTCGCCTCCCAGAGTGGCACGATCAAGGGGTGGACGCACCTTCGCTGCGCACCAAACGATTGGTGATGCTTCCCCTGAGCCCCTCGGATCTCGATGAGGCCGCGGCTGTCTTCGGCGACCATCGGGTCATGATGTACATCGACGGCGGAACTCGCGACCGCGCCACGACCGCGCGCTCGCTGGAAGCCAACCAGCGGTGCTGGAAGTCGGAAGGGTGGGGACTCTGGGCGATCCGCGACGCCACCTCAGGCGCGTTCCTTGGCCAGGGCGGCCTCCAACGAGCCACCGAGATCATCGGCGCCACCGTGGAGTTCGGCCTGATACTTAGCCGCCGGAACTGGGGCAAGGGAGTGGCCGCCGAAGTCGGCAACGCAGTCCTTCACGACACGTGGAATCGTTATACCGGCTCTGAAATCCATGCCATTGTCCATCCCGATAATCCCGCGGGGGCAGCTGTGCTCCCCAAACTTGGGTTCCGCCGCCAAGAAGACGACCTGATCCGCGGCGAGACGCAACAGGTGTGGCAGACCCAACGCCTGGGCTGACCCCACTCAGACATCCAGCAGAGATCACTCGCAACAAATCCCCTTGGTGACCAACCCAGGAAGCTCAGCGCGTCCACTACCGTTTCACCGTGACCTGGTGGCTCGTGATCATTGTTGGCATTGGCGTCCTCATCGTCGTGACCGCCCTCTACGACCTCACACAGAAGCGGCACGCAATCCTGCGGAACTTCCCGGTGATCGGGCACCTGCGGTATGCGCTTGAATCGATCGGCCCCGAGCTTCGGCAGTACATCGTCACCGATAACGACGAGGAGCGACCGTTCTCTCGCGACCAGCGTCGTTGGGTCTACGCGTCGGCAAAGGGCGACAACAAATACTTCGGGTTCGGAAGCGATAACCGATTCGACCAGGCTGGCTACCCCTTCTTTCACCACGACCCGTTCCCCATCGACGCCGACGTCGGCGACGAGATCGCCTGCGCAAAGGTCATGGGCGAATGGCGCAGCCGCGATCATGCCTTCCGCCCGCCGTCGATCGTAGGCATTTCGGCCATGAGCTTCGGGTCACTGTCGAGCGCGGCCATCACCGCACTCAACCGCGGAGCCGGACTAGCCGGGTGCCTCCATAACACCGGCGAAGGCGGCATCTCGAATCATCATCGCAATGGCGGCGACCTCGTCTTTCAACTGGGAACGGGCTACTTCGGCGCACGCGACGCCCACGGCAAATTCTCGATCGACGCCATGCTCGCATCCATGCAGGGGGCCCAGGTTCGCGCCATCGAGATCAAGCTGTCGCAGGGGGCCAAGCCCGGACTCGGGGGTGTCCTCCCCGGCGCGAAGGTCACCCCGGAGATCGCGGCAGCGCGCGGGGTCGAGATCGGGGTCACCGTCCGCAGCCCGGCTCGCCATCGAACGTTCGCCGACGTTGCGGGCCTCGTCGAGTTCGTCGAGTCGATCGCAGCCGCAAGCGGCGTGCCGGTCGGCATCAAGTCAGCGGTCGGCGGCCCAGCATTCTGGGAGGAACTCGCCGAACACATGGCGACCACCGGCCGAGGCCCCGACTATGTGGCGGTCGATGGCGGCGAAGGCGGCACGGGAGCAGCACCGTTGGTCTTCTCAGACCATGTTGCACTCCCCTTCCGTCAGGCCTTCCCGGTCGTTCGGCGTGCCTTCGATGCTCACGGGCTCGGCGATCGGATCATCTTCGGTGGTGCCGGCAAGCTCGGGTTCGCCCCCGACGCAACACTTGCGATGGCGATGGGGGTCGACATGATCGGTGTCGCCCGCGAGGCGATGCTTGCCGTTGGCTGTATCCAGGCTCAGGAGTGCCACAGCGGCCACTGCCCGACCGGCGTTGCAACCCAGAGCAAATGGCTCGTCCGAGGTCTCGACCCCACCGACAAGGCAGCCCGCGTCGACGGCTACATCCGCTCGCTCCGAAGCGACCTGCTCTCGCTTGCCCACGCCATGGGCCACGAGCACCCGGGCGACATCAGACTCGATCAGATCACGATCACCGACGGGGCCGGTGGCTTCGTCCCCGCATCGACCGTCGTCAGCTGATCAGCTCCAGCTCTCGGGGTCGGCAGGATCGCCGTACAGTTCGATCGAGTTGAACGCCGGGTCCGGCTCGACGCTGGCACCCGACGGCCAGATGCCGGCCGCTGCGGCAACCTCGCCACGGGCCCCGCCGATTCCCCACTGGACAAAGGCAAAAATCGCCTCAGGATTGGTGAAGTCGGGAGCGCTGTACAAGGCAGCCTCGCCGCCATCGGCGCGCAGCCCGCCGATCGTTGCCGCCGGAATCTCGACGGACTCGCCGGCCGGAATCGACGCGCCGTCGACAACGGTCCCGAGGTCAACGTAGTTCGGAAACTGGCACAGCTGGATGCCGTTGAGGTTGGCCGGTTCATCACCCCGATTCGTAATCGCCACATAGCCGGCCTCGCCGAATTCGATGAAAACGATTTGCAGATCGGGAATCTCGGTGGCCTCGGGCGGGATTGTCACCGTGGTAGTCGGAGCCGTCGTGGCCGGTTCGGCATCCGGTGCCGCGTCGCCGGAAGTCGGGGTCGCACCGTCGGGCGCCGAGTCGTTGGCGGCCTCATCGTCGGACCCACCGCACGAGCCGGCGAGGAGCACGAGCACGGCGAACAGGGCGAGAAGACGACGGCGCATGGGGACCTCCGTAGGCAGACCGGTGTCGCTGACGTTACTCCGGACACGGATCCCGATGGCGCCGGTGAGAGGCGCTGATAGACCGTCCTCACGCAAGGGTCGGCGCCGGTGCTTGTGATCAGGCCTCGACGTCGTCGTCGTCGCCAGCGGCGAGAACGCCCTCGAGTTCCGCTGCCCGGGCGAGCAGCTCACCGATCTGAGCTTGCAGCTCGGCCGCGAGAACCTCGTTCGGCGGCGTCTGAGCCAAGGCGGCCTGGCGGGCGACATACAACTCGACGACCTCAGCGAGGAGTTCCTCGGCGGTCGCCGCCCGACTCGGCTCGGAAGGCTCCAACGGTTCAGATGGCTCGTCACCAGCGTCGGCGGTGTCGCTGTCATCGGGCCCATCAGGCTCATCGGCGATATCGATGACAGCACCACCGAGGATGTCAGAGAAATCTTCCCCTGGGAACAGCTTGCCGAGTGCGTCGTTAAGGTCGTTGCCGATCGCAATCTGCTCACCCTCGCCGACGGTTGCGATCACGGCCTCGAGCGTCGGCACCGACGACGAGCCCTGCGCAGCGACATACAGCGGACGAACCCACAGAATCGAATCGGCGATCGGCAACATCAGCAAATCACCGAACTGGACCTCGGAGCCGGCATCATTAAGCAGGGTCAACCGACTCGAGATCTCCTCGTTCTGTGCGATGCCCGACGCCACGAGGACCGGACCGGGGGCGTCGGGCGACGTGATCTCGTACGTGACCAAGCGGGTGGTGCCGTCAGCGCGTGTCTCGGCAACCATGAACGCTTCGAGTTCTCTTCGGTCGTCGTTCTCGTCGAAGGGAACGAAGCTCCGCAGGCTCACATAACTCGCCTGATCCTCACCCGGTAGCTCGAGCAGGGTGTAATACGGGTCGATCCGTTCTTCACGGCTGGTCACGAGGCCCGTCTCGTCGATGACGTCTTCGCTCGAGCCGACCCGGACCTCACGCCCCGGGTTCTGGGCAACAGCCCACCGTTCGGTTCCGATCACGAGCGACTCAGGATCAGAGATCTGATAGCGGGCCCACATATTGGTCTGCACTCGGAAGATGTCCTGCGGATAGCGAAGATGGTCGCGCAGCTCGTCGGGCATCTCGTCGAAGTCGGTGAAGAGGTCGGGGAACGCTCCCTGCCATGCCTCGATAATCGGATCGTCAACCGGCATCACATAGAAGGTGACGTCGCCGTCGTAGGCATCAACCACTGCCTTGACCGAGTTGCGGACGTAGTTAAACGACTTGCCGGCAAGACCTCCGTCGTCGAGCCGGCCGTTCTCGGCTTTCTGGGCATACGGGTACCGGTCCGTGGTCGTGTACGCATCGATGACGTACTGGACCCGGCCCTCGAGCACAACGGGGTAGGCGTCGGCGTCGAAGTCGAGGAACGGCGCGAGCGCCTCAACCCGATCGTGCACGTCACGGACATAGATAACGCGAGTTTCATCAGTGACGAACCCCGAGATCAGCGGCTCAATCTGACCGAAGCGCATCGCAAATGCAGCGCGTCGCCAGATGGAACCCATCTCCACGCCACTGGTGCCCTCGTACCGCGTCGGGACGTCCTCGCCCGTGGCGCTGTCGACGAAATCGATCTCGTCGACACCAGCGCTGACCAAGGCATAGCCGCCGAGCCCTTCACCGATATAGAGCTGTGCCCGCTCAAGGCCAAGATCAAGCGAATTATCGACATCGACGGGCAAACCCCCGGCGAGGAAGCTCGGCCGGCCCTCGCCGGTCGTGACGTTGGCCTGTGCGATCGCCAGGCCATAGCCGTGTGTGAGGCGAACGTGCTCGCGCTCCCAACTCAGATCGTTGAGGCTGAGTTCGCGGCTTCCGAGCACCACCTGAGTGAGGTGGCCGTCGATCATGTAGCGGTCGGTATCGAGAACACCACCACCCTCGAACTGGTAGAACTCGCGCTCAGCCTGGAACCGCTCGAACGTCGGATGCACCACGAGTGGGTCGAGCACGCGGGCGTTGCGGACGGTATCGGTGTGCTCGCGAAGCTCTTCGGCGGTGAGGTCGATCGTGTAGTCGAACGTCGCCTCCGTAAGGTCTTCACCAGGGATCAGCCCAAACGCAGTGCGGGTCGCGTCGATGTTTCGCTGGGTGTACTCCGCTTCGCGGGTGGTCTCGTTGGGTTCGACCTGGAATCGCTGGACGAACGCCGGGTAGATCCCACCCATCACGATCGCAACGAACGCCCACAGACCCACGGCGATAACCGGCATGATCCAGCCGCGGCGGCGAAGATTCACCACAAGGAGAACGACTGCGCCGAGCGAGATCGCTATGAGTAGGTGGGTGGCGGGCAGTTGGGCATTGACGTCGGTATAGAGCGCACCATCGACAACACCTCGCTTCGAGACGGTGAGTTCGTAGCGGTCGAGCCAGTACCCCGCCGCCTTGATCAGCGCGAGAACGGCGAGGATCGCCGACAGGTGCACCTTCACACTCGGCGAAACCCGATCGCCACTGGTGACGGCCATGCGGATACCACCGTTGAGGTAGTGCGCGATCGCCGAAAGAATCAAGACGATCACGAACGACGCGAACGCCCAGTCGACGACATAGCTCAGGAACGGCAGCTGGAAGACGTAAAAGCCGATGTCGGTGTCGAACTGGGGGTCGGTGACGCCAAAGTCCTGTCGGTTCGTGAACAGCAGCCACTCTTCCCACTGTGACGGCGCGCCAGCTGATGCGAGCAGAGCGAACACGAAGGCGACCGCGAACCGGACAAGCGAGGTGCGGCCACCGATGAAGTCGTGGTAGCGGGCAAGCATCTCCTCTTCGGGCCCGGGAGCCCGCAATGGTGGGGCGGCCCGATCGGCGACGAACAGATTGGCCCACAACAAAAGAAAGAAAACTGCGAAAAAGATCAGCCAGAGAACCACCTTCGCGCCGAGCACCGCTCCCCACACATCAGTGCGGTCGAGCGAGTCGAACCAGAGGTAGTCGGTGTAGAAGCCGGAGATCCCGCGAAGCGACAAGGCAACGACAACGAAGACAGCGACGAGAACCGCCACCACGATGCGACCTCGTCCGCTGAAACGGGACTCCCGACGCGGCATTTCTTCAGCTCGACGCATGAGGCCAGAACTCTACCGGCCGAGTTCGACGTGTCGGGCGCGGACCTCCGCTGGCAGCTCAGACCATCACGAGCCGGCAGGTACAGCCGGGTTCCCTGGGCGGGTGGAGTGCTTCCGTCGGGAACGGTGAGCCGGCGCTGACCGCACCAGCGAGTGCGTTGTCGGCGCAGTCCGGGCCGCACGGACCGGACGGGTCGACCTCCTACCGGAGATCCCCGCTCCCGGTCGAGATCGCGACTGCCCCGCGGACCGCAGCAACAGCTGCGTTGATGGCGCTCGGTAGCCGTCGGGAACGGGACTCGCGGTACAGGCCACGCACGCTGTCAGATAGTTCATCGGCGTCGTCGGATGCCTCAGCTACCTCAAGTAGGCGTTGACGAACCGGCGCCAGTGCGACGGCTCGGATCTGCTCGAACCCAACCTCAAGCGTCGACACATCACCTGTGCCACCCAGAGCCTCAGCCAACTCGATGAGCGCTGGTTCTGCCGCCGACTCGTACGGTTCAGCGTGGGCGTCCTCATCTGCGACGACCACAGCAATGGCATCGCCTCCGCTCCGCCTGATCCCGTCGAGCAATGTCCCCTGCTCTTCGACAAGCACCTTTTTGACCGCACGGACCGCGGTGCTCATCGCCCGCTCGAGCAGCTCGGCATCAGGATCGGCACCCGACGACTCTTCGTCACCGGAGTTGGCAGTACGGACTTCGGTTTCGCTCGTGACCTCCGCAGCAGGTGCTGGTTCCGAGATCGATTCATCGTCGAGAGCGACGTCAGCGTCGTCGTCCTCGGACGCTTGCTGCTCACGCAATCGAGCGAAGATGTCGTCCGCTGGCGTCGCAAGCTCGGCATCAGCATCATCCGGCTCGGTCGAAGACTCGACATCGGCATCACCTGGTGGGTCTGACACATCGACGTCGGCCACGGGATCGGGATCGCGATCGGTCTCGAGGTCAGTCTCGAGCTCGGCGGGCTCGTCTACTCCGTCCTGATCAAAGACGCTGCCACCGTCGGCCTCAGACTCATTGGTCTCATCGACAGGTTCACCTGCATCTCCATCGTGGGTTGCATCGGTCTCCCCGACGTTCAGGTCGGGGACGTCGCCTTCATCGGCGTCGGCCTCGAGTGCGGCGTCGACGAGCGTCAACGCCTCCATCTCCGCAGTGATGAACGCAGGGTCTGGCGACTCTGACGCGTCATCGACTCCGGGCTCGGGCACACCCTCAACCAGTGGGTGGCCAACGAGACGCGCCGCTTCGATCTCGGCCTCCATGACCTCGACCGTCGGTGTCGGCTCGTTCGCAATCCGTATGCCGGCACGCTCGGCCGCCGACCGAGCCTCCGGCACGGAATCGACGAGGTCCTTCATCGCCGTGTCGAGGCTGGCCTGGGCGATCGACAGCGATTCGAGCAGACGATCTCGACCAGCCCGCAGCTGCTCGACCTGGGCGCGCCCGGTCTGGCGCTTGCGAGCGAGATCGCCCAGCATCCGTTCGCGCACGACCTGGGCTTCGTTGACCATGTCGCGACCACGGCGGCGGCCGTCCTCGGCCACGGCTTCGGCCTCGCGGGCCGCCTCGGCGAGGATTTCTTCGCGGTCGGCATTCGCCTCGACCCGGATCGCATCGGCTGCCGCTATCGCTTCGGCTCGAACCGCTTCGGCCTCGCGTTCAGCCCGCTCGGCCCGCTCGGCGGCGGCCGCGTGCGCTGCGTCAAGGACCTGTGTCGCCTCGGCACCAAGCGCCTCGGCAACGCGGCGCGCTTCGAGCGGCTCGGGCTCAACACTCTGGACAGCTCGCAGCTCGCGCTCAAGCGACTCCATCTGTCGATGCAGATCGCGCACCACTCCAGCCGCCCGCTGCAATTCACGCTGCACGGCGAGTGGTTCGAATCCGCGCCGAACAAGTTCGAAGGACTGACGCTCAAAGTTCTCGGGGTCGAAATCGTGACCACTGGCCATGCGACGATCGTAGAAGCGATCCACGATGTGTCGCGGTATCCCCACCAGTGCCCCTAGTTGGCCGCCGAAACGTCGAGCGCAAGTTCACCAATATCGCCACCAAGAGACGCAAGCGCCGCCAGCGCCTCGTCGAGCGAGCTGACGCCGACAATGTCGAGCGTGCTGGTGGTCGACTCTGCGTCCTCGACTCTGTCGATCGGAACGATGAACATTGCCGCACCCTCATCCTCTGCGGCCGCAGCCTTCTGCGCGACACCGCCGACATTGCCGACGGTTCCACCGCCGGTAATCGTGCCCGTCACGGCAACACGGTTACCGCCGGTGAGTTCGCCCTCGGTGAGCAGATCGATAAGCGTGAGGGTGAACGCCAGCCCGGCCGACGGCCCACCGATCGACCCCGAGTCGATCTGAATGTTGAAGGGGAGTTCGGCATCGACGGACCGGATCATGATGTCCTCAATGCCGATGAACCCTCCGGAGCGGCCTGGGTCGGGGTGCGTTCCGTACAGGAAGTCCTGGGTTCGGAGCTGCCCGGTCTCGAGGTCCTCAAGGATGAGCGTGCCCGAATCACCGGGTTCAACCTGTTCGAGCATTCCGATCAAGGACTCGATCCCCGTGACCAACTGGTCGTCAAGACCAACGATGAGCTCACCGACCTCAATCAGCCCATCGACAGGACCATCGGCAACGACACCGTTGAAACCCACGCCGCTCTCAACAACAGCTTCGACCCCGAGGTAGTCGAGGGCAGCGATAACCGCAGAGTCCTTCGAAGCCGCCATCAGTTGCAGGTTGACTTCGCGCTGCTCAGCAGCAGTGCGGGTGCCAAACACTTCCTCACGGGTCCGGAGAACGACGGCATCGTCGCGAACAGACCGCACCCATTCGCTGATCGTGACCTGGTCATCGATGGCGACGGTGGTGAAGAGGATCTCGCCCTCGGGCTCGAAGATAGTGAGATCGGTGATGGAAACGCGGTCGTCGGTCGGCCGGGCCGATCCTGGCTTGAGCGCCACTGCGCCGTCATCGACGATCGAGTGACCTGGTGTGATCCGACCTACCCATTGGGCCGGCACCGTCACGTAGCCCATCCCGAGAGCACCGAGCACGCCGATCAGGCCGATGGACTGCACGAGGCGGTCGCGGTACCAGGGCCCGCGATCAGGCGCGACGGAGCGAGGAGAGCCTGGAGGTAGCATCGCGTGCGAAGTGTCTTCCCCGTTCATGATTCTGGTCGTCGTCCTCGTGACAGGTGCGGTCTACTTCGGCGGCCAATGGTCGCCGCGGGCGCTTGAGCCTGCCACGATCCCCAACGCAACCGGGCGCGTCGCGGCCCGGAAATCATTCGACAGCCTTCTTGCGTTCCAGAACCGCCTGCGCCAAGACGCCACCGCGCTAGCGCTCGACAGCCTGCGGGTCCTCGGACTCGTTCGCCGGCGGGTCGATTGTCCAACCGTCGGCAGGAAAGCGTACGTTCGATGGTGGGAACGCATCCGCTCGCTCATTGTTCTCGCCGCCATCGTTATCGGCCTGGGCATCGCCCTTGCAGCGACCATCGGCGTCACCGTGTTGGGCGCCGGTTTCCTGCTCGAACGCGCAATCAGCTGACGCTCAGCACCCAAAGAGACCCCCGACGCAAATCTGTGCCCAGGGTCGCGTCTGTTGGCGGCGGGCGTCACCTCGTGGGGAGCGATCGTGACGGGCGCCGACACCGCCTCCGACTCGGACAACTCGCCCGGCTCAACCCCCGCGGCACCCTCGACGATCTCGATCTTGACGCACGACCTCACCTCAAAGGGAACCTCGTTGAGTTCGAAGAGCTTTGCGTTGCAGACAGCCGCTACGTTCTGGTGCTCTTCGAGATAGGCGACGGCGTTTCCTAAATCATCGAACTGGCGAAACTTCGCCACCCCGTCAACGTCGTCATAGATCACGATGTGAGACACGGAACTCTTTCCTCCAGGCAAACGGGTCGGACCCTTTCCCGTCGGCCACCCACCGCGATCACCTGAGGACTTTGGAGCGAGTCAACCGGGCCAATCGACCCGTGTACTCGCTCGGTTAGGGTCCTGGGCGTGACTGACGACGCCATAGCGCGCCGCAAGGCCGCCGGACTCGCCGGGTTCACCGGCGACATCGCTGGGGCCCGATCCGCAACCATCGATCCCGAACCAGGGGTCCGAGAGGCCGCGCTGCGAAGCCTCGATCGACTCGACGCGCTGACCGAGACCGACCTCACCCACGGGCTCGCCGACCCGCACCCGAGGGTCCGGATCGCCGCGATCGAACTCGCCGCACCTCGGCTCCACCCACCACTAACACCGATGCTCACCGATGACGACGCGCGGGTCGTCGAGATGGCCTGCTGGGGATGCGGCGAACGCGAAGCCGACCCACAACCACCGATCACCAAGCTCTCGACCCTCGCAAACAACCACGACGATCCACTCGTCCGCGAAGCGGCAGTGGCAGCCCTTGGCGCAATCGGCGCGATCGACGGCCTCCCCGCAGTCCTCAGCGCCACCACCGACAAGCCTGCGATCCGCCGGCGCGCTGTCCTTGCACTCGCTGCCTTCGACGGGCCTGAGGTTGATGCCGCATGGGAGCGCGCTCGGTTCGACCGCGACCGACAGGTTCGCGATGCCGTCGACGAGTTGTTGGGTCCAGCCGACGACTGATCAGCGACGCCGGCCGCCGGCATTGCCATCCATGAACATCGCCTGCACCGACTCGTAGTGCTCGATGACCTTGCCGGCACCGAGCACTACCGCTTCGAGCGGTGCCCGCACCCGACGCACGGCGACATCGGATTCCTCATTCAGCCGGAGGTCCATGCCGCGGAGCAGACCACCACCGCCCACGAGATGAATGCCCTGGACGATCAGATCCTGCGCCAGTTCCGGCGGCGCTTGCGCAAGGCACGACAGCACGGAATCGACCATGGCCGTCACCGGCTCCTCGATCGCGTTGCGGACCTCTTCTGGCGTGAGCACCACCCTCTTGGGCAGGCCACTCATGAGCTCGCGCCCACGCACCTCGGCGCTGACCTCGTCCTCGGTCGGTGCCGCAGACCCGAGGATGATCTTGATCTCCTCGGCCGTGCGTTCTCCTACTGCGATGCCGTACTCGCGCCGGACATAACCCTGGATCGCGTTGTCAATGTCGAACGATCCGACCCGAACCGCCTCCAACGCCACCACACCGCCCAGCGAGATCAGCGCTGTCTCGGTCGTGCCACCGCCGATGTCGACCACCATGTTGCCAATTGGCTCGTTGATCGGCATGTCGGCACCAATCGCTGCTGCGACGGGCTGCTCGATCAAGCGGGCATCGGCCGCCCCAGCCCGCTTCGCTGCTTCCGTGACCGCTCGACGCTCGACCGCCGTGATCGCCGACGGAACGCAGATCACGACACGGGGCCGGTTGAGACGGCTGACGCCGACCCGCTGCAACAACAGCCGGATCATGCGCTGCGTAGTCTCGAAGTCGGTGATCGCACCCTTTCGTAGCGGCCGAACCGCCACGATGTAGCTCGGCGTACGGCCGATCATCTGCCACGCCTCGTGCCCCATCGCGAGCACCTCGCCCGACCGACTGTTGAGCGCGATAACCGAAGGCTCGTTCAAAACGATGCCTTCCCCTCGCGCATACACCAAGGTGTTCGCCGTGCCGAGATCGATCGCAAGGTCGCGTGCCAGGGCTAGGTCTCCTCCCCCGGTTGGTCGTCAAGCGTGACGATACCGGTCGGCTGAGGATGCGGTTGAGGATGCTCGTCGGGCGCCAACGCCTGCAGCTGATCGCGAAACCCCGGCTCGAGTGGACGGCGCGACTTCGACACCACCCAGATGATCAATGACCCCGCCAACGCCGCGACGATCGGAATGACTAGAAACCCCACTGCATCGCTCACACCGAGCCCTCCGATGACGGCGCTTCCGCTGCTGCAGTGATGTGTTGGGCTTCGAGGGCCCAGGACTCGCCGTCGCTCCAGGTCTCACGTTTCCAGATCGGCACCGACGACTTCAGCGTGTCGATCCCGAACCGGGCCGCGGCAAACGCCTCGGGCCGATGCGGTGCCGAAGCGACCACGACGACCGAGCTCTCCCCTACCGGCACGACACCAACGCGATGGAGTAACACGATCCGACCCAAGGTCGGCCACCGCTTGCGCATCTCGTCGACGATCAAAGCCAGCCGCGGCACCACGTGCTCCTCATAGGCCTCATACTCCAGCAACTCGACCTCCGAACGACCAGGTGCGTGATCACGGGCCGTTCCGCTGAAGAGCACGACCGCACCACAGCGGGGCAGTACCGACCAATCAGCCGCCGAACCAACCGGGAGGGGATCCTCGGTGAGACCAAGCCAGTCATCGCCAGACGCAGGTGCGGGGAGCATGCTGATCAGGTTAGGGCCCCAGGGGCGCGGCCAGCAGAAGCAGGGCGATCGATACCATCTGCCTGGTGGTCAGCGGGGACGACGACATCGGAGACGACAGCGTCTCGTGGCACGGCGGTCCTCCACCGCCAATGGCCGACCGAACCTGGCAGCACCCCGCCGAATACGCCCGTGAAGCTCGCCGACTGCACCGGCGTCACCGTGCTCGGCGGCTACGGATCTTGGCTCTCGGATCCGTCGTCGGCGCAGGCCTCGTCGCTTCGATCAGCCTTCGCACCAACCCCGAGACGGTCGGCGAGTCCGCCACTATCGCCACAGTCACCGACACCACCGGGCCCGAAGCGGTCGACCCACTCACCAACTGGGCTAACGAGATCAGTGCCCGCGCCCGGGCGTCGACCGTGGTCGTCCAATCCCCCACTGGCACCGCGGCAATCGCGCTCGCTGTTGCGATCGGCCCCGACGGATTCCTCGTGACGAGCAGCCGCGCGCTCGGCGACCAGACCTCTTTCGTCGTTCACACCCAGGCGGGAACAATCCACACTGCCGAACTGCTCGGCGGCGATGCCGACACCGACATCGCCGTGCTCACCGTCGATGGGACGATCCGCAGCGCGCTGATCGCGATTTCGGGCCCAGTGGCCGGCGACCCGGTGGCGATCATCGACGCGTTCAACACCGCCCGGCCCGACGAGATCACCCACGACACCGTCATTGCGACGGCCGACGACGGCGAGCCGCTCATCGGGGTCTTCAGCCTGAGCCACGCCACCACCGACGCGATCTCGGGAGCGCCGGTTGTCAACGCGGACGGCGCCGTTACAGGTATCACCGCCCACACCTCACGTGCCGATGTCATCGTCGGGGTTCCGATTGCAGTCGCTGCCCGCGTCGCTGCCGACCTCATCGAGTCAGGAGGCGTCGCCCATCCGTGGCTCGGTGTCTCGCTTGCCGACGTCGGTCCTGCCATCGTCACCGCGGTCGTCGCTGATGGTCCCGCTTCGCGGGCTGGTATCACGCCCAACGACCTCATTCAGGCGGTCGACGGCGAGCCGATCGATGATGCCGCCGCGCTCGTCGCTGCGCTGCTCGGGCTCGAACCCGGCCATCGAGTGGAACTCGACGTCGACCGGAGCGGAGAAGCCCTCACCGTCTGGTTCGACCTCGGAGCTCGGCCGGTCGACGGATGATCAACGGCGGCGCAGACGGCGGATCGTGATCACGATCCCAGCAATGAGGCCCGCCACCCCCACGCCGGCCACGACGAGCGCGAGTTCCTGACGCCGACGCGCTGGCAACCGGTCCAGGGCATTCGGCTCGTGGGACACGACCCAGGCTTCTTCGTTCGAGTAGTTGGGCCGCCAACCGAGGGTTCGGAGCCGGTCGTTGGCGACGACCCATGAGTGGCTGGTGTACGGGACGATCCCGGGGGGGATAGGCGAGAGCCCCGCCCGTGAGCGCAGCGCGGCGATCGAGCGCGCCACCCAACTCGGGACCCGAACGCGAGCGGTCGGCCCTTCAAGATCGGCCAACGAATCTGGTGGAATCCAACCATCGGGGGCAACGTTGGCCACACCGTCGAATCGGGAAGAGATCACCGTCGAGATCGCACCGGCGAGGTCATCGACGTGCAAGTACTGCACGGGAGGATCGCCCTCGGCCGCGATGCCGATCCGAGCGGCATGAAGTACGCGGGCCAACTGGCCGAGCGCATCGTCGGCGACGAGCGCCGTTGGACGCAGCACTGACGCCACGCGATCGGGAGCCTGGCCCCACTCGAGGGTCAGCACTTCGACGGCGGCCCGCAAGTTCGCCCATCCAAACTCGGGGTTGGGCCGGACCATCGCCTCCTCGGTAAGGGGCACGGGATTGCCGACCCATGCGCCGTAAACCATCGCGGTCGAAAGCACCACGACGTGGTCGACCCCCACGTGAGAGGCGGCATCGAGCACCCGGCGAACGATCGCGAGCTCAAGATCGGCGGCCGACGGATCGTCAACATCGGGGTAAACCGTGGTCGCGAGGTGCACGATCGTGGTCGCTCCGGCAAACACCGAGGTCAGATCGTCGACCGACAGATCGGCAGTTTTCACCTTGACTCCGTCGCCGGCACCGACCGCCAACCGGTCGACTGCACGAATGTCGATCTCGCCCATATCGCGCTTGAGTCGCCGCACGACCCTCGTCCCAACAGCTCCCGCTGCACCGGTGATTACGACTGTCACCGGTTCACCAGCCGTCGCTTGACCCGGCGTCGTCCGCCGAGGATCGATCTGTACACGCATCTACGATGCCCCCATGAGCGACGATCTGCCACCTGACGACTTCGGTGGAATGGGGTTTCTCAACGACCTCATGAAGATGTTGCAGGGTCAGGCCGGAGGTACGAACGACACCGCCCGCCAGCTCGCTCACACGATCGCGAACGACGGCCAGTCCGAGCCCAACATCGATCCGGCCGAGCGGATCACCGTGGAACAGCTCGTCCGCGTCGCCGAACTCCACGTCGCCGCCACCACCGGACTTCCGGTCGGCTCGGCCGGCGTGTCGGTCGAGGTGGGCAACCGCTCGCAATGGGCCGACCGCACGATCGCTGACTACCGTCCCCTCTTCGAGACGCTGTCGTCGGCAATGGTCGCTGGCATGCAACTGCCAACCGACGAGATCCCCTCGACTGATCCGATGGCCGCCATGATGGCCAACCTCAGCCAACTCATGGGACCGATGATGCTCGGGATGACGACTGGATCGATGGTCGGTCACCTCGCCCGGCGGGCCCACGGTGGCTACGACCTGCCCGTCCCGCGGCCTGCCGGCCAAGCCGTCCTCGTGCTCCTGCGCAATGTCGACGACTTCGGTCGCGACTGGTCACTCGAGCCTGACGACCTACGACTCTGGGTTTGTCTGAACGAGGTTGCCCACCAAGCGGTGTTCAGTGTCGACCACGTCCGCCAGCGCCTTACCGACCTCTTGCAGCGTCATGCTGGGGCGTTCGACACTGACCCCGACCGGATCGGCCAGCAGTTCGGCGGCATCAACCTCACCGAGGGACCCGATGCTTTCGCTGGACTCCAGGACAAGCTCGGCGACCCCGACGTGATCCTCGGGGCGGTCCGATCGCCCGAGCAAGACGCCATCCAACCCGACCTCACTGCCCTCGTTGCGGCGATCACCGGCTACGTCGACTGGGTCATGGACTCCATCGGCGAGAACCTGATCGGCTCCTATCCGATGATCACCGAAGCGCTTAGACGCCGCAGGGTCGAGGCCGATGCCAGCGATCGGTTCGTCGAACGGATCCTTGGGCTCGAACTCAACGCCGAGCAGTACGATCGAGGAACGGCGTTCACCGACGGGGTGCTCGAACGAGTCGGCACCGATGGACTTCATCGGCTTTTCACCGATCCCGAGGCGCTCCCCACCCCGTCAGAGGTAGACGCGCCGGGACTGTGGTTGGCGCGAATCGACTTACCGAGTTGAGTCCGGCGAATCGTCGTTTGGTGCCTGAAGCGAACCGGACCGCTCGACTTCAACGCCCTCAACCGACGACACGATCGGCTCGCTGTCGCCCCAGTCGACTGCGTATTGCTCAGTCCCGGCCGGCGGCTTGGGCTGCGACGGTCGCAGGTCTTCGAGGCTGAGCTCCGGGTCGGTGTCAGTGCTCTCGGCCTCCGTAATCGTCGACGTGGGCCCGTCGATCGCGTCCGGCACTGGGGTCGGCGTCGAGGACGATGCGCTATCGCGAGTACGCAGTCGGCGAGTGCCGTCACGCACCGATGCCCACGACACTGCCGAGGTGACGGGGCGCCCAAGAACGAGGGAGACGAGGGCGACAACCGCAAGCAACGCCACGCCGGTGCCCCCAACTGCGAGGTTGAGCGGAATCACGGCAGGAACGAACGCGCCGACCACCCATGCAAACTGAAACCGCGCCTCGAAGCGGGCAAACGAACGGCCGTAATTGGCGTCGGGGGCGGCACGTTGGACGAGGGAATCGAATGCAAGCTTTCCGGTGGCCGCGCCGGCGGCGACGACGAACGACAACACCGCCGCGCCGAACAGGTCAAACGAGAACGCTGCGAACAGCGCCGCTGCGGCGATAGCAGCCAGCACTGTCTGCAGCATCCGCTCCTCGGGGATGCGCTCGCGTACCTGAGGAGCGATACGAGCGCCGAGGAGGGCGCCAAGCCCAGCGAGGACGAGCACCACACCGAAGTGCCATGCTGGCGCCGCAGGATCGCCGGTGATATCGATGCCTCGCGTCGTCGCGGTCGAACCGCCCGCCGCTGAGCCCAGGGTGCTGATGTCGATGCCTTCGGACCCGCCACGAAACTCGAACGCCAACATAAAGGTGACAAAACCCACGATGCCCCGAAGGCACGCCGTGGCATACGCAGCCAAAAGGACGGGCGTGTGGCGTAGCTCGGCTTTCTCGAGTGGCGAGGTCGACTCGGCGGCCACCACCACCCCCGGCAACTTCGTCGCCAACGCTGCGGTGACGATGAATCCGGCCGCGGCGACACCAGCCGCGAATTCGGGTCCACCGACCAGCGACAGTACTCCTGCGACCACCGCGCCGACCATGCTCGCAACCGCGCTCAGCAAGGCGAGGCGGCTGTTGGCGCTAATGAGGTCGTGCTCGGAGCGAACCAGCGCGGGCACGACTGCGCTCTTGGCAACGGAGTACCCCTTCTGGAAGACCAGGATTGCGAACGCAAGGGGAAAAAGCCACAGCGAGTCAATATTGCTGATCATCAGAAACGCCAGCACAGCCCGGACAAAGGCGGTGGTGATGATCATCAGGCGGCGGCCACCCTTGGTCCGGTCGATGGCCGGGCCCAAGAGCGGCGCAACGATCGCGAACGGCGCCATGGTGAGCGCGAGATAGAGCGCGACCCGACCTCGCGAGTCATCGGGGCTGATCGAAAAGAAGATCGACCCGGCGAGGGTGACCGCGATAGCTGCGTCGGACGCCGCACCGAGTGCGTGGACCCGAGCGAGCCGCATGAACGGCGAGATCGCGAACGCTTCCGCCCCACGATGATCCGATTTCAGGGAGCGAATCGGACGCCAGCCGTCGGAGGTCACGACGTCACTGTAGGGGATCCGGTCGCTGCCTCGATTTCGTCGACCAGATGGACATCGTGCTGGTACGAGAGTGTGGCTCGCGCCGACTCGGGGTCGAACCACGCGACCGCGTCAACCTCTCGATTGGGGACGAACGCACCCCCATCGATCGTCATGGTCCAGTACACGACGGCCTTTCGGCGGCATTGGGCATCGCGATACTTGACCAGCGCCAAACGGACACCGGTGGAGCACACGAATCCGGTCTCTTCCTCCACTTCGCGACGCGCGCAGCGGCGCAGCGTCTCGCCTGGATCGAGTTTGCCCTTCGGGAAGGTCCAGTCGTCATGGCCCGGCCGGTGTGCGAGCAGTAACTCGACGCCGCCGTCACCATGTCGCCAGATGACGCCACCAGCGGCCCAGACCTCGATCTCGGAGTGCTCGACCGGCAGTGTGTCAGACGCGCTACCCATTCGTTCGCGCCCGCGCGAGGTGCTGGAACCGCACGTGTGAATCGATCGCAGCCGGGCCGCGTCGCTTGGTCCACACACCGTCGCCGTCGAGCGTCCATGCGAGTCGGTCATCGTTGAGGCCCACGTCGATGATCTCATCGATCCGGTGCTGAGATCGGGGGCCATCCACCCGGACCAGGGCCTCGACGCGGCGGTTGAGATTGCGGCCCATGAGGTCGGCCGACCCGATGTAGGTGACTCGCTCACCCGGACCGTTGCCATTGTGGAACGCAAAGATACGCGAATGTTCGAGGAAACGGCCCACGATCGATCGGACTCGAATGCGTTCAGACAAGCCGGGTACACCTGGCCGGAGGCTGCACTGGCCGCGAATGATGAGATCGATGTCGACGCCAGCCTGTGACGCTTCGTAGAGCTTCTCGATCATCGACGCATCGACGAGGGCGTTCATCTTCATGATGATCCGACCACGACCCGACGCGATCTCACCGTCGATCAGTGCCTCAAGCCGGGGTCGCAGTTGGTCGGGGGCAACGAGGAGCGTGTCGTACTCGATCTCGCGGCTATAGCCAGTGAGATGGTTGAAGAGGTGGGCGAGGTCGGCGCCAAACTGCGGCTCGGCAGAGATGATCCCGATGTCTTCGTAGACCCGCGCGGTGCGGTGGTTGTAATTGCCGGTGCCGATGTGGCAGTAGCGCCGGATGCCATCGGAGTCTTCGCGAACAACCATCGCGATCTTCGTGTGGATCTTGAGCCCGAGCAAACCATACGCGACATGCACACCTGCTTGTTCGAGCCGACGGGCCCACCCAATGTTCGCCGCTTCGTCGAACCGGGCTTTCAGTTCGACCAAGACTGCGACCTGCTTGCCCCGCTCGGCCGCCTGAATCAACGCGTCGACGATGGGACTGTTGGACGCCGTGCGATACAGCGTGATCTTGATAGCGAGCACCTTGGGGTCGTGCGCAGCTTGATGGATGAACTCGACGACAGAACGGCTGAAGGACTCGTACGGGTGGTGCACGACGATTTCGGCCTTGCGAATCTCGGCGAAGAGGTCGACCGGTTCGTCATCGGCCTCAAGCCGGGGATCGCGCACGCCCTTCCACGCCGGGTACCGCAGGTCGGGGCGCTCAATATCGGCGACCTCTGACAGTGATGTGAGATCGAGGGGGGCGTCAGCGGTGTAGAGCGCCGACGCTTCGAGATCGAACTCGCGTATCAGCAGCTCGGCGACATGGTCACTCATCGCCGAGCCGACCTCGAGCCGGGTCGCCCGCCCGAATCGGCGGCGCCGAAGCTCGAATTCGACCGCCGACAGAAGATCATCGGCTTCGTCAAGGGCGTCGGAGAGGTCGGCGTTGCGGGTGACGCGGAACGGGTGATGCTCGACGATCTCCATCCCAGGGAAGAGCTCATCGAGATGTGCAGCGATCACCTGTTCGAGAGGTACGTACCGGTGGTCGTCACCGGCACGCGTCCACCGGGGCAGCGTGTTGGGAACTTTCACCCGAGCGAACAGCTGGCGGTCGTCAACCGGGTCGTGAACGACAACCGCAAGATTGAGCGACAGGTCGGACACGTACGGGAACGGATGCCCCGGGTCAACTGCGAGCGGCGTCAGGACCGGGAAAATCCGATCTCGGAAACGCTCGGCCAATCCGGTCCGCTCGACATCAGTGAGGTCGTGCCAGTTGACAAGTTCGATGCCCTCGGCTGCGAGCTGCGCCATGATCGAACGGACCAGCCGCCCTTCCTGCTCGGCGACGAGCGAACGCACGACATCACGCACGATCGCGAGCTGCTCACCGGGGAGACGGCCATCAGGGGACGGCGACGTCACACCGGCGGCAGCCTGATCGAACAAGCCCGACACCCGAACCTGGAAAAACTCGTCGAGGTTGCTCGAGAAGATCGACAGGAAGCGCACCTGCTCAAGCAGGGGAACATCGCCGTCGGACGCCAGCTGCAGAACGCGTGCGTTGAACGCGAGCCAGCTCAGCTCCCGGTTGAGAAAGACCGTGGCGTTGACATCCCAGCCGCCGACCTGGGCGACGATATCGGTCGGTGCGTCGACCGACGTCATGTGTGCTCCAACAGCAGAGCGGCCCCGACGGCACCGCCTGTATCACCGAGCCGAGCGGTCACCACCGGTGCGGTCTGGCCCGCAAACGCCCGCTCCGTAACCTCAGCCTCGAGACGCACTCGGAAGGGCTCACCTAGTCGTTCCGCAAACCCACCACCAAGCACCACCCGCTCGACGTCGACCAGAGTGATCACCGAGGCGATCGCCGCGGAAAGGGCCGAGCAGGCACGGCCAACCAGCTGCAAGGTCAGCGGGTCTTCGGCCTCAATCCCCTCCGCCCAGGCCTTCGACTTGAGCCGACCCTCGCGCATGAGGCTGTGCAGGAACGTTGACTCCCCGAGCGGTGCAACATCGACCCACTGCTGAAGTGACCGGCGGCCCGCAAAGTCCTCGAGTTCACCGCGGCCAACCGGTGCATTACGGAGCTGATCGAACGCTACGAACGTGTGCCCAATCTCTCCGGCCAGACCGCGCGGCCCCTGACGAAGACGGCCGTCGAGGATCAGGCCGGCACCAACACCGGTGCCCACGAAGACGCCGAGGAGGTCATCGGCGCCTCTCCCGGCACCGAGCTTCCATTCGGCCAACGTGCCCACATTCACGTCGTTGTCGAGCTTGACAGCCCGGCCTCCGAGTGCGGCACTCACCCGGTCCACGACATTGACGTCATGATCCCACCCGGGGAGATTCGGTGCAGCCGGCAAGACCCCGGTGCCCGGCACGACCGGACCGGGCGCGCCGATTCCAATGCCGGTAGCCGAGCCGTCAGGATCGACTTTGCGCGCAGCCGCAACCATTGCAGCGATCACGGCGTCGGAGCCGCCGGAGATCGGTGTAGGTCGCTTGGCCTTGGCCAGAACCTCGCCGTTCTCCACCAAGACCGCCATGACCTTGGTGCCGCCGAGGTCGATACCGACCGTACTCATGACTGTGTCGCCTTGCGCAGGGATCAGCCCTCAGAAGGCTCGTCTTCGGGGTACCCAAGATCCCACTCGACAACGATTCGCTCCCGCTCACCGTCACGGTTGACGCGCTCGCGATTGCGACGGAACTGCGGATCGTGGGGCGGAAGCAACAACAGACGGGCGTTGACCCGGTCGCGGAAGCTGTCCATCACCTCACGCTCGCCGAACACGGCTCGGATCTCCCAATGGGGGGCGGCCGGACCGAGGTAGATAATAGTCGCCTGCCCGATCGGGGGCTCCTCGGTTTCGAGTTCGGCAGTGTCGCTCATTCGGCGCAGTGTAGTGGGAAAATGAGGTGAGATTTCCTGCCCATGAGCCGGTTTCACCCACGATTTCAGGGAAAATCTGCTCAGATCACGCTCGACTAAAACGAGATTTCGCTCCCAAAGACACGGTTTTACGGGAACTTTCCCCGGGATCTGGGCGTAATACCAGTACGCACAACGCGGGCGGTTGGACGTCGGTCTGACCAAGGAGATCCGAATGGACACCAAGTGGATGGCACGAGGGAACTGCGCTACCCAACACCCTGACACGTTCTTCCCCTCCGATGGTGTCGGCGTCGAAGTCGCCAAACGCCTCTGTGAAGGTTGTCCCGTGCAGGAGCGCTGCCTTGAGTATGCGCTGCGCAACCGCATAGATCACGGCGTATGGGGCGGATGCAGCGAACGCCAGCGGCGTCGTATTCTCCGGGCCCGCAAGCTTGAGGCAGTCGCCTAAGTACGTCGCCCAACTGACTCCGGTCGGGCCCGACAAGCCTTTTTCGTTCGGCCCGACCACCGTGCCTTCCGGTGCCCTCGGCCGCTTTTAGCTTCCCAGCCCAAACGGCTCGATGACGGCCTCGGCCGCCGCTCGTATCCGCTGCGCTAATGACGGAGTCCGTTCCGGGAGCTCATTCACCAGGTCGGCCATAAGGTCGATCTCGACGTCGCTGACGATCGTCCAGACATACCCATCGCCGTCGAGAACCGTCACGTGGCGCGTCCCGATGTCCTTAGCCCACAGATCGTGGCCATCCATTTCGCCGATCGAGCCACCCATGTCATCGACTAACGCCTCACTGTCGAGCTCCCCATCGAGGCGGAAGACCGACACAATCGAACTGTCCTTCGCAACATAGACCGCGTGCGCCATGCCGTCGGCAACGGTGGCGGCCATCATGTCCATCTCAGCAGCCATCTTTGGCATACCCGACATCGACTCGCCCTTCGGCTCGTTCGGCATCTCGGCTGCAGCTGCGTTGTGGCGTTCGACGAGATCGCCGATTGCCGGCAGCGTTGTGTCCCCGCCGAGTCCACCGATGACGGAAACAATGATTGCGAACACCGCCGCAGCAGCAGCGAAGCGCCGGATCAGGCGATGCCGAGTCACCACATCGACCACCGGCGCCCGAGCTACTGCCTGCCCGGCGGCATCGAGCACCTCGACCCGGGCGATGAGGCGGTCGCTGGCATCGCTGTGAAGATCGATCATGGCCCGCTCGCGAAGGAGCGAGCGCACTGACCGGAGCGCCTCCACCTCGGCAGCGAGAGCCGGGTCCGCTGCCAGTTCGGCCTCGACCGCTGCCGCCTCAGCGGTTTCGAGTTCACCATCGAGCCAAACGCTGTGGCGTTGGTCGAGACTCACGACAACGCCTCCCGAAGCCGAACCCGGCCACGATGGACACGGCTGCGAACGGTGCCGACCGGAACACCGACCTGCTCGGCGATCTCGTCGTAGGTCAACCCGGCGAGATCGCACAGCACGACCGCCTGGCGGAACTCATCGGCCAGCGTGTTCAGCGCATCCTGAATGTGATCGGGCAGCGAGACCATCGCCAACGCCTCGTCGGCCGCCGGACCACCCTCAATCACCCGGTCAGGATCATCGGGCAGATGGGTCTGCGGCCGCCGCTTGCGGCGGCGGGTCTCATCGAGAAAGACGTTGGTCACGATACGAGCGAGCCATCCATGGAGGGAACCCGGGATATATCGCTCCAAACCACGCTTCACCCGCAGGAGCGACTCCTGGACAACGTCCTCGGCATCGGATTGGTTCCCGGCGAGTCGATACGCGACTGAATACATAAAACCCGCGTGATCACGCGCGATCTCGTCCCACGTTGGGATGAGGTCGTTGGTATCGGTCGGTTCAGACCCTGCAGGGTCGGGCGAACCAGACGGGCTCACGGCCCTCGATCAGGCGTCGCCGTCGCCGTCGGAGGGATCCTCGGCCAGACCGTCCTTGAACTCCTTCTGGGCTTGGCCCAATGAACGAGCGAGCTTCGGAAGCTTGGCGCCACCGAAGACGAGGAGAACGATCACCAGGATGACCAGGAGTTCCGGAGTTCCGAGGTTCATGCGACAGAGCGTACCCCGAAGCCCGTGAGGATTTCGTGAGCGCCCCGCACGGCGAAGTCGAGAGGTCAGGCGGTGACGTTGGAAACTTGCGCCGCAGCCGCAGCCCGGGCCAGCGCCCGTTGGCGGCGGATTCGGCGACGCTCACGTTCGCTCATACCGCCCCAGATGCCGAATTTCTCGCCGTTTTGGAGGGCGTACTCGAGGCAATCCTCACGCACGACACAGCCGCGGCAGACCTCTTTGGCCTCACGAGTGGACGCGCCACGCTCAGGAAAAAAGAGATCTGGATCGACCCCAAGGCAGTTTGCATAGTCCTGCCAGGACTTCTCGTCCGTTTCGGTTTCGTGGTGAATCGCCATGTGATTTCCTCCGGCAGTGCAGCGTTGCGATCCGAGTGGATCGTCCGCCAGCTGCCACTGCTGTAATTACAGCACTGTAACCCTAGGTTTGTAAAGCCCGAGATCGGCCGAGGCCCTTGATTTTCCGCAGCAAACCCAGCGGTGGTGCTCACCGTTGGCGGTGAGTACCTGGCGCCCAGAGGTACCACACAGCTCCCGCGCAGCGGCCGCTGCTTCAACCGGACATGCCGTATCGGTGGATCGCTGGTCATCGCGGGGCACGCGCCCATCTGCCATCACTGCGATTTGCTCGGTCGAAACGCTTACGCACTGAGCTACACGCCCAGCAAATGCGTGCTTCTTCCCTGTCGATCAGCGCCCGCGGACCAGGCTGCGCTTGTGATCGACAAAGTCCATCAGGACATAGTCACCCAGGTTCTCGTTGGTCGTGAAGAAAGCCCGCCCGCCGTTTACCTTCGAGATCTGCTCCACGAAGTTCTGCAAATAGTGGGTGGCGTCGAGCACGAAGGTGTTGATGCGGATGTCTTCCCGCGTGCACTTGGCGACCTCACCAAGGGTCAGGTCGACGGTCTGTTGCGATGGCGGGTAGTTGAAGTACGGCTGCCCCGACGGGGTGATGTGAGCGGTAGGTTCGCCGTCGGTGATCATGATGATCTGCTTGGTGCCCGTCTGCTTCGACAGCATCTTGCGGGCGATCTGGAACGAGTGCTGCATGTTGGTGCCGTACACGTAGTCCCAGCTGAGCTCGGGCAGGGTTGCAGCGTTGAACTCGCGTGCCACCTCACTGAAGCTCACCATGCCGAGGAAGTCGCGCGGGTACTGGCTCGAGATGAGCGAGTGCAGCGCCATCGTGACCTTCTTGGCCGGCAGGAAGTTGTCGCGCATCGCCATCGACATCGACACATCGAGCATCAGCACGGTTGACGACCGAACGAGCTGCTCGGTTCGCTCGATTTCGAAGTCGTCTGGGTGCAGCTTCACGGGCGTGCCACCACCCGTGCGGGCGACTGCGTTTCGAAGTGTCTTTTCGATGTGGAGGTTGAACCGGTCGCCGTACTCATATGGCTTAGTGTCAAAGTCGCGCTCGTGGCCGGCACCGGTCTTCTCGAGTGCATGCTTGCCGAGCGTGTCGGCCGACATCCGTTTGAAGAGCTCGTCAAGCGCACCGTTGCCGATCTTGCGGATCGCGCGCGGTGTGAGCTCGTACTTGCCTTCCTTGTTCTCGATGAGGCCCGACTCTTCGAGCATCCGGGCGAGTTCGGCCATGCGCTCGAGTGACTCGGCCGACTCGTCGCCCAGGAGGTCGCGGGCACGGTCGATGTCGACCTCGGCGAGTGCCCCCGGATTGGTGGCGCCGCGCAACAGGTTGTCGAGCTGATCGATATCGCCCAGTTCGCCCATCATGTCCATCGCCGAGGGCATATCGAGCGGGTCAAACCCATCGAAGTCGTGCGACTGACCCCAGCCCATCTGTGGGAACTGCTCACGAAGGTTGTCGGCGAGCTGGCTCATCTGGAATTGGAGGTCCATGTCCTCCATCAGTTGATCGCTCAGCTCTTGGAGCTGCTGACGCTGCTCGGGGGTCATCGAGTTGAGCATTTGCTGGGCCTGGGCCATCCGCTGAGCCATCACCTCGAGCAGCTCGTCGAGGGTCCGCGGGTTCTCGGGGAAGAAGTCGCCGTAGCGGTCCATGAATCCCTGGAAGTCGGGCTCCTCACCGGCGGCGCGCTGCTCGAGCATGTGATTGAGCTCGGCGAGCATGTCTTTCATCCGCTGCATATCTTCAGGTGACATGTCGTTGACGCCCTCGGCAACCTGATCGAGTTGCTGCTGCATGAGCTGCTCGCGCAATTGGTCCATCAACTCCTCGAACTGCTGCCGAGCCTCTTCGCTCTCGAAGTCGTAGTTCTGTAGTCCCTTCACCTGCCCGGCGAGATCGGGTGGGAGCATGTCGAGCTCCATATTCTTCGTGGCGGCGGTGTCGTTCTGGAGCTGATGCTGGCGCTCGTCGCCGGAGTCGGCACCTCGCTGGGTGAGATCGTCCAGCGCCTGCCGCTCCTGTTCGACCACGCTTCGAAGCGAGCCAGCAATGTCGTCGAAGACCCCGCCGAGATCGTGGTTCTCGAGAATGTCGCGTCGCCGCTCCCGAAGGCGCTGCATCATGTCGCGGATGCCCTCCATGTCGCGGCCGTCGCGATCCATCAGACCGTTCTGCATCATCTGGCGGAGGGCTGAGTTGACGTCGCCGTGATAGAGCAACTCGTCGGCCATCTCGCTGAAGAGGTGGTCGGCATCGAGGTCGAACCCCGTCTGGGTACCGTCCCACCGCGAGTAGGTGAAGTGCGCCGGCTCCCTGCGGCGGCGGGGGCGACGACGGAGGACCATTCCCGGAATGTAGCGGGACCGCCACAGTACGTACAGGTGGGCGACGTGGCGACGCGTCGTGTTGCCGAGAGCGGCTCGGCACGCATCGTGCTCGGCCGGTGAAGTGCGTTAACGTTCACTAACCATGACGACGACGGATGCAGCCTCCACGGCCTCGGCGGACTCCACTGCGTCGGGGCGGCGACCAGCCAACCGACGCGATCTAATCCTCTACGCCGCCATCGATCTCTTCCATCAGCGCGGCTACCCGGCGACAAGCGTCGATGACATCGGCAAGGCAGTTGATGTCTCGGGGCCAGCGATCTACCGCCACTTCTCATCGAAGGAAGATCTCCTTCTCGAGGCAATCAAGCTGGCCGCCGATGAGGTCCACGCCATTAACGGTCGGGCCCGGGCCGAAGCATCTGACGCTCGCGAACTTCTCGCCGGGTACATCCGGGCCTATGTCGACGTGGCCCTCGAGCGCTCCGCCCTCATCGCAGTCTGGAACAGCGAAGCCCGACACCTGAGCAGCGAGCGACGCTCGCCGATGAGTCGCCGTCTCCGCAGCTGGTCGACCGAGTGGATCGAGGCGCTCCAAGACGCCCGTCCCGAACTCGACGAACCGACCGCTCGGCTCCTCGTCAACGGTGCGATCGGCATGATTACCAGCGTTACCACCGGGCCTGCCACCACCGAGGTCGAAGGGCTCACCGATTCGATCACGTCGATGGCGCTCGCGACGCTGGACGCACCCGTCGCCTAACCAGGAGGCCCTCATGGCGATCAACCCCGATGCCGCCGGTTCAGTCGGTCCGGAGAACGAGATCAGCTGGACATCTTCCGACAGCCTCCTCTACGCCCTGGGCGTCGGGGCTGGCGCCACCGACCCGACCGGGTTCGAACTCGAGTTCACGACTGAGAACACCAGACATCCCGGGGGTGGCGTCAACGAACAGAAAGCGTTCCCGACGATGGGCGTCGTGCTCGGCGGTGGCGGTGGCATCGACTTCGGCGACTTCAACCCAGCGATGCTGCTCCACGGTGAGCAGTCGATCACGCTGCATCAGACACTTCCGTCAGCAGGCTCTGCGGTCGGCCAGGGCAAGGTCGCAGCCATCTACGACAAGAGCAAGGCTGCGCTCGTGATCAACGAGACGCACGTCAGCGACCACGCCAGCAACCCGATGTGGACCGCTCGCAGCGGCCTGTTCATCTCGGGCGAAGGCGGCTGGGGTGGAGATCGCGGCCCAGCATCGGACTGGGCGCTCCCCGACCGCGATGCCGACCACGTGCTCGGCTTCGACACGCGCACCGACCAGGCGCTCCTTTACCGCCTCAACGGCGACCGCAACCCGCTTCATTCCGACCCCTCATTCGCCGCCCTTGCCGGCTTCGACACTCCGATCCTGCACGGTCTCTGCACGTACGGGGTTAGCGGTCGCGCCCTCCTGCATGCGCGGTGCGACAGCGACCCCGACCACTTCGGCTCGATGAGCGCCCGCTTCCGATCACCGGTCCTGCCAGGCGAACGTCTCGACGTCCATATGTGGGTTGACGGTGACCGCACCCTCTTCCAAACCCGCGTCGGCGAGCGGGTCGTGATCGACGCCGGTGTCTTCACCAACCGCTGACCCATTCCTGCTCGGCGTCACCGCATCGGCGGTCTCGGCTGAGGGGGTCGCGCCCGCAGCCGATTGGTCGACCTGGGAACGAGATTCCCTCGCGCCGCTCTCGAACGACGGCGCCGGGCTCGCAACCGACTTTCGAGACGACGTCCAACAGTTTGCCGCCCTCGGCTGCAACGCGTGGCGAGTCACGATCGAGTGGGCTCGCGTCGAGCCCGAACCGGGCCGAGTCGACAACGACGCGCTCGACGTTTACCGCGACATCCTCAGCGCGGCGCGCGACGCGGGTCTCGCGAACTGGCTGACCCTGCAGTCAACTACGCTCCCAGGCTGGTACGTCGACGACGAGGGCGGCCACCGAGACGAGTTGGCTCGAGGACGATTCTGGCAGCGACACGTCGACCGGGTCGCCGAGGAACTCGATGAGTTCGCTGACGGTTTCGTCCCGATCGACGACCCGGTCGGCTGGGCGGTTCGCGGCTACGGCCTCGGCTCCCGACCTCCCGGACGGCGCGACCGGGTCGTGCTGCGCGAGTCGGTCGAGGGCGCCGTGCTTGCGACTCACGACGCGGTGCGGCTGCTCTCATCGGGACGCCAGCCGGTCATGACTGCGTGGCGAGCCGACCCGATCCACGCCCTCGCGGAGGACGACGGCAGGGTGTCGCTTGAGGCAACCCAGGCGGCGCGGGGCTGGGACAATCTGTTCTGGTGCTGGCTGCGCGCCCACGCCAACGGCGTGCTCGAGCTCGGGGGTCGCCCGCCGGTCGATGTGCCCCTGTTCGTGAACGCGGTCGACCACGTTGGCCTCGTCCATGACCATCCGGTCGGGATCGGACCTGACGGCGGGTTCGCCGCGTGGCCGGAGTCGGCTCGGCGGAGCGGGTCGGGTCTGGCGCCCGAGCCCGACGAGTTCGCCGAGGCCATCCACCGCACACGTGAGGCACTCCCCGATCATTCCCTTGTCGTCGCTGGCCATGGTGTCAACACCGACGACGAGGCATGGCGTGACCATCTGCTCGCCCGATCGCTCGAGCACATCCGCGATGCCCACCATGACATCGGCCTCGCCGGCTACTTCCACGACAGTGGAATCGATGGCTACGACTGGAAACTCGGCTTCGAACGTCCCCGCGGTCTCCTCAGCCGCGATCGCACCCGCAAGCAAGCCGCCGAGACCTTCGCAGCCTTCACCATCTGACCCGGCCCTCCTGACCCGGCCCTCGCCCGGCTGAGCTTCTCGCGGCGCAAGACCTCAGTCGGTCGGCTTGAGTTGTTCGGGAATCAGTTGCGAGCGCGGAACTGTGCCCGGGTGCCGACGGCGTCCTTATTGAGGCGTTTGGCCAAGTGCAGACCTTCGAGTACCAGCTCGCAGGCGCTGGCGATCATGGCCGAGGACTCGGCGTCGGGCTCACCGTCGAGCAGGGCGTTGACCGGTGCCTTGAGCGCCCCGATCTTGTCGACCAGCCCGACATAGGCCTCGTCGGTGACGTCCTCGCCGGTGTCGACGACGAGCTCCTCGTCGAAGGCGTCGACGACAGCGCGATGCATATCGGGCGGAACCCGGTCCTTGAAGACGGCGAGGATGCCGGCCTTCACGAGACCCGCAAGGATCTCGGCATCGCGGCCCTCGTCGAGCGTCTCGATCTCGACCTTGCCGCTCGTCGACGCGGGCAGCGCCTCGAGGTCGACAACGCGGGGCACTGCGACACCCGCACCAGAACGCAGCGCTCGACGGACCGAGTTCGCAATCATGATCTCGAAGTTCGAAATCGACAGGCGCACCGACACACCCGAACGCTGCGAGACGTTCTGGCTCCGGCGAGCAGCGTGGGTGACCTCGGCGACGATCTCGGTCATGAACGACGGGATCGCAAGATCGAAGCCCTCGCTCACCGACACATCAGCTTCTTGCTCGATGATCGCAACTTCCGTGTCGACATCGAGCGGGTAGTGGGTGCGGATCTGGCTACCAAAGCGGTCTTTCAGGGGGGTGATCAGGCGGCCACGGTTGGTGTAGTCCTCGGGATTCGCCGACGCGACGAGGATCACGTCGAGCGGCAGCCGGACCTTGTGACCCCGGATCTGGACGTCGCGTTCCTCGAGCACGTTGAGGAGACCGACCTGGATCCGCTCGGACAGATCGGGCAGCTCGTTCATCGCGAAGATGCCACGGTTGGTGCGCGGGACTAGGCCGTAGTGCAGCGTGAGTTCGTCGGAGAGGTAGCGGCCCTCGGCCACCTTGATCGGGTCGACCTCCCCGATCAGGTCGGCGATTGACGTGTCAGGGGTGGCGAGCTTCTCGCCAAAGCGATCGTCGCGATGAACCCAGGCGATCGGTGTGTCGTCACCGTGCTCCGCAGTCGCTTCGCGGGCGTGGCGCGAGATCGGGTTATACGGATCGTCATGAATCTCTGACCCGGCGATGATCGGCATCCACTCATCGAGCAGGTCCGTGAGACCACGAATCATCCGGGTCTTCGCCTGCCCCCGCTCACCCAGGAAGATGATGTCGTGGCCCGCAAGCAAGGCATTCTCGAGCTGCGGCGTAACGGTGTTCTCGTAGCCAAGAACCTCAGGGAACAGTGGCTGGTCGTTCTTGATCCGCTCGATGGCATTGCGCCGCAGCTCTTGACGCAGCGGCGTCGACTCCCAGCCGCTCGCCTTCAAGGCACCGAGTGTGTTCGCGGAGGGGGTCTCAGATCTCGACATGACGCGGACCCTACACGCGGCCTCAACCTTGTCCCAGACGACCCAACCGTGTCAGGCCGGTAGCGTTCCCCTCATGGATCTGTCGGGGTCGTGGCGCGCCGCGCCGGCACGCGAGGAGCTGCGGAGGACGTTCCACGAACCCGCGCTCGACGACCGGAATTGGGCCGATGTGGTGGTCCCCGGCCATTGGGCCACCAACGAAGGGCTCGCTGACGAGCGCTCGGTGCTCTACCGCCGTCGGTTCGAGATGGAGCCGGTCATGGAGGGCCGGCGGCGCTGGCTGCGGCTCGACGGCATCGCCCAACAAGGCGATGTCTGGCTGAACGGCGCCTACGTGGGCGATACCGACGGGTACTTCGTTCCCCATCAGTTTGAGGTCACGCACCTGATGAGGCCCGACCGACCGACCGGCGAATCGCCAGACCAGCACGTGCTTGCCGTGGACGTAACCGTCCCGCGCTTTGGCGATCCAGACGAACGCACCAATCTGATGGGCGCCATCCTCGACCCAGAACTCTCAGGGGTGGCGGGTCACAACCCGGGCGGGATCTGGCAGGGAGTTTCGCTCCACGACACAGGCGCCGCCGCGATCCAGCACTTCCGCGCAACATGTGTCGACGCCAACGCAGCGTGTGCTCACCTCACCCTTCGTTGCGTGTTTGACCATCCGGGCGGAGGGCCCGTCGTGCTTCGCACTCGGGTCGCGGGCGTCGATCACGAACTCCGTCACCCGGCAGCCCACGGCGAGAACCGCGTCGAGTGGACGATCGAGGTTCCCGAGCCCCAGCTCTGGTGGCCCCACGGCCTTGGCGACCAGCCGCTCTATCCACTCTCGTGTGAGCTGATCGTCGACGACACCATCCAGGACCAACGGAGCTGCCGCATCGCGTTTCGCACGGTGAAAATGCAGAGCTGGCACCTCGAGGTCAACAGCGTGCCAATCTTCACGAAGGGTGTCGTGATGCTGCCGACGATGCCCCAGCTGGGCAACGCGCCGGCCCCACAGGTGCGGGCCGACGTTGAAGCCGCCAAGGCGCTCGGCTTCGACCTGATCCGGCTCGTCGCCCATGTTGCGCACCCCGAGGTCTACGAGGCGGCTGACGAACTGGGCATGCTGATCTGGCAGGAGATGCCGTTGCGGGGCGTCATGGCCCGGAGCGTTCGCAGTCAGGCGGTACGTCAGGCGCGCGAGATGGTCGACCTCCTCTCCCACCACCCCTCGGTCGCAGTGTGGTGCGCGCACGACGAACCGTTCCGGCGGCCGATCATCGCGCCGGTTACGCCACCGGTCATCGGCCAGCAGCGGCCGTCGTGGAACCGGGCCGTACTCGATACATCGGTTCGACGGGTCCTCCAGCGAACCGACGGCTCGCGACCGATCGTGATCCACACTGCGGTGCCGCCCCACCTGCCCCAACTCGACGGCACGACCAGTCATCTGTGGTTCGGGTGGCACGACGTCCGCGCTGCCGACCTCGGCGCAGCAATCGCCCGCGTGCCTCGCATGGGCCGCTTCGTGACCGCGTTCGGCGCCGCAACTGTCGACCCCGACCTGCCCGGACTCGACTCGTCCCGCTGGCCCACACTCGACTGGGATGAGATCGGCGATGCGGTTGGGGCACCAGCCCGCTCGCTGCGCCACCTTGTGCCGCCCGCACCCGTCACCGACGGCGCGACGTGGGCCCGATTCGGCCAGGCCGCGCAAGCCGAGGTACTCCGCACTGCGATCGAGACGCTGCGACGTCTCAAGTACCGGCCGACCGGCGGTTTCTGCGCGTTCTACCTTGCCGACCCCTCGCCAGCGGGCGGGTTCGGGATCCTCGACCACAACCGTCGAGCAAAACCGGCGTGGCGCGCCGTTGAGGCGGCCTGCGCTCCGGTGATCGCGGTCGCCGACCCGTTCCCGACCGGGCTGGCCAACGGCGCGCACATCGACCTGGCCATCCACGTCGTCTCCGACCTCCATGATCCGTTGACCGGTGCCGAGGTCATCGCCACGGTGCAGCACCCGGACGGTTCGATGGAGACGCGCCGGTACGCGGGCGCCATCGGGGCCGACGCAGTCGAGCTCATTGCGACCCTGCCAATCGTCATCCGGGGAACGGGGGAACTCGCCCTCACTCTGGATTTCGCGGCCACCAGCCCCGACGGTCCGGTGGCCGCCCACAACCGTTATCGCTCCCCCGTCGGTTAACACCCCGCGCATCTGTGCGCAGAAGTGGGCCGTACAAGTCAAAGGCAACTACCGTTGCGGCCGACGTCGCCCGTCCACGAGGGCGTGAGCATCACCAAGGAACGACAATCAATGGCGCAGACCATCGCTGACCATTCGGTCTCGCCCGTTACGACACGGGCCCCGCAACTCCCCTGGCCGCTCAATCTGTACCAGACGGCCATCGGCAAGAAGTACGCCATGGCGCTCACCGGCATAGGCCTCCTGGGCTTCGTCGTGGTGCACATGATCGGCAATCTCCACCTCTACGAAGGCCCAACCGAGGTGCACGAGTACGCCGAAGCGCTCCGTGATCTCGGCGGCCACCTCGTCCCCCGAACTGGCGTGCTGTGGGCGTTGCGGCTCAGCCTCATCGCCATGTTTGCCGTCCACATCCACGCTGCGTACTCGCTGAGCCGGATGAACCACAAGGCCGACAAGTCCTACGTCGGTAAGCGCGACTACGTCGCCGCCAGCTTCGCAAGCCGCACGATGCGCTGGACCGGGCCAATCATCCTGCTCTATGTGCTCTTCCACCTCGCCGACCTCACGTGGGGCTGGCTGAACGACGACTGGTACGCCGGCGACCCCTACAACAACGTGTATGTCTCGTTGGACGCGTTGCCGATTGCGATTATCTACGTCATCGCCAACGTGGTGCTTGCGGTGCACATCTTCCATGGTGCTTGGTCGATGTTCCAGACGCTCGGCATCAACAATCCGAGGTACAACGGCCTGCGACGGAGCTTCGCCCGAGGCATCGCTGGCCTGATCCTGATCGGCAACCTGAGCTTCCCGCTGGCAGTGCAGGGCGGTCTGATCGACATCGACAATCACACACCCGGTTCGTACGCATTCGACGATGAGGAGCAAGGCTGATGGTCACGCTCGACGCCAAGATTCCAGAAGGGCCAATCGCTGAGAAGTGGGACAACCACAAGTTCTCAGTCAAGCTCGTCAACCCGGCCAACAAGCGCAAGTTCGACGTAATCGTTGTCGGCACCGGCCTGGCCGGTGCGTCGGCCGCGGCCTCGCTCGCCGAGCTCGGGTACAACGTAAAGGTCTTCACCTTCCACGACTCGCCCCGTCGTGCCCACTCGATCGCTGCGCAGGGCGGCATCAACGCAGCGAAGAACTACCGCAACGACGGCGACTCGGTGCATCGCCTCTTCTACGACACGGTCAAGGGTGGCGATTACCGGTCCCGAGAAGCCAACGTCCACCGCCTGGCCCAGGTGTCGATCGACATCATTGATCAGTGCGCTGCTCAGGGTGTTCCGTTCGCTCGCGAGTATGGCGGTCTGCTCGCCAACCGCTCGTTCGGCGGCGCCCAGGTGAGCCGCACCTTCTACGCCCGGGGCCAGACCGGCCAGCAGCTGCTGCTCGGTGCCTACCAGGCTCTCGCTGGCCAGATCGCTGCCGGCAAGGTCACGCTCTACAACCGCTCCGACGTGCTCGACATAGTTACCAAGGATGGCGAGGCGAAGGGCATTGTCGTGCGCGACATGCTCACCGGCCAGGTGCACGCTCACTCGGCCCATGCGGTCGTGCTCGCCACCGGCGGCTACGGCAACGTCTACTACCTGTCGACGAACGCGATGGCCTCGAACGTCACTGCAGCGTGGCGGGCCCACCGCAAGGGCGCGTTGTTCGCCAACCCCAGCTACTCGCAGATCCACCCAACCTGCATCCCCGCCTCCGACGAGTTCCAGTCGAAGCTCACCCTCATGTCTGAGTCGTTGCGCAACGACGGCCGGATCTGGGTCCCGCGCGACATCGACGAGAAGCGTGCCGTGGCGAACATCCCCGAAGAGGACCGCTACTACTACCTCGAGGAGAAGTACCCGAGCTTCGGTAACCTTGTCCCGCGCGATGTCGCCAGCCGGAACGCGAAGACGGTCGTCGATCAAGGTCGTGGTGTCGGACCGCTCAAGAACGGTGTGTACCTCGACTTCGCCGCGGCCATCGGGCGTGACGGCGTCGAAGCGGTCAAGGAGCGCTACGGCAACCTCTTCGACATGTACGAGCGGATCACCGGTGAGGATCCGTATTCCGTGCCGATGCGTATCTACCCCGCCATCCACTACACGATGGGCGGCCTGTGGGTCGACTACAACCTGATGACCACCATCCCCGGTTTGTACGCCTTGGGCGAATCGAACTTCTCCGACCACGGCGCGAACCGACTCGGCGCGTCGGCACTCATGCAGGGCCTCGCTGACGGCTACTTCGTGTTGCCGTACACGATCGGCGACTACCTCGCCCCGAAGCTCGGTGAGTCGGTGCTGCCGACCGACGACTCGGTCTTCACCGAGGCGATCCAGACCATCGATGACAAGAACCGGCAGTGGACCTCCAACACCGGTACCCACGGCGTCGAGTACTACCACCGTGAGCTCGGCAAGATCGTTTGGGAATACTGCGGTATGGCCCGCAACGAGACCGGCCTCGAGAAGGCACTCTCGGAGATCCCCGCCCTGCGTGAAGAGTTCCGAAAGAACGTCAAGGTGCTCGGCAGCCCCGACGGCATCAACACGATGCTCGAGAAGGTCAACCGAGTCGACGACTTCATGGAGTTCGCCGAGCTCAAGGCGCGAGACGCGCTTCACCGCAGGGAGAGTTGCGGGGGCCACTTCCGTGAGGAGTCCCAGACCGAGGACGGCGAGGCACTGCGCGATGACGAGAACTTCGCCTACGTCGGTGCATGGGAGTGGAACGGTCCCGGCCAAGAGCAGACGCTCCACAAAGAAGACCTCACCTTCGAGAACGTGGCGCTCACGCAGCGCTCGTACAAGTGATCGGGAGTAGCAACACGTGAGCAAAATGCTGAACCTCAAGCTGAAGATCTGGCGCCAGAATGGCCCGCATGCCCAAGGTGCGTTCCTCGAGGTCGACGCCAATGACATTCCCGAAGACGCCTCGTTTCTCGAGATGCTCGATGTTGTCAACGAGCGCCTGATCGCCGACGACATCGAACCGGTCACGTTCGGTCATGACTGTCGAGAAGGTATTTGCGGCACGTGCGGTGTGATGATCAATGGGCAAGCCCATGGCCCCGAGAAGGCCACCGCGACATGTCAGCTCCACATGCGAAAGTTCAACAATGGTGATGAGATCGTCATCGAACCATGGCAGGCCACGTCCTTCCCGGTCCTCAAGGACCTGATGGTCGACCGTCGTGCGTTCGATCGCATCGTCGAGGCGGGCGGCTACATCTCGGCCCCCACCGGCACCGCACCTGACGCCAACGAGATTCCCATTCCGAAGGAAGTAGCCGACTCATCGATGGATGCTGCCGCCTGCATCGGATGTGGTGCGTGCGTCGCGGCATGCCCAAACTCGGCCGCCCAGCTGTTCACTTCTGCCAAGCTGCACCACCTCAACGTGATGCCGCAGGGTCAGCCCGAACGCTGGAAGCGCACCGAGGCCATGGTCGAGACCATGGAGGGCTTCTTCGGCTCCTGCACCAACCACGGCGAATGCCACGAGGCGTGCCCCAAGGAGATCTCACTCGACTTCATCGCGTTCATGAACCGCGATTACGTCAAGGCAAAGATCAAGAACCGCTCGCTGGCCAGCCAATAGCGATGTAGGCGGCCATCAAACGCCGCCCCGTCGTTGGTTGGCGTTGATCGGAGTTCGCGTTCATCAGTTCCGATGCCGGCAACATGCAGCGGAACCGAGGCTCGTGATAGCCAGTGCATCATGACCGACCAGCAGATGAACGGCGCCCAAGCCCTCGTCAAGGCCCTCACCGACTCCGACGTCGATGTGTGCTTCGCGAACCCGGGCACGTCCGAGATGCACTTTGTCGCCGCGCTCGACACGAACCCACAGATGCGATGTGTGCTTGGCCTGTTCGAGGGTGTGGTCACGGGCGCAGCCGACGGGTACGCCCGTATGGCCGGCAAGCCCGCTGCAACCCTGCTTCACACCGGGCCCGGCCTGGCCAACGGCCTAGCCAATATTCACAACGCCAAGAAGGCTCGAACCCCGATGGTGAACATCATCGGCGACCACGCGACCTATCACCGCCGGTTCGACGCCCCGCTCTCTGCCGACGTCGAAGGCATCGCCGCCCCGATGTCGCATTGGGTCGGCAACGCCAACACCGCCGATGAGGTCGCGGCCATCGGTGCAGCTGCGATCGAGGCGTCGATGGTCGCGCCCGGCCAAGTTGCCAGCGTGATCCTCCCGGCCGACACCGCGTGGAACCCAACCTCGGCAACCGCCGTTGCGGACATGTCCAACGTGCCGATGCCCGACGCACCAGACGAAGCCGCAATCGATTCGGCTGCCGTAGCAATCGCCTCAGGCGCGCGATGCACGCTCATGCTTGGCGGCAATGTCACCGAATCTCGAGCCCGTCTCACGAGCCAGCTCACAGCCGGAACCGGCACCCGTGTGTTCTGTTCGACATGGGCGCCCCGCCAAGAGACCGGTGCCGGCCGTTCACCGGTGGCCCGACTCCAATACTTCGGTGAGATGGCGGCCCAGCAACTCGAGGGCACCGAACACCTGATCATCATTGGGGGTCATCCACCCATCACGTTCTTCGCATACCCCGACAAGCCCAACGAGCTGACTCCCGAAGGTGCCACCGTGCACCAGATCTGCGAGATCACCGGCGACATCGATGGAGCACTCGCTGCGCTGGTCGACCGAGCGGGGGCAACGAACGCAGCCCCGAAGCTTCTCGAGCTCGACCGGCCATCGCTCCCCGAAGGCGAGCTTGACTCGGCCGCGGTCGGGCGGGCGATCGCCCACCTCATGCCCGACAACGCCGTGGTGGTCAACGAGGCTGGCACTGCCGGTGGCGGCTACCAGGGCGCCCTTCGCGGGACGCCGGCGTTCTCGCTCCTTGCGCTCACCGGAGGCTCGATCGGCTACGGGCTGCCGGCCGCGACCGGGGCTGCGATCGCCTGCCCCGACCAGCGCGTGTTCGCGATGCAGGCTGACGGCGGCGGCATGTACACCCTGCAGGCACTCTGGACGCAGGCCCGAGAAGGCCTTGACGTCACCAACGTGATCTTCAACAACGGCAAGTACGCAATCCTGCAGCATGAGTTCGATCGGGTCGGCGCCCACTCGCCTGGGCCGAAGGCGATGAGCATGCTCGACCTCACGAACCCCGCCCTCGACTGGGTGTCGCTGGCTACCGGTATGGGCGTACCGGCCCAACAGGCGACCACAGCCGAGGAGTTCAACGCCACCCTCGCCAAGAGCGTCGCCACACCAGGACCCAGCCTCATAGAGGTGATGATCTGAGAACGACGCAAATCCGATCAGGCACGCATCATCCTTATCGTCTGGCTCTGATGAGCCCTCCGTTCACGATCGTCTGAACCTTCACGAGCCATCACCAGGCGATGTCGCCCGTCGATGCACCCGCGGTCGGTACTTCTGTGACGTGCCGTCGCTGTGCGATGCCTCGTTGTGGGTGGACGTTCAGCCTTGCCGAGCGTGGGCGAGGTGATGGAGAAGCGACGGCGTAAGTTCCTTGAGGAACGCCGCTGGCGCTTCGTGACCGAGTCGCTCAACCTCGATATACACCGCGCCATCAATCCCCAGCGCGAGCGCCTTGCCGTGCTCGATTGGCAGCACGGGGTCGGCGGTGCCGTGAACCACCATCGTCGGATGCTGGATCTCGCCAAGACGTTCGAGCCGAGACGGCGACCCGAACGCAGCGCCACCATGACCGGAGTTGGGTGACCATCCGGTACGGAGTTGAGCGTCGGCCAGCACCACCTCCGCTTCGAGATCGAGCCGATACGCCGTACCAGCCATGGACTCGGCAAGCTCGACGAGCCACTGAACCCGCCCAGCGTGATCGTCGGGTGGACCGGCGTAGAGACGCTGCATCATCTTGTCAACGAAGCCCTCGTCCGGGCCAGGGAGACGTTCGTCATCGACCCCCGCCGTGGTCGAAAGCAAGGTGAGCGACGCGACACGGTCGGCGTGCTCGAGTCCCATCACCTGAGCGACCATGCCTCCCATCGCTCGGCCCACGAGGTGAGCCGAGCCGATCGTCAACCGGTCGAGCAGGCCGACGAGGTCTGCGGCGAGATCGTCGAGGAGATAGCCCGCTTCGGGGCCAAGTGAGGTCGATCGGCCGCAGTCTCGGTGGTCGTACCGGATCACATGATGGCCGGCGGCCACGAGTTGGTCGACAAACGATGGCGCCCACCGGAAGCCGGGGGTATCGGCACCGGCAAGGAGCACGACAGGATCGCCCGAGGCCGACCCGACGTCGTCGACCCACAGTTCGACCGGACCGACGTCGATCAAGCGCCCTCGGTCTACGTCGCGTGCCGCGTCCGTCATCGGACTCGACGGTACAGTCGGCTGCCGTGTTCCCCAAGATCACAGCCCAGCTCGCTCGCGGATTCCTCATGGGAGCGGCCGATGTCGTCCCAGGGGTCTCGGGAGGCACGATCGCACTCGTCCTTGGGATCTACAACAAGCTCATCGCCACGGTCCGTTCTGGGGCTCGAGCCCTCGGCATGCTGCTCAAAGGCGACCTCAAGGGGTTCTGGAAGCGGTTCACCTCCATCGATTGGCTGTTCCTCGCGCCGCTCATCGCCGGTATCGGGATCGCCGTAGTCTCGCTCGCTCCGATCATCGAAACGCAACTCCACGACAACCCCGAAGAGATGGCGGGCCTGTTCTTCGGTCTCGTCACTGGTTCCGTGACCGTCGGGCTCGGCCTCCTGACCAAGCGAACCAATGAACACGTTGTCATCATGCTGGTCGTCGGCGTCGCTGTCTTTCAGCTCCTCGGTTTCCAGTCCGGACCGGTCATCGACCCGAGCCCACTCGTGTTCGTCGGCGCCGGCGCGCTGGCGATTTGCGCCATGATCCTTCCCGGAATTTCGGGCTCGTTCATCCTCTTGATGATGGGGATGTACGCCGCAGTGCTCGGTGCCGTTCACGACCAAGCGTTCACCGATATCGCCCTCGTTGGCATCGGTGCGATCATCGGCCTCGCCTTGTTCTCCTCACTCTTGGGGTGGGTACTCGACCGCCAGTTCAACCGGGTCATGGCAGCCCTCATCGGCCTGATGCTCGGGTCGCTCCGGGTGCTCTGGCCGTGGCCGAACGGCGTCGGCGTCGTCGCAGAAGACGAGTCTGAAGTGATCGACGGAACTGGGCTTGAATGGCCCACCAACGTCGACGCGTTCGTCGGGCCGGCTGTTCTCACCGTGGTGGGTTTCAGCTTAGTGATGGTGCTTACCCAAGTCGGCAGACGCTACGAATCGTGATCCAGGCTGCCGCTAGACCGGCAGCTCGACCCAGCCGGGTCGGTTCCCAGCGACCCAGCTGCGGATCTCCGGCGACGGCTGGCCTGGCCACTGCACTGCGATCCGCGTCTCGGCCTCGAAGCCCGGGGGTAGCGGCGTCAGGCGAGGCCAACCACCATCCCAGCGTCGACGTCGCATGCCGACGGCATCGATGTCATACCCCTTCGAGCCGACGAGCACCTCACCGCGAAACGTGATCTCGTGGGCAAATCCCTCGTCGTCTTCATCCGGTGCCATCACAGCCTCGACATCAACGTCGAGACCAACCGGCGTTCGGTCACCGAACGACGCCGGTGTCAGCAGAACTGTTGGATCGACCGCCAGGCCGAAGGCTTCAAGGCCGACCGTCCACTGCTCGACTGGCGTCTCGCACACGAAATCAGCCCAGATACCGGGGGCACGGAACTCCCACGCGTTCGACACCAGGGGCAGGTCGTAGTCCAGGACGACGACCGGGGGCGCCGTGCGCTCATGGACAACGGCGAGGAACCAGGTCGCGCCCGCGGCGGGCCGGACCGCAACTCGCAGCAAGCCAGCGACCCCGGCCCGCTTGTCGACCCACTCAATGTCGATTGTGTCATCGAGGCCAGGATGCGGGTAGCCAGGGTCGAATGCGTCGGTGTCGATCACTCGTGGTCCTCCTGTTTGCCCTCGGCGACCACAACAATCGATCCAGCCAGCCGGTCGTGGAGGCCTCGACCCGTCGCCGGCAGGGCGAGACTGGCCAGCAGGACGAGCAGCACCGTGCCGCCATAGGCCCCAAGGGCCACCGGCGCCCCGTAGAGGACAAGGGTGCGAGCGAGGGCCCGGGGCCAAGGAAGTGGGTTGCGCCGTTCTGAGGAGACGAGCCGCAAACCAAAGAGCACCTTGCCGAGCGTTGCGCCCTTCGCGGCGACTGGAACGGTCTCGTAGAGCCCAATGACAAGGATTGTCAACAGGAGTGGGCGGGCCTCGGTGAGGTCGATCTGCAGCGGTCGCTGCCCCCAGGGGTCGCCACCAAGCAGCCGTTGGTCAACCTCGACCAGGACGAAGAAGAGCACCCAGGTGAGCGTGACGACATCGAGGATCCGGGCGCCCAACCGGTGAGTCAGCTTTGCCGGGGGTCTGCGTTCAGGTCCCACGCGGCCGAGGCTAGGGCCCGGCGCCGTAACCTGACCATGTGACGACCTTTCTCTCCGACGAGTGGTTTGACGAGATGGCGACCGCTGCCGCCACAGCCCAACCCCCGGCCGATCTCGAGCTGAGCATCGAACAGCAGATCGTGGATAGCGAGTCCTGGACCGTGCGAATCGGATCCGGCACAGCTGAACTCCAGCGAGGAAGATCCGACGACGCCGACATCCGGATCGTTACCGACGCTGAAACCGCGGAAGGGATCCGCAACGGCACCGTGTCGGCACAGCGAGCGTTCCTCAACGGTCAGCTCCGCATCGGCGGCGATGTCGCCGCACTGATCGAGCATCGTGATGTGTTGGCCGGACTCGCTATCGGGCCGGTCTGAACCCGGCTACTTGAGGAACTTGCTGGTCGTATTGTCGGCCAAGACCTTGCCATCGGTCTGGCAGGTCGGGCAGTAGGCGACGGTGTAGCGGCGGTACTCGACGGATCGGATCTCGTAGCCGCACAGCGGGCAGCTAAAGCCGACACGATGATGGACGTTGTTTGGGCGATCGGCAGACATGCCGATGTCGTCGAGCGTCCGCTCGTGCTCGATCGCGGCGGTGACGACGGACTGCAGCGCCGCGTGCAGGCGGTCGATCTGACCGTCGTTGAGCTTGGTGCTCATCGCAAACGGACTGAGTTTCGCCGTGTGCAAGACCTCGTTGGCAAGGAGGCGACCGATGCCCGCAATGTGGCCTTGCCGTCGAAGAAAGCCGTGAATCCGGGAGTTCTCCATCTGCAGGATCTCGGCGAGCTGCTCCCGGGAAACCGTGTCGACGTCGGGGCCAAGGCCAATCAGAGGATCGGCCCCCTCCGTCTCGCCGCGGACCAACCAGACACCGACCTTGCGTTCGGTGCCGGCCTCGGTGAGGAGCAGCGCACCGCCATCGCCAAACTCCCAGCGAGCCATACCGCCACGCGGTTTCTTCGCTCTCTTGGGGTCGGAGCGGAGTCGCCCACCCTGCATCAGATGGATGACAAAGGTCAGCTCATCCCCGAAGCGCAGCGTCAGATACTTTCCACGCCGACCTGTGCCGGTAAGAGCGAGCCCGTGTGCGTCGCTCGGGTTCGGATCGAACGTCTTGAGCGCAGCGAGATGCAGTGGCCGAAACGCTGTCAGTTCCGCGCCGGTGTAGTCAGCTGCCAGTCGCTCGGCGTGCGCCGTAATCTCCGGCAGCTCCGGCACCGGCTCAGATCAGGCCAAGCCCTGCGACGGTGTCGCGTTCTTCGGCCAACTCGGCGACCGTCGCGTCGATGCGGCCCTGCGAGAAGTCATCGATGTCGAGACCCTGTACGACGGAGTACTCGCCACCCGAACAGGTGACCGGAAACGACGACATAAGCCCCTCTGGGACGCCGTAGCTGCCGTCGGACGGGATAGCCATCGACACCCAGTCCCCGTCAGGGGTGCCGAGCATCCAATCGTGGACATGGTCGACCGCAGCTGAGGCGGCCGACGCAGCCGACGAGAGGCCGCGGGCCTCGATGATCGCCGCGCCACGCTGCTGGACAGTGGGAATGAAGGTGTTCTCGAGCCAATCCTGATCGTCAACCGTGTCAGCGGCGTTCGCTCCGTTGACGTTGCAGTGGAAGAGGTCTGGGTACTGGGTCGCGGAATGGTTACCCCAGATCGTCATATTGGTGATGTCGTTCACCGTGACTTCGAGCTTCTGGGCAAGCTGCGCCTTGGCCCTATTGTGGTCGAGCCGGGTCATGGCGGTGAACCGGGCGTTGGGGACGTCAGGCGCGTTGTTCATCGCGATAAGGGAGTTGGTGTTCGCCGGGTTGCCGACCACCAGCACCTTGACGTCGTCGTCGGCGTTGTCGTTGATGGCCTTGCCCTGAGCGGTAAAGATTGCACCGTTGGCCTCGAGGAGGTCCTTGCGCTCCATACCCTTCGAACGGGGACGGGAGCCGACGAGCATCGCAATGTTGGCACCGACGAAGGCGGCGTTCGGATCATCGCTCAGCGTCATGCCGGCGAGCAACGGAAAGGCACCGTCGTCGAGTTCCATTGCGACACCCTCAAGCGCGCCCATGGCGGGCGGAATTTCCAGCAGTTGCAGAATCACCGGCTGGTCAGGACCAAGCATGGAACCGCTGGCAATCCGAAAGAGGAGGCTGTAGCCAATCTGGCCGGCAGCACCGGTGACAGCAACGCGAACTGGGGACGTCATGAGCATTCTCCGCGGAGGTGAGTCGATCGCACGTGACGCTACCAGCACCGCTGGAGCGCCCCCACTGCGCTGAGTCACCTCGGTAGTGCATTTGGACCATTTTGTTTTGTGCGGGCGCAACCGGCCGATGATGTACTGATTTCCTCACGCCCACCCACCCCCGCCGACGCGATCGCGATGCTGCCCGACCCCGTCGTTGTCGCCACCCTGATTCTGCTCGATCGTCGACTGATCAACGGCTGGGCAGCCCTGCTGATCTGGCTCAGCGGGACGATCCAGCTCACCAAGACGATTGCTGATGTCTGCCCGTTTATTCTCGTGATCTTCGTGGTGCTCGGCGTGGCCGCTCTGCGGCTCCTACGGCCGCAGGATCAGGCGGCTGACGGGTCGGATCGGGTGTTGCCGATCCAGGACGCATACAGCGCTGAGTAGATCCCGGGTTGCGCCACGAGTTCCTCGTGCGAGCCAACCTGGGCGATCTCGCCGGCGTCAAAGACCACCACGAGGTCGGCACGCTCCGCCGTCGAAAGACGGTGGGCGATCGACACCATGGTCCGGCCGCCCGCGAGCCGATCCAGGGCGGCCGCCAAGGCTTCTTCGGTCTCGGGATCGACCGCCGATGTGGCCTCGTCGAGCAGGAGCAACCCCGGATCAGCGACCTGGGCCCGGGCCAGTGCAACGAGCTGACGCTCACCAACTGACAGGCGCCCACCCCGCTCACCGACCACCGTGTCCAGGCCGTCGGGCAGGCCCCCGACCCAGTCGCGGAGACCAAGCTCGTCGATCGCCTGTTCGACATCGGTATCGGTCGCGTCATCACGACCGAATCGGATGTTGTTGCGGATCGTGGTGTCAAACAGGAAGCCGTCCTGTGGGACCATTCGGATCGACTGGCGCCGAGCCTCGGGCGAAACGACGCGGAGATCGACCCCACCGATCCGGACCACACCTTCGGTTGGATCGGCCAGGCGGGTAAGCAGGCGGGCACACGTGGTCTTGCCTGAGCCGGTTTCACCCACGACCGCAACCACAGTCTCGGGGGGAATGCGCAGACCGACCCCGCGGAGAACTGGCGGACCGGTGCGATAGGAGAAGCCAACGCCGTCGAGCTCGATTGACAGCGGCCCCTCAGGCAGGGGCTCGCCATCGTCAGGCTCGACAACATCGACGGGCACTTCGAGCACCCGTAGCACCTTCCACCAGCCGGCGAGCGCAGTCTGGGTCTGGTCCAGCACCTCGCCAAGCTGGGCGATTGGGTTGAGAATGAGGTTGACGAGGAACAAGAACGCTACGAGTTCACCAACGCCGAGGCCGAGATCACCGCGCCACCACACCCCGACCCCGACCGCAGCCGCAAGGGAAATCGAGGACACGAGATCGACGACCGGCAACATGCCGGCGAACCAGATCATGCTCCGCTGCTGCTGCCGGTACTGCCGCTGGATCGAGTCCTCCATGCGCTCACGGACCGGACCCTCGTAGTCGTAGGCCCGGATGACCTCAGCGCCCGACACGGTCTCGGACACATGACCAAGTGTCTCAGCCACTCGCGTGCGAACGAGCCCATACGAGACGAACTGACGACGCTGGACCCATCGCAGGAACGGCACGAGTGGTGCGTGGACAGCCAGGACCAGCAGGGTCAACTGCCAGCTATACCAGAGCATCACCGCGACCGTGCCGAGGATGATCGCGGTGTCGGTGATCCAGCTGATGAGGCCCCACTGGGTGAACCGGGTGAGCGTTTCGATGTCGCTCGTGACCCGAGCCACGAGCACGCCGCGACGACTCTCGGTGTGGTCGGCGAGGCTCAGTCGGTGGATGTGGCCGAAAACCCGCACCCTCAGGTTCATCAGCACGGTCTCGGTCATATCGACCAGACGGATGAGCGTGACCCGGGTGGCCCAGGTAACCAATGCGACGACGCCAAGCGCGCCGAGCGCCACAGCCCACAAGAAGCCGGGGCGATAGCCATCGTCGCCAAGGAGCCCGCGGTCGAGCACAAGCTGGACGAGGATCGGAATGATCAGGCGCCCTGCCGCCGCGGTAAGCGCCAACAGGACCGTAACAAGCAGGCCATTGCGGAGATCGGGTGAGACTTTGAGGCCGCGTTTGAAGACCGTGAGGCCGCCGATCTCCGGCGACTCATCGTCGATCAAGGAGGCGACAGCGTCGAGGGCTTCGAGCTCGGGAAGTTGACCAGCCATCAGGCATCACCTTGCTCATAGGCGGTCACGAGGGCGCGGTAGTCATCACGCTTCAGCAACTCGTCATGGGTCCCCGTTGCAACGACCCGACCTTCGTCGAGATACACGACGGAGTCAGCGAGAAGGATGGTCGAAATGCGGTGTGCGACGACCATCACCGTCATGTCGAGTGACCGACGCAAGCCTGCAAGGATCTCTGCCTCGACGACCGGGTCGACTGCGCTCGTCGCATCGTCAAGCAGCAGGACCTTGGGCTTGCGAGCCAAGGCCCGGGCCAACGCCACCCGCTGGCGTTGGCCACCGGAGAGCGTGGTCCCCCGCTCACCGACAACAGTTGAACGCCCGTCGGTAAGTTCGGCCACGAAGGTGTCGGCTTGGGCGACGGCCAGCGCGTCGGCGATCTCGGCGTCGGTACGTACCCCCAGCCCGACGTTTTGATCGATCGAGTCGGTGAAGAGAAAGGATTCCTGGAACGCAAACGCTACTGCGGCTGACCATTCCTTGGCCGAGACATCGTCGACGTCGATTCCTCCGAGGTCGACGGTGCCCGACGACGGGTCGAGTAGGCCGGCGATTGCCTCCATAAGGGTCGACTTGCCCGACCCGGTAGGTCCAACCAATGCAGCGACACGACCGGCCGGGACATCGATGTCGACATCGGTCAAGATGTCGTTCGGGCCATAGGCGACAGTGAGGTGTCGCACCCGAATCGGGAGCGGGCCGTCAGGCAGCGACGTGACACCCTCGCGAGGCTCGATATCGGTCGCCATCACCCGGTCGATACGGTCGAGCGCAACTACTGAACGAGGAAGCTCCTCAAGGAAAAACCCGAAAACCCGCAACGGTGTTGCGAGCAGGCCGAAGATGACGGCGGCCAGGACAAGGTCTCCCGGTGTTGCCGAACCGCGCGACACCAACCAACTGCCGAGCAGCAGGAGCGCGATGCTGCCGACGTGGGGAAGCGCGTCGATAGACGGTTCAAAGAACGCCCGGATCCGGCCGACGACCAAACGCTCATCGCGCAGTCGAGCCGAAGCAGCGCGCATGCGCTCGATCTCGGCCTCCTCACGACCGAGCGTCTTGACGATCAGCGCACCTTCGAAGCTCTCGAAAGCCACCGCCGACACATCGCCCACGCCCTGCTGCGCCCGGGCTGCGGGCTCCTCGACTCGGCTTGTATAGATCTGACTGAGGATCACCAGTGTCGGGAACAAGATGACACCGACGAGCGCCACGAGCGGATGGATGATCAACAGCGTGACCGTGGCGACCACAACGAGCACGACCACGCTGGCCGAGAACGCCAGCGGCTTAAGCACCATGGTGGCGGTCGTGAGGTCGAGGTCGGCGTGGGCAAGCAGTTCGCCCGTGGGACGCTCGCGGTGGAAGCGAAGCGGCACATCGAGGTAGTGCCATACGAGATCGCGTCGCCAGTCTCGCTGGGTCCGGTTCTCGGCGAGTGACAGAAACCAGCGGCGGACCACAACCCCGGCGCCGCGCACGAAGGACACGACGACAACGATCGCCATCATCGTCCAGATATCGCCTCGGTCGACCGTGCCGTCCTCGAAGGCTGGGACGACAAGATCGTCGGTCACCCGGCCAAGGATGACCGCGCCGCCGATCGAGGCCGCAACGTACATCAGAGCACCAAGCATCGCAGTCGCGTGCATGGTGGGATGGAGCCGCAGTGACCGCATGATCAGACGACTGCCGCGACGCCACATGTGTTCATCGGTGGAGGCCGGATCCATCACTGCACCGTACTGGCGCCGAACCACTCATCCCGCACTGATTGTGACCCGAACGAGGGGAACTGAACGCCACAACAAGGGCCCCACGAAGCCTGCTGTTGCTGACGAAGTGGAAGATACCGGGGAATGCGTGCTCGGGTCTGCTGCCCGGAATGACGCCGTCGATTGAGCGTCCGCCAGCGGCTCGTCCATGTCGCTCGCCAACTACGACCAGGAGAACGTTCTCGGCATCATTGATGCCCTGCTCGAGAACAAGGTCCCGAGGCTTGCCAAACGTTTGCGAAGGGTGGATATCCACTCGATGCCGTTCGCCGTCACCTCACGCCCGGCAAGTCGACCTTCGTCACCCACCTGCGATGCACGCCTACCGGCCCGGCGAGTTACAGACGGTCGACGATCGCGCTCGCGAACTCGGAACACTTGACCTCAGTGGCCCCGTCCATGAGACGGGCGAAGTCATAGGTGACGACCTTGTCGCCGATCGTGGCCTCGACCGCGCTCACGATGTCGTCGGCTGCGTCCTGCCAACCCAGGTGCTCGAACATCATGACGCCCGACAGCAGCACGGACGACGGGTTGACCTTGTCCTGGCCGGCGTACTTCGGCGCAGTGCCATGTGTGGCTTCGAACACACCGTGGCCCGTCATGTAGTTGATATTGGCGCCCGGCGCGATGCCAATACCGCCGACCTGGGCGGCCAGGGCGTCGGACAGGTAGTCGCCGTTGAGGTTCATCGTGGCAATGACGTCGAACTCGGCCGGACGGGTCAGGACCTGCTGCAGCGCAATGTCGGCAATGGCGTCTTGGACGAGGATCTTGTCGCCGGGATCGCCGCCGCAGTCCTCCCAGCCAACCGCCACGTCGGCGTACTCCTCGCGCACGAGGTCGTAGCCCCACTTCTGGAAGGCGCCCTCGGTGAACTTCATGATGTTGCCCTTGTGCACCCAGTGCAACCGGCCAAGGTTGCGGCGCACGGCGTAGTCGAGCGCAGCCCGCTGCAGACGTTGCGAACCGAACCTCGAGATGGGCTTGATGCCGATACCGGAGTCCTCCCGGATCTCCCAGCCGTAAGCATCGTGAAGAAGCTCGATCATTCGCTTGGCCTCGGGCGTACCCGACTCGACCTCCATACCGGCGTAGATGTCTTCGGTGTTCTCTCGGAAGATCACCATGTCAACCAACTGCGGCTCCTTGACTGGTGATGGGACACCCTCGAACCAGCGAACCGGACGCAAGCAGACGTAGAGATCCATGATCTGACGAATCGCAACGTTGAGGCTGCGGAAACCGCCACCAATCGGCGTGGTGAGTGGACCCTTGATCCCGATCAGGTACTCCTCGAACTTGTTGATCGTGTCCTGAGGCAGCCAGTCGCCGGTCTCGTTGAAGGCCTTCTCGCCGGCGAGGACCTCCATCCATTCGATGGACTTGCCGTACTTGGCTGCGGCGGCATCGAGCACGAGCTTGGCAGCAGGCCAGATATCGACCCCTGTTCCATCACCTTCGATGAAGGGGATTATCGGGTTGTCCGGCACGTGGAGCGTGCCGTCGTCCTGCATCGTGATCTTTTCAGCCATGCAGCCCAACCTAGCGGGCCAAGAAGCGCTCCCGCCGGGTCAGCTCTCGGCCAGCGCGATCGCCTGATCGAACACCGCTTGGAGCTTTGCACTCACATCTTCACTGAAGGCCCGGCGCTGCGGTTGGCTCAGCCGTCCTTCGGGTGGAGCGATCGGTTCGCCGACCACGATCGAGCACCGGACGCGCTTGATCCCCTTCGCCCCACTGGCCATCGCGGCCTCTGTGCCACCGATGCCGATGGGGATGATTGGGGCACCGGTCTTTTGTGCGAGATACGTAGTGCCGCCGAAGACGCCGGTGACCTCATTGCCGATCTGACGTGTCCCCTCGGGGAACACGGCCATCATCGCCCCGTCACGGATGATGTTTTGCGACGACTTCATCGCCACCCGATCGGGGCCCCCGCGTCGGACTGGAATTGCTCCGAGGGCCGAGTTGACCCACGCGAAGACGGGGTGGGCGAACAACGACTCCTTGCCGATGGCTCGCAATCGACGCTTGGCGGAACACGCGATGATGATCGAGTCGAGGTTGCTGCGATGAACGGGAGCCAGAATCAGCGGGCCTTCCATCGACAGGTGGTGCGTGCCCTGCTTGCGAACGCGAAGCCAACGCATGAGCGTGAGCCGCAGGAACCGCACGGTGACCCAGTAAAAGCCGCGACCAGCACGGCTGGCATGCACCTTCATCGCCCACTCGACAGACTTGGGTTGTGTTGGCTCGGTGTCGGTCGGCTCGATCTCGCTCACGTTCAGACCCCGATCTAGTGAAGGAACTGTCGTTCGCCGGTGAAGACCATGGCGACGCCACGCTCATTCGCCGCCGCGATGGTTCTTTCGTCGCCGACCGAACCGCCGGGCTGGGCGATGATCGCAGCCCCGGCGTCGGCGGCGGCGTGGATGCCATCGGGGAATGGGTAGAACGCGTCGCTGGCGCAGGCGCCACCGTCTGCCCGTCCCGCAGCCTTGCTTGCCGCGATCTCGCCGGACTCGACTCGGTTCTGTTGCCCGGCTCCGATCCCCCAGGCGACCCCACCCTTTGCGAGGACAATGGCGTTCGAGCTGACGTGGCCGCACACTCGCCACGCGAACGCAGCGTCGGCGAGTTCCGAATCGGTCGGCTGACGCTCGGTGACGACCTGCCACGAGTCTGGTGCGGTTGCGAAACGATGCTTTTCCTGGACCAGAAAGCCGTCGGCCATCTGGCGGAGCGCGAGTGCCGGGGGAACCTCAGGTGCAGGCATCGTGAGAATGCGGGTGTTTTTGCGCTTGGCGATCAGGCGGTCGACGACACCCTCGGCGAAGCCGGGAGCGAGGATGACGTCGGCTTGCGCAGCCCCCTCCATCGCTTCAACGGTGTCGAGCCCGACGACCTGGTTGCACGCGACGACGCCACCGAACGCCGAGCGAGGATCACAGGCGAACGCTTCGGCGTACGCAGTGGCAAGGTCACCGCCGACAGCAGCGCCACATGGATTGGCGTGCTTGATGATCGCGACTGCGGCTGGCCCACCCATGTCGTGGGCGAGGCGCCACGCCGCATCAGCGTCGAAGAAGTTCAGATAGCTGAGCGCAACACCGGCGTGTTGCTCAACGCGATCCCAGATGCCGGGCTCGTCGGCGCGCCGGTAACGCGCCCCCTGCTGGTGAGGGTTCTCGCCGTAACGCAGCACGTCGGCCCGTTCGAGCGAAAGGTGGATGGTGGGCGGCAGGACCTCGGGCTCATCCGCGGTCTGGTCGAACCAGGTCACAATGGCGGCGTCGTACGCGGCGGTGTGGGCGAAGGCGTCGCGGGCGAGCCGGCGCCTTGTCGAGTCGCACAGCCAGCCGTCGGTTCGGATCTCCTCGGTGACAGCGGCGTAGTCGTCGGAGCTGACCAGCACGCCGACCTGGGCGTGGTTCTTCGCGGCTGCCCGGACCATAGCGGGCCCGCCGATATCGATGAGCTCCTCGGGTTGACCAGCGCCGTACTGGAACTCGGCCACGCTCGATCCGAACGGGTACAGGTTGCCGACCACGAGGTCGATCGGCGCGATGCCGTGTTCGGCCATGTCGGCTTGATGCTCGGGGTCGTGGCGGTCGGCGAGGATTCCGCCATGCACCTTCGGATGAAGCGTCACGACGCGATGACCGAGCATGATCGGCGATCCGGTGTGGTCGGCGACGTCAATGACGGGCAGACCGGCATCGGCGATCACCCGTGCCGTCCCGCCGCTGGAGATCAGCTCCCATCCGGCATCGACGAGCGCACCTGCGAGATCAGCGATCCCCGTCTTGTCGTAGACGGACAGCAGGGCGCGACGGGGACCACTCACGGAACGGAACCTACCAGGAGCGTTCCTTCGAACCCGGGGGCATCGCAGGACTGGCGTCGTGATCATGCGGGCCTAGGCGCTTCAACTGGCGAACCGTCAGCGAGGGGGACATCTCGACGAGTTCGAACGCATCGGCGATCGATTCCGACGAAGTCCTTGCCAGCTGCTTCTTTACAAGCGGGGCCGATCAATCGGGTGCAGTCGGGTCGATGATGCCGAGCCGGGCTGCGAAGGTGGAGACCGAGGGGTTACCGTCGAGATCAGCACCGTCGAGCTCGGTGACCGCCGCCTCCGGTACCAGGACCCGCGCGCCGCTCGCATCGACCGCTGCGAAGCTCGCGTCGGCTCCGGCTTCGCCGGGGACCAACATGACGGCACGTTCGGCATTGTCGAAACCGACGCCGGACATCGCCAGGCGGTGACAAGAACTGCTGCGGCAACAACGATGGACCGCAGACGGGTGATCACTCGAGCATCGGGTCGGTGCAGTTATCCGTCCGGCCGGCCCCCGACGGGCCATAGCCCCGAAAGATCGGTTCGTCGATGAACCCCGAACCGGGGTCGTCGGTCTCGAGGAACCGCCCGACCGCAACCAGCACCGCGTGCGCAAGCTGGCCCTGTACCGCAGGGTCGGAAACGAGCTCTTCCTCGGCTGGGTTCGACAGATACGCGAACTCCAGCAGGACACTCACTACCGGCGCTGGGCGACGAAGCACGCCGTAGTAGTCGCCACCCGCCTGGTTGGGCCGGAAGGTCGTGCCAGAGTCGCCGAGCGCCACCCATGGAATGTCGAACTGGTCGAGCACGGCGCGGGTCTCCTCATAGAGAAGTCCGGCGAGCCGCTTGGAATCGGCGTTCTCGATCTGGTGGTACATCTCGGTACCCGGGATCTCACTGCGCGCATTGGTTCCTGCGTTGAAGTGCACCGAAAGAAAGGCGATCGGATCGAGCGCTTGGCCGATCTCAGCGCGCGTCACGATGGGAACCCGGACGTCGCTCTGCCTGGTCATGACTACCGAGTAGCCAGCGCCGACCAGCGCGTCGCGGATCTTCAGGGTGACCTCAAGGTTGAGATCCTTCTCTTCGAGGCCGCCTTGGCCGACGGCGCCGGGCTCGGATCCACCATGGCCAGGGTCCAGCACGAAGTCGGCCTCGGGAATCACCTTGCCGCCGGAGACATCGGCCTGTCGTCCGCACGGGGTCCAGATCCGGTGACGACCACGGTCAAGCCCGCTCAGGATCGGGAGAACCCAGCCCGTGTTCGAAACGAGCACGCCATCGGACTGACCATTGAGCGGAACGCCCGCCTCGTCAAACTGCAGCTCAGGCAGCACCGCCGGGACCGTTGTAGTCGGCGTCGTCAGGGTGGTCGTGGTGGACGTTGTCGTGGTGGACGGCGACGTGCCGGTCGTCGACGTCGAGGCCGTAGTGGTGCTCGACGTCGCCGCTTCGGGGTCGAGGACGACTGACGTCGGACTGCATGACGTCAGCAACGCCAAGATCGCAAGTGTGACGAGGCGACTCACGTGCATCTCCACACGCTTACAGGCCATCGCCGGTCGGCGCTGGCAGCGTCGTGCCGATCATGAGACTCGGTTGTACCGATTCAGAGCCCTGCGACGATCTCAGCCATGAGTTCGCCGGCTTCGGTCGGGTTCTGGCCGACCTTCACACCGGCGTCCTCGAGCGCTTCCATCTTGGCTGCCGCCGTGCCCTTGCCCCCGGACACGATGGCGCCCGCGTGACCCATCTTCTTGCCGGGAGGGGCAGTGACACCGGCGATGTAGGAGCTGACCGGCTTGGTCATGTGGTGCTTGATGAACTCAGCAGCTTCCTCCTCGGCCGAGCCACCGATCTCGCCGATCATCATGACGGCCTTGGTGTCGGGGTCGGCTTCGAAGGCCTCGAGGCAATCGATGAACGATGTGCCCGGAACTGGGTCGCCACCAATACCGACGCACGTCGTGACGCCGATGTCCTTCTGCTTCAGTTCGTAGAGCGCCTGGTAGGTGAGCGTTCCTGAGCGGCTCACAATGCCGACCGGGCCGCCCGCCTTCGCAATGTGACCGGCGGTGATACCGATGTTGCACTTGCCAGGGCTGATGATTCCCGGACAGTTCGGACCGAGCAGGCGGGTGTTCGGGAAGTCCGCTCTCAGCTTGTTGAAGAAGTAGGCCTCATCGTGGGCCGGCACCCCTTCGGTGATGGCCACGATGAACTCAATACCGGCCTCGGCCGCTTCAAGCACAGCACCCTGCACACCAGGGGCCGGGATGAAGATGCACGTGGCGGTCGCTCCGGTTGCGTCGATCGCCTCGGCGACCGAGGCGCAGATCGGCACGCCGTCGACGTCAGTGCCAGCTTTCTTTGGATGGGTGCCGGCGACGACCTGCGTCCCGTACGCCTTGTTGAGGCCGCCGTAATAGCTGCCTTGCGAGCCGGTGAGGCCCTGGTAGATGACCTTGGTGTTCTCATCAACGAAGATGCTCATGGTTCTGTGTCTCTCTCGCTTCGCTTCTTCTCAGCTCGCCAGCTCCACGGCCTTCTCGGCCGCGCTGAGCATCGTGTCTTCCATCATCAGCTTGTCGTTGAGGTTCGGAGCGAGAATCGCCCGGCCCTCATCGGCGTTGGTGCCATCGAGTCGGATCACGATCGGGGCGTCGATTGTGACCCGCTGCATCGCTTCGAGGATGCCGTTGGCGACCTCTTCGCCCCGGGTGATGCCACCGAAGATGTTGATGAAGATCGACTTGACGGCAGGATCGTTGTTGATGACCTCGAGCGCACCGGCCATGACGTCGGCGTTGGCGCCGCCGCCGATGTCAAGGAAGTTGGCCGGGCTTCCCCCGACCTGGTTCACGACGTCGACCGTGCTCATGGCCAGGCCGGCACCGTTGGCGATCACGCCGACGCTGCCGTCGAGACCGACGTACTGCAGGCCCTTGGCGTGGGCGGCCTCTTCGCGTTCGTCGCGGGGCTGCGACTCGTCGTACTGCTCGTAGTTCTCGTGGCGGAACGTGCTGTTGCTGTCGAGCGTGACCTTTGCGTCGAGCACGTGGACCTTGCCTTCAGGGGTGAGGATCAGCGGGTTGATCTCGACCAGGTCGCAGTCGCCTTCGGTATAGGCCGTGTAAAGCTTCTGAAGAATGTCGACCGATCCTTCGACCGCAGCATCGGGCAGGTTGGCGGCGGCGACCCACTCGCGTGTGGCCTCCTCGGAGAGACCACCGACGGGGTCAACCCAGATCTTGGCGATCGCGTCAGGGTTCTCCTCAGCCACGGTCTCGATCTCGACACCGCCCTCTTTGGAGAGCATGCCGAGGTGCTTCTTGGCGGACCGGTCGAGCGTGAACGAGGCGTAGTACTCCTCAGCAATGTCGGATGCCTTCTCGATCCACACCCGCTTCACGATGTGGCCGTTGATGTCGAGGCCGAGAATGTTGGTGGCATGTTCGCGCACTGCGTCGATGTCGGCCGCGAACTTCACCCCGCCGGCCTTGCCGCGCCCGCCCGTATGGACCTGCGCCTTCACCATGACCGGGGTTCCCAGCCCCTCCGCGACGGCGACGGCCTCATCGACCGAGAACGCCACCTGGCCAGGGCTCACTGGCATTCCGTACTGGGCGAAGAACTGCTTGCCCTGATACTCGAACAAATCCACCGGCGTTGCCTCCCGGATCGCGTACCGGGAGATACTAGGCAGCGCACTTCCCACTCCCTCAGATGGAGGACCGATGCCGGTCGCACGTGGCCCCCAAATGAATGCCCGCTCCGCGGTGCTGGTCGGTCTGACCGGCATCGCAATCGCAGTCGTGCTCGGTGGCGGTGTGCTCTTCCTCGCATCGCAGGGCAGCGACGTCGAGATCCAGTTGGGCGACGCCGACTTCGATGCCGGACAGATCGGTCGCATCTCCGAAGAAATCGACGATCGCGGCCCAATTCTCTACAGCGACGTTGCCGGCCGCTCGCGTGATCTGATTCTCCAACATCTCGGTGACGACCCTGAGGCGGGGTGGCTTGCGTTCGAAGCTCGACCGATCGGCGAGCCACGCAACTGCTTCTTCCAATGGGACGACGACGTCCAAGTGTTTGAGCTGATCACCATCACCGACGACGGCGACTGTGCCGAAGTCACGATGGACGAACGCGGCAACCTGTCAACCGGCGGCACCATCGACACCTACCCGGTGACCATCGACGACAACAACAACGTCCGCGTCGACCTGAACTTCGGCCGCGACAACGACGAGACCGACGACGGCTAGAACTGCGTTCTACCCGCGCTCCGCCGTACTGTTCGGCCATGCAAACCACCGATCGGATCTACCTCCGCGAAGCAGAACAGCGTGAGTTCATAGCGCTCGTCGTCGACGTCAACGACGAGGGTGCAATCGGCTTGGATCAGACGTGCTTCTACCCCACCGGCGGTGGCCAGCCCCATGACACGGGGTTCTTCACGTGGCATGGCGGCGAGTGCGCTGTCACCGACGTGAAGGGGCGTGGTCCGATCGTCTACCACACCGTCGACGGTGACGTTCCCGAGCCCGGCACCCTCGTGGCCGGGGTGGTCGACTGGGATCGTCGGCACAAACTCATGCGTACCCACACTGCGCTCCACATCCTCTGCGGCGTGATCTGGAACGAGTGGGGCACCTCGGTCACGGGCGGCAACATGGAACCGCTCACCGCCCGCATGGACTTCGAGTTCGATCCCCTGCCCGATGGGTTCGCTGACCAGGTCACCGACCTGGTCAATGCCGAGATCGCCGCCGATCGCCCGATCGAGGTGTCGTTCCTTCCTCGCGATGTCGCCCTTGCCGACGACGACCTCATCCGCACCAAGGTCAACCTCATCCCCGAATCGGTCACTGAGATCCGCGTGGTCGACATCGTCGGACTCGACAAACAGGCCGACGGCGGGACCCATGTGGCCTCGACCGGTGAGGTCGGTCGCTTCGAAGTCGTGAAGACCGAATCCAAAGGCAAAGGCAACAAGCGGATCCGGCTCCGAGTGCACAACGGCTGACGCCTGGAGTCAATTTCGAACCGCGTCGAGGATCGCGCGGACCAACAACTTGAGTAACCGTCCACTCACTCATAAGCCGCGGTGGAGCGATCCTTAGAGCACGACTAGCCCGCCTCGGAGCGCTGCTTCCCTACCGACTTTCTCGCCTAGTGACTAGACCTCGGAGCCTTCCACTTGCCACTCAAAGTCAATCGCTTCAGTCCGGTTCATGGAAGTGAGACCTCGCTGATTATTGATCATCGTGCTTAGCTCCCCGATCAAGTCGTTGAGATAGGTCACGGCCCCCCACGTTTTCTGGTTCGCCCCTATTCAATCAAAAGTGAAAAATCCGGCGAAAACCTCGTCTATTGAGAGGTCTCCACCCATCCAAGTAGCGCAGCGTTCTATGAGATACTTATAGACAACGGGATAGTGAAATTCAATCTCGGATCCATCTACTTGTTGGCTAGATTCTCTTGTGATTAGGGGGATTTGTGAGCGGATAGCCTCGGCGAGGGCTTCAGCGTTAGCGATTACTTCTGTTTCGTTTCTCGGAGCGGCAGAGCTGACCCAATCAGCCTGTTGAGCTTGAGCCTCCCAAAGGCCCTGTACTGCGGTCCACCAGGCAGGATCTTCAGCCTCCAACGACAGAGCGGCAGTCATACTTACATTGCTGAATGTTTGACCCTGAATAACGAGCCAGTCCTGACAAAAGTTGCCGGTGAGTCCAAGGTCATCTTCGCTCTCCAACGGAACCAGAGGAGGAAGTTCTTCATCTTGAAGAGGGACTAAATCCGGGCGTTGGTCTTCTGCAGGAAGCTCTTCGAGTTCTTCAATCACTCCAATTTCTACTACTGGGTCGGCTGGGTTGTCGCTGCCAAAACAACCGGAAGCGGTTAAAGAAGCAAAGAGAACTAGAGGACCAAAGCGTCGCATGTCTCAATCATCGCACCGAACTGGAACCGCAGCGACTGTGCGGTATGCACCGCCGCCTCGTCGCCGCCGAACCCTCGCAGCAGTTCGGTCCGATCTGGTCCGCTTCCATTACTGGCGTACCGGTTCCCCCACCTGGTACTCACTGTCCGACCGGATGGCGGCCCCTCGCCCCGTTTCTGGGCCCAAGACCGCGCAAAGCCGCTTCTGCGGCCTCAGAGCGACTGCGGAGTTCCCAGATCTCGGCATCTTCGTCCCCGCTCAACTCCTGGCTGAGCCAGACGGTTCTTCGTGCCGATCCCGCGGATAGCGGCGATGGGCCTGAAATGTGCTCGTACAAAGGAGCATTATTCGGTGTACCTCGCGTGTTCAGGCCGTCAGATTTCGGCTACCTGCCGCCAGATGACGGTGGCTGTTTCGCCGAGGGACCCATCGTCTAGTGATGCCGTCTCCGTCTTTCCGTGTTGTGGCATGCGGTCGTCGGTAATTGCTTGAGGCGCAGCGAGGTCGGTCGCTTGGAGGTCGTGAAAACCGAGTCGAAGGGCAAGGGCAACAAACGCCTGCGCATTGCTTTCCACGACCCCTGAACGGACGGCGTGCTTGTCGGAGCCGGTAGCCGCGGAGGTCAGATCTTTTCGAGTGGCGCCCAACCGAGCAGCAGACGCTTCTCGCCCACGGAGCCGAAATAGACCGACGCTTCGGCCTTGTCGCCGACACCCGCAATGTCGGTGATGACACCTTCCCCCCACTGGGTGTGGCGGACGTCGTCGCCGACCTTGAGGCCGAGGGCTTCAGCACCTGACGGGGTGGGTTTTTTGGCCGCCGCAAGGGCTGCCTCGACGACATCGTCGGCATGCAAGCTGCCGGCCCCACCCCCGAATGTTCGGCCCGTCGGGGTTGCGTCGCTGCCGCCGCCGTAGGTCCGCCCTCCGCCGCCGCGATCGCGGCGAGAGCGCAACATTCGGTTCCCGCCGTGATCGTCGAGCAGTTCGGAGGGGATCTCCTCGAGGAACCGACTCGGCGGGTTGTACTGAGTCTGACCGTGCATCATCCGGCTCCACGCCGATGTGAGATGCAACTTCTCCATCGCCCGGGTGATACCAACATAGGCGAGCCGACGTTCCTCTTCGAGTTCGTCAGGTTCGCCCAGTGAGCGAATGTGGGGGAAGACGCCGTCTTCCATGCCGATCAGGAAGACGACCGGATACTCAAGGCCCTTGGCCGCATGGAGCGTCATCAGGGTGACCGACGAGTCTTCTTCGTCGATGTCATCGGTGTCGCTCACGAGCGAGACCTGCTCCAGGAAATCGTCGACGGTTTCGTACTCGCGCGCCATGCCAACGAGTTCGGACAGATTCTCGAGTCGGCCCTCGGCTTCGATCGACCGTTCGATCTGCAGCTCTTCGAGATAACCGGACCGGTCGAGCGCTTCTTCGATGATGGTTGCGGGACCGGCATCAAGTTTGCGGATCTCGGTAGTGAGCACGAGGAACTTCTCGATGCCGGTCGCAGCCCGACCGCTTACGCCGGCCTCGTCGAAGCGAAGCACCGCCTGGTCGAACGACTCGCCGTGCTGTGCCGCCCACGAATCGAGCTTCGCTATCGACGAGTCACCCACGCCGCGCTTGGGTGTGTTGATCGCTCGCTTGACCGACACCTCGTCGGTCGGGTTGACAATCGCTCGCAGGTAGGCGACTGCGTCCTTTATTTCGCGCCGGTCATAGAAACGGGTGCCGCCGACAACCTTGTAGGGAATGCCGACCCGGACGAGGAACTCCTCAACTACACGAGACATCGAGTTCGTGCGGTAGAAGACGGCCATGTCGCCCCACCGCCGGTGCTCGTGGTCGTGCAGCTTGGCGAGCTCGTTGGCGACGTACTGGGCCTCGTCGGCTTCGTCGTCGGCGTGGTAGCGGATGATCTTCTCGCCGCTCCCTTTGTCGGTCCACAGCTCCTTGGGTTTGCGGGCAGAGTTCTTCGAGATCACTGCGTTCGCAGCGTCGAGGATCGCCTGGGTCGACCGGTAGTTCTGTTCGAGCACGATCACCGTGGTGTCGGGGAAGGCCTCTTCGAACTCCAAGATGTTGCGAATATCGGCGCCGCGGAACTTGTACACGCTCTGGTCGCTGTCACCCACGACCGTGACTTGGCGGTGTTCTTCTGCGAGTTGGAGGACGAGTGCGTTCTGGACAGGGTTGGTGTCTTGGTACTCGTCGACAAGGACGTGGCCGAAGCGTCGGCGCCACGAAGCAAGCACGTCGGGGTGTTCGCGAAACAGTTGCGATGTGCGCATGAGGAGGTCGTCGAAGTCCATAGCACCGGCGTTGAGCAGACGCTTCTGATACTCGAAGTAGACGTCGCTGAGCTTGCGCTGGAAAATCTGCGACGCTTCCGCCGCGTACTGCTCGGGCCCGATGTTCTCGTTCTTGGCCATCGAGATGGCGGCGTGGACCGATCGAGGTGGGAATCGTTTCGGGTCGAGATTGAGGTCTCGGATGACGTACCCGGTGAGGCGGACCGCATCAGCCTGGTCGTAGATAGAGAAGCGGCCGGGGAAGCCGAGGCGTTCGACGTCGCGCCGAAGGATCCGCACACAGGCCGAGTGAAAGGTCGATACCCACATCTTCTGGGCAACCGGGCCGACGAGACTGCCGACCCGCTCCTTCATCTCGCCCGCCGCCTTGTTGGTGAAAGTGATCGCCAGGATCTCAAACGGCGACATGCCCTCTTCGACAAGGTGAGCAATGCGATGTGTGAGTACACGGGTCTTGCCTGAACCCGCACCGGCCACCACAAGCAAGGGGCCGTCGCTATGAACAACGGCGTCGTATTGGGCCGGGTTGAGCCCGGCGAGCAGCTGCGACTCCGACATCGGCCTCACCCTAGCGAGCGACGATGACAGTGCTTTTCGCTACGACAACCGCAGTGCCTTCGCTGCGGCAACCGCAGTGCCTTCGCTATGGCCACGACCCGTCGAAGTTGTCGCGGGCGGCCATGACCGACGGTGGCTTACGGGTGATCGGACCATGGCCTTTCAGAAGTGGATAGCCGATCGGGACCATGCCGACCGTCGCCCATCCGTCGGGGATGCCGAGCAACTCCTTCACCTCGTCCTCCCGGAAACAGTGGAGGGTGGTGAGCGTGCAGCCCAGCCCTTCAGCGACGCAGGCAAGCATTGCGTTCTGAACGGCCGGGTACACCGATCCACCACCCACCATCGAGATCCTGTCGAGCTTTGCATCAGTGATCGCCATGAACGCCGGGTTGGCGAGAAACAGCAGGATCGCGGGGGTCTCGTGCAAGTGTTCGGCCAGATAGTTGCCGGAGTCGGCGACCTTCCTCCACTGCTCCTCCCCCGGCGTGCCAGCAACGCGCTCGAGGAAGTTCACGACGTAGGGATCCCACTCGGCCTTGTAGATCTCCTTGAGCCCAGCCTTGCGTTCAGGGTCGGTGATCACCAACACCTTCCACGGTTGCTGATTTCCACCAGTCGGCGCCCAACAGGCGGCTTGCAACACCCGCTCAAGCACGGCGTCGGGAATCGGGTCAGGCCGCAACCGCCGAACGGCTCGCAGCGTGCTCATTGCGTCGTACAGGTCAATACTCACACCCTGCAGCCTGGCACGGAAGGCTCAGGAGTTCAGCTTGTAGCCAAGCCCGCGGATGGTGACGAGACGCTCCGGGCGGTCGGGTGACGGCTCGACCTTCGCCCGAAGGCGCTTGACGTGAACGTCGAGCGTTTTGGTATCACCCACATAATCGAAGCCCCACACTCGGTTGATCAGGGTCTGGCGAGTCACCACGATGCCTGCGTTCTCCATCAGGAGAGCGAGAAGCTGGAACTCCTTCAGCGGGAGTTGTACGGCCTCACCAGCCACCGACACCTCGTGCCGTTCCTTGTCGAGTGAGATGTCACCGACTTCGAGCACCGAACCATCGGTGCCGGGCGCTGCGTTTCGAAGTCCAGCGCGGCGCAGCACTGTTCGCATTCGGGCGACCAGTTCACGGACGCGGTACGGCTTGGCAACATAGTCATCGGCACCAACCTCCAGCGCGACGACCGCGTCGATCTCCTCGTTGCGGGCCGAAACCATGATCACCGGCGTGTCGTCGACTGCACGAATCTCGCGGCACACATCGATGCCCGACATGCGGGGCAGCATCACGTCGAGCAAAACGATGTCGGGGTGATAGGCCCGCCAGACCTCGAGGGCCTCCTCACCATCGGAAGCGAGGTGCACCACGAACCCCTCCTGCTTCAGCGCCTGGCGCAGCCCTTCACGAAAAGCCGGCTCGTCATCGACGACCAAGACACTCAGCAGGTCGGTCATAGCATTGACCCTAGAGTCGCGGCAGCTCGATGGTGAACGTCGAACCATCGCCCGGCTTCGATTCGACAAGCACTCGCCCGCCATGGTTTTCCGCGACGTGCCGAACGATCGCTAGGCCGAGGCCGGTACCACCGGTCTCGCGACTCCGGGCCCGATCGACGCGGTAGAACCGTTCAAACACGCGCTCGAGTTCAGCACGAGGGATACCGACACCGTCGTCCTTGATGCTTATTGCCACGACGTGCTCGAGCACCTCGACCGCAACCGTGACCTGCTGGTCAGCCTCGGAGTAGCGCACAGCATTGTCGATCAGGTTCGTGAGCGCTCGTACAACAGCTCGCCGATCGACCTTGACTTTCTCCTCGCCTGAGTCGCCGGTGACCACGAGCTGCACATGCATACCGTCGGCAAAGGTGCGGACTTTGTCGACCGACTTGGCGACGATCTTCGAGACCTTGATCTTTTCTGTCTCGCTTTCGCCCTCTTCGAGACGGGTGAGCTCGAGCAGGTCATCGATGATGTCCTCCACCCGCTTGGCCTCGCGCTGCAGCATGTCGCTCAGCCGATCACGGTCGGCGGGCTCCGTCTCGCCGACGAGGGTCTCGGCCAGCAGGCTCATTGCGCCAACGGGCGTCTTGAGTTCGTGGGAGACATTGGCCACGAAGTCACGCCGGATGGCATCGATGCGACGCTCCTCGGCAATCGAGTCGATGACGGCGAGGCCGCGGTGCGGCTTCAGCTCGCCGGCTTCTAAGCGGGCCTGTGCCCGCTCGGCCGCCTGGGCCTCGGGCAGCCAGCCATCGACGATGTAGCGAACTCGTTCTCCAATGTTCTCGGCGTGGTCGCCGATCCGTTCGTAGAACCGGCCGACGAGCGCAAGCTGCAGCGACTGCTGTGGGTCGAGATCGCCGCGTCGAGCGTCGGCAATGACGTGCTGGATGTATCGGTAATGGAGGTCATCGAGGAGATCGTCAAGCTCGTCGATCGATGCCGCGAGTTCGGCATCACGGGTCACAAACGACTCCGACGCTCGACGAAGAAGGGTCTGTGCCTCCGACGACATGCGGGCGACCAGATCGCGCACATGATGGTCCGGGTGAGCGCCCTGCAGCCGGCCTACCGCCTTGGCGATGTTGGCGACGAGATCACCCGAACGCTCGATATCGCTGTTCATATGGATTGCGGCGACCACGAAGCGCAAGTCGGATGCCACTGGTTGCTCGCGTATCAGCGTCTCGACGCAGCCCTCTTCGACGCGCAGCGACAGAAGGTCGACCTCGTCATCGCCGGCGATCAATCGGTCGGCGGTCTCGATATCGCCTTCGAGCATCGCTGACGTGACCTCGCCGACCCGGGTGGCAACGGTCGCCATCATCTGGACGAGGTCGGCTTGGATCAGCGCCAGCCGCTCATCAAGTTGGGATCGGATCTCACTAGATTCCATAGGGGTTCCTCCGCTCAGCCGAAGCGGCCGGTCACATACGCCTCGGTGCGTTCGTCGCCGGGATTCGAAAAGATCGTGCCGGTCTCCTCGAACTCGACCAGCTTGCCCCGCCGCTGCCCTGAGCGCTCGTCGATCTCGGCGGTGAAGAACGCCGTTCGGTCGCTCACTCGGGCCGCTTGCTGCATGTTGTGGGTCACGATGATGATCGTGTACTCGCTCTGAATCTCCTTCATGAGTTCCTCGATCACGCCGGTGGCAATCGGGTCAAGGGCCGAGCAGGGCTCGTCCATGAGGAGCACATCGGGATTTACTGCGATGGCGCGGGCGATGCAGAGGCGCTGCTGCTGACCACCCGACATTCCGAGGGCCGACTCACTGAGGCGGTCCTTCACTTCGTCCCAGAGACCGGCGCTACGAAGCGAGCGCTCGACGACCTCGTCAAGGTTGCCTTTTCGACCACCGACACGCGGTCCGTAGGCGACGTTGTCAAAGATCGATTTCGGGAACGGGTTCGGTTTCTGGAACACCATGCCGATACGACGCCGCACTGCCACCGGATCGACGGCCTCGTCATAAAGGTCGACGCCGTGGTAGCGAACGGTGCCCTCCACCCGGGCGATATCGATGAGATCGTTCATGCGGTTGAAGCAGCGCAGCACCGTCGACTTGCCGCAGCCCGACGGCCCGATGAAGGCCGTAATCTCGCGCTCCTTGACGGCCAAGTCGACCTCAGAGACGGCGTGATGATCGCCGTAGAAGACATTAAGGCCATCGACGGTAAACACATCGTTGGCCCCCGTTCCGGAGGCAGCTTTCACACCGGCGGTGATGGCGAATTCGGTCATTGTCATCATTCTCACTTCTGCTCGGGCAGGGGTCAGCGACCGAGTCGCTTGGAGATTCGGGCTCGGACGACGATCGCCACGAGATTGATCAAGAACACAAGGACGAGCAGCACAAAGCTCGCCGCCGCGGCATGGCCTCGCCAGGTCTCGGCTGGCAGCCGCGCGTAGTTGGCGATGTTCATCGGCAATGCCGTGAACGCCCCCCGGAGTTGCTCGACAAAGTCCTGGTTACCGGTGGTGTAGAAGCCCACAGCGCCGATCACGAGTAGCGGAGCGGCTTCACCGAGCGCACGCGCAACGCCAAGGACGGTGCCGGTGAGGATGCCGGGCAGCGCAGCAGGCAGCACCTGCGTCCGAATGACCTCCCACTGCGTTGCGCCAAGACCGTAGGCACCTTCGCGCAGTGGCGTCGGGACTGCGCGAAGCGCCTCGCCCGCAGTGATGACGATCACTGGGAGCACAAGGACCGCAATCGCAAGGCCAGCCGCAATGACGCTGCGACCACCAGTGAGGCCGTCGAGCCCCTTCACGAACACGGCGACGCCGAGCAGGCCGTAAACAATCGACGGCACACCGGCAAGATTTCGCACCGTCACCTGTATCAGCCGCGACAGCCACGTGTCGTCGGCGTATTCCTCAAGGTAAATCGCGGCGCCGACCCCGGCCGGGAACGTCAGGATCACGAACGCTGCGATGAGCGCACTGCCCCGGATGCCCTGCGAGACGCCGGACTTGGCTTCGTCGGCCGAGCTCGGGGAGGCCAGGAAGTCCCACAGCCGGTTGGCGAGGATGTCCCATGCTTCAACAACCACGTCGACGCCGACAGCAGCGACGATGAAGAACGCAAGTCCAACCGCCGCAGTGATCAGCAGGAAGAAGACATGACCTGCTGCATCATCACCGCGGCGGGCCCGCAGGGAGTCAAGGGAGACGGTCTGGCGGTCGTGCATCAGTACGCCTGCCGGAAACGGCGAACGATCGCGTCGGACAAGACGTTGAGCAGCAGTGTGATCACGAACAACAGCGCGCCGAGGGCGTAGAGGCTCTGGAATGCGATGCCTACACCGGCGACCGAGTCGGTGCCGGCACCAAGGGATGCCATCGCTGCGGTGAAGGTCTGGCCCTCGTTGCGAGCGTCGTACTCGAGGACCGCACCGCCCGAACCACCGGCGGCGATGTAGACCACCATCGTCTCGCCAATGGCGCGGGAGATACCCACGATGAAAGCTGCGGAGATACCCGACAGGGCCGCAGGGAACACAACCCGAAGCGATGTGGTCACCCGGCGACCGCCGAGGCCGTAGCTCGCTTCCCGGAGCTCCATTGGAACAGCTCGCATCGCGTCCTCAGAGATCGAGGCGATGATCGGGACGGTCAGAATTCCGACACCGAGGCCGGCCGCGAGCAGCGACGCGAAGCCAATCGATCCGTCGATCGGCTGCAGGACCTGTGGAGTGATGAAGCTGATGGCGAAGAGGCCGAGTACAACCGACGGGATGCTGGCCAGGGTCTCGATGATCGGCTTGACCGTGCGGCGGACCCGTGGGCTTGCGTATTCGGAGAGGTAGAAGGCCACACCCAGGCCAACGGGACCGGCGAGGGCAATCGCGATGCCGGTGATCCAGAGGGTGCCGATGAAGAGGGTCCAGACATCAAAGATGCCGCGGCGTGGGAACCAGCCAATGCCCTGCAGGCTCGACCAACTGAACTCTTGGGCGGCAAAGAACTCCCATGCCTCGCTGAAAATGCTCCAGACGATCAAGGCACTCACCAGGACCGACGTCATGCCGAACGCGAGCACGAGGGCTCGAGCCCGGACGTTTTGCCGATTGCGCGACTCGTTGAGCTGGAGGTCAGCCACCGAATGGACTTCAGTACGTTCGATAACCGCCGCCGGTCCGCCGAAATCCTCGATCACAACGGTGCCGACCACGAAGTCCCACGGCGCCCGACGACCAGGTGCCTTGGCGATAACAAAACCTGACAACGCCATCATTGCCAGCACCGGCACGATGTTCTTCTCGATGGCGAGCAACGGCAGACCGTAGAGGAACCCGGCTCGAGTCAGCTCACGAGCAGCGAGGGTGAGGGGCGATGCGGGACGCCCGTCGAGCATGGCGAGGTGGTTGCCCGAGAACGAGGAGGCAAGGGTCTGGGCAGCAGGCCAGTGCCACGCGCTCCACATCGCCATGGCCCAGAAGGCGACCCAGAACGCCGATGGACCGAAACCACCGATCGGCCCCTCAATGAAGTGCTCGGCCACAGCGACCGCAGCAGCGACGACCAGGAAGGTCGCCGGTTCGAGAACTGCGCCGACGGCTCGGGAGTTCACCGACGGAAGCGAGACCGTCGGCGGCTCCGCCGAGAGGCCGGCCGACTCGGTGGGCATCGTCAATCCCACGCCGGTCCACTCACCCGGTTCACCCAGATCGCCTGGGCCCGCAGCTGGTCGGAATCGGCGAGGTTGATGTAGCCAGCAGAGCTGACGGCATCGAGTCCCTCGTCGCTCATCATGTAATCAACGAACGCGATCACGGCTGGGTCGTTCGCGGCAGCGTTGGCGTTGACGTAGGTGTAGAGGAACCGGGCGATCGGAAAGGCGGCCGACGCGATCGTCTCCTCAGTCGGGCTCACACACAAGCCCCCGTCTTCTTTGGCAACCTGCACGAGCTTGGCCGCGCCAGCCTCCTCGGCCTCCTTTGCAAAGGCGAAGCCGACCCAGCCAATCGAGTAGTCGGACGCGCCGATGCCTTGGAGGATGACATTGTCATCCGGGCTCGACGTGTAGTCGGGCCGAATCGACGTCACGAAGTCGCGGGACTCTGTGTCGAGACCGGTCTTGCCCTTAGCGACCCCCTCGATGACGATCTCGCCGAACGAGTCGAAGGTGCCGGACTCCTCCCCAGGACCGTAGACATCGAGGGCGACATCGGGGAATGCGGTGCCGTCCCATAGAGAGGTGAGGGCATTGGCGTCGGCCCAGCTATCGAAGCCGCTCGCCTCTTCGGAAATAAGGGCATAGAGATCGTTGAACGACAGGCACTCGATGCGATCGTTTGCCGGCGAGCTGATCACGGTGATGCCATCGATGCCGCGCCGCAACTCGATGTACTCAATGCCATTTGCCTCACAGATTTCGAGCTCTTGCTGCTTGTAGAGGCGAGAAGCGTTGGCGATCGGGACTTCACCGTTGCAGAACTTCTGAGCGCCATCGCCCGAACCCGGCCCTTCGACCGAGATCGCAACGCCATCGTTCGCATCGCTAAACGCCTCGGCCTGTTCGAGCACGATCGGGTAGACGGTCGATGAACCGGAGATGAGGAACTCGCCGTCCAACGGCCCTGCGGGGGCTACGTCACCCTCGGTGGAGCCATCGACGCTGGGTTCGGCCGCCACAACGGTGACCGACGCGTCATCGTTGACGAGCGCAGAAATCAGCGCGAACAGCGCAAGTAAACCGACGATCAGGCCGACACTCCGGAACCGATCGGACCGGCTCGGAGGAAGAAGTTCGTGCACGGAACGCAATGCTACGAACCGGAGCTGTCACCTCTGGGGGCCTCGGATGAACGGCAAACCCACTCCAGGTAAACAGTTGGCGAACGGCGTGCGGGCGCGCCGAGAGCCAAGGTGCTACGTTTCCGCCGCTGACATCGAGGGAGAGTCATGACGGGGACCACGACGGCAGCCGATCGAGGTCTGCCCACGTGGGCACGGTCCGTGCTCGTTTTCGCGCTGATCTACATCTTCCTGGTCGGCGTTTCCAGCCTCGAATCCGGCATCAAGGTGATGGGGGCCGACACCCAGGCCAACCTGTTCGAGAGCGTCAACAACCCGATCGCCGGCCTGTTCGTTGGCATCCTGGGCACGGTGCTCGTGCAGTCGTCGTCGGCGAGCACATCGGTGGTCGTCGGCCTTGTCGCCTCAGGCGCACTCGGCGTTGACGCCGCGGTCCCGATGATTATGGGCGCCAACATCGGCACCACTGTCACCAACACACTCGTCTCGCTCGGCTCAATCCGTCAGTCCGACGAATTCAAGCGGGCATTTGCCGCCGCCACGGTCCACGACTTCTTCAACCTGCTCGCGGTCACAATCCTCCTCCCGATCGAGCTGCTGACCGGTGCCCTGTCGAGCATCGCCACCTCAATCACCGAGGCGCTCGGCGGTTCCGCCGGCAGTGAGTGGAAAAGCCCGATCAAGAAATGGGTCAAGGAACCCGTCGGCTGGTTGAAAGACGGCCTCGGCGAGCTGGGGTTGGAAGAGAACTTCCTCGGCACATCGATGGTCCTCGTCGGCCTCGTCATCGTGCTCGCTGCGCTGACCTTCATCACCAAAAACATGAAGAAGCTCGTTGCGGACCGTGTCGAGCGCTCACTCAACGCCGTCCTCGGCAGTGGTGGTGGCACCGTTGCGATGGTGCTCGGCCTGGTGATCACCGTCGCCGTGCAGTCGTCGAGCATCACTACCTCGATCATGGTCCCGCTTGCTGCAGCCGGTGTCGTGACCCTACGAAACATCTTCCCCGTGACCCTCGGTGCCAACGTAGGCACCACGATCACCGCCCTCTTGGCTGCGCTGGCATCGGGGTCGGTCGACGCGCTGACAATCGCATTGGTGCATACGACGTTCAATGTGATCGGCATCGCGCTCCTCTATCCGATGCCTCGAATCCGCATGATCCCCTTGCGAGCGGCCGAGCGCATGGCCGACCTCGCAGTCGAACGTCACACGATGGCTGTTGCGTACGTCATCACCTTGTTCATCGTGATCCCATTGATCGGCGTGGCGATCTTCCGATGACAAGCGCGAAACTCATCTCACCCACCCAAGGAGCGACCTCATGGTCATGACCTTCTTCCGCCGAGGCGACGGCGAGAACAGCCTCGATCAAATCACGGCTCGAACTGTGTCGATGGTTTCCGACGCCCGCCACAGCTTTGACCTCGCGTCTGCCGCACTGCTGAGTGGGGCCGATGTCGAGACTATTGGCCAAGACGTCCGCCAGACCGATGAGCGCATCAACGAAGCCGAGCAGGATCTGCGTGGCCAACTCGTGGTGCACGTGAGCGTGCAGGGCAGCAGCGACATCGGCGAGGTACTGGGTCTGATCCTGCTAATAAAAAAGATCGAACGCATCGGCGACCAGAACAAGAACATCCTGTATCTCGCCGAGGACGGCGCCGATCTGAGCGAGGCCCCCGATCTTGAGATGCTGATCGGCTTCCGCCGGACCATCAGCGAGATGCTCGGTCAGGCGGCCGACATCATCGCCGCCGGCGACGAGGACGGCGCGACCGAACTTCGCAAGCGGACCAACGATCTGCAGGTCGAACTGCAGGACCATATTCGTGAGCTCATGCACTCTGAGGAGCCGGGGCACAAGGTCGTGCCGCGAGCGATTCTGTATCGCTACTGGAAGCGCATCGTGGCAAACATTGCCGGCGTCGTGACGACCGCAACCGAGCCACTCCAGCACCAGGGCTATCAAGACGACGGCGCCACCGATATTGACGACTGATCTACCCCTCCGCCAAAACGACGAACGGCCCCGGGCACATGCCGGGGCCGTTGTCATGGAGGGGATTCGGTGGATATCTGCGCCGCCATCCGCGGTCAGCGTCAGCGTCAGCTGCAACGATTCAGTGTCAGCCCCAACTGCGCCCAGTTGTGCGGTTCTCCCAGATGGCCTGCGCCAGGCTCTGGTCGACGTTCGACAGATCGATGTACCCGGCACTGGTGACGGACTCGAGACCTTCCGCGCTCATCATGTAGTCGACGAACGCGACCACTGCCGGGTCGTTCGCCGCGGCGGCGTTGACGTAGGTGTAGAGGAAGCGAGCGATCGGGAACTCGGCAGAGGCGATGGTCCCGGGGCTCGGCGTGACACACTCACCGCCGTCTTCCTTGCTGACCGCGAGAAGCTTGGCCTGACCGGACTCCTCGGCTTCCTTCGCAAAGGCGAAGCCGACCCAGCCGATGCTGTACTGACTCGACGAGATACCTTCGACGATGATGTTGTCGTCAGGGCTCGAGGTGTAGTCGGGTCGAATCGTCTTCACGAACTCGCGGGCCTCGGAGTCGAGACCAGTCTTGCCCTTGGCAACCGACTCGATAACGATCTCAGCGAAGGAGTCGAACGTCCCCGACTCTTCACCAGGCCCGAAGACGTCTAGCTGGGCATCTGGGAAGTTAGCGTCGACGGCACCCATTTCCGTGAGCAGGCCGTTGCCGTCGGCCCAACTGTCCGAACCTGTGGCCTCCTCAGAGATCAGCGAGTACAGCTGGTTGAAGCTGACGCACTCGACGGCGTCGTTCTCCGGCGAAGTGACGACGGAAATGCCGTCGATACCGCGACGGATCTCGATGAACTCGATGCCGTTGGCCTCGCAAATCTCGATCTCTGCGTCCTTGTAGGTCCGGGAGGCGTTGGCGATCGGAACCTCACCGTTGCAGAACTTCTGGGCACCGTCACCGGAGCCAGGGCCTTCCACGGAGATCGCAACGCCGCCGTTCGCAGCGCCGAACGCCTCGGCTTGCTCGAGCACGATCGGATACACGGTCGACGAGCCGGAGACGAGGAACTCGCCATCGAGTTCGCCGCTGGCACTGACCGAGTCGGAAGCCGAAGCAGTGTCGTCGGCAGCGCTTGTGTCAGTGGTGCCGCCCGATGCGCTCGTGTCATCGTCGCCGCACGCAGCAGCGAACAGAGCGAAAACAGTCAGCAGGGTTATAACGAGCAGGCGCGCCTGTCGTGGGTTGGATTGATCCATGGACCGCACGGTAGGAACCTCAGGTTTCGAGGAGGTTGCCCGGCATGAAGCCGATCAGGCTATTGCCCGAACTTCACGTGAACGAGGTCAGACGCTGCGGCCCATGAGACCGAGGAACCGTTCGACGACGCCGGCTCCGGCGCGCGGTTCAACCGGTTCGTCGGGCAATACTCCGCCCGCGAGCACTGCATCGGTATGGTCGGCCCAGAAGCCGAGGCAGGCGTCAGCCAGGTCTTCAGGGACTTCGACCGGGCGTCCCGCAGCGCGTCCGATATCCCAGGCACGTATGAGGTTCTCGCTGACGCGCTGAGCGATCAGGTCGGCCAACAGCACGTGGCCGTCGGGGTGAGGAACGATCACCGCCGCAGCGTCGACGTCGCGCAGCGCCCCGATGGCGGCAACCGCGGTCCCCCTCCATGCCGCTACGGGATTGCCGCCGAGGATGGCCGCATCGAACTCGCCGACCTGACCGAGTGCCTCTCCTTGCGCTGCGGCGGTGAGCTGGGAATCGCCGACGACGACCCATGCGGTGCTGGTAACGGCCGTCCAGTCGTCGGGATGGGTGGTTCGGTCCCACTCCTCGTCAGACAGGCTCGTGATCGTCTCACCTAAGAGGGCAGCAGCGCGCTGATACGCAGCTGCGTCGAGCGCTTCGCTCATTCCCACTCGATCGTGCCCGGGGGCTTCGACGTGATGTCGTACGCCACACGGTTGACCCCGGGGACCTCGTTGATCACGCGGCTACTCATCGCTTCGAGCGTCTCGTAGGGGATACGCGCCCAATCGGCGGTCATTGCGTCTTCGCTGGTGACGGCGCGAATGATGATCGGCCAGCCATAGGTGCGTTCGTCGCCCATTACCCCCACGCTACGAATGTCGGGAAGCACGGCGAACGACTGCCAGATCTCTCGCTCGAGACCGGCCTTGGCGAGCTCTTCACGGACGATGAAGTCGGCCTGCTGCAGCGTCTCGACCTTGTCGGGGGTGACCTCGCCAATGATTCGCACACCGAGACCCGGACCGGGGAATGGCTGCCGCTGGACGATCTCTTCGGGCAAACCAAGCTCAGAGCCAACCATGCGGACCTCGTCCTTAAAGAGGCTCCGCAGCGGCTCGATGAGCTCGAACTCCATGTCATCGGGCAAACCACCGACGTTGTGGTGCGATTTGATCGTGGAGGCGTGTTCGCTGCCCGACTCGATGACGTCAGGGTAGAGCGTGCCCTGCACAAGGAAGTCCGCGTGCGAGCCACCGGCATCGGTTGCTTCGGCCTTCGCGTCCTCGAAAACTCTGATGAATAACTCGCCGATCGCCTTGCGCTTGGCCTCGGGTTCGGTGACTCCGGCGAGGGCAGTGAAGAAGCGATCGGAGGCATCGACGAAGACCAGCCGAACACCGAAGTTGCGCTCGAAGGTCTCGATGACCTGGTCGGCCTCGTTGAGCCGCATCAGGCCAGTGTCGACGTGCACGCAGGTGAGCTGCTCGCCAATCGCCTTGTGCACGAGCGCCGCCGCAACCGCAGAGTCGACACCACCCGAAAGAGCGCAGATGACCTGCTTGTCTCCAACCTGTGCACGGATCTGCTCGACTGACGTGTCGATGATCGATGCCATCGTCCAGTCGCCGAGGGTGCCGCAGCCATCGCGGAGAAACCGCTCGATCACGTGCTGGCCATGCTCGGTGTGCATGACCTCGGGATGGAACTGCACACCGAAGAGGCCCCGCTCCTGGGATTCGAACGCCGCGATCGGTGCGTCGGGCGTCGACGCAGTGGCAGTGCTGCCTTCGGGTGCGACCGTGATCGCATCGAAGTGCGACATCCACACGTTCTGCTCGCTGGGGGTGCCACCAAGCATCGTGCCGCCGTCGCCATCGACGCTCAGCACGGTGCGGCCGTACTCGCCGCGATCGGTGCGCCCGACCATGCCCCCATTCTGCTGCGCGATCAGCTGAGCGCCGTAGCAGATGCCAAGGATTGGCACGTCAAGGTCGTACACGCCGGGATCGATCAAAATCGCACCCTCGGCGTGAACCGAGTCAGGGCCACCGCTGAAGATGATGCCGGTTGGCTCCTTAGCTCTGATCTCATCGGCACTGATCGTGGGCGCCACGATCTCGCTGTACACCTTGGCTTCGCGCACCCGTCGCGCAATCAGCTGCGCGTACTGAGCACCGAAGTCGACGACCAAGATCTTGTCGAAACCGCCATCGGTGCCCGGCGCAGGAGGCGTACTCACCGGACAACAACCTCGGCCTTCTGGAACGACTTCACGTCGGTATAGCCGCAGAGCGCCATCGTGGAGCGAAGCGCGTCGGGGTAGTCCGACACATCGCCATCGACCATGACGGCATCAGCGCCAACTGCGATGGCCTTGGCAGCATCGACACCGTTGGACGGGCCCATGGCGATGATGTGGCAGTAGACGCTGGTCTCGTCGAGGTGGCGCACGCGGGCCGCGCGAGCATCAGCAATGGCCGTTGCGAGCGGCACGTCCATTCCGAGGTCGGAACGACCGCCACCGATCAGGACACCGGCAGCCCCGGTGCGCATCAGGTGCTTCGCCGAGCTGTAGCTGACACAGCCGCCGACGATGACCGGCGCATCGGTGGACCGGATGAGGGTTCGGAGATCACTGTCACCTTCCGACGACACGTGGTCGGCCGAGACGATGTCGCCGCGGATGACGATGAGTTCGGCTTCGGCCTTGACCCCCAACGGCACGAGTTCAGAGGCTCGATTGGGGGAGACGCTCACGGCGACCCGACCCTCGCCACGGGCCTCGGCCACGGCGTCGCGCAAGGCGCCCGCATCAGGCTCGGCATCACCGATCAAGGCTTCGAGATCGAGCACCGGCAAGACACCGTCGGTGGTCGACTCACCGGCGGCCATCACCGGCAGATCGAAGCGGTAGGCGTCGATCTTCCACGACAGGTCGACATCGTCGCGATCGCGTACGCGCCGACTCGGGACGAGCACGATGTCGTCAAGTTCGAAGGCCTGCCGGGCGCTCTTGCCGCGTCCGATCGCTACATCGGCCATGCGTTCTCCCTACTAGAAAACAGAGATTCTAGCGGCCGCGACTCGGGCGGAGGCGGCTCTTGCGGGTGATCTCCAGTCGATAGGTGGACTTTGATGGCCTTCCCCTCCCCGCCGGCGGGTTCGACAGTCTCAAGACGGCGCACGATGCCTTGATGGAGCGCGCCGAACGACTCGCACCGGAACCGGCGTCACCACGTCGCCGGTCGCAACACCAAGATGCTCACCGCTTGGCGGGGGCGAAGAACCCTCGGCCGCTTCCCAAACCGAGCAGGGCAAGAGATGCGCTCACTCGGTTGCTATGACTTCGCGGCTGATCCGACATCGACGACATCAATCCAGCCGAGCGCTTTTAGGCATCGTCGCTCGATGGACGTCCGCCGAACAGGCTCTTGAGAACTTGCTTCGCGGTCGCCTGGTTCATCGCGTACGCCGCCTTCGCGCCTTCTTCCCCAACCTTCTTGACGAGGCGCCCGTCGGTAACCGACGCCAGTCCGTCGAGCCCAGCCAACGCAGCATCGCGTGCGGCGTCAGTGGCCTGGTGGCCGAGCTTGGTCAGCCCCGCAACGAGATCGGACTGGGCGATCGGCGCTGGCGCAGCACTCGCGATCAGCCGAAGCGCGTCCTTGGTGAGATCGGCACTTGCCTCGACGACGTCAGCAACCCCTCGCTGTTCTTCGGTCGACTCGAGCCATACCCGAACGTGCCGGACGAGTTCGGGATGCGTATCGGCGGAGAAGCGAATCTCGGGCATGCGGCCAGCGTACGCTCGACTGGTGACGTTGGTCAGACGACTTATCCCCGGACTCCGCCGCCGTTGGCGCCGCCTCGTCGCTCGTCGCCGACTCGGGCCGGCGTTCATGACGGTCTACGGGACCGATCCCACCATCGAACAAGTTCAGACGCTCGTCGACACTGTCGGTGCTGTCGATCCAACTGACCCGGTCGCGACGTGGCGCAAGATCGTGGCCGCCTTCGATCACCACCACGTCCCCACGCCGTTCACGATCCGCTTCCGACCCAAGGACATCGCCGAGGTCGAAATCGACGGAGCGACACTGATGATCGACACGGCCGATATCTCGGTCAGCCAGCCGATCGTCGATGGCACCTACGAGCCTCACCTCCTCGCCTTCGTGCGGGGTTTCCTCAAACCCGGGATGACGTTCGTCGATGTCGGTGCCAACGTCGGCCTGTACTCAGTTCTTGCAGCTGGCCTCGTCGGGCCCACCGGTCGGGTAGTGAGCGTTGAACCGAACAGCGAGAACTGCCGGTTGTTGCTGACAAGCGCAGCGCGAAACCGCCAGAATCAGATCGAACTCCACCCGCTGGCGTGCGGAACGGAGCGTGGGCATGCCGTGATTCGCACCGCGCTTGGTTCAAACGGAGGCTTCATTGCGGGAGTCGACGACGCTGTCCTCGACCCAACTGCGATGGTTGTTGCAGTCGCCCCGCTCGACGAGCTTGTCTCTGGGTCCGTCGACCTGATCAAGGTCGATGTCGAGGGCGCAGAGGCGTTGGTCTTCGCCGGTGCCGAGCGGATCCTCTCCGACCTCCGGCCTACCGTCATCAGCGAGTTCCAGCCCGAGATGCTCAGGCGAGTGTCCGGCGTCGACGCGCTCGACTACCTACAGGGCTGGATCGATCGCTACTACGACATCCACCACTGCCATCGCGAAACTCACGAACTGATGGGCATCCCCAACCCAGCAGCGTTTCTCGCAAACTACGGCAGCGACCTCCGGATCGAAGACCTGGTGATGCGACCGCGCTGAGCAAGGGATCGCGCCTCGCTGGCGAGTCCATGACACGCACTGGCCCGCTTCTGCGCATCGACGGCGAGCCGTTCTGGGCGGGTTGGCCCCTCAGCGAGCTACGTGGCCGGGTCAGAGCAAGACACGGAATGCGGCACGGAGTTCGCCGACGAACACATCGGGCACCTCCCAGGCCGCAAAGTGGCCGCCGGCATCGAGTTCGTTCCAGTACTGGATGTCGAGGTAGCGGCCCTGCGCCCAGCGACGTGACGACTTGATGATCTCCTTGGGGAACAGTGAACAGCCCGTCGGGATCTCGACGGTGCCGGCACCGAACTTGGCGAAGCTCTCCCAGTAGAGCCGGCCCGACGATGCCGCCGCTGCGTTGAACCAGTAGATCGAGATGTTGTCGAGGATCTGGTCGCGGGTGAGCGCCGACTCAGGGTGACCATCGTTGTCGGTCCAGGCCCACATCTTCTCCGCTATCCACGCAGCCTGACCAGCCGGCGAGTCGACGAGTCCGTAGCCGAGCGTCTGTGGTCGGGTCGACTGCTGCTTGCTGTAGCCCGAGTCCCAGTCGTTGTAGTAAGTCATCGCGGCGAGTGCGGCGTGCTCTGTCTCGTCGAGATTTTCCATATTGCCCGGATCGGGGCGGGCAATGGGCATGTTGGTGTGGATTGCCTGCACTCGACCGAGCGCCTGTGCGCCGATGGCCGTGGTGACGGCGCCACCCCAGTCACCGCCTTGCGCGACATAGGTGTTGTACCCGAGCCGACCCATGAGCGTGTCCCAGGCCGTGGCGATCCAGTCGACGCCACAACCGGTGGTGGTTGGCTTCCCGCTCCAGCCATACCCCGGCAGCGAGGGCACGACGAGATGGAACGCGTCGCTGGCCGTGCCGCCGTGGGCCGTTGGGTTCGTGAGCGGATCGAGCACCGCCATGAACTCGGCGACCGACCCGGGCCAACCGTGCGTGAGCACCATCGGGGTGGCGTCCTCGTGCAGTGACCGCACATGCATGAAGTGGATGTCGACACCGTCGATCTCTGTGATGAAGTTGTCATAGGCGTTGACCTGGGCCTCGAACCGACGCCAGTCGTACTCCGTTGCCCAGTACTCACAGAGTTCTTGTGCGTAGGCGAGCGGGATGCCCTGGCTCCAGTCGTCAACCGGCTCGGCCTCAGACCAACGGGTGCGTTGAAGTCGCCCGCGCAGGTCGGCGATCTCGTTGTCGGAGACGTGGACGATAAAGGGGTGGATCTCATCGCTCATGACACCATGGTCGCCGCCCGCGGCGGCAGGGGGCAAACAGGCACCGTTTCTGGCGTCCGCCCGCCAGCCGGGGCCGTTCATGGTTTAGGGGCAGTCAGAGACGACTGGAACTCGCCGTGGCCGCCTGCCGGCACCCCGCAAGCTGCCGCTCGACCAGGGTGAGAAGGCGACTCGGTCTGGCCTCCCCGAGCACGACTTGTAGCCTTTGGGTATGACGGAATCCGTCCCGTTCCGCCCGACCTCCGACGTCTGCGATGACCACGACGACTATGACGGACCGCTCCCTCAGATCCTGACCGAACGATTTGTGAGCTTGGGAGGACGTAGCGGTTTCGCCGGTGCCGTTTCGACAGTGAAGGCATTCGAGGACAATTCGGTCGTCAAGGACGCCATCACCGAACCGGGCGAGGGTCGGGTGCTCGTCATCGATGGCGGCGGGTCGCTACGGCGGTCGATGGTTGGTGGCAACGTGGCCACCGAGGCGGCCGGCAATGGCTGGGCCGGTTTCGTGGTCTATGCCGCGGTCCGAGACACCCATGAACTGCAGGCGACCGACATCGGCGTCTTCGCACTCGGCAGGGTTCCTCGCAAGACCGAGAAGCACGGCGTCGGGAAGCGCGACGTGCCGGTCACGTTCGGCGGGGCGACGATCAGTCCGGGTGACCGCATCTACTGCGACTCCGACGGGGTCGTCGTGCTTCCCCCGGCTTAGGCGGCTTCGAAGACAGCGGCGATACCGACCCCGGCGCCGCCGTGGGCAACGGCGAGGCCACGTCCAGCACCCGTGCGCCGCAGCTCGGCCGTGACCGCAGTGGCAAGGATCGCGCCAGTGGCGCCCATCGGGTGGCCCATTGCGAGGTGGCCGCCATGCGGGTTGACGCGCTCCATATCGACGTCGTGATCGCGTTCGAACAAGGCGGGCACGACGGCGAAGGCTTCCATGTACTCGATGTGGTCCATAGCCATGAGATCGAAACCGTTACGGCCGAGCAAGCGCCCCATTGCGGTCGCGCCAGCGGTGAGTTGCAGGATCGGATCGCCGGAAGCCTCGACGAGGTCGACGAGGCGGGCCACCGGTTCCAAGCCGCAGCGGACGCCGGCGTCGGCTGAGCCGAGCAACACGATCGACGCACCATCGGCGATCGGCGGGCAGTGGGCAATCGTGTGGCGGTGCTCGATTGGGCCGGTACCAGGGCGGGCCGCCTCGACCACCGCATCGAACGCAGTTTCGCCCATCTTCTCGAACACAGGTGACAGTGCAGCGATCTTCTCGGCGGTCATGTCAGCGACGATCGTCTCATCACGTGCGATGGCGACATCGCCATCGGCACCGGTGATCGCGACAACGCTGTCGTTGTAGATTCCGGCATCCCACGCCGCCGCAGCGCGATGGTGCGAGCGAAGGGCCCACCGGTCCAGGGTCTCTCGGTCGATGTCGTTGAGATGAGCGAGCACGTCAGCTCCGATACCGGGAGGCGCGTACGACAGGGCTCCCGCAACTGCCGGGTCGGCGTAGTAGCTGGCCTTATCGGCCCCGAAAGGCACGTGCGACATCATCTCGACGCCACCCGCGTACGCGAGGTCGATAGCTCCCGCTCGAATTGCGTTGGCGGCTGCGCCGATCGCGCTCAAGCCGCCGACGCAGTAGTTGTTGACGGAGTGGACGACCGTTTCCGCCGGAAGATCCGCCTCAAGCTTGGACACCAGCGCGATGTGACCGCCCTGAGCTCCGGTCTGGCCGACACAGCTCACCGTGAGCTGCTCGATGTGCGGGTTTACCTCGTGGCGCCGATCGAGTTCGGCGATCAACTGTGCGACGAGCTGATGCGGTAGCGCGGCGTCAGCCATCGGAGCGCCATGCTTTCCCTTCCCGCGCGGGCTGCGGACTGCGTCGTACACGAAGACATCGGTCATGGCTCGAGCTTCCCTTCTTCGACGGCTCGGTCGATCATCGCCTCTGCGGCGGGCCACACGCTCGGTAGCCCAATCTCGATTTTGCCGTTGACCTGTTTCACCCGACTGGCGCTCACACCGTGCCTTCGCCAACTCCCGCCGTCGATCGCAACGTTGAGGAGGAGGGGCTGCAGCCGATCGCAGCTGTAGGCAAACCGCCCTTCGGGGGTCGATTGTTCCTCGTATTCATCCCACAGCGCCCGGAACTCGGTCGCCTCGGGTTCGGGCAGCATCCCGAAGATGCGGTCGGCCGCAGCCTGCTCTGCAGCCTCGGCTTCGGCCCGCTTCGCTTCGTCGTAGATGAACGCGTCGCCGGCATCGATCTCGACGATGTCGTGGACGAGCAGGATCTTCACCGCGTGCTCGACGTCGATGGGCTCGGCAGCGAGCGGCGCGAGGGTGAGGGCGGCCATCGCGAGGTGCCACGAGTGCTCGGCAGAATTCTCCTGGCGACTGTCGTCGATGAGCATGCTCTGTCGAAGCACCGTCTTGAGCCGGTCGAGTTCGTAAATGAAATCGATTCGGCGGGCGAGTTCGTCACCCCCGTGTTCGGCCGCGATCGCGACTGCGGCCTCACGATCCATTCTGGTGCTCCTCCCAGAGCTTCCGGGCACGTTGGCGTTGGCGCTGCGCACCGAGTGCTTCGCACATCTCATCGAAGCCGGGTTGGGGTCCACGCCAGGCCATATCGTCGACGGAGTTGCTGACCGGTGCGTTCAGGTCGACGGTGGCAATGCGTCGGAAGAGGAGTGCATCCTCAAACTTCTCGTGGAGGGTGAGGGCAAGCTTGGCCGCGCCGCGCACGGTGACATCCCAGTCAGCCACGTCGCGGGGGATGTTCTCGATGTGCCCGTATCGAGTCAACACCGCAGCAGCCGACTTTGCCCCCCAGCCGGCCAGGCCGGGGAATCCATCCGCCGAATCCCCGACCACGCCGAGATAGTCGGGAATCGATTCAGGTGGCACACCGAACTTCTCGATCACCCCAGCACGGTCGTAAGTCAGCTCCCGGCGACGGTCGAGCTGCACGACTCGGCCATTGTCGGTGACGCACTGGGCGAGGTCCTTGTCGGGTGTGCAGATGATGACCTGTTCGACCCGGCCGTCTGCTGCCGCGAGGGCCGCGGCGGCAGCCATCGCGTCGTCGGCTTCATGGGCGACTTGGGGCCACACCTCGAACCCAGCGAATTGCAGCAGGTCTTCGACCTCGGGGAACTGGGCGAAGAGATCAGGATCGATATCGGAACCGTCCTTGTATCCGTCGTACAGATCGTTGCGCCATGATTTGATGACGTGGTCCGTGGCGATTCCGATGTGGGTCGCCCCGTCGGCAACCAGATCGAGCAACGTGTTGAGGACGCCGCGCTGAGCGCCGGAGCGGGGTTCACGATTACTCGGCGCATAGTGGAACCGGAACAGCTCATATGTGCCGTCGACGAGATGGACTTTCACGCTCCTGAGACTCGCACAGTTCGGACCGAGCCCGGGCAACGACCCTGTCAGCAGGCATGATGCGGTCATGGCCTTGGCGCGCACTGACCTTCCGATCGAGGACTGCATCGAGGAAGTCCGGGCCGCGCTCGCCGACGCCGGACAGGCCGTGCTGACAGCTGAAACCGGTGCGGGTAAGACGACGATCATGCCCCTTCGCTTGCTCGACGAGCCGTGGCTGGACGGTCGGACGATCGTGATGCTCGAGCCCCGCCGCATGGCCGCACGCAGCGCGGCACGCCGCATGGCTCGTCTGCTCGGCGAAGACCCGGGCGAGACCGTCGGCTGGATCACCCGCGATGACCGGGCGGTCGGACCTCGTACCCGGGTCGTGGTCGTCACCGAGGGGGTGCTGACGGCACGGCTTGTCGACGATCCTGCACTGTTTGGTGTCGGCCTCGTCGTCTTCGATGAGTTCCATGAGCGCTCGGTGCCGGGCGATGTCGGCCTGGCGCTCTTCCTGGTCGGCCGAGAGCAAGGCGAGCACGACGCCCGCCTCCTTGTGATGTCAGCCACCCTCGACGCAGGCGAGTTGTCAGGCCATCTCGGCGATGCACCTGTCATCGCCAGCCCAGGCAGGACGTTCCCGGTCGATGTTCTGTGGCGGCCCCGCAAGCCACGGGCACCGATCGTCCCCGCCGTCGTTCGCGCCGTGCACGAGGCACTCAAGGGAAGCGGTGACATCCTCGTCTTCCTTCCGGGCGTGGGCGAGATTCGCAGCGTCGAACGTGAACTCACGGCCGAGCTGGGTCCCGACGGGCCGTCGGTCTTGCCACTGCACGGCTCGTTACCTGCAGCCCAACAGGACGCCGCGCTCGTGACCCGTGCCGGCCGACGGATCGTTCTTGCAACGAACATCGCCGAGACGTCACTTACCGTTGAAGGCATCACGTTCGTGGTCGACGCGGGCCTCGAACGTCGCGCTCGCCTCGACCCCCGTACAGCCATGACAGGACTCCGTACCGTGGCGACGAGCAAGGCGTCGTGCGAGCAACGTGCGGGGCGCGCCGGTCGGACCGGACCCGGAACCGTCATCCGGCTGTGGTCCAAAGCTGAGCACTCGGCACGACCGGCCGCAGCACCGCCGTCGATCATCGAAGACGACCTTGCGCCAGTGGTTCTTGACTTCGCTCGACGCGGTATCACCGATCCGAGCTCGGTGCCCTTCCTTACCCCGCCGGGCGAGACATCCTGGCGAACCGCACTCGACCTCCTCCAACGACTCGACGCGCTCGACGACCGCAAGGTGGCGACCGACGTCGGACGCCGAATAGCCGAGCTGCCGGTACACCCGCGCCTCGGGCGCTGCATCGTTGATGCTCGCCACCCGTGGCTGGCGTGCGTCGCCGCTGCGATCCTGGATGAACGCGACGTCCTTCGGGGCCGTCCCAGCGACCTGCCCATCGACCTCTCCACTCGGGTTGAGCTGGTGCTCGACCCCGACGCAGAACACCCAGCCCTCGATAACCGAGCCCTCCGCCAGGTCCGCGATCGAGCTCGTCAGCTTGCGCGCCGAGCTGGGGTCGAACCAGGGCTCGGGCTTGTCGACACGTCGATCGACCAGCTTGGCGCCACGCTGGCCGTGGGCTTCCCCGATCGCATCGCGCGCTCGGTGGGCGGCGTGCGCGGAGGGTTCACGACCGCCGACGGCCGTTCCCTGATGCTCGATCACCGCCAGTGGCCAGGCAACGCCGCTGGCATCATCGCCGTCGATATCGATCCCCGCTCGAAAAAGGGCGTAGTGCACCGAGCTGCTGCACTCGAGATACGTGTCGACCACCTGGTGTACGCCACCCCCGACCTCGCGATGACCGTGGCCAAAATCACCGACGAGTGGGGAGTCGTGCCGACACCGGGCGGGCGCCACGACGGCCGCGGCACAGCCAACGAGTTACTTGCGCTCGGCGGTGGCGCCTACCTCGAGATCATCGGCCCCGACCCCGAACAACCCGAACCAGCTATGCCCCGACCGTTTGGTGTCGATGACATAACCGAGCCACAGCTCATCACCTGGGCCGCAGCGGTGCCGAACCTCGATCTCTGGCTCCAGTGGTGCGCTGCGCGCAAGCTCGACCCGGGGCCGGGGTTCGATATGCAGCGAACGACGCCCGCGGGCGACGTATTGCAATGGCGCCTGACGCTGCCTCCCGAGGACGGCGATGGATTGATCCCCTTCCTCATCGAGTGGCCGGGCGAGACGCCCGCTGCGACGTCGGCGACCGGCGTCGAGCTGTTCGGACTCTCGTTCCACCATCCGGGTCAGCGAGTGGCCGCCCGCTTCCGTGAGTACGCGCTCCCCTACTCGGTCGAGACCGGACCGGCCTGCATGACCGCAACGCTGCTCACTCCCAGCGGGATGGTCGACCTCACCAGCGGCTCCTGACCA
>JAQWLJ010000043.1 GCA_029247365.1 Acidimicrobiales bacterium | reverse complement strand
GACCTTGGCGACCCCGCTGCGGTGAGCACCGTCGCCGACCGACTCCGGGCAGTCGAGGACCCTGTCGATCTGCTCGTGAACAACGCTGGGATCGGATTTGCGAAACCCACTCTCGACACACCCGACGCGGCCGACGAGCGCACCGTGGCCGTCAACGTCGTCGCCCTCCATCGTCTCACCCGGGCCGCCGGGCACGCCATGGTCGAGCGGGGTGGGGGCACAATCCTCAACGTGTCGTCGATCGCGGGCGACATGCCCGGCCCGCAGAGTGGCACTTACAACGCCACAAAGGCCTTCGTCACCAGCTTGAGCGAAGCGCTGCACCCGCAGCTGAAGGGCCAGAAGGTAACGGTCACCGCGCTGTGCCCAGGGTTGACCCGAACCGAATTCCACGACCGGGCCGGCATCCCCGACATGCACGCACCCGCCATCGTCTGGCAAACCGCCGACGAGGTCGCCAAGGCGGGCCTCGCGGGCGCAGCTGCGGGCAAGGCCGTCGTGATCCCTGGGCTGCTGAACAAGAGCGCGTCGCGACTGCTCCGCTCACTTCCCCGCAGCGTGACCCGCGCAGTCGTTGGGGCCGCGCGGTCCTGACCGGCTCGACAAGCCGGTCAGGCGTTCGGCTCAGCCGACGAGGCTCAACGGATAGTGCGACATGAGCTCGGGGCCGTTCTCGGTCACGAGATACTGATCCTCGAGCTTCACGCCCTCGCCACCGTGGCGTGAGCCGATGTAACTCTCGCTGGTGAGCACCATGCCGACCTCGAGTTCGCCGTCGTGGCCCCACGTGTCCCAGCCATTCGGCATGTAGATCGTCGGGTATTCATCGCACTGGCCCACCCCGTGGAATAGCACCGAGTAGTGGCGGTACTGATCGACGTCGGGGAGGAAGGCGTCGAAGGTGAGCTCTCGGAATGTGCGGCCGGGTGTGAGCAGCTCGGCGTTGCCCTGAATCATGTCCTTGGCCATGTCAAACAGTGTTTGCTGGTGGGCGTTCGGCTTGGCATCGACGACCCACGTCCGACTGATGTCGACCATCATCCCGTAGGCACCGACCAGGTCGGTGTCGTAGGCAACAATGTCACCCTTCTCGATGACGCGGGAGCTGACTTCCTGCATCCACGGATTGGTGCGCGGCCCGCTCGACAGAATCTGCGTTTCGATCCACTCCCCTGCCCGTTTGATGTTGCCAGCGTGGAGGATCGCCCACACCTCTCGTTCGGTCATGCCCGGGCGCAATTGTTCCTGCATCTCGGCCATCGAGGCCTCACACGCATGGGCGACGCAACGCATCGCCTTGATCTCGTCGGACGACTTAATTCGGCGGGCCAGTTCCATGACTTCACCGCCCTCACCGATCGTGTAACCGGCGGCCTCGATCATGGTGTAGCCGATGCGGTGGCACTGATCAATCGCAATCTTGGCGCCCGGTTGGCAGTGCTCGCCGATCACGTCGAGCATGTCATCACTCCACCGCCGAGCCTGCTCCTCCCACCGGTTACCGCCGAGGAAGAACGTAGAGCCGATGGCGGGCCGGACCTCGTTCACCACATGAGAGTGGCCCGACAAGAACTCGCAGTTCTCGTAGTCCCAGATGCACACGTGGCCATCCGCGCCCACGAACGCGTAACGGGCTCCGTTGTGCATGACCCACAACTGCATGTTTGTCGAGTCGGTGGCATACCGGACGTTGAGCGGGTCGAACAAGACGATGCCGTCGTAGCCCAACTCGTTGAGCTGGGCGACAATTCGGTTGACGCGGTACTGCCGCATCGCCGGAAGGTCGGGCAGCTCAAGGCCGGCCGCAACCCACTCGGCAGTGAGGGCCTCGCCGGGTCCGATATTGAGGTGGTGCAGATCGCCGGCAGCACGCGCCACCTCGGGCGTTCCATCGAGGGCTTGCTGCACACTGCGGTGAATTCGTCCGACCATCGTTCATATCCTCCTAGGAACGCATCCGCTCGGCATCAGGGTCCCAGATGCAGCCGTCGACTCGACTGGCCGCCCGGTTGACACCAACGATCTCGATCTCCCATGGGCCGTCCGACTCGGCGAGCGACACTGATACGTAACCCATGGCGACCGAGGTCTCGCTGTGGTGGGCGTAGCCACCCGACGTGACCCAGCCGACGACCTCGCCGTCATGCCAGATCGGCTCGTCGCCGATCACGTCGACACCATCGCGGCCAGGATCGCTTTCAACCGTGAACGTCATCAGAGCGAGCGAGGCGCCCGGACCATCATCGGCATACTTGGCGGCGAGCGCGGCGCGACCGATGAAGTCTTTCTCCATGCGGATGAACCGACCGAGATTGGCCTCAAACGGGTCATAGATCGGCCGGTACTCTCGGGCCCAGCCACCGAAGCTCTTCTCGAGCCGCAGCGAGTTGAGGGCGTGGAGGCCGAACATGCGAATGCCGAACTCCTCGCCGGCCTCGAGAAGCACCTCGTAGACGTAGCGCTGGTAGCGGGCCGGCATCCAGAGCTCATAGCCAAGGTCGCCGGTGAACGTCACTCGGCCGCACCACACGGGAGCGAGGCCGACGTTCAGTTCGGTGAACGCCATGAACCGCATGCCGTTCTGACTGACGTCGGTATCGGTGACTTTCTCGAGCACGGCGCGAGCGTTCGGGCCGCAGATCGACAGACCACAGGTATCGAACCCGAGGGTCTCGTAGCTCACGGAGCCATCGTCGGGAAGGTTCATGTCGAACCAGCGCTCGTAGTAGCGCTCGGCGATACCTGAACCAAAGAGCATGAACTCCTCGTGCCGACGGGTGTTGCCGGTGGCGCCGCCTGTGACGGTGTGCTCGGGCCCCTCAGCCTCACCCGTCGCTGCGCCCAGGGCGGCGACGGTGAGGTCGCCGATGAGGTTGCCCTCATGGTTGGTCATCGGCGTGAGCGCCATACGGCCCGGGTTCGGGATGCGCCCGGCGAGCACTCGATCGAGGTACCCGCGCGCCCCCGGACCAGTGAACGTGAACTTCGAAAAGCCGGTGGTCTCGAAGAGGCCAACGCTGCTACGCACGGCGAGCGTCTCTTCGCGCACCTGGTCCCAGGCGTTGGAACGGCCGAACATGACCTCCTCGACCGGCTCCTCGCCGTCCTTTTGAAACCACAGCGCCGCTTCGAGACCGTAACCGTCACCAAACACTGCGTTCTTCGCCGCGAGCCGGTCGTAGATCGGCGACGTCTGGACACCGCGACCCATCGGCAGGAACTCGTTCGGGAAGGTGATCCGGAACCGGCGGGAGTAGTTCTCGCGCACCTTCTCGTTGGTGTAGGCCATCGTGGCGAAGTCGCCGTAGCGGGCGATGTCCATACCCCAGACATCGGCGCCGGGGTCGCTGTCGATCATCCAGTTGGCGACCGAGAGGCCCACGCCACCGGACTGCGACAGACCGGCCATCACCGCACACGCCGACCAGTACCCGGGCAGGCCGCGGACGGGGCCGATCAGCGGATTGCCGTCCGGTGCGAACGTGAACGGACCGTTGATGACCTGCTTGATGCCAGCCTCGGCGAAAATTGGGAAGTGGTTGAAGCCAGTTTCGAGCGACTCGCCGATGCGTTCAAGGTCGGGGGTGAGCAGGCGGGCACCGAAATCCCACGGCGTCTGCTTGGTCGACCACGGTTTCCCATTGTGCTCGTAGGTTCCCATCAGGAGGCCATTACCCTCCTGACGCATATAGATCTCGCCACCGAAGTCGACGGCGTGGATGATTTCCTTGCCGGTGTCCTTGTTGTACTGGACGACTTCGGGGATTTCCTCGGTCAGCAGGTACATGTGCTCCATGGCGAGAAGCGGTAGTTCGAGCCCGACCATACGACCGACTTCGCGGGCCCAGAGCCCGCCAGCGTTGACGACGTGATCGCAACGGATCGTGCCCTTGTCCTCGTCGTTGGTGGTGTCAAAAAGGATGAGCTCCCAGCTGCCATCGGCCGTTCGATTGATATCGCGGACCCAGGTGTGGCGGTAGGTCTCGGCACCCATCTTGCGGCTGCACTCGAGGTAGCCGTGGGTGATCTGTGACGGATCGAGGTGACCCTCGTGCGCGTCCCACATGGCGCCGACGAAGTACTGCTCGTCGAGAATAGGTAGCAGCTCCTTGGCTTCCTTCGTGGAGATGAGTTCGGTATCCATGCCGAGGTAACGACCCCGGGCGTGGGTCATGCGGAGCCAGTCCATGCGCTCCGGCGTGTCGGCCAGGGCCACACCGCCGGTGATGTGCATCGACGCGTCGATACCCGACTCCTTTTGGATCTCGGAGTACAGGTCGATCGTGTACTGCTGCAGCTTGGCAACGTTCGGGTCACCGTTGAGGGTGTGCATGCCACCGGCGGAGTGCCAGGTAGACCCCGCGGTGTACTCGGCCCGTTCGAGCAGCACCACATCGGTCCAACCGCCCTTGGCGAGGTGGTAGAGGACAGAAGCGCCGACGACGCCACCGCCGATGACGACGACCTGGGTGTTGGTTTTCATGAAAGAGCTTTCACGAGCGTTGCTCGATGGTTGGAGGGGTGGGGTTGGGGCCGGTGCCGAGGCGGGATTCCTCGGAGCCATCATCGCCAACAGGTACCGCAATCTCGGCGAGAGACGCGGCGGTCATGCAGTCGGCGAGCATGTTGTGGAACCGGTGGAGCGGCTCCTCGAAGCGGGGGGCAAGCGGGCCGGCGGAAATAGTGCCTCGGGTCAGGCCGCGCTGGCCTCGTTGACAGATGTCGATGTCTTCGTCGTTGACGTCGACCCAGAACTTACGCGTTGCGTCGAGTTCGCCACCGGTGAGTTCAGGCGTGGACGGCGGCAAGAGAAACGTGCAGGTCTCGCGGGTGAGGCCGGGGGCGATCGGTTCGAGCCGCATCACAAAGACATGATTGGGCAACACCGAGAAGATCACATTCGGGTAGATCGCGATGTGACGACCGCTGGCGGCATCGGACTCGTCGAGCCCCTCGGCGGCGGGCAGCACGAGCCAGTCGTTGCAGTCGTCGCCCGAGACCGGCGTGGTGGTCTGACCGCAGTACATGCCTGCGCCCTGGTAGCGGTAGTGATCTTTGACTCGGCTGACCTTGGCGAGCTCCGGATGGACCCAAGTGAGGTGGTAGTACTCCTGGAAGTTCTCACTGATGAGCTTCCAGTTGGCCTCGATCTCGAGTACCGCCGACTCCTCGACCCGCCACTGTTCGAAGCCGTAACCGACCATGCGGTCAGGAAGATCGCCGAGCCACTCGTCGAGCGGCGGCGTGTCGTCAGCCAAGCAGGCAAAGAGCAGCGGACCCCAGGTGGCGACGCGCACTGCGACGAGGCTGAAGTCCGAGCGGTCGAAGTCGTCGCGGGGGATCTCGTCGAAGAACGGAGTGGCCTTGAGGCTGCCGTCGGTGCCGTACCCCCACCGGTGGTAGGGACAACGGATGGTGCCGGTGATCTCGCAATCGGCGTCAGCGAGTTCGGTGCCCCGATGCCGGCA
>JAQWLJ010000032.1 GCA_029247365.1 Acidimicrobiales bacterium | reverse complement strand
ATGAGAAAATCAAGGAACGCGCGCGCGAGGAAGGTCTCGCAGCGATTCGGAAAGGCACCGATCTCGTCGAAGAGGAATTATTGCGTGTGATTTCTGACTATGGAGAAAGTCTGAAGGTTTTTGTGGAAAACGCCGGAGACCGACTCTATCGCCAGATCGAAGAAGTTTTGCAGCAGGTCCTCGATGAACGTCGAGATCACGGAGATGTGGATCTTACTGCTCGCATCGAAGTGGTCGATGCCAAACGACTTGAGGTGCAGCGCCTTGTTCAACTGATCCAGGTCGGCCGAAAGCATCTCGTCGAGTTCGGAGAAGACCTGATCGACCGCTGCGTGCCACAGCTCGGACTTGTTCGAGAAGTGGTAGTTGATCTGCGGCTGATGCGCCTCGGCACGCTTGGCGATCGACGTCGTCGACGCGCCGTCAAAGCCTCTCTGGGCGAACTCGACGATCGCCGCCTCGAGCAGTAGATCGCGAATGTTCTCGCGGTCGCGCCGGCGAGGCGGAGCGGAGGATTCGTCAAGGGGCACGTGGTCCACGATAGTTCCGACCCGTTTGACTTCACTTCAGTTATGAAGATATAACAGTGCTGTGGCGAATGGCGCCGCTCAAGGAGGAGAGATGCCCAGTCCAATCAAGTTCGCCCACGTAGTACTCCGTACGGCCCGCTTCGATGAGATGCTCGCTTGGTGGACCAACGTGCTCGAGGCCGACGTTCGTTTCGGCAATGACTTCATCGCGTTCCTCTCATTTGACGATGAGCACCACCGCGTCGCCCTGGTCAACGCTCCACTGCCGGATCAGGAGGCCGGGCGTGCCGGGGTCGACCATGTCGCCTACACATACGCGAGCGTCGACGACCAGTTCGCCACGTACGCGAGGCTGAAGTCCCAAGGCGTCGAGCCGTACTGGACGATCCACCACGGAGGAACGCTGTCGGCCTACTACCGCGACCCGGACGGGAACCAGGTCGAGTTGCAGGTCGACGCACTGAGCATGAAGGACATCGACACCTTTGTGCGGTCACCGGTCTTCGCAGCGAACCCGATCGGCATCCAGGTCGACTTCGATGATCTCATTGCTCGGTACGAAGGCGGTGCCTCGGCGGCATCGATTCTCGCCTACCCAGTCGCCAGCGCATGACCGGAGCACCGCGTCAACGGCCGAACGTGCTGTTCATCATCACCGACCAGCACCGCGCCGACCACGTCGGATTCGGCGGCAACGATGTCGTCCGCACGCCGAATCTTGACGCGCTAGCGGCTCGCAGCACGGTGTTTGACCGGGCGTACGTCGCCAATCCGGTGTGCATGCCCAACCGGTCGTCGATCATGACCGGGCGGATGCCATCGGCGCACGGCGTGATCTTCAATGACCGATCGCTGTCACCCGATGCCAACACGTTCGTCAGTCAATTGCGTGACAACGGGTACCGCACCGCGTTGATTGGCAAGTCGCACCTCCAGCACGGGATGAGTCGCGAAGCGGTCGTCGACCTGCCCGGCGACCCGGCGCTTCGCGCGCCGTGGGCTGAGGGATGGGACACGATCGAACATCAGGAGCGCTACGAATCGGGCGACACGCCGGACCTCGATGACTTCTACGGGTTCGAACACATCGAGCTGACCCTCGGGCACGGCGCACTCTCGGGTGGTCACCACTATCAATGGGCACTCGACCGTGGTGTCACGCACGAGCAACTGATAGCCGGCGGCCAGTACGACAGTGACGTGCCCGGCCGATCACCGTTGTGGTGGCAAATCCACGAAGCATCCTTCCCGGCCGAGGCGTATTCGACCACCTTCGTCACCGAACGAACCATTGACTTCATCGAGCAAGCTGCAGATGCGGACGACAACGAGCCCTGGATGGTGTGGTGTTCGTTTCCCGATCCCCACCACCCGCTGTCGCCACCGAGCCCGTGGCTCGATCGCCATGATCCCGACGACATGGTCCTGCCGCCTACCTTCGAAGATCCGGGCGAGGGGTGGCCGCCACACCTGACATTCCTGCGCGGCCTCCAGCCAGACGATCACGACTTCGTCCGACCGTGGGGCCCCACCCCGGAACAGGCGCGGGCTGCGCTTGCTGCCACGTACGGGATGATCGAGTTCGTCGATGACGGCGTGGGCAGGATCCTGGCCACCCTCAATCGACTCGACCTCGCCGACGACACGATCGTGATCTTCACCAGCGATCACGGCGACATGATGGGTGATCATGGCCTCATCCTCAAGGGGGTCATGCACTTCCAGGGATGCCTCCGTGTTCCGCTCACCATTCATGTGCCAGGAAATGAAGCAGCCCGAACCGATGCATTGGTGTCCAGTCTCGATCTCGCGCAAACCGTCCTCGATCTCTGCGAGGTGGGCGCATATCAGGGGGTCCAGGGCCACAGTCTGCGACCTGTCCTTGACGATCCAACGACGTCGGTTCGCGACACCGTCCTGATCGAAGACGACTTTCCGCCTGTCGAAGGGCGCGGCCAGTTGATGCCGCTAAAGACGCGAACGGTGATCAGTGATCTCGGTCGGTACACGCGCTACAGCAACGGGTTCGAGCAGCTCTTTGACCTCGCCGTTGACCCTGACGAACTGATCGACTTGACCGAACATGACCGCGACCCCGATCGGCGAGCGCAGGCCATCACGCAGCTCGCCGACGCGCTCATCGGTGCCGACGACATCTGCCGCCCAGAGCCGGTGTCGCTCTGAACCTTCATGACCCACCCGCCACTCCATCAACCCAAATCCACCCATCGCCACAACAAGGAAGCGGCCCCATGAACGACGAAAGCAATCCGAACCGTCCCGACGGGAAATGGGCGATGACCTCACAGACACCGATGGGCCCACAGGGGGGTGTGCTGACGCTGAGCAGCAACGGCAACGAACTGACCGGCACGATGCAAGGACCGCAAGGCGTGATCGAGATCGACGAAGGCAAGCTCGACGGGGCGACCGTCTCGTGGGTGGTCCACACACAGGTGCCGATCCCGATGGATGTTGTCTTCACCGCCAAAATTGCCGGTGACGGAATCACCGGCGAAGCCCAGCTCGGAGCGATGGGCACGATGACGATCAGCGGCACGCGGATGGAGTCCTGACCACTGCGTGTGCCGGTGCGGGTTCGGTCAGCGGTGGAGGACGGTCTTGTCGGGGGTGATGCGCAGGACGGTGCGCTGCTGCTCGTCGAGCATCGGGACGATGCTGTTCGGGTCCGGGGCGGGACTGCCCGAAAGGGCTGCGAAGACCTGGGCGGTGAGTTCGGCCCGGGCTGGGTCGACATCGATCGCCTCCGCCAATCCGTAGATGACGAGATGTTCGCGCCCATCCGAGATGGTGAGGCTGACACGCGGCTGACGTCGGGCGTTGTTCCACTTTGCGGTGTAGGCCTTGACCGAGACGAGGAGTCGGCCCTCACTGTCGCGCGCGTATCCGATCATCGACTGCTGCGGTGAGCCGTCCTGACGGCCGGTGGCAAGGACCGCCCACGTGTGGGCATCCAAGAACTCCCGCTCTTCGTCGTTCCATCCGAATGGCATCGGCAATTTCCTCATCTCGGTTGTTGTGTGAATTGATCGGCGGCCCGCCGGGAGCTCCGGGCCGAGGCCAGGGCCTGGCGAACGGTCTCGGCTGGGTCCGCGGGTACGGTTGCGGCTCGCCAGGCGACGTGACCATCGGGGCGCAGCAATATCGCTCCGCTGTCGTCAGTGCCGCGGATGGTCGCCCATGTCTCGTCGGCTCCGGCGACCTCGATGGTCGGAATCCCGCAGCCGTTCCAGACGGTTGACCCGGGCGCGACCAGCAACACGAAGTCGTCGGCGCGAGCCAGATCAATGCTCGACATCATCTCACCGTCCACGATCACCGCCGCGTGGCTGAGGCGATGGCCAGGTGCGGCGGTTGCGACGACGTCGGTGACCGGATTGAAGCCGGAACCGTGCGTGGTGGAACGGCCGTCGTCGGTGACCGCAGCGCTGTTGTAACGGAAGCCGATGTCGAGGCCGGTCATGTCGAAGTGTTCCTCCTGGCGGGCGATCGCCTGCGCAACCCCGGATTCGGCCGCGACAGCATCTTCGACCTCGACCATCTTGAGATGGTTGCTCAGACTCTGCTCGGCGTTGGTGGTGGCCACCGGGCGACGCTCCACGTCATAGGTATCGAGGAGTTGTTCGTCGGCGCGACCGGCGAGCACATCGGCCAGCTTCCAGCACAGGTTGTGGACGTCGGCGATGCCGGTGTTCATGCCGATTCCGCCGGTTGGTGGGAACCGGTGGGCAGCGTCCCCGGCGAGCAGCGTCCGCCCCGATCGGTAGGTTCTCGCTACTTGGCTCGACATGCGCCAAGGTGCGATCGATGCGATCTCGACGTCGAGGTCCATCCCGACAGCACTCCTCACGAGTTCGCGAGCCATCGCATCGGTGATCGGCGGTGCATCGGGATCGCCCGGATGCATCATCACACACTCGCGCTCGATGTCGTGGACGACGAACCACGCACGGGTCGGGCCACCGATGCACCAGAACAGCAGACCGGGTCGGTCGCCGAGCGCGGGTCGAAAATCACCGACGAGGTGGATCGACGTGAACATCTCGACCATGGCTTGGCCGTCCATCGTGATGCCCGCGTGGCGACGCACCGGGCTCGACGCGCCGTCACACGCAAGCACGTACCGGGATGTGATCTCGGATCGTTTGCCCGTCTCATGGCTGAGCACGGTCGATGTCACCTCGTTGTCGGCGGCTGTGGACGACTCCCACTCGTGACCGAAACGAATCGTGCCGCCTGCGTCGAGAGCGGCAGCCAGCAGCACCGGTTCCAGCCGATGTTGGGAGATGTTGGCCGGTGGGCACGGTGTGGTGGCGAACATCTTTTCGACACGTTCCTGGGTGACAAGCGAGAAGTTGCCGTGCTCGCGGCCGATCAGCGTCTCGACCCAGCGGACCACGGGGATCTGCCCGAATGGTGTCGCCACCGCCCGCAGGGCGCTGTCATCGACGCCGCCCGCTCGCGTCAGGATTTCCATGGTTCTCGGCGAGACCACATGGGCCTGCGGTGCGGTGTGCAAACCGGCGCGGGCCTCGACGACCTCGTGGGTGATGCCGAGTCTGCTCAGCAGGATCGACGCGGTGAGGCCCACGGGACCTGCGCCGACGACGAGGACGTCCACACGCGACGCACTCACGAAGCGCTCCAATCGTTCCATGCAAACTTCACGGCTGCTTGGGGGGTGTCTGAGGTGAGCCGCGTGGACAGGTTGATCATTGTGCGCACGGTCGTCTTCCGGGTGTCGAGTAGGTGCAGCTTTCCGGTCGAGTGCGCCGGTCGCAGCCACTAAGATTGACCTATAATAGACGCTGCTGTGGAACAGGTGCAACATGAGCATCGAACCGCTGAGCAAGTAATACACAACCGTCAACGGGAAGCAGATGGCCTATCACGATGTCGGGACGGGTGATTCGGTCGTGTGCCTCCACGGCAATTCAACGTCGTCGTATCTGTGGCGCTACATCGTGCCCCACGTGTCAGGGCAAGCTCGATGTGTTGTGGCTGACCTCATCGGTCAGGGCGACTCGGACAAGCTCGACGATCCTGGCCCCGCTTCGTACACATTCGTCGAGCACCGCGAGTATCTCGACGGCCTGCTTGACCAACTCGACCTCGGTGACAAGATCACCCTCGTCATCCACGACTGGGGTTCGGCGCTCGGCCTCGACTGGGCCAACCGGCACCGCGACCGTGTCGCCGGCATTGCGTACATGGAAGCGATTGTCCGACCCGTTACGTGGGACGAGTGGCCTGTTGCTTCATGCACTGGTGCTGGCCGAATCGGTCTCTTTGGATCTTTCTCGAACACGACATCGGGGTGATGGTTCCCGGTTGGCGGCTGAGCTCGGGCACGAATGTCTCCGATAGGTGGCGAGCGAGATAGACAGCGAGCTAGCGCTTTCGCGGCTGGTCACCAAAAGCTCTGGTTCTTTTGAACGCTGGAGAACAACGGCGACTGACCCCTACCCCTTGTCTGCGGGTCGCGGGATTTTGGAGGCCAGCGGCCAAAAGCCCTTAACAGGCCTTCTCGAGTTCCTCCAACCAGATTTCCTCGACCCGTACCGCCGCTTGGTCGAAGTTCTCGTTATCGCCGAAAGCGACGTACGCAACACCGTTCTCTTGAAGGACTTCCTCCCAAGCTGACAAGCCGCTCTCGAGATCGACCGGAATGCCACCACGCCAACTGACGTAGCCCCCGTCGTTCAATACCTGGCAACGAGCGCTCAAGGCATCTTGATCTTGGAAAACCTGGTCGCTTTGGACAACCAAGTCCCTCCACTCTTGCTCCCACGCAGGAGCGGAGTCGCCACCACAACCCATCAGTGCCAGACCCAGAACCCCAAACACCATTATCTGCCGCATGACGCCGAACCTATCCCACAGCCCAATGGCAAGCCAGCAGACCTGCAGAGCGCCATTCCAGCGTCATTTGCAGAAGCTCTCGGCGAGTACTTGTCGTTCAGGCCCATTCCCAAAGGTCCCAAGTGGCGTTGCCTTCGGGATCAACAATCCAATCGTAAACCACAGCTTTGCCGTTGAGAGATCCAAGCGAAGGTGCCTGAGCCTCGAAATACACAACGCCTTTGAACACGAATCCACCGTCTGCGGTTGGATTTCCAGCGCCGGTTGCGCGGAATGTCGCAACCCCGTCGGCCGTCATAACGACGCCAGCGTTCGGGCATTCGCCATAGAACGAGCCATCCGCCCGCATTGTCGCGCTGTACGTCGCGAAGCTGGTGACCTCTGCGCCAGCGAGCATTCCGGTGAGACCTGACGCTGTCGTTTCGAGCGTGGGCATACCTCCAATAGCTGGCATCGCTTTCATTGAGGTAGGGCCCTGAATTGTTCCGAGGTGATCGCCAAGCATGATTTTCCTTTTGGGTTTGCGCGGATGTTCATCTCCACAGTGACAGATTTCAACGAGCCGCGCGTTGGGGACGCGCAAATGGCTGGTGAAGTGCGCCTTTGACCCGTCTGCCTGATTAAGCGAACCTAGGCCTAGGCCTCGGCCTTGACTTTGCGAGCGCAGTGAGCCCGCCCCCAGCGACATCTGTTGTGAACCTCCATTTGCTGCCTGGTGCCTCTACGCGGCAGCCCCGAACGAGGCCTTGATCTGGTCGGCGGCAAGACGCACCGGACGATCGTCGGCAGTTGCGGGATTCTTGCGAAGCACGTAGTTGATATGTGGCAGATCGGGCAGCAACGGCGGCCCGGTTGTGGCGATATCGAGGTGGGCGATTTCCGCTTTGTCTGCCACGGTCACGCCTGCCCCGTTCGCAATCGCAGACCACACCGAACTACTCGACGGAAGTTCGTAGCCCACATGATGTTCGATTCCGTTTGCAGTGAGTTCTCGACCCGCAACTCGAGCAGAGAACGAACGGGAGCCCCACGTGATGAGCGGTATCGACGTCAGCGCCGCGATGTCGAGTGCGTGGCTGTGGGCCCAGACAAGGCCTTCGCTGAAGAGAACGACGTCGTCAGGTGACACGTCTTCATCCAGTGCGAGAGTCACCGCCAAATCGATGTGTCCATCGGCGAGCCACTCGTCGACGGTGGCGGGCTGTTCGACTCTGATCGTTAGCTCAACCTCAGGCTGCTCTAGGCGGAACCAGGGTGCGACCGTGTCGAGGATGGCAACAGACCCGGCTCCTTCAGTGGCTCCGATCCGCACAACCTCGGACGAGCCGACGGGCCGAAACCGTTGGACGGCTGCATCATGAATATCGATGATCTGGCGACCGTAGGTGAGGAGCTCTTCGCCGTCGTCGGTAAGGCAGAGTCGGCGGCCCTCCTTTTCAAGGAGCTTGCAGCCGGTTCGTTCTTGTAGCCGTTTCAGTTTCCACGAGACCGCTGATCGAGAAATGCAGAGTTGGTCGGCGGCGGACTGCACGCTGCCGGTGTCGACGACGGTTTGAAGGGTCCGGAGGGAATCGATGTCGAACTTCAAGGTGCTCTCCGCTTCACCGCCATCGATAGGTGACAAAACTTAGCAAGCGGACCCGACGTTTGTCACTTGACCGAACTTGGGGTGGACCGCAGGATGCGGCTACCGACAAACGGAGAGACCGTCCGAAACCGTGGAATCAACCAAACAGTCGCAGCAGTGGGAACCGGCTGTACCGATTCCCGCCGCCCCGATCTTCGTCTGGCCGCCCCAGCCGTTGGGCGTGCTGTGGTTCTTTGGGTGGAAGCAGTTCTGGCCCGGCGGTGCGACGTGGCTCGGGGCGGCGTGGTTGTGCTGGAGATACGCAACCCCTGAACTGTCATCAATGGAGAGCTTTGAGCCAGGTTGGGTCGCCTTCATCTGGCTGCGCAATGCCGCCCTCATCACGATCTTGGCTGGGGGTCTGCATTGGTGGCTGTATTGCCGTCGCGGGCAGGGGCTCGTCACCAAGTTCAATGAGCGGTGGCCGGGAGAGAGCGCGCGATTCACGTTCAGCAACCAGCTGTGGGACAACGTGATGTGGACGTTCGTGAGCGGCGTCACGATGTCGACAGCGTTCGAGGCGGTTGGCTGGTGGATGTTCGCCAACGGCCACAGCCCCTACCACGACTTCGCCGGGAACTGGTTGTACCTGATCGTCCTCACGGCGATCGTGTTCCTCTGGGGGAACCTCCATTTCTCTCTGACGCATCGGCTTCTTCATGTCGGCAAGCTCTACGACTGGGCCCACGCGGTGCATCACCGCAACTCAAACCCTGGTCCCTGGTCGGGGATCTCGATGCACCCGCTCGAGCACGTCGTGTACATGAGCTCGCCGATGCTGCTGTGGTTCGTTCCCGGCCATCCGGTCCTGGTTCTTACTCTGCTGTTCTTGAACCTGCTGTCGCCCGCCCTCACCCACGCCGGATTCGAACGCGTGTGGCTCGGTGATGTCGAGCGGAGGCGCCCGTCGTTTCTGTCAGGCGACTACTTCCACCAACTGCATCACCGGTACTTCGACTGTAACTACGGCAACACACTCACGCCCATCGACCAGCTGCTCGGCACCTATCACGACGGCACACCGGAAGCTCACGCAGCGATGCGCGAACGCCAGCGCTCTGCAGACCGCACCTGAAACGAACAGAAACCCACGAGGAGGAAACGGCCGTGGCCATTCCACTCTCACGCCGACTCGACTTCACCGAGATACCGGTAATTGACCTCTGCGAGCTCGCAACAGGCAACGCTGATCCGGCAACGATCGATGCCCTTCGCGCCGCTTGCCGCGATGTCGGCTTCTTGTACATCAAAAACCACGGCGTCGACCGAGGCTTGATCGACAACGTGCTTGCGGCCTCTCGTGAGTTCTTTGCCCGCCCGATGGACGAGAAGAAGGCCGTTCAGGTGGACGAACGGATGCGAGGCTACCTGCCATTGCGCTACCGCTCGTACGAAGGCGAAGACAACGCTGCTCAGAGCAATCAAGAGGGGTATTGGATGGGTCCCGATCGCCCGCTCAACCCCCAGAACAGACTTGATGGCCCCAACGTCTGGCCCGAGAACGGCGAGGCGTTGCGAAACGCCATGGAGGCATACCACGAAGCGGCCAATGTCTTGGCCGATGTATTGGCGCGTGCCTTCTCGCTTGCGCTCGGCCAAGAAGCGGACTTTCTCCCCAACCTGCTCAATCCGGTGACTCAGCTGCTCAAGGTCAATCACTACCCGCCTCAAGACAATCCGACTGCGGTGAGCGATATTGGGGTCGTGCCCCACTCCGACGAGGGCTCCTTCACCATTCTGTGGCAAGACGAGAACGGCGGGCTGGAGATCGAGAGCAAGAGTGGCGAATGGGTCGAGGCACCGCCAATACCTGGTACGTACGTCGTCAACCTAGGCAACATGATGCAGATCTGGAGCAACGGAGAGTTCTCCTCGACTCCACACCGCGTGATCAACCGATCAGGAACCGACCGCTACTCGATTCCGCTGTTTTCCTACGCCCGGCCGGACGCTCCAATCAAACCAATACTGAACGGCGCAGTGGATGATCCCAATGCCGATAGCTGCGAGTTGTACCAACTCAAGGCTTGGCGCCGTATCTTTCCGATCGCCAACATCTCTGAACCCACATAGGAGCGAGTGATGTCATCAGACGACAAGACACATGTGGCAATGACGAGGGGTGGGGCCTATTCGTTGGCGACGCTCGGCGCGAAACATGTCATCGATGGTGCGTGGCCACTCGTGCGCGACGCGATCGAACAGATTCCTGACCGGGCGGGCAGCGCCTTCACGTTCTCCGACATGGGGACGGCCGATGGAGGAACGTCGCTCGGCATGATCGGCGACGCGATCGCTGCGATCCGTGTCCGTTTCCCCCAACGTGACGTGCAGATCGTCTACACCGACCAGCCTCGGAACGACTACAACGCGATCTTCCAAATGGTGCATGGCCTCACCGGCCAGTCGAGCTACCTCGACCGCTTCGACAACGTCCAGGTCTTGGCATCGGCAACCTCGTTCTACGAGCCAATCCTTCCGAACGGCGCGCTCGATCTCGGGTTCTCCGCCACCGCGATGCACTGGTTATCTCGTAAGCCCTGTGACATCCCCGACCACGTCCAAGCGGTTGGCGCAAGCGGCGAGAGCTTGGTCGCGTTCCAGGCGCAGGCGGCGCAGGACTGGGAAGCGATCCTGCTCTGCCGTGCGAGAGAGCTGGCGGCAGGCGGGCGTCTCGTGATGGTGAACTTCGGAGTCGACGAGGAAGGTCGCTACCTCGGCAACACCGGCGGTGTGAACATGTTCGACACCTTCAACGAAACCTGGCGAGGATTCGTCGCCGATGGCACTGTCACCGAAGCTGAGTACGAAGAGATGACACTGCCGCAGTACTACAAGACGGTCGACGAGTTCCGTGCTCCGCTCGACGACGCCAGCAGCGAGGTACGGAAGGCCGGGCTGAGCGTCGAACACTGTGAGACCCGAGTCGTGCCGTGCCCGTACGCCGCAGACTTCCAGGCCCATGGTGACGCAGCCCGGTTCGCGGCCGACTACGTGCCGACGCTGCGGTCGTGGAGTGCAGCAACGTTCCGCAACGGTCTCAGCCCTAACCGGTCAGACGCCGAACGCGACCGGATCATCGATGCCTTCTACGGCACCTACGAAGCCATGGTCCGCGAAGCCCCAGAGGGTCACGCCATGGACTACGTCCACGTTTACTTGACCATCGCAAAGGCCTAGCGGCCAGGAGTCTGAACATGACATTCGTTCGTATGGAGCTCGAAGATTGGTTCGACCGGCACCAGTTCGTTCGAGAGATTGAACTTTGCGAAAGCGCGGTGCAGTTCTCTCACCTCAACGACCTTGCGGTGTCGCTGGATGACGTCGCTCTTCGCTACGGGCACCACGCCGGCAGTCCCGAGCTTCGGGAGGTGATCGCGGCCGACTACCCAGGCCTAACCGCCGAGGACGTGATCGTGACCAACGGGGGTAGCGAAGCCATTTTCGGTCTGTACAACGGCCTTCTCGAACCCAATGACCGCATCGTCGTGGAACACCCGAACTATCCGTCGTTGTACGAGATCCCCGAGACCATTGGGTGCGAGGTGGTTCGCTTTCCCCTCGACTATGACGAAGGTTTCGTGCCAGACGTCGAGCGGTTGGCTGCAAGTCTGACCGACGACACTCGGCTGCTGTGCATCACCCACCCGCACAACCCGACCGGATCAACGATCTCAGAGGACACCCTTCGCAAGATCGTCGAGCTGTGCGAACAGAGGGGAATTGTGCTGCTCTCGGATGAGACCTACCGCGAGATGGGCTTCGAGGCGGCCTTGCCGCCGGCTGCGTCGTTGTCGCCGAGTGCAGTCAGTTTGTCCACGATGTCGAAGTGCTACGGGTTGCCCGGCATTCGCATCGGCTGGATGGCGACTCAGAATCGTTCACTGATCGAAAGAGTCCTGTGTGTTCGTGAGTACGTCACGATCACGAACACTGCGCTCGGCGAACGCATTGCGCTCCACGTGTTGAGTGACAAGCACCGGTACCTCTCGGCAGCCAAGGACCGGGTCACGGCGAACAAGGCAATCATGGCCGAGTGGATCGATGGACAGGACTTGGTCGATTGGGTAGCGCCAACCGCCGGTGTGGTGGGCCTGGGCCGTCTCGCCGACCAAGTTCACGACCCCGATGCGCTCTACGAGCGATTGATCGAGCAGTACGGCACGATGACGATCCCAGGAAAGTATTTCGGCGTCGACAACCGCTTCTTCCGACTGGGGTTCGGGGGAGAACCGTTCAATATTGCGGAGGGTCTCCGCCGCTTCGATCAGGCACTCGACGACTGCTCGAACTGAGGACTCTGACTTGCGCCGAGACGTACCTCGCTAACGTCGGGCGATGAGCGATTGGCGAACCCGAGCCGGAACGACCTTCCAAACCTCCAAGCAGCCTGCGACAGGGTCGCAGGGCATGGTCTCGGCCAACCACCCGCTCGGTTCCGCGGCAGGGCTCGAGATGCTAGCGATGGGGGGAAACGCGATCGACGCCGCCATCGCCGCGATCTTCGCGCTGAGCGTTGTCGAGCCGATGATGGTCGGACCGCTCGGCGGCGGCTATATCAACATCGCCATGGCCGACGGCACGTCGAACTGCGTCGACAACTACACGCTGGCACCGAGCGCGGCGACACCCGAGATGTACTGGCCCATCTCCGACGAGTGGCCGGACTATCTCCTGACCGAGGGTCGGGCCAACCAGGTTGGCCACCTCGCCGTCGGCGTCCCCGGCAACCTCAAGGCGTGGGACGAGGTCCACGAGCGCTTCGGCCGCCTCTCGTGGGAAGCGATTCTGTCGCCGTCGATTCGCCATGCGAGGTCTGGCTTCCAGTGCAGCGAATACCTGAGCCGTCTCGCCGCAGACAACGCCGACGACATCGCCCGCTTCGACGCGACAGCGGCGATCTTTCAACCAGGCGGGCACACCGTCCAGCCCGGTGATCTGATCGTCCAGTCCGACGCCGCCGCCTCACTCGAACTGATCGCAACCGAGCGGTCCGGTGCGGTGTATGGCGGTGAGCTCGGCCGAGCGATCGTCGACGATATGGCGGCCAATGGCGGGCTTATCACTATGGATGACCTGTTGGCCTACCGCACCCGCAACACCGACCCGGTGCGAGGCACCTATCGAGGGTACGAGATCACCGGTCCACCGCCGGGGAACAGCGGCATCACCCTGATCATCGAGATGCTGAACATTCTCGAGGGCTACGACATCAAGAACATGGGTTTCGGCACCGTTGAGACGAGCCACCTCCTCGTCGAGGTGCTCAAGATCGCGTTTGCGGATCGGTTCGCCTACCTTGGCGATCCGTCGACAGTTGACATCCCGCTCGACTGGATGACCTCGAAGGAATATGCCGTCAACCGACGCGTCGACATCGATCCGCAGCGAGCTTCGACGGCCCAGGCCGGCGCACTCGACGCGGGATCCGCGCACACAACGCACCTCACAACCGCTGACGCCGACGGCAATATTGTGTCGATGACCCAGACCATCAACGAGCTGTTCGGGTCGAAGGTGATGGTGCCGGGCACTGGACTCCTGCTCAACAACACCCAGGCGATGTTCGACCCGCACCCTGGTCACCCCAATTCGGTGGCACCGCACAAGCGCGTTGTCAGCAGCACAGCACCCGTGATCGTGCGTTGTGACGGCCGTCCGTGGCTTGGCCTCGGAACTCCGGGTGGGGTGCGCATTTTTCCTGCGGTCTTTCAGGCATTGCTCAACGTGATCGATCACGGCATGTCGCTGCAGGAGGCCGTCGAGGCCCCCCGGCTTTGGACCCAGGGCCAGACGGTTGAACTCGAGGCCGGTTTTGCGCCGTTGCTTCGCGGCTCGCTCGCCGCACTTGGTCATGACATCACGATGGTGCCAAACGTCGCCGGGGGTATGAACGGAGTGCAGGTCGACCTCGATACCGGCCTCATGACGGGTGCCGCGTGCTGGCGGGCCGATGGCAGCCCCGCAGGCCTTGCCGGTGGGGCTGCTGACATCGAGGCCCGATTCAATCCGCTCGTCTGATCCAACCCGGTCGGACGGGTGTTAGCCGAGCACACCGACATCCCAGGTCCAGTGATGCCCGTCGGCCGAGACCGACAACGACCAGGTCAGCGCCTCGCCCTGACGCACGGACCGCGGCTCCTCAAGCGGCATGAAGCCGTGGCCCCAACTCGACTGCGCATCTGCCGGCACGTTGTCGACGGTGACGCCGGGGGCGAGGAGGCAATCGAACCAGCAGGCAAGTCCATGCAGTGTGCCTTCGTGCTCGACCCGCATTGTGCCTGACGCCATCATCGCTCGACTCGCACTGGTTGCGAGGTCAACGTCGACCGCCAACTCCGGCTGTCCCAGAAGGTGATTTGGCGAGAGATGGGTAAACCAGAGACTGTGAGCGGCGCGGCGGTGAGCAGCGCTCAGGTCATACGGGAGTCCGGTTTCGAACCAGTCGGTGATGAGGCTGTGGTCCTCCGCCATCTGTGCGCCACACACCCAGAGCCTGAGCCGCGAAGGGACGATCGTTGCCGTTGGCTTCAGGAGGCGGGTCCGGGCGTCGGCGGCCCAGGCCACGATGCCCTCGTCGAGCCCGGCACTTCCGATCGTCTCGGTGATCAGCACGTCCGCCGGTTCCGGAAGGTCAACATCGCTCGACCAGCCCTCGATGAACTCAACGCGGTCTGCGAAACCGTTCGCTGTCGCAAGCTCCCGGGCGACCTCCAGGATCGGGGCGCCCTCGATGGCATACACCCGTCGGGCACCAGCCTCGCATGCCATGAACGAGAGGATCCCGGTGCCGCAACCGACATCAACCACCACATCACCCGGTGACACCGTTGTGTCGATCGCCTGTCGGAAAGCGTCGAGCCGTTTGGTGTCGAGCAGCATGCTCAGGTGGTAATCGAGCACCTGAGCATGCGAGCTGTCTCGCTGCCAGATAGGCGTCTCGGGCAAAGGGGCCATTGGTCGACGCTACCGGCCCGCCCGACGACCAGATGACGTTCAGCGACCACTTCGCACGGTCGAAATCAGTCGGTTGCTGGATACAACCGGCGCGCGCCTCGAGGTTGGGCCTGCGCCACCAAACGAACCGGAATCGGGGAGTGCGGCGTGCTGGGCGAGGCTCTGCACCGCCTAGTGTCAGGTGATGGTGCGTCTCCGAGACCTCGGCTTCGTGATCGGCAGTAGTCCGACAGGGAGTCACAACGCAATCACGGACGTCGCCGGTATTTGCGTTGGGCATCAGACGGTTCTCGATGACAAGCCGACCGCTGTTCGAACTGGTGTGACCGTCGTCAACACCCGCCCGGTCGGGGAGCGGTCCGATCTCTGTTTCGGGGGCTACTTCTCGTTCAACGGCAATGGTGAGATGACCGGCGCGCACTGGCTCGAGGAGTCAGGGCTGCTCAGCGGTCCGATCGGGTTAACCAACACGCATCAGGTTGGCCTGGTGCGCGATGAACTGGTCGCAGCTGAAGTCGAGCGAGACCCCGACGCCTCGTGGTGTCTGCCCGTTGTGGCCGAGACCTACGACGGTTTCCTGAACGACATCGACGCGTTCTCCCTGACCGCGGCCGATGTCCGCGCCGCGTTGGTTGACGCAGACACCTGCCCTGGTGGTGTCGTGCAAGAGGGCAACGTCGGGAGCGGAACCGGCATGGTCTGTCATCAGTTCAAGGGTGGTATTGGGACCTCGTCTCGGCGGGTCGAATTGGAGTCAGACACCTACACAGTGGGTGTGCTCGTTCAGGCGAACTACGGGTCGCGAGAACTGCTCCGTCTCGACGGTCGGCCCGTTGGACGTCTGATCGACGCCGCGGTCACCCCCCTCCCGACTGACCCGAGCGTTGCCGATGCGGGCTCGATTATCGTCGTCATCGCCACCGATGCCCCGCTGCTGGCCGATCAATGCAAGCGACTGGCTCGTCGGGCAACCGTCGGGCTCGCTCGGGTGGGCGGCACCGGAGGCAACGGGAGCGGCGACATCTTTCTCGCGTTCTCGACTGGGAACCGCGTGCCGCTGCACGCAACGAAACCGACGTCGGTATCCACCCTGCCGGCGGGCGCGATGACACCCTTGTTCAACGCCGCCGCAGAAGCGGTTGAGGAGTCGATCTGGAATGCGCTCTGTGCAGCCGAGACGATGACCGGGCATCAGGGCCGGGTGGTGCACGCGATACCTCACGACCGGCTGGCTGCGCTTCGTTGAGGGCTGTCGTCGCAGCTGCAGTCACTGCCTCGGCGTCGAGCGCTGCGCGTCGACTTTTCTCGCAGCGTTATTGAGAACACGTTTCTCACCGGAGCTGACCTGACTCAAGCAAGGCTTCACGAGACGCGCATTCTGGACGTCATCCTCTTGGAACCGATTTGACTAATGCTGACCTCACAGCGGCATCCCTTACACAGGTCGATCTGACATTCGCGACCGTTCGCTGCATGGTTTTGCACGACGCCAAGTTCTCCCGAATGCAGCTGTTCCACCTGGACTTCACAGGTGGTGACTTCTCAGGCTTGCAGGTGGCAGCCGAGTTGTTCGCCTGGCCATCACCGACGGTGGCCGTAGTGGCACCCCGACCCGATGGTGACCGGCGTGAGATGATGAAAACTATGACACCGCACCTGTCGCACTTGAGTGACAATTTCGATGGTGGAGAGGCCCCCAAGGCCCTCTACAGCGTCCCGAACGGATGGCAATGCAAAGGCAACGGCAGCCCTGCACCGGCGACAAAGCCCGACAGTTCGGCGGTGTAGCGGCATGAGTGACCATGGGGTCAGTGCAACCAGTCAACGAATCTTTCGCTGGAGAGATCAAGAGACCTATCTGCGCGGGAGCGCTGTCTTCCAACTACTGGATGGCGAACATATGCATTTCGCCCGCGCAGTTGTTCTTCCGGGTGCCGAGTATGAGATGCACAGTCACCCGCAGGAACAGTTCAGCCTGCTGCTGTCTGGCCGCTTGCTCTTGACGGTCGGTGATGAGACACGCGAAATCGGGCCAGGCGATGGTTGGTACGTGCCCGGTGGTCTCGAGCACGGTGGCCACGTCCTCGGCGCCGAGCCAGCGGTCTTTATCGATGCGTACTCGCAGGCGACGGAATGGATTGCCGACCTCCTCAATGCACCGAATGTCCGAAAGGTTCCATCTGGCACCAAAACCGCAGTGGTGCACAACCAGCACGACGAGTACGACGTGTACATCGGCCGAGCTGTGCCTGAGGCCGGGTTGGAAGCCAGCAAATGGGGGAACCCGATTGTGCTTGCCGACGACAGCGATGAAGAGCGCAGACGAGTCATCGTTGAGTACCGAACGTGGGTTCTCGAACAGCCCGAATTGATGGGCGCGCTCGCAGAACTTCGTGGACTCCGCCTCGGGTGCTGGTGCGCACCAAAGCTCTGCCACGGCGACGTCCTCGCAGAACTTGCCGACCAGGTCGGCACGTAACGGGCTGATCTCACCCGCAATCGGCACGTACACCTGACGGAGTGGATTTTCCAACGCGACGCTTGCGTCCGACGTTCTTCTGAGCAAGGCGAATTGGCGGGCCGGTGCCCTGCTCGAACCGGTGCCTCATGTCGGAGGGTTTCCGATCAGCGCCGAGGGAAGCTCGTCGGCCTCAAGCCGTTTTGCGAGAGCTGCGGCCGCTGGCCGCATGAACGAGGCTTCGCCATTGAGCGTTCAGCTGAAGATGGCCACGAAGAGCCCTGCGAGGACAACGAGCGCGCCAGATACCTGCAAGAAGGTGTGGACACTGTCCCCCCAGGCCCGTCGGGCCCGGGCTGCGATGAGCCGGTAGACGATGAAGTCCGCTTGAGTCGTTGCCCCGAGGAACATGAGCGCACCGACCCCACCATTGCACGACCCCAGATCACCGCTACCTCCCGCATTCGGCCTTTTCGCACAACGAGCAACGGGCAGCAGGGCACGGTTTGCAATATCTCGGCTTCCTCAGGATGTACCCCGCTTCAATGCGGTCTGGCCCCGGCCGCTAACCCTGATAGGCGCTCCGTCCCCGTAGCGCCTGACCTTGACGCACCGCTTCGAGCGGACGTCGTGAGACGACTCGTGGCTGGTGTGCCGGGCTAGCTTCTCCTCATGGACTACGAGGACCTGATGCGCCTGGCGATCGCCGAAGCGGAGCTCGCGATTACCCATGGCGATGTCCCTGTCGGGGCACTCGTGGTCGTCGACGGTGAAGTGATTGCATCGCGTCACAACGAGCGGCAGCTGACTACTGACCCGACGGCGCACGCCGAGGTGCTCGCTATGCGAGACGCCTGTGAACACCTCGGAACGTGGCGACTCGACAATGCAACCCTGGTCAGCACCCTCGAGCCGTGCGCAATGTGTGCCGGCGCAGCGGTGAACGCCCGACTCCAAAAGGTCGTCTTTGGAGCGCCTGACCTCGAGGCAGGTGCCCTGGGGTCGGTGTACCACCTTGGCGTCGATCCTCGGCTGCGGCACACCTTCGACGTACAGCACAACGTGCTTGGTGACGAGTGCACCCAGAGCCTCAAGGCGTTCTTTGCGGGGCTGCGCGCCTCGTAGTCAGAGCAGTTGAGCCCCGCCGGAAGCCGGGTCGAGAGCGTGTGCTCTGCGTGGGGCCCGCACCCCGCAGCCCAAGCTCCACGTATGCGCAGTGCTTTCTGTTCTGCTTGTGGGACCGCTGAAAGACGCGGAGGACGGCCCATGGCGCCAGACGACACGTCGTTACTCGTTCAAGTCTCGATGGCGGCCCGCTCCTGGCGCGGTCGAGATGACGATCGAGAAGACACACAAGGCTGCAGGCCATGTAGAAGCTGCGCGAGCAACTGACCACCGACGTAGTCGCCCAGGAGCTGCCATCCGGCTGATGAAGACGTGCGTCGGTCGCGGCCGTAGGCGCCAACCGGCCACGTCGGTTTGTCGCTGACCGGTCGGTCGGTCCCGATTAGGTCGCCACCGGGGGCTGGTACCTGGCCGGGGTGTGAAGACCAAGCCGAACTGGCGTCGAGCTCCGATCCCGAAACGGCCCTGCCGTATCTCCGGTAGAGCGCCGGCGAGCTCGCAGATGGGTCAGCTGGCGGCACCCGGTCCACCGAGCGAACCGCGGCACCGGCTTCGGACTGCACCGGCGTCGACCCGGGGCAATCCCCCTAGACTCGACCGAATGCAACGGGTCGATGATGCGTAGAACGACTGCCACGAACGACATCGCAACCCGGCGTCGGTATATGCGGGGAACTGCAGGGGCGGCTGGATTCCTTGTGACCGGCCTGCTGCTCGCCTCGTGTGCCTCCACCGAAAATTCAACGCTCGATGATGCTGCCGGGGGGGAACCGCCGGCGGTCGCAGACGCCGAGCCCGAGTGCGGCCCTGCGCCAACCAGTCTTGCGGCCGCGGTCGACGGCAGCGATAAGCAATGCTCGTACTCCGCGCCGGCCAGATTCGTCGCGGAAAGCGCCGGCGAACTCAGCATTGAGTTCGCCGATGGCTTGTTGTGCCCGATCAAAGGACCGGTCGACGAGGCTGGGGCCAGCTCCATGACGCTCGAGGTTGGCGACACCGTGCGCGTGACCGATCAGGGTGATCAGCTGTGTCGCTTCCAATTCAGCTGGACGCCGACAGTTGCTGATGCCGACGTGGCTGCCTCAACCACCGCAGCGCCGACGACCACGACGACGACCACGACGACAACCACCACGACAACCACGACGACGACAACGACAACACAGAAGCCGGTGCCGACGACCACGTCGCCCGTCGGTAGCTGATTGACCGCTTCGGGGAGGGCTGCATCATGACGCGTCGAACGCTGGCTGTCGCACTTGGTTTAGCGATAATGACGACCAGCATGACGTCGGTAGCCCCGGTGGCGGGCGTGGCGGGCTTTGGCGATGTCGCGTCAGGGAGGTACTACACCGAGGCCGTTCAATGGATGGTCGACAGTGAGATCACAATGGGAACATCGCCGAAGTGTTTCAGCCCGGCTGATCCTGTCACTCGCGGGCAGGTGGCTGCGTTCCTGTGGCGCATGGAGGGCTCTCCTCCCCCTAGCGATACCCATGGATTTGTCGATGTCGTGTCCGACTGGCAGCAGGAAGCAGTGGCGTGGATGTTCAACAATGGCATCACGTTCGGTACGACCCCGACCACCTACTCGCCCGATGACGACCTCACGAGAGGCGAGTTCGCAGTATTCCTTCACCGTCTGGAAGGAACCCCTGGCGCACCGGCCCCGGACCAGTTCACTGATGTGGTGACGCCTTGGCAGGTCACCGCCATCGGATGGATGCTGGAGCAGCGCATCACGTTCGGGACCTCGGAAACGACGTTCGAACCCGACGCTTTCGTTACCCGGGGTCAAGTCGCTGCGTTCCTCCACAGGTACAAGCGCCTACCAGCGGTCGTCGTCGACCCCGATTCGTCCGGATGCGAGACGTTCAACTCGATCGTCGGGTTCCGCACGATCCGGGATTTCAGCGACTTCGTTGCCACCGGCTCCAGCCGTTGGAGGTCGTCAGTTCCGGGCATTCAGGATATTCGTATCCCGTCGACGGCAGATGGCACTGACCAGCCTGCTTTCTGGCTTCCCCCGACTGACGATCACGAGCAACCGGTTCTCGTGATCCTGCATTCGTGGAGCGCCGACTACACCCAGCACGCCGGAATCCCCTACGCGATGTGGGCCCAGGAGAACGGCTGGGCGGTGATTGCACCCGAATTCCGCGGCCGAAACAACAGCCCAGACGCAGTCGGGTCCGATTTGGCTGTCCAAGATGCTGCTGATGCGATCGACTTCGCGGTTGCACAGGCTGGCGTCGATGCCGATCGCGTGTATGCCGTCGGCTACTCCGGTGGCGGGATGATGGCGCTTCTCCTTGCCGGACGACACCCCGAGAAGGTCACCGCTGTCTCGGCGTGGGGGCCGACCCACGACCTCATCGAGTTCTACCAGCTCTCGGCCCGGTTCGGCCGCCCCTATACAAGGCACATCTCAACGGCGTGCGGAGGCAACCCGACAATCCCGGGGCCGGCCCAGGCCGAGTGCCTGAAGCGCAGCCCGATCACCTATCTCGATACAGCACGGGAGCACGAGGTCCCTGTCTTCGTTGCACAAGGCATCAACGACCCATTCGTGCTCACGAGCAGTGCCGCCGACGTGTTCAACTCACTCGCCGATCCAGCGGACCGTCTCAATTCCGGACAGGTTGCCCTCTTCGGCAACGGGGTGGTCGCGGGTGACCTTCAGGATTGGAGCCGTGTCAAGACCTTCTTCGGTCCCGATGACCCTGCACCGGTGTACGCGCAAGAGTCAGACTCCGTCCTGCTCGTCTACTTCCAGTCCGGGCACGACATGGCCTACAACGCCACTGTGCGGTGGTTGGCGAGCGAGCCGAGTTAAACGGGGGGCGCAGCGTGACCGCGGCGCCCGTACTCGGGGTCGAGCCAGGGCAGTGGTTCGAGGCGGTAGCGCTTCAGGTCCCGCATCCTTGCCCGCTGGACAGCGTGATATATCGCCTCAAAGTTCGGCGAGATCCGTTCGATTCCAAGATGATCGGCGAGCAGGTCGTTATAGGCGAATTGCTCGTCGCCCTGGGTCAAAAAATGTCGCTCCGGGACACTGTCGCCCCGTAAGACGGCCTCGTGTTCCTGGGTTGCGCGTTCGCGTTCCGCTCGACTTGGCAGCGAAACTGTCCCGCCAACGACCGCGGCAAACGCCATAGCCTGCAGTTCGTATTGGGGAAACGGGATGATCATGTTGCCAAGCCCAATGAACCCGAGCGACGGCGTCACCGAGGAAAACAGATCGAGGTACAGCGGGTGAATCCAGCCCTCGTCGACCTTGACGCTGCTGGAGTTCGCCAAGAACGGCAGGGCGTACTGGTACCCCGTGCAGTACACAAGCACGTCGACGGACTCGATGCGGCCGCCATCGGTCAAGACGACATCATCGCCGTCGAAACGCTCGATCGCAGGCCGTACCTGGATGTCGCTGCAACCGGGGAGCGACTGGCCGGTACGGCCATCTCGTGCGCAGATCACGGTCTCGGACGCATGCTCGGCGACTTCGATCGCAATATCGACCCCCGACGCCCGGCCGCCGAGAAGAACGACCTTTTTCTCGGCAAACACCTCCGGCCGTCGATAGTTGTGACTGTGCAGCCCGAAACCACCAAAGGATGATGCTCCCGGTAGGTCCGGCACCTTAGGAACGCTGAAGTGGCCGTTGCAGACAGCGATCGCGTCGAAGTGTTCTTCCTGAGGACCGGTGTCGGGGTTGCTGGAGCGGACCAGCCACGTTGTGAGATCCTCGCTATCAGCTCCGCCCCCCCCGGTGGCACCGAGCGGGAGAACCGACTCCACCTTCGTGTCAAAGCGGATGTGGGCATTCACCTCGAAGTGGGCGGCGTAGCGAGACAGATACGTCAATACCTGGGCGTGGGCCGGAAAACGAGGCCAGAAGTCCTCCCCGCCACCGCGAGCATCGAAAGGATATTCCCTGAAGGCCATCAGGTCGCGCGGCAAGTTGGTGTGGAGGTTGGCGTACATCGAGGTGTGGATCCGCTCCCGATCGGGGGCAACAGAGAGCGGGTCGGTCTCCACGTCTTCGGTGTAGGTCCAGGTTCCGCCGAGTGCCGGTTCGGCTTCGAAGACGACAGGGGAGAGGCCGACCCGTTTGAGCTGGCGAGCCGTCACCAACCCTGCGGCCCCGGCGCCGATGACTGCGACGTTCTTCGAGGACGGCATCGACGGCGACCATAGTGGGGGGTCGAACTCACGGCGCAGCGCCGCACTGCTGTGTGCGCTTGCTAGTCGGAACTCTCGCGCAAAACGCAGAACTCATTGCCTTCGAGATCGGCGAGCACGACCGACGAAACGCTGCCCTGATCAATGTCGATCCTCGATGCCCCAAGGCCCAAAAGCCGGTCGACCTCGGCGGTCTGGTTGTTGGGCCGGAAGTCGAGATGCAGTCGGTTCTTGGCTTTCTTGACGTCGTTGCTCAACAGGAAGAGGATCCCCGGCGTTCGGTCGGGGGCTGGTCGAATCTCAACAACCTCCGCACCTTCGTCGACGACCGTCCAGCCGAGCGCTTTCGCCCGCCAGTGCCGAGACTTCCCGGGTCGCCTGCGTCGACCGTGACCTGTTCCCACTCGAGACTCACGTGCCGAGCGGAGACCGCTTAGGTCTCGCGGTGGGCGTAAACCTTCAGCGAAAGAAACCTTATGGGTAGCTCGACGAGTGCTACCGGACCGTGGGCGACATCGCCGCGAAACTGGATGGTGTCACCCGGGTGCAAGACGTGGCGGTTGGAGCCGTACCCGTACTCCATCACGCCCTCGATGATGTGAAGGAACTCCACACCGGCGTGCTGGAAGAGGGGGAAGACCTCGTCGGGTTCCGTGATGGTGATCAACACCGGCTCGATCTCGCGAAGTGGACCGCGAAGTGAGCCGAGATCCTCGTAGGTCCGCCCCGAGCCACCACCCTCGTGCTCGATTCGAAGGCCCTGCCCCCGCCGAATGAGGACGGCGTCGTGTTCCTCGTCGAGACCACGGAAGAATGTGGTGAATGGGACGTGGGCGGCGTGGGCAAGCGCAGTCAGCGTCGAAAAGCTCGGTGAGGTCTGTCCGTTCTCGATCTTGGACAGCATGCCAATCGATATGCCAGCCGCATCGGCGAGCTGCTCCATGGTCAGGCCGAGGTCAGCGCGGCGCTCGCGGACTCGCCGACCGACGATCCGACAGACGTCCTCGCCAGTGAGCGCCGAAGGGATGTCATCATCGGTCATGGTTTGGGCTGCTGGCTCAGAACATCGTGAGATAGTGCTGGACCTCGCCGGCGGTGACTTCGTGATGGTGTGCGAAGAACTCGTCCCGCTTCACCTCCGCGAAGTAGTCGCGGTACGGCCCGTCGGGCGTCATGCCGAGGCCGGCGCCAAGAACGTCGTTTGCCTCGAGTGCTTCGGCTGCATGAACCAGCGTCCTCGGGAGCGCCACAATCCCGCGCCGAGCGACCTCGTCGGCCGGAAGCGTGTACAGATTGGCGGTGTTTGGTTCACCCGGGTCGGTGGCGTTGTCGACACCGTCAAGACCACACGCCAGCATGGCTGCGAACATGAGATAGGGATTAGCCGCCCCGTCTCCTACCCGGATCTCGAGGCGGTCGGCTTCGGGAACTCTGATCATCTGGGTGCGGTTGTTGCCGCCGAAGGCTGCGTAGGCCGGCGCCCAGGTGGCGCCTGATGTTGGCGCGCCTACCCCCATGCGCTTGTACGAATTCACGATCGGGCACGCAACTGCGGCCAGGCCTGGCGCGTGGTCGATGAGGCCGCCGGCAAAGTGGTACGCCATCTCGCTGAGGCCAAGCCCTTTGCTGTCGTCGTCGCCACCGATAAACAACGGTTCGTCAGTATCAGCCGTCCAGAGGCTGAGGTGCGCGTGCAGGCCGTTGCCGGTCTTGTCGGTGAACGGCTTTGGCATAAAGGTCGCATAGCGACCGTCGCGCTGCGCCATCGTGTGAATCATGAGCCGGAATACGATCAGGCGATCGGCGGTGGTGAGCGCGTCGGCATAGCGCCAGTTCTGCTCGAACTGCCCGTTGGCGTCCTCGTGATCGTTGGCGTAGTTACCCCAGCCCATGGCATTGAGGTTCTTGGAGACCTCGGTGAGATGCGGCAGCATTCGGGTAAGGGCCCGAGCGTCGTAGCAGGGGAGCGCGTCAACGTCGCGTTCGTCGGCGACTGCGAGTGACCCGTCCTCATTTCGAACGACCAGTGAGTACTCGGCTTCGACACCGGTCTTCAACACAAGGTTGCGGTCGGCCTCGAGTCGCTCGAGCGCTTGCCGAAGGATGACGCGCGGCGCGTAGGGCCACAGCGCTCCATCGACGGTGGGATCGCACTGCATCGCTGCGACATTGGGCTGCCAGGGGAACTGCGTGTACGAGGCCGGGTCAGGGATAGCGAGGATGTCGGGGTGAGACGGATCCTGGCCGATGGGGCCCGCCGCGAACCCGGCGAACCCGGCGCCGTCGCTCATGAGGTCATCGAGCGCCTCGACTGGCACGAGTTTGGCGCACGGCTTCCCGTGCATCTCGACGAACATCGCATAGATGTACTCGACGCCGTCGGCCTCGATTCGTGCCCTGATGTCTTCGTAGTCCCCCACGTACAGTTCCCTCCTGCGTTCGTGTCCCTCACCGAAGCTGACGAGACCATCTCTACCCTAGGTGAAGGAACTTCACCAATGTCAAAGTGTCGGACTAGGGTGCGCCCCTGCTGGCACGGGGTCGTGAGGAGTGTGCAAGATGTGCGGGATCGTTGGATTGTTTCTGAAGACCGATCGACATCGCCATGAACTCGGTCGCCTGACCGCGGTCATGCTCCACGAGATGCGCGAGCGCGGCCCCGATAGCGCCGGCTTCGCAGTCTATGACGAGGGAACGCCGGGCCGCACGCGAATCACGGCGCTGGCCGAGGGGCACCAGCCTGACTGGAACAAGACGGCCGACGTCCTAGCCGCGTACCTCGATGCCGAAGTCGTAGCCCGACCGGTGCTCGACCACGCGGTCTTCGAGACCACCGGCGACGGCCGCCTCGCCCGCCAGTGGTTGATCGACAATGGTGGCGGGCTTGACGTGTTGAGCTACGGCCGTCAGATCGAGTTGTACAAGTCGGTGGGTGATCCCGACCTCGTCGCAACGCGCTACGACCTTGCAGCGCGCACGGGCACTCATGCCATCGCCCACACCCGCATGGCGACCGAGTCCGCAATCACTACCAACGGCTCACACCCGTTCGCTACGGGCGCCGACACCTGCCTCGTGCACAATGGTTCGCTCTCCAACCACAACCAACTTCGCGAACGACTCGTCCGCCACGGAGAGTCGTTCCAGACCGAGAATGACACGGAGGTCGCCGCCGGGTTCCTCGCATGGCGGCTCGCCGAGGGCGACACACTCGACGAAGCGCTCGAGCGTTCCTTGGTCGACCTCGACGGCTTCTACACCTTCGCCATCGGCATCGAGAGCGGATTCGCGATCTTGCGTGATCCGATCTCCTGCAAACCGGCGGTCGTTGCCGAAACCGATGACTGGGTGGCGATGTCGTCGGAGTATCGGGCCATCGCTCGCCTTCCCGGCGTCGACGACGCCGAGATCTTTGAGCCCGAACCAGCCCGCGTCTACACCTGGAGCTTGGCGTCATGACCACGACCTTCGACCTGGCGGAGTGCACCGTGCGGGAGCTCAACGCAGAACTCCACCGGCCTCGCGACGCCCACTACGAAGTGCACAATCCACGCGGTGCCCATGCGGTCGCCGCCGGGATCGACGCAGACATCGACGTCGAGATCCACGGTTCCGTCGGCTACTACTGCGCCGGCATGCACCAGAAGGGCACGATTCGCCTCAGCGGCAACGCCAGCACCGGATTCGCGGAAAACATCATGTCGGGGACAGTGCGGCTCACCGGCAACGCCACGATGTCCGCGGGAGCGACCGGTTGTGGTGGCCTCCTCGTCATCGAAGGTAACGCGGGGGCCCGCTGCGGGATCTCCATGAAAGGGGTGGACATCGTCGTCGGAGGCAATGTCGGTCACATGAGCGGTTTCATGGGGCAGGCCGGCAACCTGGTGGTGCTGGGCGATGCCGATCACGACCTCGGTGACTCGCTCTACGAGACCCGCATCTTCGTGCGGGGCAGTGTCGCGTCGCTCGGCGCTGACTGTGTCGAGAAGGAGATGCGGCCAGAGCACGTCGAGGTGCTCAACGGCTTGCTCGATGCAGCCGGCCTCGGCGGATCGGCCGGCGAGTTTCGCCGCTACGGCTCGGACCGAAACCTGTACACCTTCCACGTCGACGACATCGCAGCCGAGCAGGCGAAAGGAGTATGACGATGGACGAGCAGCAGTGGCATCATCGCGAGTCCTATACGTTCGACCGCAACACGATCGCAGAGATCCAGCGGGCCGCGAACACAGGCATTTACCGGATTCGCGGATTCGGGGCGAAGCGGCAACTCCCGACGTTCGACGATCTCGTGCTGCTTGGTGCGTCGATGTCGCGCTACCCCCTTGAGGGCTACCGCGAGGCGTGTGCCACCGACGTCGTGATTGGGGAAGGTCGCGCCGAACGCCCCGTTCACCTCGAAATCCCGATCACGATCGCTGGAATGAGCTTCGGATCGCTTTCGGCACAGGCGAAGGAGGCGCTCGGTCGCGGTGCCAACGCAGCTGGAACGTCCACGACCACCGGTGACGGCGGCATGACCGTTGAGGAGCGCGGCCACTCCAAGACGCTCGTCTACCAGTACCTTCCGTCGCGTTACGGCATGAACCCCGACGACCTTCGCAAGGCCGACGCGATCGAGGTTGTTGTCGGACAGGGGGCGAAGCCGGGCGGTGGTGGCATGCTGCTCGGGCAGAAGATCACGGAGCGGGTTGCTCGCATGCGAGCGCTGCCCGAGGGCATCGATCAGCGGTCGGCCTGCCGGCACCCGGACTGGACGGGGCCCGACGACCTCGAGATCAAGATCCTCGAACTCCGCGAGGTCGTCGACTGGGAAGTACCCATCTATGTGAAAGTCGGCGCAGCGCGGCCGTATTACGACACCGCACTTGCGGTGAAAGCCGGCGCCGACTGCGTGGTGGTCGATGGCATGCAGGGCGGAACCGCAGCTACTCAGGAAGTCTTCATCGAACACGTCGGCATTCCGACCATCGCCGCCATTCCCGAGGCAGTGAGAGCCCTGAAGGACCTCGGTGTCCATCGTGAGATCAAGCTGATCGCAGCCGGCGGTATTCGTTCGGGGGCCGATGTCGCCAAGGCAATCGCGCTCGGTGCCGATGCAGTGTCCATCGGCACGGCCGCCCTCATCGCACTCGGCGACAATGCGCCCCGTCACGACGACGGGTACCGGTCGGTCGGTAGCGCAGCCGGCATGTGGGAGGACTACCAGGCGGGCAACGACCCTGCGGGCATCACCACGCAGGACCCGATGCTGGCCAAGCGGCTCGATCCAGAGATCGCCGGGCGGCGGCTGGCCAACTATCTGCAGGTCCTGACGCTTGAGGTCCAAACCTTGGCTCGGGCCAACGGCAAGTCACACGTACACAATCTCGAACCGGAGGACCTCGCCGCATTAACGGTCGAGGCGGCCGCGATGGCCAAGGTGCCGCTTGCGGGGACATCGTGGATCCCCGGCGTGACGGCCGGGATGGGCTGACAGATGCCCCACTACTATCGAGCCGGGAGGGCTCATGGCTGCCGATACCGACATCTTCTCGCCGGAGCGATACGCCGCGACGCGGCTGCCGATCGAGGAAGCCTCGCCACTCCCGCCCGAGGTCTACTTCTCGCAGGACTGGTACGACCGCGAGATCGACACGATCTTTCGCACGGGATGGCTCGTCGCCACCCGAGAGGAGGAACTCCCGAACCCGGGCGACTACGTCCAGCTGAACATCATCGGGGAGCCGCTCGTGATCATCCGCGGCGACGACGGCGAGATACGGGCTCTCTCTAACTCGTGTCGCCACCGCGGCTCCGAGCTCCTCACGGGTAGCGGGAACTGTCGCAACATCACCTGTCCGTACCACGCCTGGACCTACGGCCTCGACGGAGCGCTCCGCGCCGCGCCGTCGATGAACGACGCGCTCGACTTCAACAAGGCCGACCACGGCCTGCCGTCGGTGCGGGTCGAGACCTGGGCTGGCTTCGTGTTCATCAACTTCGACGCTGATGCCGTGCCGCTGCTCACATCGCTCGGCTCGCTCGTCGAACGCCTCGCCCCCTACCGCATGGAGGAAATGAAGGTCACGAAGAAGTGGGAGAACCGCTTCAACGCCAACTGGAAGATCTGGGTCGAGAACTCCCGCGAGGGCTACCACGTCCGCACCGTGCATCGCGAGTCGCTCGACACCTTCTATCCGGGTGCGGTCCGGAGCGCCTTTCGGCCGATGGGTGAGCCGATGGTGTGGGCGTGCAGCAGCAGCGACAACGAGAACGGCTTGTACGTGCCCCGCAATGCGACGTTGCCGTTCGTCGTAGGGCTCTCCGAGGAGGATCGAGAGACCACGCACTTCATGATCCACTACCCGCACCTGCTGCTGAACGTTCCGCCCGACCGGATCACGTTCCACCAGTACTTCCCCGATGGACCCGAGTGGACCCGCATCGTCTCGTGGTGTTGCTTCCCGCAGTCGACGATCGATCTGCCGAACTTCGAGACCGACGCCGACAAGCGGTACTACCCATCGATGGATCTGTTCCTGGCGGAGGACAAGGGCATCTGCGAGGTCGTGCAGCGAGGACTCCGAGGCCGGCTGCCGAGCCTCGCGCGCTACTCGCCCAGCGAGGAGCGGACCGTGCACGAGTTCTCCAACTACGTTCTCGATCACGTGATCGGACCGGATTCGGCAGGCTGAGGAGAACCCATCATGGCGACCCGCGAGAACATCTCGATTCCCAACGTCGGTGAGCCGCCGGATCCGCGGGCCGGGTCGCAGTGCATCCGGAAGGGCGACCTGCTGTTCATCTCCGGTCAGATCTCGATGGACGACGGCGAGCTCGTCGGACCCAACGATCCGCTCGAGCAGTGCCGCCAGTGCCTCCAGCACATCGAGAGCTACGTGACAGCCGCGGGCGGCACGCTCGACGACGTCGTGTCGCTCGACATCTTCCTGACCGACATTCGCTACCGGCCGGCCGCCGGCCAGGCCCGCCAGGAGTTCTTCAACGCTCCGGGCCCGTCGGCCACGGTCGTCGGCGGTGTCGATCTCGCGTTCGAGGGCCTCCTCGTCGAGATCAGCGCACGGGTGGTGCTGTCCTGAGCAGTCACCAGGGCGTTGCGCAAACGGTGCTCGGGCCCGTCCCGGTCGCCGAGTTGGGGATCACGCTCGCGCACGACCACGTCTTGATGGACGGCTCGTTCATGTACGTCGATCCGCCGACGGCAGCCGACCAACCCCTCGCCGACGAGGAGATCACCCTCGAGAACCGCGGTTGGGTCGCCTACCACTGGACGTCGAACCACCACAACGTGCAACTCGACTCCGAGGAACTCGCGATCCGCGAGCTCAAACGCTTCGCCGCCGCCGGTGGGCGGACGGTGATCGACCCCACCAACAACGGCCTCGGGCGGGATCCGGCGCCGTTGGCGCGAATCGCCGAGGCCAGCGGCGTGAACATCCTCATCGGTGCGGGGTACTACCTCGGGGGCACCCATCCAAGCGACATGGCCGAGCGGTCGGTCGATGACATCGCCGCAGAGATCATCCGCGACCTCACGGTCGGGATCGGCGACTCCGGGGTTCGGGCGGGTCTCATCGGCGAGATCGGATGTACGTATCCGTGGCTCCCGAACGAGAAGAAGAGCCTGCGCGCCGCTGTCGCCGCGCAACGGGCGACCGGCGCGGCGCTCATGGTCCATCCGGGACGCGACCCGGACTCACCCGTCGAGATCGCGGAGATCGTCGCCGAGGAGGGCGGCGACCTGACTCGAACCACGATCTGCCACATCGACCGGACGTGCATCGATCGGGGGTGGCTCGCCGAACTGGCCTCGACCGGCGTGTCGCTCGAGTACGACCTCTTCGGCAACGAGAGCTCCTGGTACCCGCCCAACCCGAAGGTCGACATGCCGTCGGACGCGGAGCGGATGGACGTCGTTCTCTGGCACTTCGAAAACGGCTTGGAGGAGCAGGCGCTGCTCTCGCACGACATCGCTACCAAGCACCGGTTGCACGCGTACGGGGGACTCGGGTACGACCACCTCATCACCAATGTGGTGCCGCGGCTCCGAGAGCGGGGGCTCAGTGATGAAGACGTACGGACGCTCATCGTCGGCAATCCGGCGCAGCTCTTTCGCATCGACGCCCCGGCCTGACCTCCGGCACCCGGATCTACACTCCCGATCGTGAAGCCCAGACGCCTCACGGCAGCAGACGAACCGGAGCTCGCCGCCATGTACGAGCTGATCCGGGAAGCGTTCGCGTACATGGATGGCGTGATCGACCCGCCGTCGTCGGTGCACCGGCTGACCGTGGCACAGCTGGCGGCGGGACCCGGCGAGGCCTGGGTGATCGACGACCCGATCGGGGCCTGTGTGGTGCTCACGCCGCGGTCCGACTCGCTCTACATCGGAAAGCTCGCCGTCGCCGCGGGTCGGCAGGGCGAGGGACTGGCGCGGGCGCTGATGGACCACGCCGAGGCACGGGCCGTCGAGCTCGGCCTCCAATGGCTCGAACTCGAGGTCCGTATCGAACTGCGCGACAACCAGCGCACGTTCGAGGCGCTCGGGTTTCGCGAGGTCGACCGCACGGCTCACGCGGGCTACGAGCGACCGACCGGCATCACGTATCGCCGGCCGATCGTCGCCGGCGACAACGCCTGCTGAGCGGGTCGCGTCAGGCCGCGGCGTCGAACTCGGCCAGCACCCGCTCGGCCTCACCGTGCTTCGCGATGCGATCCTCGAGCACCTGACGTTGCTCGGCCGCTGCCAGCTTCGGCTGCTCGACCGTTGCCCAGCGGACGAGACCGGCCCAGAACCGATCGATCAACTCGGCGCCGCTCACCGTGCCGCCGTCGATCGACCGGAAGGTGACCGAACGCAGCTCACCGAGGTAGATGTTGAGTGACCGGACGTGGATCGCTTCATCGATGCGGATACGACCGATGATGTCCGCGGCGAGCTCAGCGCCCTCGCGTCGGTCACGGAACACCTCGGAGGTGCGAAGAATGTGCTGGCTGTCGGCGAACCCGAGCTCAGCTCGAAACTCGATGATCAACAGGTTGGCAAGAAACGAGACCATGCCCTCGATCTCTGACGGCACCTCGGGGACCCGGCGGGTACCGGCGTCCGGGCGACCAATGTTTTCCGGCGGGTCGACATCAGGGAACGCTTCGGCACCGAACGCAAGATCGCGGGCGGCGAACCACATCGCGTCATGGCCACCGATGCCATTGTCTGGTTCACCACCCTCATCGATGCCGTGAGCGAGGAGCAGACCTTTCTTGAGGTGGCCGATCGCCATCTCGGAGATGTCCTCGACGATGCCGTCTTGGAGGTCGGGGAACGTCATCTCGGCAAGGAGGCGGCCTCGGGCCTCGATCTTCCCGGTGATGGTCAGCGAGTTCCAAAATGACTCGCCGAGACCATTGCGAAGCAACACCAGTTGCTGTTCGGCAGTCGGCATCCGCAACCCTTCAAGGAGCTGCGAAGTGGCCCTGAACGGCTCGCCACCCCGTTCCCGCAGAGCCGCCTCCCAAGCATCGAGGGCAGGTTCGCGAACGAGCGCTCGCGGGGGCTGGTAGGTGCCGTCGGCGAGGAGGCCACCATGCAGTCGTTCACCGAGCACGATGTGCTGCTCGGCGTAGTCGTGATTGCCGAGGAGTTCTTCCTGACGAAAGATGAGGCGACTCATGCACGGAGTTTAGATTCATCGTGTCTCGGACCGCCTAGCCGTCAATCGCCCCGAAGTCCGGCTCCCCCAGGCGGATCAGGGTTGTAAGGGCGTTGTTCAGTGGAACGTCGATGCCGTGCCTCGCCGCAATTCGGCCGACGGCCGCGTTGCGCTCGCGCCACTCGGTCGTGACGCCGGCCAAACGGTCGAACACGATCGATGGCGTGTGGCCGCCTGCGTTCGCCTCGAAGCACCGCCCATACTTTTCTGGCAGATCGGGTTCCAATCGAGCACCCTCGGCTGCGGCCACGATCATCACCTCGTCCATCAGCGCCCTCAGAAGCTCTCGGGTCGCGTTGTCGGCGTAGATCTCTGGGCCGCGCCGGGCCAGCACCGAGATCGCTCCGGACGGGGCGTTCATCACGAGCTTGCGCCACGCGGCGGTGATCCAGTCGTCGGTCTGATCGACCTGGACGAAGGTGTCTGCGAAGAGGGACGCAACGACGCCGGCACCCGGGCTGCTCGGCACCACGAGACGTCCCGCCTTCCCCACCACCACATGCCCCGGACCTGGTCGCTCGGCAGGAAGAAATACCACCGCCGGAATGACCTCTGCATCACCAACAATGCTCGGATCGAAGCGTTCGAGGTGATCGACTCCGTTCTGAGCGATGACGAGCCTCGATTCCGGGCCCAGACAGGCCTCGAGGTGGGGCAAAATCGAAGGATTATGGGTCGCCTTCGTAGCGACGATCACGACATCGGATGGGGTGAGATCGCCAACCCCGGTGTGGCAATCCGCGTCGACGTTGATTGACCCATCGGGCCACTCGACCCGCAACCGGTCGAACGGTGTTCTGGCGACGAGGATCGGCTCCCCACCCCCACTGACGATCGCGGCGGCCAGCGCGCCGCCGATCGCTCCCGGGCCGATAATGGTGACGGTTGGTTTGGCCATGGTCAGGACACGCCGAGAGCGTGGTCGGCGAACAGTGTGCTGAGCTGCTCCCACAGCTGGGGCGGGTAGTCATGGCCCATGCCGTCGATCAACTCGAACCGTGCATTGGGGATGAGTTCGGCCGTTCGTCGGCCGGCATCCGGGCCGATGAGTGTGTCGTGGGAGCCGTGGACGACGAGTGTTGGGATATCGAGGGCTCGGAGAGCATCTGCTCGCGGAGGAGCGGTCATGATCGCCATCGCCTGTCGCGTCGAGCCGGCCGGGTCGAAGCTGCGCTCGTAGGAGCGTTCGGCTTCTTGGCGCCAACGCGCCTTGTCGGCGAACTCGGGGCTCCCCCAAACTCGCAGGCCGGCCGCCCACGCTTCGCAATGACTTTCCAAATCGTGAGGAGGTCGTGCGCCGAACTGCGCGGCTGCCGCAGGTGAGCGGTGCATGTGTTCAGGCTCCCCGGTTGACGACATCACCGAGCAAAGACTGATCACACGCTCGCTCGCCGTGATTGCGAGCATCTGGGCGATCATTCCGCCCATGGACAATCCCACGACGTGGGCTCGCTGCGCTTCAACGGCGTCAAGGACCGCAAGGGCGTCATCGACCATGGCGCTGATCGAGTACCAGGCGTCGTTATCGCCAGGGTCACGGTCCCCGACGTGGCTGCTGAGCCCTACGTCACGATTGTCGAAACGGATCACCCGGAGGCCGCGAGCCACGAGCAGGGAACACCACGTTTCGGAGTAGTTGATGCACTGGCTCCCGAGGCCATTGATGAGAAGCATTGTGGGCGCGTCGGCGTGGCCGCCCATGTCCTCGTAGTAAATGCGGACGTCTTCGTTGCTGGCGTAGGGCACTCGGGCACCGTAGTGCCCGGCGATGGCCGGCTCAGGGGTCGCTGGTTGCCGGCGAGGACAACAGTTTGGCGCCGTTGCCGCCCGAGCACGGCAGTTCGTGTGGCTCCTGATCGTGGGAATTGGGCGACCTGACCGGACCACGATCGAGTCGGCCGATTCGACTGTTTCGGACCGAGCCCGTACTCACGACCTAGCGTGATGTCATGACGGCCCCGGTCGAAACGAAGACGTCGCGAGCGCGACTCCTGCTCACGCCGATTGGGTTTATGGCGCTTGCACTCGCAGCGATGTGGGGAATCGAGGTTGCCGACTCGGTTGTGCTCGACGAAGCGCTGCAGCGCAACGGTCTGCGTCCCCGGCATCGCGACGGACTCGACGGCATCGCGTGGGCGCCGTTCCTTCATTCAGACTACGGCCACGTCGCCTCGAACTCCGTCCCGTTGCTGGTGCTCGGTGGGCTCGTGGCGGCGCGGGGAAGGCGGTATTGGGGTTGGGTGACCTGCGCTGCGATCCTGCTCGGTGGCGGCCTGACGTGGCTGCTTGCGGGTGACGGCATCCATATCGGCGCCAGCGGGGTGGTCTTCGGGTACTTCGGCGCGATTCTCGGCGCTGCGATCTTCGAGCGCCGCATCCGCGCCCTCGGGGCGGCTCTGATCGCACTCGGCTTCTACAGCAGCCTTATCGCCGGTCTCGTACCCCAGGAAGCGATCTCGTGGGAAGGCCATCTGTTTGGGCTGGTCGGAGGCGTGATCGCTTCGAGGGCGCTCGCCGAGCCACGAGTGACGTCCAAGGACACGCCGTACGAACCAGAGCCGTGGGAACTCGACGAGCCGTGGAACCTGGCCTGACCCGTTAACCCAAGCCGTAGACGCGTTTCGCGGTGCCCGAGAACATGGCGTCCTGCTCCGCTTCGGTGTAGTCGGCTGCGACTTTCTTGCACGCATTCCAGAACACGGCGTAGCTGAGTGACCAGCGGTCGACCGGAAAGTTGCTTTCGAACATGCACCGGTTGGGGCCAAAGCACTCGATTGTGTGGTGGTAGTACGCCCCCTGTTCCTCAACAAACCGATCGCTCGAGACGGGCGACGCTGCGCTGTCGGCATCGGTGACGTGCCAACCGAATCCGTTGTCGGGCATGGCGAGACCGCCGAGTTTGGCGACAACGTTTGGGTTTTCGGCGATGGACGAGATGTCGTCTTCCCACTGCTTGAAGATCGATTCCCGCTTCCCGGCAAAACGTCCGACACCGACAGGGGTGCCGAAGTGGTCGAGGATCATCGTCGTCTCGGGAACCGCAGCTGCGAGCTCGCAGAAGGCTTCGTTCTGATGGTGGTAGTGCCAGGTGTCGTAGGTGAGGCCGCGCTCACCGAGGCGGGCCACCCCCGCTCGAAACGCTGGGCGCGAGTAGAGATCGGCAGGAGCTCGGCCCGCAATGGTGAGTGCGTCCGGCTCAAGCGCCGAGGCGCCTGCGTCGCGGATGCCGACGAACAGGCCATCGGCTGCGGCGGCGTGGGCATCGAGCACCTCGTCGAGGTGCTCGCTCTGTAAGTCGGCGTGAGCGACGATGCCGGCGATGGTGGCGTGCCCCGCACGGCGGGCACTTTCGGCTGCATTCGCAGCTACGAACACCGTTTCGCCGACTGGGCGCAGGTGGTCGGGGCCCTCATCGCGGTAGGCAGCGTGGCATTCGACGAACACGGTCTTCACCACATTGTGGCCGGCACCGGTGTCGGCGTGGAGATCATCGAGGCCGTAGGACAAGCCACGGCCCGGCGGCCACAGATGATGATGCGGGTCGACGATGGGACGGTTTGGGTCGAGGATTTCCTCTGCGAGTAGCTCCGACCACTCCAGCATGACGGGACGTTCAGGCATGAGTGCACCATGGCACACGGGACCGTCGCGTCCCCTACGGATGACGCATGGCGGAGCTGCCCCCACTAGCCTTGCGCCGGCACAGACACCCCTCCCAGGAGTCCTCAATGACCGAAGCAGTGTTCGTTTCTTACGCCCGCACCGGCATGGCCAAGGCCGGCCGTGGCGGCTTCAACATGACCCCCGCGATGTCGATGGCTGCGCACGCCATCAGCAGTGCGGTTGAAAAGTCTGGCGTTGAGGCAGAGGCCGTCGAGGACGTCGCGCTCGGCAACGGTGCCCACGGCTCCGGCAACCTCGGCCGCCTGTCGAGCCTTCTCGCAGGTCTGCCGGTCACCACCGGCGGCAACACCATCCAGCGCCACTGTTCGTCGGGCCTGAACTCGATCGCCGTGGCCGCGAACTACATCAAGGCCGACGGGGCCGACTGCGTTGTCGCCGCCGGCGTCGAGTCGATCTCGATCAAGAACCCCGGTATGGGTGGATCCATCAACATGGACCCTCAGCTTGAGGCGCAGTACCCGGCGATCTACATGGCGATGATCGAAACTGCCGACATCGTCGCCGATCGCTACAACGTGACGCGCGAGTCGCAGGACGAGTACAGCTACGCGTCACAAATGCGCATGGCGGCCGCCCAAGAAAACGGTCTGTTCGAGGACGAGATCGTCCCGATGGACACCAAAATGAAGCTCGTCAACAAGGAGACCGGCGAAGAGTCGATCGTCGACTACACCGTTGATCGCGACGAGTGCAACCGTCCCAGCACGACACTGGAGGGGTTGGCAAAGTTGCAGCCGGTTCGCGGCGAGGGGAACTACATCACCGCAGGCAACGCGAGTCAGCTTTCTGATGGCGCCGCTGCGGTAGTGATGATGTCGGATACGGAGGCCGCCAAGCGAGACATCGAGCCGATGGGTGCCTTCAAGGGTTGGGCTGTCGCAGGGTGCGAGCCCGACGAGATGGGTATCGGTCCGGTCTTCGCAGTGCCGAAGCTGCTCGAGCGGCACGGGCTCACCGTCGACGACATCGACATCTGGGAGCTCAACGAGGCGTTTGCGAGTCAGTGCCTCTACAGCCGCGATCGCCTCGGGATCGATCCTGAGAAGTACAACGTCAATGGCGGCTCGATTGCCATCGGCCACCCCTTTGGTATGACTGGCAGCCGTTGCGCTGGCCACTTGCTGCAGGAAGGCAAGCGCCGCGGAGCCAAGTACGGCGTCGTCACGATGTGCATCGGTGGCGGTCAAGGCGCAGCTGGCCTGATCGAGATCTACTGACCCTGGCAGCTCGCTCGAGCTGCCGTTGCGGGGACTGATCCGAGCACCTCAACCTTATTGTGGTGCGTTCTTCAACGCGGATGGGAGTCGGCCCGCTGGGCCTGGGTGATCAGATCGCGAGATCGTGGATCGGGTAGTTGGCCAGCACCGCAGTGATGGCATCACCGGCGTACGGGTACTCGTGCTCGCGGCCCATGAATGGGCGGTAGACGAACGGCTCTTCGGAGGAGAAGTGCCGCCGCCGAGCGTCGATCGCAAGCTGCACAACTGCCGACCGGCGACGGATTCGCTCGTCGTCGTAGACGGGGTCGGGGGTATCGGATGCGTTGAGTCGCAACTTGCCGGCGACACCGAGGACCGACGAACGGAGGTGGAAACCGAACGTGATCGAAATTCGCGGATCGGGGGAGCTGTTGGCGAACGAGCCGTGAATGATCTGGCGGTTCGCGATTGTTACGTCCCCGGCCTTACAGACGAGCGGTACGGCGTGCGGGAGCATCTCGCTGCCCTGGTTGGCGGCGACCATGCCCTTGATATCGGCCTTGCCGTCGCTGTGGCTACCAGGAACGACCCATAGGGCGTTCGCTGCGCTGGTGGGGAAGAGCTGCACCTGGAAGTTGAAGCCATGGATGTCGCGGTGCCATTCGGGGCTATCCCAATGGGTAGCGCCGTCTTGGTGCCAGCCGACCGAGGCACCGAGGCCCGGCTTTTTCACGAAGATCGCGTCGTTGTATGGCACAAAGTCGTCGCCGTTGATCGAAGCAGCTGTGGCGAGGAGGCCCGGGTGGCCGTACAGGCGCAATGCCTCGGGCATGAGCGAACACATCCCGAAGATGAGGTGGACGATGTAGTCAGGTGCGTCGGCTTCGGCGACGGGTTGGCTCATCTGGGTGGGGTGGCGGCCGGCGAGCTTGGTGGTGCCACCCCAGGGGTCGGACATCGGTGAGGTGAGCATGAAGGGATTGATGGCGTGGTCTCGTCCGATCGCTGGCCTTCCCCAGGAGTCGACAGCGGAGCCGGGTCGCGTCGGTGCCCGGTCAATGACATCCTCGGTGGCTGCCCGGAGTTCGGCGACCTCTTCTTCGGAAACCACGTTCTCGAAGATGTAGAAGCCGTGGGTTCGGTATGCGGCCAAGATTGACGGGCTCAGCTGACCGGAGTCGTCGAGCTCGAGGGGGCCTCTGACCCCGATGGCGTCGATGGCGGCCTGACGATTAGTGGCGTAGTCGGCCAAGATGGCTGCGTGATCGAGGCGGGTCGGTTGCGGGTCGATTGGTTCGCTCATCTGTCCGTCAGGCCCGGTTGACGTCTATGGGCTCATTGGCCAGCTCACGGATGCCGGCGAGGATGAACCGAACCGTACGCTCAATGTGGGCGGTGCGCTCGCCGTTGCCTCGCTGGGCGGTAATGGTCGCCGCTTCGACCGAGGCGGCCGAACCGAGTCGAAGTACGAATTCCATCATGTGGTCGGTCGTGCGGTGCTCAAGGCGAAACGATCGGGTGAGCACCTTCTGGGCGCTCGCCCGACTCGATCGTTCACGCTCGGCACGAGCCGCACCGAACTCGGGAAGTCCACGGAGCTGGCCGATTGCGGTTGCAGGGGAGAGGAGGTCGACGTTCGCGGTGACGAACAGGCGGACCACGTCCTCGAATGATTGGGCCGCTTCGAGGCGGCGTGCAATCTCGGTTTCGTAGGCGTCGTCCTCGCGAGCGAAGAGCGCATGCAGGAGCGACGTGCGGGTCCCGAAGTACTTGTGCACGAGCTGTGCGGTCACCTGCGCCTCGGCGCTCACTCGGTCGATCGTGCAGCTGCCAACACCGTCTCGTTCCATGATCGTTTTGGCGACATCGAGGAGCTGGGTCCGACGATGTTCGGGCGAGAGGCGGAGGCCAGCCATAGCCCTACGTTAGCGTTTGACATCACTGTTTGTCTCGACTCAAATAGATTGAGATCACACCCATGGAGCGCGCATGACCTACGCAGGCGAACGCCGGATCATCGATGTCGACAGCCACCTGTTCGAGCTCGACGACTTCTTGTCGTCGGTTGCTACCGGCGAAGAACGGGCTCTTCTCCAGCCGATGGACAGTCAGACTGAGCTACCGGTCTCGCTTGAGGCAATCGAGAAGGGACGGCTGCACCTCGAACGACGAAACGCCGACCCCGAGCTGATGGCAACGTTCGAAGCGAGTATGTTCGATATCACGCGTAGCCCCTGGTCGCGGCTTGGCGCCTTCGACCCCGCAGAGCGTTCCTACGCCCTCGACATCTTGGGGTTTGACGCCCAGATCGTGCTCGGCACCTTCTCGTTCCATCAGGTTGCTCATCAACAGGATCCTGCGGCCCTTGAAGTTGGTGCACGGGTCCATAACCGGGCGATGGGTCGGTTTTGCCTCCACGACGAACGCTTGCTCGCCGGCGGCTACGTGCCATTGTCTCTCGGCCCTGAGACGGCGGGGGCACTCATCGACGATGCTTTCGCCGACGGCTGCTTCACCGTCATGGTCGACACGAATGAGGCAGACCCGGAGGCCCGGTCGTTCACCCACCCCGACTTCGACCCGGTGTGGGCCCGGTTCGCCGAACGCGACGTGCCGGTCATTCTGCATATTGCGGTGAACGGTCACTACGACCCGGTTTCGCCCAGTTTCCGAAACAACGGAAGAGGGAGCACAGCGGTCGGCGGCGATGCCCCCGACTCGAGCCTGGGTCTCGTCGCCATGAACAATTCTGTCGAGCTGTTCTTGTCGGCTCTGATCCTTGATGACGTTTTTGAGCGCCATGACGGACTGCGCGCCCTCTCCCTCGAGCACGGTGCGTCGTGGGTGCCGGGCTGGCTTCACAAACTCGATTTCGTCGAACGCACCACCCGCAGGGTCGCCCCTCGCGATCGCAAGGCCTCCGACATTGCCCGAGAGCGGGTGCGGTTCGCCCCCTTCGCCGGCGAGCCGGTCGGATGGATCATTGAGCAGCTCGGGCCAGACATGCTCTGTTTCGCATCCGATTATCCGCACCCCGAGGGGAGCCGGGATCCGATCGGCAAGTTTGAAGCGACAATGGAAGGCGTTGATCAGGCAGGGCTCGATGCGTTCTATGCCGGCAACATCGATGCCTTCCTCGGGAACCGAGGCTTTGGCTGACGCGCGCAGATCAACGCGCACAAGCCAGCGTTGTCTCGCTGAGCATTGCTCGCCTGCGGAGTGGTCCCGACGTTGGGTCTGACGCAACTTGGCCCCGGGGCTACGGTCTGCCCCATGCCGGTCGATCCGCAAATTGCGCCCATTGTCGATGCCGTCAACGCAGCGGCCGCCGACGCCCCGCCAATCGAGGAGCAGACCGTGGAGATGCGGCGGCGGTCCTATCGTGCGCTTTGCGCGGTTGCGGGGAATGGACCCCAACTCGACCACGTGCACGATGAGCGTGTGCCGGGGAGAGCCGGCGACATTGCCGCACGCATCTACCGCAACGAAGGAGCTCACGGGATCTTCGTCTTCTACCACGGAGGTGGCTACACGATTGGTGACCTCGACAGCCATGACGAGGTTTGTCGACAGCTTGCGCTCGAGTCGGAGGCGACGGTGGTGGCGATCGATTATGCGCTCGCGCCTGAGGAACCATTTCCGGCCGGAATCGAGGACTCATGGTCTGCGCTCCGTCACATCGCCGCTAACCGGGTGAAGTACGGCGGGAGCGGCGACGCCAAGGTGGTCGTCGGTGGCGACTCCGCAGGGGGCAACATCTCCGCCGTGATGGCGCTGAAGGCGCGCGATGCCGGACTCGACCTCGCGGCACAATTGCTCGTGTACCCGGCGGTGCGGGTCGACGACGAGAGCGCGTCGATGACCGAGAACGGCGAGGGGTACGTGCTGACGCGAGAAACGATGGACTGGTTCAACACCCAGTATCAGCCCGATCCCGCCGACGTGCGGGCCTCGCCTATCCGCTCCGAGTCACACGCTGGTTTGGCGCCGGCGCTCGTGATCACCGCCGAGTTCGACCCGTTGCGTGATCAGGGCGCGGAGTACGCCACGGTGCTCTCCGCCGCCGGCGTGCCGACGGAATACACGAACTATGCCGGGATGGTGCACATCTTCTTCCAGCTCGGACCGATTATCGACAAGGGCAGGGCTGCGGTGACCCAGGTCGCAGAGGCGGCCAAGCGAGCGCTGGCATGATGTGGCGATGAAGACCGGTCAACTCGGAGAACGCTGCGGCGTGTCGGCCAAGACCATCCGGTACTACGAGTCGATTGGACTCATTGACGAACCGAGGCGTACCGCGAATGGCTACCGCGATTACGGCGATGGCTCGGTTGAGCGGCTTCGGTTCATTCGCGAAGCCCAGTCGAGTGGTCTGACCCTCGCTGAGATTGCATCGGTGCTGGAGTTGAAGGGTGCTGGGAAGCGGTCGTGTGGGCACACGATGGCGCTCATCGATGCACATGTGGCCTCGATCGATGCTCAGATCGCACATCTCGCTGTCGCTCGAGAAGAACTGGTGATGCTCGCCGAGCGAGGCCGGAAGCTGAATCCTTCGCACTGCACCGACCCGAATCGCTGTCAGGTCATCGTGGAGGCCCGAACCGAGCCTTGACCTTCCAGCCCGATGGAAGCTCTATCGTGGGGTTATGTCCATCAATGCCACGCTTGAGGCGGAACTCACCATCGCCGGCATGACGTGCGGTGGCTGTGCTGCCCGCATCCAGAGCCAGCTTGACGACCTCGAGGGCGTCGACACGGCACAAGTCAACTTCGCTACGGGACGGGCCACCGTCCGCCACGACAACTCGATCGACAGCGATGCGATCACCAGCACGGTCGAGTCGCTCGGCTACTCGGTCGTCGGTCGTGACGAAGGCGAGCGTGCCGAAGACGCCCGTGAGCGCGAACTGCGGCGCCGACTGATGGTCGCCGCAGCACTCGCGATGCCAGCGATGTTGATCTCGATGTTGATGGGGTTGCAGTTCGTCGGCTGGGAGTGGGTGGTCGCCGGACTCTCGATCCCAGTGATCCTCTGGTCGGGATGGCCGTTTCATCGTGCCGCAGCGATCAACCTTCGCCGCCGGGCGACCACAATGGACACCCTCGTGTCGATGGGTTCGCTTGCGGCGCTCGGGTGGTCATTGGTCGTGCTGCTCGCGGAGGTTGGCGATGGCCACGTCTACTTCGAGACCGGCGCAGTGATTGTCACGCTGATTTTGCTCGGCAAGTGGTTCGAAGTGCGGGCGAAGCGCCGCTCTGGTGATGCCATTCGGGCGCTCGCTGGTCTCGGGGCGAAGACCGCCATGCTCGAAGACGGACGTGAGGTCAGCCTCGACGACCTCGCCGTGGGCATGCGCTTCATGGTGCGCCCGGGCGAGAAGATTGCCACCGATGGCGTCGTGGTAGACGGTGCGTCCGCGGTTGACGCGTCGATGGTCACGGGTGAGCCGGTGCCGGTGGAGGTTGGGGTTGGCGCGGAGGTCATCGGCGCCACGCTCAACACCAGTGGCTCGCTCACTGTCGAGGCCACGCGTGTCGGGTCCGACACCGCACTCGCGCAAATCATCCGCCTCGTTGACGACGCGCAGGGGAGCCGCGCCGAGGTCCAACGGCTGGCCGACCGCGTCGCGGCCGTTTTTGTTCCACTGGCGATCGTCACGGCGTTCGCGACACTTGCTGTGTGGCTCGCCACCGGCCAGCCGGCGAGCGAGGCGTTCACTGCTGCGGTTGCGGTGCTGATCATTGCCTGCCCCTGCGCCCTGGGCCTGGCGACCCCGCTCGGCATCATGGTCGGCACCGGCCGAGGTGCGCAGCTCGGCGTGATCATCAAGGGTGGAGAGATCCTGGAGGACACCCGCGCCATCGACGCCGTTGTCGTCGACAAGACGGGAACACTGACCAAGGCGGCCATGATCGTCTCCGAACGAGTCGCGCCGGAACTCGATGAGACCTCGGCTGAGCAGGTCGCCCGACTTGCTGGCGCAGCCGAACGACGTTCCGAGCACCCCATCGCTGCTGCGATCGCCGAGGCCTATCCCGGAACCGGCGATATCGAAGCATTCGAAAACCGACCAGGCTTGGGCATTGTTGCGATGGTCGATGGTGGTCCGGTCCGGGTTGGGAGGCGATTGCTGTTCGACGACGTTCCAGCGTCGGTCGAATCCGCAGCGGCTACCGCCGAGGAGTTAGGGGCCACAGTCGTGCTGGCCGGCCGCGGGACAACGGCCGAGCTCGTGTTCGTGGTGAATGACGAAGTGAAGCACACTTCCGCAGCAGCGGTTACCGCACTGCATGACCAGGGCCTTTCGGTGACGTTGCTCACTGGGGACAATCAGCGCACGGCGGCGGCGGTCGCCCGCGCAGTCGGCATTGGCACGCGCGTCGGCGACGAGGTCATCGCTGAGGTTCTGCCTGCGGGCAAGGCCGAGGTCGTCGCCCGAATGCAGGCCGAGGGCCATCGGGTTGCGATGGTCGGTGATGGCGTTAACGATGCGCCGGCGCTCGCCCAGGCCGACCTCGGCATTGCGGTCGGCACCGGCACCGACGTCGCGATCGAAGCGTCGGACCTCACGGTTGTGTCCGGTGATCTCCGTGCTGTTGCCGATGCGATCGCACTCTCTCGGCACACGCTCACCGTTATTAAGGGCAACCTTTTCTGGGCCTTTGCCTACAACGCGGCAGCTATACCCTTGGCTGCGTCCGGCGTACTCAATCCGATGGTTGCGGCGGGAGCAATGGGGCTGTCGTCGGTCTTCGTGGTGAGCAACAGCCTGCGACTCCGACGCTTCGCTGGCTACCGGCGGTCATGAACGTGGTTGACGGCTGCTAGCGGGCTCAACCACGACATCGCTCGAGTCCGTCACCGGTGGAGTTGAAGCGCAGCGATCCTTCCTGAGCGGTGGTGGCGACGCGAAGGCCGTCAGCGGCGTAGATAGAGCCGAGGGTGAGACCTCGCTCGTAGCGGGCCACCGGACTGTGCATGGCGTGCAGGTGCCAGTTGTTGAAATCGATGGGCTCGTGAAACCAGATCGTGTGGTCGAGGCTTGCCCCGGCCAACTCGCCCCGTTCAGGGATGTGCGGGAGTGCTGCCGTGCGCATGAAGACGCGATCGGTTGCGAAGATCAGCGCCGCTGCGTGGACGATCGGGTCAGCGGGCAGGACCGGATGGATCGGTCGCATCCAGACCCAATGGTCGGGCTCCGGTCGTTCGCCGCGGGGATCGTCGGTCCTGATATCGATGGGCTGGTCCTCCCAGCCCGGCCGGTTGCGGGCCTGGTCGCGGTTGGGGAGGTTGTCCGGCGGTTCGACTGCCGGCATCACGTCCTGGTGATCAGCGCCAGCCGGGTTGGCGGCGAAGCTTGCCATCATCTGGAAAATCCGGCGGTCGTCCTGGAAGGCCCGCACCTCGCGAACCTGGAAGTTCCGGCCCTCCTTGATTCGGTCGACTTCGTAGCGAATGGGCCTACCGGTCTCGCCTGGACGCAGAAAGTACAGGTGCAAGGAATGGATGGGACCAACTGTGGTTGTGCGTGCCGCAGCCACGTACGCCTGCGCAGCCACCAGCCCGCCGTAGAGGCGTTCGCGGAAGCCTTTCCCCCCAGGACCACTGCCCCCGGCGTACTCGTCGGGGGAGGTTTCGTCGAGATCGAGGCGGTTGATCAGCCGCTGCACCTGGTCCGGCATGGGGCTGGAGCCTACGGAATTCTCGACTCCCTGCGATGGGCGCCCTTCGAGCCCGGCGATGGGGGCAACTAGGGTCGCCGCCGTGCCGCTCGAATCCTTTCGCCGTGTCCTGATTGCCAACCGGGGTGAGATCGCCGTTCGTATCGCCCGCGCTGCAGCCGAACTCGGCTCGGAGACGGTCGCCATCTACTCCACCGCCGACGCCCAGTCGCTTCACACGAGGGTGACTGACCAGGCCATCGAGCTTGTGGGCGAACCGATCGGGGCCTATCTCGACATCGAGAGGGTCGTGGCGGCCGCCGTTGATACGGGCTGCGATGCGATTCACCCTGGCTACGGATTTCTCTCCGAGAGTGCGCCGTTTGCGCGGGCGTGTGCTGCGGCTGGCATTACCTTCGTGGGCCCATCAACAGAGGCACTCGAGTTGTTCGGCGACAAGGCTGCGGCGCGGTCGCTGGCCGCCGATCAAGGCATCTCGATCGTTCCCGGCAGCGACGGTGCCGTCGAGTCCGTCGCTGCAGCGTTGGCCGTGGCCTCCGAGATCGGCTACCCGGTGATGCTGAAGGCGGCAGCGGGCGGGGGCGGTCGGGGCATGCGACGGGTCGACGACACAGCCGGTCTACCCGAGGCGTTCGAGAGCGCTGTCCGAGAAGCCGAGGCGGCGTTCGGCGATAGCGCGATGCTGGTTGAGAAGCTGATCATCGACCCCCGCCACATCGAAGTGCAGGTGTTTGGCGATCACGCAGGTGCCGTCGTGCACCTGTGGGAGCGAGACTGCTCGGTGCAGCAGCGAAACCAGAAGGTCATTGAGGTCGCGCCGGCCCCGTCGCTCGATCCGGTCCTTCGCGACGCGCTGCTGCTCGATGCGGTACGCCTTGCCCATGCCGGTAAATACGCCAATGCCGGAACGGTTGAGTTCCTGGTGGATCCGGTTGCGGGGATGCACTGGTTCATTGAGGCAAACCCTCGGATACAGGTAGAGCACACAGTCACTGAGGAGATCATTGGCCGAGATCTTGTGCAGAGCCAGCTGTTGATCGCTGCTGGCGCGACGCTTGCCGAGGCGGGACTCGTTGACATCGGCCCCCCTCGGGGTACGGCTGTGCAGGCACGTGTGGTCTTGGCATCGGCAGGCCGCATCGCTGGCTACCGAGAGCCCTCAGGCCCCGGGATCCGCGTCGATGGATTTGCGTATGCGGGATTTGAGGTGTCGGCCGTTTTCGATCCGCTCATCGCAAAGGTGGTCGCATCGGCAGCGTGGCACGGTGCCGCGCTGGACCGGCTCGACCGCGCCCTCGGAGAGTTCCAGATCGATGGTGTTGCCACCAATCTTGGTCAGCTTGTGTCGCTGCTGGCTGACGATCGGGTGCGCGGCGGTGACGCCCGCACGACCCTGATCGACGGGTCGCCGACTACTGACGGTGCCTACGGGTCGGCGGCGCTCGAACTGTTCCGCGAGGCGAGGGACTCGACGGCAGGCGGAGGGCCGGTGTTTGCGCAGCGGCTTGTTGCCGATGGCAGCGTCGCTGCGGTGGTGAGCCCGGTTGGATCGACGGTCGTCGAAATCCTTGTCGCCAGCGGCGACCGCGTCGATGAGGGCCAGGCGATCGTGGTCTGTTCGGCGATGAAGATGGAGACGGTGCTGAGCGCACCGTGCTCGGGCTCGGTTGTCGATCTGCTTCCCCTCACGGCCGGAGACGTCGTCCACCAGGACGAAGTGATCGCCTTGATCGAGCCTGGCGAAGGAAGTGGTGCTGGTGAAGGAACAACGCGCAACGGCAAAGGATGGGCGCCGGATCTGGCCCAGGCTGACGAACTGCGAAGCCTTGCTCACGAGCGACTGGCCTCCGGTTCAAGCGATCCCGGCGTGGTTCGTCAGCGGAGCCGTAACAAGTTGACCTGTCGCGAGAGGATTGACCTCCTGCTCGACGAGGGATCATTCCGCGAGATCGGCAGCCTCGCCGGGTTCAGCAGCTATGACGACGATGGAAACGTGGCGGCGTTTACGCCATCGAACCATGTTGGTGGTCAGGGCACGATGGAGGGCCGCGCGAGCATCGTGTGCGCCGACGACTTCACGTCGCGAGGCGGACATTCCGACGGCTCGATCGGTTCAAAGGCGATCTACCTCGACCGACTGTCGCTCAACCTCCGCATGCCGTCGGTCCGTCTGCTTGACGGGTCGTCCGGCGGCGGCAGTGTCGCGTCGATGGTTCCGGCGCAGCAGACGTCGGGGACGAGCACGGCGAAGGAGAGCACGGGGGCGATCGACGCCGGCAAGCCGCGGGTCACCGGACCGGGAGGGTCCTTTCTGCCGTCGCATCTCGGCTCGTCGATGTATGCCAAGCAACTCGACACGGTGCCGGTCGTCAACATGCTCCTCGGCAGTGTGGTTGGGTTGGGCGCCGCAAAGGCGGTGCTCGGCCACTTTTCAGTGATGTTGCGCGAGACAGCGCAACTGTTCGTGGCGGGCCCACCAGTTGTGGTTCAGGCCACTGGCCAAGACATCACGAAGGAGGAGCTCGGCGGCTGGCACATCCACTGCCGGAACGGCTCGGTCGACAATCTCGCCGAAGACGAGGACGATGCAGCTGCTCAGACACGGCGCTTTCTGTCGTACCTGCCGACGAGTGTCTACGAGCCCGCCCCGGTCGAGCCGGTATCCGATCGAGGTGTCGACCGGGTCGATGAACTGCTTGCCCTGGTCCCGCGGAGCCGAACCACCACCTTCGACGTGCGGCGCACCATCGGGCTCATTGTGGACCTTGGCTCATTCTTCGAGATTGGGCCGCACTGGGGAACCGATCAGGTCGTTGGGCTGGCCCGTTGCCGAGGCCGGGTCATCGGTGTGGTTGCCTCGGATTCGCAACACGTCAACGGCGGCGCGCTCACCGCTGATGGTTGCGACAAGATCACCCGGCACCTTGAGTTGTGCAACCTCTTCAATATTCCGGTGCTGAACCTGGTGGACAATCCAGGCTTCGCGGTCGGTCTCGACCACGAGATCAAGGGGACCATCCGGAAGGGCGCAGAATGGATGCTCGCCTTTGCTCGAATCTCCGTGCCGCTCTTCACGGTGATTTTGCGGCGGAGCTTTGGTGTCGCTGGCAATAACTTTGCCGCACCTCGTTCCGACGCCGACATGCGGGTCATTTGGCCGGCGGCCGACATGGGCGGGATCCCTCCAGAGGGTGGAATCGAAGCCGCCTACAAGCGGCAGCTGGCCGAAGCCGAGGACCCGGTGGCGTTTCGAGCCGAACTGATGCGACGAATCGAGAGCGCCCGCGGTCCAATGGGTCCACTCAACCGGTTCGAGGTCGAGGAATTGATCGACCCACGCGACACCCGTCGCTACGTGTGCGAGTGGATCGAGCATGCCACTCGCATCGCTACCCACCCGAGTCGGTTGGTCCCGTCGGCTGATCGCCGCTGAGCGAGGTCGAACTGCCTTTACCGGGTGGCCCTGCTTGGCGCCAGGGTCGCTGTGAGGCGGGACGACTCGAAGCTGGATTGTGACGATGTGACCACACCAAAGAGGCTGGCCCGGGCTGGGTGTCGTCGACTCAGCGAAACGGCATCTCGGCAGGCCGGGTTCGCAGACCGACGTGGCCCTGGAGAGCGATCGGTCCAATACGACGGCTGATCGTCGCTTTGTCGGCGAGACGGTCCTGACGGCGGTTACGTCCTGTTGGCCGGCTTTGCTTCGTCGGCTATGCGTCGCTTCGTCGCCGACCACGAGCAGATCTCGCACCCGGCAAGGTCGTGTCGTCGGGCGGGGCAGTAGTCGCGACCGAAGAAGATGATTTGGAGATGGCGGCGATTCCAGGTGTCTTTGGGGAACACCGCCTTGAGGTCGCGCTCGGTCTGCTCAACGTTTTTGGCCGCCGAGAGCCCCCATCGCGAGGCCAGGCGGTGGATGTGTGTGTCGACGGGGAATGACGGCACGCCGAACGACTGCGCCATCACGACACTCGCCGTCTTGTGCCCCACCCCAGCGAGCGACTCGAGGAACTCCCAGTCGGGAATGACTTCACCAGGGCCGTCGAGAATCTGGTGCGCCATCGTCGACAGGTTCCGGGCCTTCGTCGGCGCGAGCCCGACCTCTTTGATGTATCCGAGGATTTCGTCAGGCGGGAGGGTCGCCATCTCCTCGGGGCTGCTGGCTGCGGCGAACAGCGCTGGTGTGACCTGGTTGACCTTCTTGTCGGTCGTCTGCGCAGATAGGGCGACCGCAACGAGCAGCGTGTACGGGTCGGTGTGGTCAAGGGGGATGGGCGGCTTCGGGTAGAGGTCGTCGAGGATCTCGCCGATGCGGTCGGCTTTCGCTTGACGCTTCATCGGCGCGACCTTACCGGAGCACGTTGATATCGGCGCCGGTGCATCGGGCCCTCAGCCTGCGGGCGCGACGAGGGGGCTGCGGCCCGCACGGTCGTCGCCCAGCGAGCCGAAGAAGAACACGGCACCGCCTACCGCCGCAAGCGCGCCACCGACGCCGAGGGTGAAGCGGATCGAGGTCATCTCACTCAACAGGCCGAGCAGTGGGGGAGCAGCCAGGAACCCGATGTCGCCCGCTGAGCGATACATGGCAATCGCCAGTCCCCGTCGACCCGGCGGCGCAATGTCTGCGACATAAGCAGCCGGGGCGGGCCCGGCGGTGCCGGTGCCAAGCGACATGATGATGTTGCCCATGACGAAACCCGCTGGGGTTGCGATCGAACCGGCGAGGAGCGCGCCCAGCCCTGCGAAAACCCCGGAGAAGAGGATCACGTTTCGACGACCGATGTGATCGGCGGCCCACGCCGCCGGCATGAGCGTTGTCAGCGTGATGAGGCCGGTGAGCGTGAACACAAGCCCGACTTCGGCCGGCCCCCAGTCGAGGGCCTCGCTTGCGTGCAATGGCATCATCGTGCCGCGCGCGCCGGCCCGAGTCATGAAGATGGTCATCGTCGACAACGCGATCAGCAAGAAGGGTGCACTCCGAACGAATGACCACGTGCTTACCGGGGGCGCGTTCTGTGCTGCCGCAGCCTGTTCCTCGAGCGCACGCTCGCGCGTCTCGGGGAGGCGCATCGCGGCGTAGATCGCGGTGAGCACGGCTAGCACCGCTACGACCGTGAACGGCGTGCTCAGGTTGTAGGCGTCGGCGATCATCCCGCCGACCCCAGGCCCGAGTGCGACGCCGACACTGAGTGCCCACTGGTTGGTCGCGACGTAGCGAGTTCGTTTCTCGGGTGGCGCGATATCGATGAGATAGGTCATGGCGCCCGACATGTAGAACGCCGATCCCGCCCCAGCTACGAACCGCCATGCGAGCAAGACCCAAATGGTGTCGGCCTGACCCGACCCAAACATGCCGACTGCAGTGAGGAGCGGCCCGCCCACAAGCAGGACTCGCCGTCCGTAGCGGTCGGCGATGAGTCCGGCCGGCACGTTGAGGATGAGCCGGGCGAACGCGAAGACGGTGAGCGTGAGGCCAACCATCGTGGCGCTCACGCCGAAGTCGCTGGCGTAGAGCGGGAGGATCGGCGACACCACGCCTTGGCCGGCCATCACGAGGAAGGTCGCACTGCACAAGACGATGAGTTCTTGGTTCCCGCGGATCCACGTGATGGGTGACGGCATCGCTGCCGTTGCTACACGATGGGTCGGCGCCGCACCGATTCGGCCGGCGCGAGGACTGCTCGGTCCTGCTCTCGGCACGCGCCGCTGGGTCTCATGTTGGCGACGCAATCAGTCGTTCAGGGGCGGCACTGCCTCAGTCGTCATCGCCTCGATCATGTTGGCGACATTGGCCTACTTCTTGCGATGCACCTGCACTGGAAGGTGGGTGTAGCCGTGGACGAACGACGACAGCGTGCGCTCTTCCTTGCCGACGACCTCCACGTGCTCGAAGCGGTTGAGGATCTCCTCCCACAGCACACGGAGCTGCAGTTCGGCGAGTCGGCTGCCCATGCAGAAATGGATGCCGTAGCCGAATGAGAGATGGCGGTCGGCGTTGTGGCGCTCGATATTGAGGCGCTCGGCGTCTTCGAACACGTCTTCATCGGCGTTGGCCGACACGTACCACATCAGCACCTGGTCCCCTTCGAGAATCTGCTTGTCGCCCAGTTCGGTGTCGCGCGTGGCCGTGCGGCGCATGTATGACAGCGGGGTCTGCCAGCGGATGATTTCGGGGACCATGTTGGCGACGAGCTCAGGATTGGCTTTGAGTTTGTCGTACTGATCGGGGAACTGGTTGAGGCCAAAGACGCTGCCTGACATCGTGTTGCGGGTGGTGTCGTTGCCGCCGACGATCAACAGCAGCAGGTTGCCTAGGTGCTTGAAGGTCGGTATTTCTTTGGTCGATTCACCGTTCGCGAGCATCGTGACGAGATCGAATCCGTCGCCGCCTCGCCGCTCGGCCCAGAGCCGATCGAAGTAGGCGACCATCTCCATGAAGTGGTCTCGGCGCTCTTCCACCGTCTCGATGATCCCGCCGGGCTGCGGCACGGCGAAGGTGATGTCGGACCAGAGGGTGAGCTTGCGGCGATCCTCGAGGGGAAAGTCGAAAAGGGAGGCGAGCAAAAGCGTGGTGAGCTCGATCGATACCGTGTCGACCCAGTCGAACGTCTCCCCGTCGGGGAGGGAGTCGAGGACGTTGATCGTGCGTTCACGAATCGTGGGCTCGAGGTTGCGGAGGCTGCTGGGCGCCGACACCGCGCGGACGGTTTTCCGCTGATCGGTATGGGTCGGGGGATCCATAGCGATGAAGGACATGATCCCGGGGTCGTTCTCCTCTCGCATTCGGTTGGGATCGAGGCCGAGCGTGATGCCCGATGCCGACGAGAAGGTCTTGTGGTCGCCGTCGACCGCACGTACGTCGTCATACTTGGTGACCGACCAGTACCGGCCCGAGGTTTCGAGCTCGTTGAAATGGACCGGGTCTTCGGCTCGCAGCCGGGCGAAATGATCCTGGAACCGGTTTTCTCGGAACAGGTGCGCATTGAGGGGGTTGATGTCGGCGAGCGCGAGGTCGGAGGCCGCGCCGACATTGGCACCCTTCTCGACCATCTCGGTCTCGGGCGTGCGCTGGATGACGGGGAGGACGTCGCCGCGTTCGGTCGTGGTATCGCTCATAGGTTCCATTCTTTCGCACGGAAGTCCAAACGCGTGAATGCCTTGCAGCTGTTTGCTGCGATCTAAGGTCGGGCCTCGTGAGCGAGCACGTACACGACGCAGTCATCCTCGGCGCCGGTGTCTCTGGGATCTACGGGATCAAACGCCTCACCGACCTTGGGCTCGACGCCATCGTGCTCGAAGCCGACGCCGACTTGGGGGGAACGTGGTACCGCAACCGCTACCCCGGATGTCGCTTCGACTCCGAGAGCTATACCTACGGGTACTCGTGGTCTCAGGAGATTCTCGACGCGTGGCACTGGAAGGAGTTGTTCTCCGGCCAGCCCGAAAATCTCCGCTATTTGAACTTTGTCGCCGACACGTTCGACCTGCGGCGGCACATGCGCTTCGATTCCCGCGTCGAGCGGATGGTGTGGGACGACGACGCTCATGTCTGGCGGCTGCGCCTCGTTGATGGCACAGTGTTCGTTAGCCGTTTCGTGGTCCCGAGCATCGGTCCACTGTCAATGCCGACCGTGCCGGACTTCGAGGGTCGTGACGAATTCGAAGGCGACTGGTGGCACACCCATAGTTGGCCCGACGAGCCGGTCGATCTCTCGGGGAAGCAGGTGGGGATCGTGGGCACCGGTGCCACCGCAATCCAGATCATTGGGGCAATTTGCGACAAGGTCGGAGACCTCACGGTGTTTCAGCGGCGACCCAACTGGAGCTCGCCTCTTAACAATCGGCTGATCAGTGAGGAGGAGATGGCCGATATCCGCTCTCGCTACGACACGATTTTCGCAAACTGTGCAGCGACGCCAGGCGGTTTCGAACACGTGCCGAGATGGGGATTTTGGGACGACACCCCTGAGGAGCGCCGCACGTTGTGGGACGAGCTCTACCAGGAACCCGGTTTCGCGATCACCGGAGCCAATTACGCCGAGATCTACTTCGACGAGAAGGCCAATCAGGAACTATCCGACTACATCGCAGACCGGATCCGCGCCCGTGTCGACGACCCGGAGACGGCCGAGAAGCTCATCCCGCGTGACCATGGATTCGCGCTTCAGCGGCTTCCACTCGAGAGTGGCTACTTCGAGGCCTACAACCGTCCCCACGTGCACCTGGTTGATGTCAAGGAGAATCCGATCGAGCGGGTCACGGCAACGGGAATCCAGACGGCTGCACGCCACCACGACCTTGACCTGATCGTCTACGCAACGGGGTTTGACGCCATCACCGGCGCCTATGACCGGATACGAATCGAGGGAGTCGGCGGGCAAACACTCGCCGACCGGTGGCGCGACAGTCCCAGCACGTTCGTCGGCGTCCTGAGCCACGGGTTTCCGAACGTGATCATGGTGGCCGGCCCGCAGAGCGTCTCCGGATCGACCAACTTCCCCCGAGCGATCGAAGGCAGCGTCGATGTGATGGCCGAGCTACTCAGGCAGGCATACGCGAATGGCCACACGCGCATTGAAGCAGAGGCAGAGGCAGAAGCCGAGTGGGTCGACGAGGTCAAAAAGTATCAGGAGCGACTGTTGATACGCGACAGCAAGGGCTGGTTCACCGGCTACAACTCGAACGTGGCCGGGCACCAGGAAGGAACGATCCGATATCAGGCGTACTTCGGAGGGGCACCCCGATACAACCGCCTTGTCGACTCGCTGATCGCCGAGGGCTTCCCCGGCGTGACGTTCGCTTGAGGTGGCTGCCTTCGACACGATCATCCGTGGCGGCACGGTCATCGACGGGACCGGTGGGCGGGCCTGCGTCACCGACGTGGGGATCGTCGATGGTCGGGTTGCCTTGCTCGACGATCTGGCCGCCGCGATTGCGCCAGAGGTTGTCGACGCCAGGGGCAAGATCGTGGCACCTGGGTTCATTGACATTCACACCCACAGTGATCTCGCCCATCTGATCGACCCGCGCGCCGAGAGTCAGATCCGGCAAGGGGTGACGACCGAAGCAATCGGCCAGTGCGGAATCAGCCTTGCGCCGTGCACGGCCGAGAGCCGGCCGGAGGTCTTCAAGGCGATGGGCTCCCAGGAGCGCGGTCACTGGCACACCTATGGCGAGCTGCTCGCCGAGATGGATTCGGCGAGCATCGCCACGAATGTGGTTGGGTTCGTTGGCCACGGTGCGGTACGCACTGCGGTGATGGGTGCTGATCAGCCGCGCCCCGCTGACGATGCCGAGATTGCCGAGATGGTCCGACTCCTCGAACAGTCACTCGAGGAGGGCGCCTTTGGCTTCACCACTGGCCTCGAGTACCACCCTGGCAAAATGGCAACCTACGACGAAGTTCGGGCACTCTGCGCGGTCACCGCCGACGCCAGCGCGCTGTACGCCACCCACGCTCGCAACCGCGACAAGCGCTACTTCGTTGGGTTCGGCGAGGCGCTCGACGTTGCCCGCGACACTGGTGTGCGGCTGCAGATCAGCCACATCAACCCCAAGCACGGTCGTCCCGACGATGCGCTCCGCAACACGTTGCAGATGATCGAATGGACTCGGGCTGAGGGTGTCGATGTTGCGATGGACATGATGCCGACCAACTGGAACCACACCGGCGCAACCGCCTTGCTGCCGACCTGGTCGTTTGGGCTTTCGATCGACGATTTGCTCGCCACGTTGGCGTCGAAAGACGGCCGCCGGCGGCTTCGCGATAACCCGCTCCCGATGTGGCAGTTGGCGGTTGAGGGACAGTGGGATCGCATCCGTCTCCTCGACTGCGCAGCCAACCGCGACCTCGTGGGCAAGACCATGGAGTACATCGGCGTCGAACGAAACACCGCCGACGGCTGGGACACGCTCTTCGACCTCCTGATCGACGAAGGGCCGCGGCTCAAAGGCATGCTCCTCACCAGTGAGGCGTTTGCCGAGTCCGACAACCGACTCGCACTTGAACATCCGATGTGCGCGGTCGAGTCCGACACCATGGCAATGGCCAACGATGGTCCGCTTGCGGGCCGTATGTTCAGCATGCTCGGCTACAACTGGGTGGCCCGCTTCCTGGGCCACTACGTCCGTGACGAGCAGGTGCTGTCGCTCGAGGACGGTATCCGTCGTCTGTCGGGCCTACCGGCGGATCGGCTTGGTCTCGTCGACCGTGGTTACCTGCGGCCAGGGGCAGCGGCCGATGTCGTGGTGCTCGAGCTTGGGGCGATCCGCGACAATTCGTCGTTCGAGAATGCAACGATCTATGCCGACGGGATCGAGCATGTCTGGGTCAACGGTGTTACTGCGTTTCACGAGGGCATACGCCGCCCCGAACACGCCGGGCAGGTTCTGCGTCGGGTGTGACGCATTGGACACGAATCTGGTTGGACGAGCCGGTTTGCGCGTGTGAAGTTGGGGCGCGAAAGGGGGCGGTCACGCTGACGATGATGACACCGGGTGCCAGACAGGACAAGGGTGACCGGCTGAGATCGTCAGCCGATGGTGTCCACGGGTCAAGTCGGCGTGGGTGGTCCCTCATCGCCACGACCGCCCGCGAGGAGTGGGTCGGCATCGCCCTTGGCATGCTTGCTGGCCTGCTCTACACCGCTGGCCGCGTCGCTGTGCCGCTCCTGATCCAGCTCGGGCTCGACCGGGGTGTGCAGGAGGGTGGTCCGCTGCTGCCATGGAGCCTCGCCATTGTCGGGGCCGGCTTGTTCTCCGCCACCTTCCTCGGCTTCCGGCGCTATCTTGCGTTCCGCAACGCCCGCATCATCGAAGCCCGGCTTCGCGACCGGATCTTCGCCCACGTCCAGCGTCTGCACTTTTCGTTTCACGATGCCAACGCCACCGGCGAACTCATGAGCCGGGGTAACACCGACCTCCAGCACTTCCAGAACTTCGTGACCCTGGTACCACTGACGTTCGGCAACTTTTTGATCGTCGTCACCGTCACGATCATCATGTTGATCCTGCAACCGCTCTTGGCGCTTCTGGCGCTGGCGTCGCTGCCCTTGGTCAACGTCCTCGGCCGGAAGTTCGCCCAAGAACTCAACCCGGCAATCATGCGCGTTCAGCAAGAGTCCGCCGAACTCGCCACCGTGGTCGAGGAGTCGGTGTCGGGCGTCCGAGTCGTCAAAGGTTTCGGTTCGGAGCCAGTCCAGGCCGAGAAGCTGGCGAACGAGGCCGACGACGTTCACGACGCAGCGCTGGCATCGTCGGCGATTCGAGCCCGCTACCTCCCCGGCATGGAACTCCTCCCCTCAATCGGACTCATCACGGTGCTTGGCTACGGCGGCCACCTGGTACTCGACGGCGAAATGACCGTGGGCGAACTCGTCAGCTTCAACATCTACGTGATCATGCTGATCCAGCCACTGCGGATGCTTGGCATGATCGTCGCCAACGGTCAGCGGGCTTCGGCTGCTGGTGTGCGAATTGCGGAGGTACTGGAAACCGCGCCCGCGATCACCGACCCCGCCACGCCGACGCCTCTGCCCCGCACCGGAGCCCTCGGGCGCGTCGAACTCCGCAACGTCGACTTCGACTACCACCCCGGCGCCACCGGCGCAGGAGTGCTGCGGGGGCTGTCGCTCACGATCGAGCCGGGTGAGTCCGTGGCGCTGGTGGGTCCGACCGGCTCAGGCAAGTCGACCATCGCCCGGCTGCTGCCCCGGTTTTACGAGGCTGATGGCGGATCGATCATGATCGACGGCGTCGACATCCAGAAGATCCAACGCCGCGAGTTACGCAAGGCCGTCTCGATTGTCTTCGAGGAGACCTTCCTCTTCTCGTCATCGATCCGCGACAACATCGCCTTCGCCGACCCCGAGGCCGATCTCGACGCCGTCGTCGGGGCGGCAGCATTAGCTGGAGCCGACGAATTCATCCGGGAGCTTCCCGAGGGGTACGACACCGAAATCGGCGAGCGCGGTTTCTCTCTGTCGGGTGGGCAGCGCCAGCGCATCGCCATCGCCCGAGCGATTCTCGCCGATCCACGGGTGTTGGTACTCGACGACGCGACGTCGGCAGTCGATCCGACCAAGGAACACGAGATCCGCGACGCGCTGGGTGAAGTCATGGAGCGGCGGACAACGATCGTGATCGCTCACCGCCCAGCAACCATAGCGCTCGCCGACCGGGTGGTCCTCCTCGTCGAGGGCTGCATCGTCGCTTCGGGCACACACGAGGAGCTGCTCGCATCAAGTAGTCGCTATCGCGAGGTCTTGGCCGCCGACCGCGACGCCGAGGATGGAGGGGCTGTCTGATGGGCTGGTCCATGACCCACGGCACGACCGATGACGCTCGCCTCGGCGTGGCAGGAACGGGAGCGGTACTCAGACGGACGTTTGGCTACGCCCGCGCTTATCGTCGCGCCGGGGTCGCTGCGGTCGGGTTGCTCGTGCTGTGGACGCTCACGCTCCTGGGCGGTCCGTTGCTCGTTCGTCACGGAATTGACGAGGGCATTGTCAAAGGCGACAGCGGGCAGCTGAACCTCGCAATCGTCATGTACGTGGTGCTGGCGTTTGTGAGCTACGCGTCGTTCCGGTTTGCCATCCTTCAGCTCGCAAAGGTCGGCGAGGCGTTCCTGCGAGACATGCGAACGCGAGTTTTCGACAAGCTGCTCCACCAGTCGATGGCCTTCTTCGATCGCGAGAAGGCCGGCGTGTTAGTCAGCCGCATGACGTCCGACGTCGACTCCCTGCAAGAGTTGATCCAGTTCGGTTTGATCATGTTCACGAGCGCAGCGTTGCTCCTCGCCGGAACGACAATCCTTCTGTTCCTTCTCTCCTGGAAGTTGATGCTCCTCTGTCTGGTGGCCATGCCGATGGTGGCGGCCGCAAGCTTCAAGTTCCAGCGGGACTCGAACGAGGCGTACCTTCTGGTTCGCGACCGCATCGCCGACACGCTATCGGGGCTGCAGGAAGGGCTGAGTGGTGTTCGGGTCGTGCAGGCCTTCGCCCGTGAACACGTCGAGTCAGCCCGCTTCTCCCAAGCCAACCATGATCTGTATCGCACCCACATGGCGGCTGTCCGGATCCAGTGCTGGTACCTCCCAATCGTTGAGTTCGCAGGCGCTGCGACCACTGCGGTCGCGCTCGGAGTCGGAGGATGGATGGTGAGCGAAGACGCGATGACGATCGGCACGATCGTCGCGTTCATTCTCCTCCTCAGCTCGTTGTTCGAGCCGGTGCAGCAACTCAGCCAGCTCTTCAACATGGTGCAGTCAGCGACAGCCTCGCTCAACAAGCTGTACACACTGCTCGACGAACCGGTGCTCGTGGCCGATCGCCCCAACGCCGTCGTCGCCGATGGCCGCTCGCCGATCACCATCGAGGGCGTCGGGTTTTCGTATGTGGGCGGCGGCCCGGTGTTGTCCGACGTCGACCTCCAGATCGCTGCTGGTGAGCGCGTCGCGTTCGTCGGCCCAACCGGGGCTGGCAAGTCGACACTTGCGAAACTGATCGCACGGTTTTACGACCCCACGGCAGGTTCCATCCGCCTGGGTGACACCGATCTTCGTGACATCTCGGTGCGGGCGTTGCGCAGTGAGATCGTGGTCGTTCCCCAGGAGGGCTACCTGTTCTCGGGGAGCGTCGCCGAGAACATTCGCGTCGCCCGGCCCGAGGCATCCGAGGCCGAGGTGCGCGACGCCCTCGATCGCATCGGTGTCCTCGAACGGTTCGAGACGCTCCCGGCCGGACTCGACACTGAGGTCGAGGAACGCGGTAGTCGTCTCTCGGCGGGGGAGAAGCAGCTCGTGTCTCTGGCCCGTGCTGCTTTGGCCGACCCGTCGGTACTGATCCTTGACGAGGCGACCTCCTCGGTCGATCCCGGGACCGAGGCAATTGTCGAGACGGCGATGGAGACCCTCATGCAGGGCCGCACGGTCATTGCGATTGCGCATAGGCTGTCGACATCCCAGCGCTGCGATCGGGTTGCGGTGGTCGCCGATGGGCGACTCGCTGAACTCGGCACCCACGACGATCTCGTCGCTGCAGGCGGTCAGTACGCCAGCCTGTATGCCGCGTGGGTCAGCGGTCTCGGCGAGCACGCCTGAGAGCGGCTAGCCGACGCCGTCGAGCACCATCTCGGCGATCTGGGCACCGTGCGTGTCCTGCAGAAAGTGGCCTGCGTCAGGGATCTCGTCGAACGAGGCCTGCATCTGTTGGGCCCAGGACTGGCCCCAGGCACTGGTGAAAATGCTGTCGGATCCGCCCCAGATGAAGCGGACCGGCTTGTCCCAGTGCATCAGCGCGAGGAAATGGGAGGTCTGGGCTGCCCCGTTGCCCGAGTCGTAGTCGTTGTGTGGGATCGACAACGGAAACCATCTAGCCCCATTGAAGGCCTCGGCCCCAAGATCCCGCCACGGTGCTGACCATGCGGCGTAGTTCGCCGCCAGCTCACCCACAAGCTCGGGTTGGGTACCGTCGGTTAGGTGACCGAAGGCTGTTGGGGGATCGATCAGACCACCCGCCATTAGCGGAATCAGGCCCAGGTTGGGCCGCTCACGGAAGAATGGCCCGCCCTCGTGCCAACCGGCAATCCAGTTCTTGATTGCCGGTGAATACTCGAACGCCGGATGGTGCAGCCACGTGTTCATGATGACGAGGCGGTCGAAGCGCTCGGGCATGGTGGCCGCTTGGGCGAGACCAATAGGGCCGCCCCAGTCCTGCACATGCAGCGTCACGTTCTGCAGGTCGAGCGACGTGATGAGCGATGTGAGGATCTCTGTGTGCCGGGCGATCGAGTACCACGCGGGGTCGGTGGGCTTATCGGAGCGGCCGAAACCGGCGTGGTCAGGCACAATGCAGCGGAAGCCGGCGGCCACGTAGACCGGGATCATGGCCCGATAGAGATAGCCCCACGTTGGCATGCCGTGCATAAGCAACATCACGGGGCCGTCCGTCGGGCCCTCGTCGACGTAGTGGATCCGGACGTCCTTCCAGTGGTGATAGCGGGGCTCGTACGGCCAATCAGGCAGTGCGTCGAAATGGCGCTCGTCGGTCCGCAGGATCTCGGTCATCGCACGGACACTACGATTTGCCGATGGCTTCGTCAGAATCTGATCAGATCCATCACGGCATCATCGTCATCGACGCCCACGCCGACATCGAACTACCTGACAAGCCCTCGGCCTACTGCGGGCGCGATGGCCATTCGAAGGTAACCCCCAACAAAATGGCGCGAGGCGGTGTGGACTGCACGGTCATGGCCGTGGCAGTGGGGCCAGGGCGGCGCAACGATGCAGGCGTGGCGTCCGCCCGGCGCCTCGCCGACCGGAAGCTCGCCGCCGCACTCGACCTCGTGGCCGAAGACCCCGCCGTCGATCTTGCGCGCAGTGCCGCCGACGTTCGGCGGGCTCACGCGGCCAATCGTCGTTCGATCATGCTCGGCTGGCAAAACACCCAGATGGTGGGCACCGATCTCGACGCAATCGCGGACTTCCACTCGGCCGGCTGTCGGATCTTCGCTCTGACCCACATCGGGCACAACGAGTTCGCTGACTCCTCCCGACCCAACTTCGACAGCACTACCGGCCAACACGAGCCTCGGGAGGAACATGGTGGCCTATCGGCGCTCGGGCGAGAAGCGGTCAAGCGAATCAACGGATTTGGTGGCGTTCTCGATGTCAGTCAGCTGTCGGAGAACGCAACGCTGCAGGTCCTCGACATCAGCGATGCGCCGGTGATCGCCAGCCACTCGAATGCCCGGTCCCGCTGTGACGTGAGCCGTAACCTCAGCGATCGAGAAATCGACGGCATTGCCGCGCTAAGCGGTGTGGTCTGCGTGACGCCGTTTCTCGGCTATCTGTTCGACTCAACCGACGAGGTACTTGTGGCGAACGTCCGCTCGGCTCGTGTGGCGGCCGGCCTGCCCGCCGAGTACCTGTACCCGTTCGAGTTGTACTGGGAGCTTCCCGACCCCGAAGAGCGAAACGATTTTCTTCGCACGGTCCGGGGCCACCTTGGAAAGGCGACCGTCGAGACGATGGTGGACCACCTCGACCACATCGTCGAGCGGGTCGGAATCGAGCACGTGGGGATCGGCACCGACTTCAACCACGGCGGCGGCATCTCCGGCTACCAGGAGGCCCACGATGCCCCGAACGTGACCCACGCGTTGGTTGCGCGTGGCTACTCCAGCGGTGCGATCGCCAGCATCTGGGGTGAGAACCTGCTCCGTGTCGTCGACGCCGTGGCCTAGCGTCAGCCCGATGAAGATCTCGGTGAGTGTCGGTAGCGCCTACTACGACGGTGAAAGGTGGGCTGACATCGTCGAGTACGTCAAGGCAGCAGAGCGGCTCGGCGTCGACACCGTTTGGTCGGCAGAGGCCTGGGGGATGGAGGCCGTATCGTCGCTTGGCTATCTCGCAGCGGTTACCGATCGCATCAAGCTCGGACCCGGGATTATGCAGATCAGTGCTCGCACGCCCGCCATGACCGCGATGACCGCCCTGTCCATGTCGCAGCTCTCGGACGACAGATTCGTGCTTGGCCTCGGGGTGAGTGGCCCCCAGGTGGTCGAGGGGTTACACGGTGAAGCGTTCGCCAAACCGCTCAGCCGCCTCCGTGAGTACATCGAGATCGTGCGTATGGTGCTGCGAGGTGAGCGGGTGGTCTACGAAGGCGAGCACTACGTGCTGCCGCGGCCAGGCGGCGAGGGCAAGGCGCTGCGCTCATCGATCCGGCCTCGCCCTGCCTTGCCGATCTATCTGGCGACACTCGGCCCAAAGTCGCTCGAACTCACCGGCGAACTTGCCGATGGCTGGTTGGGGACCTCCTTCATCCCCGAAGCCGCCGACGTCTTCCTTGACCCAATCCGTGCCGGGGCAGCGAAGGCCGGACGCAGCCTTGACGATGTCGACATCCAAATCAACGCGCAGATCGCCGTGAGTGACGATGTTGACAAGTTGATTGCCCGTTCGAAGCAGGGCATGGCGTTCACTCTCGGCGGTATGGGTTCGGCGAAGACCAACTTCTACAACGCTGCCTACTCACGCGCTGGGTGGGCCGACATCGCCCAGGAGGTTCAGCGGATGTGGGTCGAGGGCGACAAGGCCGCAGCCGCGGCTGCGGTGCCCGATGAGATGGTGTTGCAGGCCTATCTGATCGGCACGGAGGACATGGTTCGACAACGGGTCCGGGCCTGCTCGGCCGCCGGCGTCAGCGGGCTCCGCCTTGGCCCAAACGGGGCCACTGGAGCGGAGCAGATCGAGAACCTTGAACGCTCCGTGGCGGTGATCCGGTCCGCGACACAGCTTTGATGGCAAAGCCGGTCTTGTGACTACAGTCGGCGCTCAGTTGCCTGCAGGAGGGGAGCGCCGGTGAGGACGATCGTACGCAATGCCGCCGTGCTCGACACCAGCGCGATGACCTACAGCGATGGGCGCGCCGTGGTCATCGAGGACGGGGACGTGATGGTCGACCGCCGGTGAAACTTCTCGGACGCCTCATTGTCCGGCTCGTGGCCGTCGCGATCGCGGTGAGCCTCGCGACCTTTTCGCTACTATCAGCCGCGCCCGGCGACCCGGCTGCCGCCAAGGCCGGCTTCGCGGCAACGCCGGAACGGGTCGAGGAGATCCGATCGGAGTTGGGCCTCAATGACCCTTTCCATGTTCGCTACGCCGACTGGGTGACCGGGGTGGTGCAAGGCGATTTCGGCACGTCGGTGCTGAACGAGCAGCCGGCTTCGAAGCTGATCGGTGATGCGATGCCACACACGGTTGAGCTCATGATCCTTGCGCAGGTCATCGCCCTCGCCGTCTCGATCCCCGCAGGCATCTATTCGGCGCAGCGTCCGAACGGCTGGTTCGACCGGCTGACAGGAGCGATGTCGTTCGGAATGCTCGCTACCCCCGCATTCGTTCTTGGCATCTATCTCGCATTCATCTTCGCGGTCCGACTCGAGTGGCTGCCCGCGGTTGCCACCGACCTCCCCGGCCCCTTCGATGATCCCGTCGAGAACCTCCGGCAGTTGATCCTGCCAGCGCTGACGCTGGCAGCCGGGATGATTGCCATTTACGTGCGATTGCTTCGCACAGACCTGATCGAGACGTTGCAGCAGGACTTTGTGCTGATGGCTCAGTCGCGGGGCTACTCCCGCCGACGAGTGCTGTGGCGTCATGCCTTTCGCCCCAGTGCATTCAGCCTGCTCACCGCAGCAGGGCTCGCCACCGCCGGGCTGCTGGGTGGTGCGCTCATCGCTGAGACGCTGTTTGCTGTGCCCGGCATGGGTCGGCTCGCCGTCACCGCCATCTTCACCGAGGACTACGACGTCGTGATGGGCGTGGTGCTGCTGCTCAGTCTTGCGTTCGTTATCGCCAACTTCATCGTCGACGCCCTCTACGCCGTACTTGATCCGAGGGTTCGCCATGGCAACCGTTGAAACCAACGCGGCACCGATTCCTGAGGCGAAATCGTTCGCGCCAGAACGACCGAAGATGGGAGTCGTTTTCTGGACATCGGTGAGCTGGATCCTGCTTGTCATAGCTGCAGCGGTACTCGCCGACCTGCTTCCCCTTCGTGACCCGGACGCGCTGGGCATTCGTACGGGTGAGATTCAGCGCTTCGAATCGCCGGGAGTAAATGCCTGGTTCGGTGGTGACGGGCAGGGCCGTGACCTCTTCGCTCAGATCGTCCACGGTGCTCGGCCGGCGATGGTTCTATCGGCTGCAGTCACGCTTATCGGCGGCTCTCTCGGCGTGCTCATCGGTGTCGTGGCCGGCTACGTCCGCGGCCGCACCGACGCCGTCATCATGGGGATTGCTGAAATCATGTTTGCCTTTCCGGCAATTGTGCTGCTGTTCGCAGTGGGCGCGATCTGGGGCATCACTATGGCGATCCTGATTCCCGTCATGGCAGTCCTTGCTGTACCTAGCTATGCCCGTATCGTTCGCGGGGTCACGATTGCCGTCGCCGAACGCGACTTTGTCGATGCAGCTCGAGCTATGGGAGCGAGCCAGTCGCGCGTTGTGATCAAGGAGCTTCTGCCGCTCGTTGCGCTCCCGGCGATCGCGTTCGGCTTTCTCGGATTCGGCCTCGTGATTGCGACTGAGGGTGCTTTGGCCTTCCTTGGCCTCGGTCTCGAGCAGCGCACCTGGGGCAGCCTGATCGCCGGTGGACAGGGCTTGATCCGGGAGGCGCCTCACCTTGCCCTCATCCCCGCCACGGCGATGTTCCTTACGATCATGGCGTTCAACTATGTAGGTGATGGGGTGCGCGAGCTGATCGACCCGCGTCCCATTGTCGTTGGCCGCAAGCGCAGGGCGGATGGTCCTCGGCCGACTACGGCCAGCGCATCTGACGCATTGCTCAGCATCCGCGATCTTCGGACGTCCTTTCCGACGCCTGGTGGCGTCGTGACGGCGGTCGACGGCGTGTCGCTCGATGTTCGGACCGGTCGTACACTCGGGGTCGTCGGCGAATCCGGAAGCGGGAAGACCATGCTCCTCCGCTCGATCACCGGCGCGTTCCCGGTAGTCGGGGTGCAGCGCGAGGGACGAGTCGTTGTGGATGGCACGGACCTTCTCTCGGCGTCGCCTGCCAGCCGGTCAGCGATGCTGGGCAACGAGATCGGGGTCATTTCACAGAACCCCTTGAGCGCCCTCAACCCGGTCCGTACGGTTGGCTCACAGCTCGTCGAGGTCATGCGGGTCCACCGAGCCATCTCGAAGGCTGCGGCCCGGGCCCGCGCGATCGAACTCCTCGAGCAGGTCGGCATTCCGCGACCCGGTCGTCGCGTCGACATGTATCCCCATCAGCTTTCTGGAGGTATGCAGCAGCGGGTAACGATCGCCATAGCGCTTGCGAATGAGCCGCGCCTGTTGCTCGCTGACGAACCGACCACCGCGCTCGACGTCACGATCCAGGACCAGATACTGCGACTGCTGGCCTCTCTTGGCGACGAATACAACATGGCGGTGGTGTTAGTGACGCACGACCTCTCGGTGGTACGGGGATGGGCCGATGACGTGGCGGTCATGTACGGGGGGCAGATCGTCGAGTCGGGCCCGACCAGCGCCGTGTTCGGCGACCCCCAGCATCGCTACACGCAGGCACTTCTCGAGTCGACGCCCCGACTCGACCTTCCGATCCACAGTCGGCTGGCAGCCATCGAAGGCCAGCCGCCGTCACTCGTCGCACCACCGGCGGGCTGCCGCTTCGCCGACCGCTGCGCGGGTGCAGACGAGCGATGCCGATCCGAGGTGCCGGTGCTCGAGCGTCTCGGATCGGTCGAATTCCGGTGCTGGCACCCCGGCCAAGGCGAGGCGCGCTGATGGCCGGTACCGGCAGCGCTCACCTCCGTACCGGCGACGACATCGTGCTGCGGGTGAGGGATCTCGTGGTCGAGTTTCCGGCGGGAAAGGGCCAGGTAGTGCACGCGGTCTCCGGCGTCAGCGTCGACGTGGCTCAAGGCGAGACGTTGGGGGTCGTCGGCGAGTCGGGCTGCGGCAAGACCACACTTGGACGGGCAGTGATGCGCCTTCAGGACGCTCGGTCCGGATCGGTCGAGTTCCGTGACCACGAGCTGACTGGGCTCGAGGGATCGGAGCTGGCGAGGAAGCGCCGCGACATGCAGATGATTTTCCAGGACCCGGTGAGCTCGCTTAATCCTCGGCGACGGGTCCGCGACCTCGTTAGGGAAGGGCTCGAGATCTGGGGGAGTCAGCCTGGCCCGTTCACCGATGCCCGGGTGGAGGAGATCATGGAGGCGGTCGGACTCGGCGGCGAGGGCGTGGGGGAGCGGCGCCCGCACGAGTTCTCCGGCGGCCAGTGTCAGCGGATCTGTATTGCTCGAGCGCTCGTGATGGATCCCGAGGTCTTGATCCTCGACGAGCCGGTGTCGGCCCTGGACGTGTCGGTGCAGGCCCAAATCCTCAACCTGCTCGAAGACCTGAAGGCGGATTTCGGTCTCACGATGGTATTCGTGTCGCACGATCTGGCGGTGGTGCGAAATGTCAGCGACCGGGTCATGGTGATGTATCTCGGCAAGGTCTGTGAGGTGGCGGACACACAGCCACTCTTCGACACGCCGGCACACCCCTACACGCGAGCCCTCCTCGCGTCGATCCCCGGCCACGAGCTAGGGCTTTCCGATGCGAGCACGTTGATCTCGGGTGAACTTCCGTCTCCGATCGAACCTCCAAGCGGTTGTCGGTTCCGGACCCGCTGCCCATTGGCGACTAACAGGTGTGCCGTGGAGGAACCTGAGCTTCGCGAAGTGGCTGTCGGCCAGTTCGTTGCCTGCCATTACGCATGAACTTGCCGCCAAAGGAATCGAACAGGGTACGGTCGCCGGCGATGTCGTCCGATTCAATGAACGAACTGGCGTTCTACACGCTCGCTGGAGCTCCCGACCGTACTAGCGACCTCATCGACGAGGTTCGGAGTGCCGAGGCGATGGGCATCGGTGGCTGCTTTGTCAGTGAGCGGCTGAACGTCAAGGAAGCCGCAACGGTATGCGGCGCAGTCGGCGCGGCGTCAGAGCGTATCGGCATCGCAACCGCTGCGACGAACCACAACACCCGTCACCCGATGGTCACTGCCGCACACGCGATGACTATGCATCACCTGACGGGCGGCCGGTATTCCCTTGGACTCGGTCGGGGCATCGAGCGGGTATCGAAGGCGTTCGGCTTGGGCGCGATCACCACAGCGCAGATGGAAGATTTCGTCGGTCTCATGCGACGGGTGTGGGCTGGCGAGGTGGTCATTGGCCATGACGGGCCCGCAGGTCGCTATCCGGTGCTCGCGATGCGGGGGATTGAGCCGGCGCACATCCCGATGACATTGACCGCCTTTGGGCCAAACTCGCTGTCGCTCGCAGGCCGCTGTTTCGACGCCGTGGTACTGCATACGTTCTTCACGGACGAGACGACCGTTCGCTCGGTGGCAGCGGCGAAGGCGGCGGCCGAGCAGGTGGGGCGAGATCCCGACCACGTTCGGGTCTGGTCATGCTTCGCAACCATCGGCGATCATCTCCCGGCGGCATTGCGGTTGAAGAAGACCGTCGGCCGAATGGCGACCTATCTCCAAGCCTACGGTGACCTCCTGGTGCGGACCAACGACTGGGATCCGGCGGTGCTCGAGCGCTTTCGCCGAGATCCATTTGTGAACGGCTTCGATGGGGCGCTAGATCATTCGGCTACGACCGCGGAACTCGAACATGTCGCGACACTCATCCCTGATGAGTGGCTTGCTTCTGCCGCAACCGGCACGCCGGCACAGTGCGTGAAGGCGATTCATGGCCAGTTCGAACTTGGCTGTGACGGCGTGATCCTGCATGGCGCGAGCCCGTCCGAACTTGAACTCATCGTCGCTGAGTACCGACGAACGCGTCCTGTGGGCGTGTTCGATCATCTCGCTGCCAACCCCGGTGGACTTCCTGAAGGACTCACTTCATGAACACGTCATTGCCCGCCCTGTCGTTGATTGCCGTGCCCGGCCGGCGGGCGGCCACACTCGACCTCGCCCGTGAGATCGAGGCGCGCGGCTTTGCCGGGATCTACTGCCCATCGTTTGGGGACGGTCTTGGCCTCTGTCAGGCGATCGGGCAGGTGACCGACACCATCGAGTTTGGGACCTCGATCGTGAACATGTACACGCGCCATGTCGCCGACTATGCGGAAACCGCGTCGTTGATCCACGAGGTGTCCGAAGGTCGCTTCCAATTCGGTGTCGGGGTCTCGCACTCACCGATTAACGACCGGCTTGGTCTTACTGCTGGTCGTCCACTCGCCGACATTCGCGACTTCGTTGAAGCGTTCCAATCGCAGCGGCGGGTGGGGGAGATGCCCCCGATCGTGCTTGCTGCCATGCGCGACAAGATGTGCGCGCTCGCCGTCGAAATCGCCGATGGGATGGTCTTCGCCAACGCAGCCCGCAGTGACTTCGCGCACACCCTCGAGCGATGCCCTGAGCGCGATGCTGATTTTTTCCTCGGCGGCATGATTCCCACCTGTATCAGTGATGACCGCGAGGCGGCCGCAGCGGTGATGCGAAAAACACTCACCATGTACGTCGGGCTGCCGAACTACCGCAACTACTGGAAACAGGCCGGGTACGGCAACGAGATGGAAGCGATCGAAGTTGCCCAGGACGCCGGCGACCACGCTGCGGTTCCGGAGCTCATGTCTAATGCGTGGCTCCAAGACTGCACACTCCACGGACCCGCAGATGAGGTTAGGGAGGGGCTCAAGGAGTGGTGTGATGCCGGTCTACGTACCCCGATTCTGGTCCCGTCGTCTGTCAATGGGGGACAACTGAAGGCCTTCGAAGAAGTGTTTGACCTTTTCCGGTCTTGAGTTGGTCCCAATGCCACAAACTTGGACTAAGGTGCGAGACTTGGTGTGACGCCGGACACAGACGCTTCGTGGAGATGTGACAGTGGAGATCAGGATCTGATGGCGGCTGTCTCCGATGGTCAACCGGCGCTCGTCGTCAACGACCTGAAGACCCACTTCACGGTGCCTGCGGGCGCCGTGAAGGCGGTTGATGGTGTCTCTCTGACGCTCGAACGCGGCAAGACGCTCGGCGTTGTAGGTGAGTCTGGCTCCGGTAAGACGGTTCTTTCGCGTTCGATTATGGGGCTGAACGTCGCCGGCAACGCAGTCACCACCGGTTCGGTCCAGTACGAGGGCAAGGAACTTGTCGGCCGCTCATCCAAGGAGATGAAGGCGTTGTGGGGCAGAGACATGGCGATGGTGTTTCAAGATCCGATGACCTCGCTCAACCCAGTCGTCAAGATCGGGCGTCAGCTCACCGAGCATGTCCGGGCTCACCTCGGCGTCTCGAAGGCCAAGGCACAGTCGATCGGTACCGAGCTCTTGCACTCGGTCAAGATCCCTGAGGCTGAGGAACGTTTCGACGTCTACCCACACGAGATGTCGGGTGGTATGCGCCAGCGCGTCTGCATCGCCATGGCGCTTGCCTGCAGCCCTGAAGTGCTGTTTGCCGACGAGCCAACCACTGCACTCGATGTGACGGTGCAACACCAGATCCTCAACTTACTCGCAGGGCAACAGCGCGATCGCAACATGGCGATGATCCTTGTCACCCACGACCTAGGGGTTGTGGCTGGCCGTGCCGACGAAATCGCCGTGATGTACGCCGGCAAGGTCGTCGAACAGGCACCCACCGCAACCCTCTTTAGCGAAATGCGGCACCCTTACACTGAAGCGCTGCTCAACAGCATCCCGCAGACCACCAAGCCGAAACACACGCGCTTGAGTGCAATCACGGGGCGTCCGCCGGATCTGATCAACCCTCCGAAGGGTTGCTCGTTCGCGCCACGATGCCCGTACGCCCGCGCGAAGTGCCACGAAGAAGAGCCGCAATTACAGGCCGCCGGTAGCAGCGGTCATCAGTTCGCGTGTCACACGCCCGTCGGAAGTCCAGCGGCGAAGGAAGCATTCGAGACCAACCTCGCCGAGGGTTTGCCACAGACGCTCGTGGTGGCCGGTCGCCTCACCGCTTCGGAAGACAACTCGACCGGTTGGGCAGGCTGATGGCTGGATCCGGCACCGCACATCTGCGTACTGGCAACGAAGCGCTCCTGCGCGTCGAGGACCTCACCGTCGAATTTCCCATTGGGCGCGACCGTGTTGTTCACGCGGTGAGTGGCATTAGCTTCGACATCGTCAAAGGTGAGACGCTCGGTCTTGTCGGCGAGTCTGGCTGCGGCAAGTCGACCACCGGCAAGGCGTTGATCCAACTGCCCCGACCTACCGGGGGGCAGGTAATGCTTGGTGGTAGTGATCTCACCGGCCTCGATAACGAGTCGCTGCGAAGCCTGCGCACCCAGGTCCAAATGATCTTCCAGGACCCGATCTCGTCGCTGAACCCGCGCCGGGCCGTTGGGGAGGTCGTCGCCGAGCCGCTTCACGTGTGGGGGCCAGCCGACAAGGACGCCCAGTGGGACAAGGTCTCCACAATGCTTGACGCAGTCGGTATCGACCCTGATTCCGCCCGTTACAAGTATCCCCACGAGTTCTCCGGCGGACAGTGCCAGCGCATCTCCATTGCTCGAGCGCTCGTGCTTGAGCCTGAGCTGATTATTTGCGACGAGCCCGTTTCTGCTCTCGACGTGTCGGTGCAGGCCCAGATCCTCAACCTCCTTGAAGATCTCAAGGCGCAGTATGGACTGACGTTGGTGTTCATTGCGCACGACCTTGCCGTCGTGAAGAACATCAGTGACCGGGTGGCCGTGATGTACCTCGGCAAGATGTGCGAGTACTCCGAGTCCGATGAGCTCTACGCCAATCCAGCGCATCCGTATACTCAACTCCTGCTGGAATCGCTTCCGATTCCTGACCCTCGAGTTGAACTGCATACGGGGGTCACCGACGATGGTGAGCTGCCGTCTCCGATCAACCCGCCGTCAGGGTGCCGCTTCCGGACCCGCTGCGATCGTGCGGATGATGTGTGTGCCGAGATCGAACCCGCCATGCGGCGAGTGAACGGCGACCACTTCGTGGCTTGCCATCATCCATTGGTGGCGGTCGATGAAGTGAGCGTCAGCGTTGACGGTGGTTCGTGAATAACCCATTAGCAAGAGAGGCCGGGCCTTCGGGCCCTGATCGAGAGGTTGCTGTGCGAATGAAAAGCGTTGGCTTGGTGAAGATCATTGGCCTGTTTGTGACACTTGCACTCGCTGCAGCCGCATGCGGTGGCGATGGTGATGCCGACGGCAGTGCCGCGGCCGGCGCTGACGCTGCCGGCAGCGAAGAAAGCGTAGAAAGCGAAGACACCGGTGACGTTGATGAACCTGTGACCGTCGGCGAGGACAACACCGAGGTTGAGGTTGAGGATGAGTCTCGTCCGACTGGTGGTGACATCGCTGTCGGTCTCGAGGCAGAGGCGACGGGCTTGCGTCCGTGGGAGGACTCGTGTTCCTCGCCCTGCTCCAACATCATGCTCACCATTTACGACCTGCTGATTGAGCAAGACGTTGATGGTGCGTACAAGGGCTGGTTGCTTGAGTCGCTCGAGCCCAGCGACGACTTCACGGTGTGGACAGGCGTCCTTCGTCCTGGAGTCGTGTTCCACAACGGCGATCCGCTGACCGCTCAGACGATTGCCGACATGTTCCCCATCCAGCAAGCGGGAGCCACGGCAGCCGGAGCGATTGCGTCAGTCAACTTGGCCGAAGTGAACGCAACCGGTGACCTCACCGTCGAGTGGGTGCTGAGTCGTGGGTCGACCGCGTTCCCGGCTGTACTTTCGACAGCGCCGCTCGGCATGCCGTTCCATCCGGGTGCGGCGGCTGATGCTGAGGCGTTCAACGAGAACCCGGTTGGTACGGGTCCGTTCATGCTTGAGAGTCGTGATTTGGATAATGAGACCTTGGTTGTTCGTAACCCGGATTACTGGTTTGTCGATCGCTT
>JAQWLJ010000018.1 GCA_029247365.1 Acidimicrobiales bacterium | reverse complement strand
CCCTAGAAAGACCGCAGTTTCTCCGCGCGCTCTTCCCCGAGGGCTTCACCTACCACGATGACCACGTTGGACCCGCCAAAAACCCATGGTGGATCAACGAAAACAGGCACTCCGCCAGCGCCGATTCCGGTTTGGTACCCCGTACGGGATTTGAACCCGTGCTACCACCTTGAGAGGGTGGCGTCCTAGGCCGCTAGACGAACGGGGCGTGTTCGAACCACCGCGGTGGTCGGCTTGCTGAGTGTAGCGATCCGGCCGAGGCGGCCCAACCGATTCCGCTGCCCTCAGGCGACGGCTGCTTCGATCTCCGCCTTGACCTCCGGCGTGATCTTTGCAATCACATCGAGCGACTCGAAGTTAGCAACGACCTGCTCGACGCGAGACGCGCCGGTGATCACGGTCGACACGTTCGGGCTGAGGGTGCACCAGGCCAACGCAAGCTGGGCCATCGAGCAGTCGAGGCGTTCGGCAATTGGCCGCAGGTTCTCGACCTTGGCGATTGTGGCGGCGTCAGACATGCGTTCAGCGAGCCAGTCATACCCGTCGAGTGCCGCCCGGGAGCCGTCCGGTACGCCGTCGCGGTACTTGCCGGTAAGCAGACCGGAGGCAAGCGGGCTCCAGATCGTGTTGCCGTAGCCGGTCTCCTCGACCAGGCCGGCGAAGTCCGTGTCGATGCGCCGCTCGAGCAGGTTGTACTGACTCTGTTCGGTGACGGGCTTGTGCAGGCCGTATTTCTCAGCGATTGCAATCGCCTCACGCACCTGATCGACCGTCCATTCGCTGGTGCCCCAATAGTTGGCCTTGCCCGACGAGACGATCTCGCTCATCGCAAACACAACCTCTTCCATCGGCGTATCTGGATCAGCGCGATGGCAATAGAAAACGTCTACGAAGTCGGTGCCGAACCGTTCGAGCGATCCTTCGATCGACTGCAGCAGGTACTTACGGTTGAGCGTCAGGTGCATGTTTGGTACGCCCCGGTGAATGCCCCAGTACGCCTTGGTAGTGAGCACGTACGACCAACGAGGCCAGCCGAGCCGCTCGAATGCCCTACCCATGATCTCCTCGGACGCACCACCGGCATACGCCTCGGCGTTGTCGAAGAAATTGCAGCCGGCTTCACCGGCAGCCGCCATGCAATCCACGGCGAGTCCGTCGTCGAGCTGGGTGTCGAAGGTGACCCAACTACCGAAGGACAGAACACTGACCTTCAAGCCGGTGGCACCCAGCCGCCGGTACTCCATCTGACCGTTCACTGCGGGCGCACTCATGCGACGACCGTACCCTGGGGCCGGTCAGGACCCTTCGTTGGCGCTCCCGATAAGAACCAACCCGTCAGTCGTCCAGCGGACCGGGCGCGCGTAGAGCGCCCGAGCGCCGTCGGGGTAGCCAACCTCGCCGTTGACCCACCCGTGATACACGACAAGGTCAGCGGCCCGATCCGGCAGCGATATCACCTCGAGGCCGCCAGGACCGGCGAGCGAGTCGGTCGAACTGAGCCAGGGTTCGGGCTGCTTCACACACGGGCCAATGACTGAGTCGCAACGGGCGATACCCACGGCATAGTCGGCGCTGTCCCAGCGGTTCGCCGAATACAGGAGGTACCAGTCGCCGTCGACTTCGATCATTGACGGGCCCTCGACGACGTCACGCTCCCACGACAGATCGTTGCGGATGAGCTCGACCGAATCGCCGGCCAGCTCGGTGCCGTCTGCCGACAGCGGCTGCGAGTAAATGATCGTCGGAAGTCCGCAGCAGTTCCCGTCTGACTTCCACAGCAGATACGGGTCGGCACCCTTCATGATGACACTCGGATCGATCGCGCCACCCTGGTCGAGAGCGCAGAGCAATGGCTCAGTCGAGTCGTCAACGAACGGCCCACCCGGATGGCCGCCCACCGCAACCGAGATGCACTGCCGACCACTCGCCGTATGCCTGGTTGTGTAGTGCAGGACCCAATGGTCGCCGAACTCGGTGACTGACGGCGCCCACACATGGTTTGGCTCACTCCACGTTGGCAGCTCCGGCAGCGCTTCGCCGTAGATGCCACCGACCTCGGTGCTCAGAACCGGAACGTTCATGAAGAGGGTGTTGGTGCCGTACGCGAAGAACGCCCCATCGTGAGCCACCACGTCGGGGTCGGCAAAGTCCCCCGGAAAGGTTGGGCTTCCATCGAGCAAAATCCGAGCACCAAACCCACCGCCGTTGCCACTGGATGCTGCACGGGGTGCCGGGCGGTCGGGGGCAACCTTCGTCGGGCGTAGGTTCGTGGTCGGCTCCTCGACGTCGGCGTCCCACTCCACTGCCACGACATCAGCGCCCGTTTCGAGGTCCGACCCCCCACCCCCTGCATTGCAGCTCGCCCCCAGCAAGGCAAGCAGGGTTCCGCCGATCATGATTTGCCTCATGGAGCAACTGTTGGGCGCCAAGGTGAGGCATCCATAAGCCCCACGTGAGGAAAGTGTGAACCACCAAAAAAAACAAACGGCGCCCCGGGGGGGCGCCGTTCTGAGCTCGGGGAGGAGGACTCGAACCCCCAATGTCTGGACCAGAACCAGATGTGTTACCAATTACACCATCCCCGAAGGATGACCCCGAAGGGCAGGGGAAAACGATACCTGCTCCGAGGCCGTCAGCCGACCCCTCCGAGCCAGTTGTCGACCCGTCGATAGCCAAGTATTCGACCCAGGCTTACGGCGGCAGTTTCCCGGGCCAGGTTTCGGATCGACGTCGTGCCATCGGTCGACGAAACCGACGCGTCGAGTCCAACCTCGTCGGCGATCTGTGTGAGCCGCAGCGCATGGTACGGATCGGACACCAGAACCACCGAGTCAAGATCACGCTGGCGGAGTTGACGAGCTGTCGCCAGGAGCTGCTCCCACGTCGACGCGCCATCGGTGATCACCAACAACGCCGTCTCGGGCACGCCTTCGAACCGCAGGTACTCGAATCCGGCGAAGCCTTCCGTTACCCGGTCACCTGGCTGGTTTGAGCCGGTGGTGGCAATGAGCGGTGCAATGCCCTCGTCCCACAGCGAGTACGCATGATCGAGCCGGCCCTGAAAGACCGGCGACGGCTCACCGTCGTACTGCGCCGCACCGAGCACGATGATCGCATCGACCGGCTGGCGCTGGTCGGCACCAGAAGCGACCAGAACCGCAAGGAAGTTGAAGCCGACGTAGAAAAAGCCCAACCCACCGATGATCAGGAGCGCCCGGGGGGAACGCAGCCACACCAGCAGGTTGCGCAACCACTCCACGTCAGTCCAGCCGGGCTCGTGCGGCTCGAAGTCGGGCGAGGCACTCGTCGTCGCCAAGAAGCGACATCGCCTGCCACAGCGGAATACCCGCTCCCCCGCCGGTCAGCGCAACCCGAACTGGCGCCTGGGAGAGAACCCGATCGCTGAGTTCCTCAGTCAGGTCGGCACCGACACCCATCACTGCCGCCTCGATGGCTTCCGGGTCGTGAAAGTCGATCGTCTCCAACGCAGCGATCACATTGTCGAGAACCCGATCGGCGACACGGCCCTTGACCATCGCCTTCGTCCAGCCCTTCTCGTCATAGTCGCTGGGGGCAACGAACAGCCACGAGAGCCAGCCGGCAGCGTCGCTCAGCTTCGAGATCCGCTGCTGCAGCTCCGGTGCCAGCGCTTCGGCGACCTCAGGCCGGTAGGCCTCGGCCGGCCACAGGGTGTCGGTGCCGGTCAGCCAGGGCTCGGCAGCCGCAACGAACTCGGCGGGTGACATGGCGTTGATGTACTCGCCATTGATGTGGTCGAGCTTCTTGCGGTCAAACATCGCCGGCGCCTTGTTGACCGCATCAAGACTGAACAGCTCGACGATCTCGGAGAGCGGGCGGACCTCGACCTCATCGGCTGGCCCCCAACCAAGGAGTGCTAGATAGTTGACCATCGCCTCGGGAAGGTAGCCCTCCTTGCGAAACGCACCCAGAGCGACAGAGTCACGCCGCTTCGACAGCTTCTTGCCCTGGTCGTTCACCAACAGCGGGAGGTGAGCGTAGGTGGGCGGCTTGCCGTAGCCGAGTGCGTTCCAAAGCAACACCACTTTCGGCGCTGTGTTGAGCAGATCTTCACCGCGGATCACATGGGTGATACCCATCTCATAATCGTCGACCGCATTCGCAATCAGAAAGACGGGCGAACCGTCGCCACGACGGATCACGAAGTCCTCGACGGTCGAGTGCTGAACCTCGACCATGCCTCGGATCTCATCGTCGATCACGGTCGAACCCTCGCCAGGTGCCCGGAAGCGAACCACCACGCCCGGTCCGTCGGCAACATCGCGATCACGCGACCAGCCGTGGTACCCGGGAGGCAAGCCGGCCTCCTCGGCTTTGGCGTCGATATCTTCGCGGCTCAGATCACAGAAGTATGCGCGGCCCGAGTCGACGAGCTGCTGGACCGCGACCGCGTGAAGCTCGCGTCGATCACTTTGGAAGTAGGGCCCCTCGTCCCAGTCGATGCCGAGCCACTGCAACGGCTCGACGATCGCATCTACGAACTCCTGGGTCTTTTTCGACGCATCGGTGTCTTCGACACGAAGCACCATCGTGCCACCCTGATTACGGGCGAACAGCCAGTTGAAGAGGGCAGAGCGCGCCGATCCGACATGCAGAAAGCCGGTGGGCGCAGGAGCAAAACGAACCCGAGGTGTCACCCCGCGAGGCTACCGGCCTACTCGTTGCCACCGAAGGCGGAGCGCCAGTCGCGTTCAACCGCCTTCTTGGCTTTCTCGAGCCGACCCTTCAGCATCTCAGCATCGACCCGGTCGGCAATCTCGCGGGTGGCGAAGTAGTGCACTGTCGTGTGATGGACCTCTGCAAACAACTTACGCCGCATCTCAACGAGTCCGTCGTCGGCTTCACTGAGGAAGCCGAACAGCGTGAGGGCCATCTCGAGGTCTTCGCACATGGGACCCCGGCCGAACATCGACGCTCGCCGAAGCGCAACGGCGCACGCACCGGCCATGACGTCGGCTGCGTGCTCACCCGGAGCGAGCACGAGCTGGCCCTTCAGGTCAGCGGCCAGTGTAAGAACGTATCCCTGGTCGGGACCCGGATTACCAAGGGCCGGCCCACTCGGGTGGGCCGCGCCAATGGTCTCGCCCGGCCGCTCGGCCCGCCACGAACCCGATCGCCGAGGCGGCGACGAGTAGTGCTTGGCCTGAGTCGGGCTGGTGGGAACGCGAGACGGAGCTGCCATAAGGCGAAGCGTAGCCAGAGCAGCGCAACGTGTGGAGACACGCGAGACTCCCAGCCATGACCAGTCCCGCTCCGTTCGCCGGCGTCCACGTTCTGGACGAAACCGACATTCGGGGCGCGCTCTGCGGTCGCATCCTCGCCGACTTTGGCGCCACCGTGCACCGCCCCGTGCATGCCGACGACGACGGTGGTCCTGCCGACCGCTTCCGCAACGCCCGCAAGATCCAACCCCCTGCTGCCGAGGTTCATTTCGCCGACTACGACATTTGGATCGAGAACGCTGGCCCGACAGCGCCGATCGACCGAGATGTCATTGCCGCTGAGCACCCCACCCTTATCCACGTCTCTCTCAGCGACTTTGGGCTTACCGGTGAACGGGCCGGGTGGCACCTCGAACCCCTGCCCGCCCTCGCCGCCAGCGGCGCGCTCTGGGCCACCGGGTTCCCTCATCTTCCACCCACCGCTCTGCCCGGCTTCGCCGCCCACGACTGCGCCTCGGTTCACGGTGCGATGGGAGCCGCCGCAGCCTTGCTCGATCGGCACCGAACCGGACTCGGCCAGATCGTCGAAATCAGCGCTCAGGAGGCAGCGCTGACCGGGCTCGTGCCCTGGCCGATCTCGGTCCCCGACTACCTGAGTGTCAACCCGTTCCTCCCCGCCGAGGGCACCCGAAACGCCGAAGGCCTGTATTTCGTGCTCGAGGCCGCGGACGGCTTCGTCCGAACCGTCATCACCACAAACCGCGACTGGGACCACCTCCTCGAGGTGATGGGCCACCCTAATGAGCTCGCCAGCGAGGAGTGGCGCACAATCGCCCACCGAGCGATGAACATGGACCTCATCCGCTCAGTTGCGAAGCGCGAGTTCGCCAACCGTCCCCGAGCCGACGTCTTCGCCCACGCAATGCACGCCAACGCGCCGCTCGGCTTTGTCCAGACACCGCTCGAATTCGCGCGGCATGAACAGTGCCTCGAGCGCGGCTTCTTCGTCGACGACATGCCCGTTGCGCCCCTCAAGTTCTCCGCCACACCCACCCCACCACTCGGTGAGATCCCTGACGTCTCCCGCCCGTCGATCCCCGAGCGTAATGACCAACCCCTCCCCCAACTGCTGGCCGGAACCCGGGTGCTCGAGTTCGGCGTCGCCGCCGTCGTACCCGAACTCTGCTGGATGTTGAGCGAGTTCGGCGCTGACGTCATCAAGGTCGAATCGGTCGGAAAGATGGACACACTCCGGTTCGTCGGCATGGGCGAGTACAACAAGGCGTTCGCCTACAACATGGAGTCGCGTGGCCGCCGCAGCATCACCGTCGACCTCACGACCGAGGAGGGCCAACGAATCGCCAAGGAGCTGTGCCTGCGTGCCGACATCGTCGCCGAGAACAACCGGGGCGGAGTCATGGCGCGGCTCGGGCTTGACTGGGACGACCTCAAGAACGAGAAGCCGGCGCTGATCTACGCAGCGTCGCAGGGTTACGGCCGCGGCGGACCAATGGGTGAGATGAAGGCGTACGGCCCACTCAACTCGGCGTTCTCAGGTGTGCATCTACTCTGGAGTCATCCCGACGGGCCCTACCCGAGCGGCACGTCACTGAACCATCCCGACCACATCGCCGGCAAAATGCTGGCGACCGCCGTCCTCGCGGCGATTGGCCACCGAGATCGAACGGGTGAGGGGCAGATGATCGACATGGCCCAGACAGAGGTCGCCGTCTACCAACTGGGTGATGTGTACCTCGAGGGGCTCGAGACTGGTATCGAGCCGATCAACCTGGCCAACCGCCACCGGCATCAGGCTCCCCACAACGTCTACCCGGCAGCCGGAGAAGATGCTTGGATAGCGATCGCTGTACCTGACGACGAGACCTGGGCACGGTTTGCCGACGTGCTCGGCGTCGATCGCCTCGAGTGGGCGACCACCAAGGGCCGACTGGCCGACGTTGCCGAGCTCGATGAACTGGTGACTGCGTGGACATGCAAGCGCGATTCCGACGAGGCGACTGAACTCCTGCAGGCGGCCGGCGTGTCAGGCATGACCGTTATGGGTCCCCTTCAACAAGCCGCCGATCCACACCTCATAAGCCGAAACTTCGTCGACGAACTGGTCCACGAAGAGTTCGGATTTGAGCACCACGTCGCCAACCCCACCCGGATGAGCCGGACCGAACTGCGCACCGCCCCCTCCGCCCCCTGCCTTGGCGCACACACCCGCGATATCTTGCACGACTGGCTCAACCTCGACGAGGCCGAAATCGGCCAACTCGAGGCGAGTGGCGCGCTGACCTGATGCGTTTCGTCGGCATCGACGGCTGCCCCTCGGGCTGGATTGCGGTTGCCTGGGACGGCAGTGGATCAGCGACGGCGTACTTCCTGCCGAGGCTGGAGGCACTCCCTGCGCTGGTGCCCGACGCTGCGGTGGTGGCGATCGATATACCGATCGTTATCCCTGAGGCCGCTCGCTCGGCTGAGGCTGCCCTGCGTTCGTTTCTCGGCCCTCGCCGCAGCTCGGTGTTCGCCACGCCACCCCAAGCCGCTTTGGACGCCGACGATTACGCGTCGGCGAATCGCGCGGCCCGGGCTGCGACCGGCAAGGGCATCAGCCGTCAGGCCTGGGCCCTCGTTCCCAAGATTCGCGAGGCGGTCGCGTGGATTCCCGAAGCGGGGATACCGGTCATCGAAGCGCACCCGGAGGGCTGCTTCGCCGCGCTCCTCGGTGCCCCGGCGAGCGCAAGCAAGAAGACCTGGGCGGGCATGACTCAGCGACTCGGCGCGCTAACTGCCGCCGGGTTCGAACTGAGTGATATCGACGAGACAGCGGCGCGAGCCGCACTGACTGATGACCTCCTTGACGCCGCTGTCACAGCCTGGACTGCGGCTCGGTTCCACCGGGGTGAGGCTCGGTCGTTTCCGCCCCGCCCCAACCCGCTCCACGATGTGATCTGGGCCTAGGTCTGCAGCCCAGTCGCGTTGGACATCGGTCGAGCCGAATCGGCAATTACTGTGCAGCTATTTGGTTTCGCAGTGGCCTTCCCAAGACCGATCAAATCCTCATCAGACGACTGATCCGGCTACCAACCGGCGCTATCTGTATGGCGACACCATGACTGCTCGCAGTCATGGCCGTGTTCGTTGAGTTCACCGGCAACAAGCCCGGGCGAACCACTTGTCGATGCTTCGCACTGGGTCACCTCCGCCACTACATGGTGGGACTACCGCGTCGCCCATCTCCTAAAGGTCTGGCCGCCGTCAGCCATCGGCGTGCAGGAGGCCGTAGATGAGCGAGTCAACCAGGGCCTGCCACGACGCCTCGATAATGTTTTCGCTCACTCCAATAGTGGTCCACTCACGCTCGCCGTCGGTTGAGTCGAGCAACACGCGCGTGATCGCACCCGTGCCCTTTCCGGTGTCTAGTACGCGAACTTTAAAGTCGGTCAGACTAATTCGGTTGAGTGCCGGGTAGGCACCGTTGAGAGCAGACCGAAGAGCGGCGTCGAGGGCGTTTACCGGACCGTTTCCCTCCCCCACCGCAAGCCGGCGTTCGTCATCGACCCAGACCTTCACGGTGGCCTGCGTCTCAACGTCGACAGTGACATCGTTCCAAAGGCGGGCATTGGTGCCCGACCGATGATCGGTCGACACCGAGAACGACTCGAGCGAAAAATACGGTTGAGACCAGCCTGCGGCACCACGCATCAACAGTTCGAGCGAGGCGTCGGCCGCTTCGAAGTGGTAGCCCTCGTGCTCAAGCCGCTTGAGCGTGTCGATCACCTCACCGACAGTCTTGCCGTCGAGCTCGATCCCGAGCGCCTCGGCCTTCATCTCTAGGGTCGAACGGCCAGCCATCTCCGACACGAGGACCCGTGTGCCATTGCCGACGGCGTGGGGGTCGACGTGCTCGTACGCATCGCTCGCACGACTCAGGGCCGACGTATGCAGGCCAGCCTTGTGCGCGAACGCGGTGGAGCCGACATAGGGCTGCTGGGGGTCGACCGAGAAATTGACGAGTTCAGCCACATGGTGGGCGACGGACGTGAGGTTCGCGAGCCGTCCCTCGGGAAGGCACTGAATCCCCATCTTGAGTTCGAGGTTCGCCATGATCGGCACGAGGTCACAATTGCCGACCCGTTCGCCGTAGCCGTTGATCGTTCCCTGCACTTGCGTGGCACCGGCCTGTACCGCAGCGAGCGCGTTGGCTACACCACAACCCGTGTCGTTGTGCAGATGAATACCGACCTGGCAGTCGACATGGCTAACCACGGCGCGCACAGCGACGTCGATATCGCCCGGAAGCGAACCACCGTTGGTGTCGCACAGCACGACCGCCTCAGCGCCGGCCATCGCTGCCGCCTCGATCACGCCGAGGCTGAACTCAGGATTGCGTTTGTGGCCGTCGAAGAAATGCTCAGCATCGAAGAACACCCGTTTCCCCTTCGAAACGAGGTACTCGACGGAGTCGGCAACCATCGCGATGCCCTCATCGAGCGTCGTGTTGAGCGCCTCGGTGACGTGGTAGTCCCAACACTTGCCGACGATGCAGACAACCTCGGTGCCAGCGGAGACCAGGTTCGCAAGCGTTTGGTCGGAGTCGACCTTGCCCTTCGCCCGCCGCGTCGAGCCGAACGCCACGAACTGCGACCTCAGCAGGTTGAGCTCGGTACGCGCCCGAGTAAAAAACTCGTCGTCCTTCGGGTTCGCTCCCGGCCAGCCGCCCTCGATGAAAGCGACACCAAGCCGGTCGAGCTGCTCCGCAATGCGAAGCTTGTCGTCAACCGTGAGCGAGATGCCCTCAAGCTGACTGCCGTCGCGAAGGGTCGTGTCGTAAATGTCAACCGCCGTTGGCCACGACGGGTCGCGATGCGCCGAGCGGTCGACCTTGGTCATCAGCTTGCGAGTTCGTTCCAGGCGCGGTACTTCTCGTTCTTGCCACGGACGAGGTCGGCGTACGCGTTGGTCAGAGCAGCGGTGGCCGGTCCAGGGCACGGCACGGCACGATCGTCGACGGAGTTCACAGCCGAGACCTCGGCCGCAGTGCCAACAACAAAGATTTCGTCGGCGGTGTAGACGTCACTCCGAGCCAGATCACCAATCGCGATGTTGATGCCGAGGTCGGCGGCGAGCTGCATCACGGTGTCTTGGGTGATGCCGGGCAGCGCACCCGACGAAGTCGGTGGCGTGATGATGACATCGCCCTTCGCGCAGAAGAGATTCTCACCCGAGCACTCGCTCACGAGGCCGGCGCCGTTGAGCATGATCGCTTCGTCGTAGCCCGCGTTGATGGCCTCCATCTTTGCAAGGGTGCTGTTGGCGTAGTTGCCGGTCGTCTTGGCGGCCGGCGGCATGATGTTGTGGTCGTGGCGTGTCCACGAGCTGATCTTCATCCGCACACCCTTGCTGGCTGCATCGTCGCCCAGGTACGCGCCCCACGGCCACGCTGCGATCGCAATGTCGGTGGTGCAGGCACCGGTGGCGAGACCCATCTCGCCATAGCCGTAGTAGGCGATCGGACGGAGGTAGCAGGCATCGAGACCGGAGTCGGCCACGACGTCCTTGCAGGCCTGAACGATCGTCGGCACGTCATACGGCATCGGCATTGCAAGGATTTTCGCCGAGTTGTAGAGGCGCTCGATGTGCTCGGTCAGCCGGAAAATTGCCGGTCCCTGATCGGTTTCGTAGGCACGAATGCCCTCGAAGACGCCGGTGCCGTAATGGAGCGTGTGGGTGAGGACGTGGATCTTTGCGTCCTCCCACGGCACCATCTCGCCGTTCATCCAGATGTTCGGAGTGGATTCGATTGGCATAAGAACTCCTTAGAGGCGGGCGACGACCTGGTCGCCGATCTCGCTGGTGGATCCGGTCAGGGTGTCCGGGTCGGCACAGGCCGCCCGGATGCGATCGGCGGCCTCGGTCTCGCCGAGGTGGTCCAACATCATCGCGCCGCTCAGGATGGCAGCAACAGGGTTGGCCTTGCCGGTACCGACGATGTCGGGTGCCGAACCGTGCACCGGCTCGAACATCGACATGCCGCGCGGATTGAGGTTCGCAGTCGGCGCTAGGCCGATCCCGCCCGAGATCGCCCCGCCCAGGTCGGTGAGGATGTCGCCGAACAGGTTGTCGGTGACGATCACGTCATAGCTCTCGGGCCGATCGACGAAGTAGATGCATGCGGCGTCGACATGGTTGTAGGCCGTCTCGACCTCGGGGTACTCGGCCGAGACTTCATTGAAGGTCCGCTCCCACAGGTCGCCGGAGAAGGTGAGGACGTTGGTCTTGTGGACGTGGGTGCAGTGCTTGTTGCGCGTCATCGCCAGTTCGAAGGCGTAGCGAACGCAGCGCTCGACGCCGAAGCGCGTGTTGACCGATCCCTGGGTGGCGATCTCGTGCGGCGTGCCCTTGCGCAGTAACCCGCCCTCACCGGCATAGGTGCCCTCGGTGTTCTCCCGGATCACAACGAAGTCATGCCCAGAGGTGACGAAGGGCCGGTAGTTGATGTAGAGGTCGAGCTCGAACCGCATACGCAGCAGGAGGCCCCGCTCAATCAGGCCAGGGGGCACGTCGGGGGTCCCGACGGCACCGGCGTAAAGCGCGTCGATCCCGCGCCACTCCGCAATGATCTCGTCGGTGAGGACCGTGCCGTCTCTCAGGTACCGCTCGCCGCCGAGGTCGTAGTCGATGCGGTCGTACTCGATGCCGAGCGCGTCGATGACCTTAATGCCTTCGGCAACGACCTCGGGACCGATGCCGTCGCCACCCATGATGCCGATGCGATGCGCCATGCCTGTGAAACTCCCTGAAACATGAAAAACCGCCCACCAGGGTGGACGGAGGAGGCGCACGCCGGAGACCCGGCGTGCGCTACGAAATGATGATGATGTACGAGTTAGCCATCACGGTCGATGAGCCTACCGGGCCGAGAACCGCCTCTCAATCGGCCGACCCGCGGCGGTAACCTGTTCTCATGGCAGAAGCACAGGAGCTCTCCCAGGCCGCGTTCGACCGACTCAAGGCGGAGTACGACGACCTCACCACGCGCGGACGCATCGATATTGCCCGCAAGATCGAAACCGCACGCGAGCTCGGCGACCTCTCCGAGAACGGCGACTACCACGCAGCCAAGGAGGAGCAGGGCAAGATGGAAGGCCGCATCATGCACCTCGGGCGCATCATTGAAGACGCCGTCATCGTCGAGAACGAAGGCGGTGGCGATTCGGTCATGACAGGCACCATCGTCACGATCGTCTTCGACGGTGACGACGAAGACGACGCCGAGCGCTACCTGGTCGGCTCGATCGAGGAACAGGCCGAAGACGTCACGGTCGTGTCTCCGCGCTCGCCAATGGGTGCGTCGCTGCTGGGCGCAGCGGTCGGTGACACGGTCGAGTACGAGACCCCCGCCGGTGCGATGCTGACGATCAAGGTCCTCGCCATCGACTGAACGGGGCCCAGAGCGGAACCGATGGGGCGATCACTAACCTCGACCGGGCAAATCGCCAACGTCACGTGAACGACGGCGCATCCCGATATGACCGAACTCGAGGACGGTCGTGTCGGTCAACTGGTCTCTCTGCTTTGAAGCGCTGACGCCAGTCGGCCCGTGGACCAGCGGTTCACGGACGCATTTCCCGTGAGCGGAGAGCACGATCCCATGAATCACCCCAATGGTTCATCGATGAGATCCGCTCTGCCTCCTCGCCTCATGTAGTCCACGCAGGGCGCGAGCTCGCCCAGTTTACGAGTTGACCATTCCGCTTGATCAGCGCGGCCGATGCCTCCCAAGAACCCGGTAGCGACATGGCGACCCCGATCGCCGACCGAGTCGTCTGACCGATATCGTCTCCGTGGTGCGCGCCGGCATCGCCCTTCTCTTCTGCCTGCTTTCGGCCTCGTGTGCCGGCGACGACCCCGTGGGCTTGTTCGATGGGCGGCGGGCTGGGCGGGAACCGATTGTCGAGACCGAGACACTCAGCGTCGACCTCGACGCGCTGGAGGGAGCCGCTATCGACCCGGAGCCGAGCGGGCCGATACCGATCGAGATCCCCGACGATGCTCTCGACTGGACTGGTCGAGGTGCTGTCGGGATTGACGTCCAAGACAACGCCTTCGACCAGCGCGTCGTCGTCGTCACGGCCGGTACCGAGCTCACCTGGACCAACCAAGGGCGCAACGAGCACAACGTGCGGCCGGCGATCGAAGGAGCCTTCGATTCGATCTCGGCGACGGCGCTCGCAATGAAGGGTGACTCCGCCTCGCGCGTCTTCACCGAGCCCGGTGACTATCCCTACTTCTGCAGCCTGCACGGCACTGCAACCAACGGGCAGACCGGGCGCATCATCGTCGTTCCCGCCGATTCGGCCTGACCGAGCCACGACGCTACGCTCACGTGCGGAACCCATCTGGAGGGATGTAATGCGCCGATTCTTGGCTCTTCTGTTCGTACTGGCTCTCACTGCGACGGCATGCGGTGGCGAGTCTGACAACGCAACCGAGACCGGCATCGGCGACTCGACCGGCGATGTCGGCGACGAGGCAGACCCGCAGTCTGACGAAGAGCCCGAGCCCGAAGAAGAGCCCGAGCCCGAAGAGGACCCGAACCCGCTCGACGCGCTGCGCGTCCCTGAGGACTACCCCACCATCCAGGAAGCCGTCGACGCTGCAACCCCTGGCGACATCGTGCTGATCGGTGCGGGCGTCTACAACGAGTCCGTTGCAGTCGAGACCGACAACATCGTGATCCGCGGCGTCGACCGCCAGGGTGTCGTGCTTGACGGCATGCACTCTGAGGACCTCGCGAACGGAATCATCGTCTTCTCGAACGGCGTCGCCGTCGAGAACCTGACCGTCCAGAACTACTTCAGTAACGGCGTGTTCTTCACCGGCGACTACGACTCCGACTTCGTCCTCGAGGGCTACCGGATCAGCCACGTCACGGCGCTCAACAACCGCAAGTACGGCATCTACGCGTTCAACGCCTCCTACGGCCTGATCGAGAACAGCTACGCCGCCGGTCACACCGACTCGGGGTATTACATCGGCCAGTGCCAGCCATGCCGAGTGCTCCTCACCGACAACATCTCGGAGTACAACACCCTCGCCTACTCCGGCACGAACGCCGGCGGCGAGCTCTACATCGTCAACAACGAGTTCCGTCTTAATCGCATCGGCGTCACGCCCAACACGCTCAGCTCCGAGGAGCTTGCGCCGCAGCGAGGCGGCGTATTTGCTGGAAACTGGATTCACTCCAACGGCAACCCCGATACCAGCAAGGGTGGCGACATCTGGGAGCTCGCGTACGGCGTCGGCATGGTGCTGCCGGGCGCCAACGAGAACCTGGTGCTTCGCAACCTGATCGAAGGTAACCGTAACGGTGGTGTCGCGGTGTCGTTCCTTCCCGACGGCGACGTCTTCTGGCAGGCAACCGACAACCAGATCCGAGAGAACGTCTTCACCGGGAACGGCATCGACATCGTGATGGTTCAGCAGGCCGAAGGCGACGGTCTTGGTAACTGCTTCGCCGACAACGACTACGAGACCTCCCGGCCCGCCGATATCGAAACCGTCTTGCCGTGCGACGGACCGCAAGGCGATCTCAGCGACATGATCGGGATCGAGTTCTTCGCCCCACCAGCGGCAGACGAGAACATGCCATACGAGGACGTCGCCAGCCCCGGCGCCGACGACCAGATGAGCATGGTCGATCCGATGACTGCGCCGCCGGTGACCGCCGACGTGATTCCGGAGTTCGATACGTTCGACCTCGATGCGATCACCGTTCCCTCCGGCGGGTGATTCAGGTCGTCTGACGCTCTGCGGCGTCGTCGTGGTCCTCGCCCTGTTCGGGGCGGGCTGCAGCGGCGGCGCAGAGAGCGCAGAACCGCCGCCTGACCAGGCACCGCAACCCAACCCAGAAGCCGCCGCCGACCTCGCGCGCGTCAAGACCGAACCAGCCGCGAGCGCGCCCATTTGGCTCATCGAACGAGCTGGCGACGCGACGACCACATTCGAGGTCAGTGAGCGGTCCTACAATCTGTCGGCTCGCAACATCGGGCTCGCCGCCCGCATTCGCTTTGCTGATGGAGACGAGACGTTCGAAGCGTTCTTCACCCCCGAAACCGGACTCGGTCCCGACTTCAACGGCAACGGGTGCAACGCATGCCACCACAACAACGGGCGCCAGAGCGAGCCGGTCGACGGTGCCTACCTCGGCATCGGCCCGGTTGTCCACATCTCCCAGAGCGGTGCCGGTGAGCTCGAGTTACCGTTCGCGCTCCCTGGCTACGGCACCCGCTTGCAGACGTACGCCGTTGACGGCGAAGCCGAGGCTCAGGTCAACATCCTTTGGGAACAGGAGCAGGGTGAGTACCCCGACGGCACGACCTATCAGCTCCGCCGCCCCGTCGTCTCCGTCGTCGGACGCGAGGGGATGCTGTCGGTCGGCGCCGAACTGAGCCTTCGTATTCCACCCCAGGTTGCCGGACCCGGGCTACTCGAGTTCGTACCCGAGGCCGACATCGTCATCGCGGCCGATCCCGACGACACCAACGGCGACGGCATCTCCGGCGAGGTCCAGTGGGTTGTCGATGCCGATGGCATTCGCCGGGTCGGTCGCCATGGCTGGAAGGCCGAGAACTTCGACCTCATCCACCAATCGGCCAGCGCGCTCGCTGAGGACATGGGGATCAGCACGTCGATCAATCCGATCGGTGCCGACATCGAGGTTGGCGACGAGGAACTCGCCGACCTTGCGTTCTACGTCGAAGCCCTGGCGATCCCGGCCGGCCGCGAGATCGACGATCCACTGGTGATCGCAGGGGCCAACTTGTTCGAATCGATCGGGTGCACTCGATGCCACACGCCGCAGCAGCGCACCGGTGCGACCAATACGCCTGAGCTCGATGACCTCGTCATTTATCCCTTCACCGACCTCCTCCTCCACGACATGGGACCAGGGCTCGCCGACAACCGCCCCGTATACAGCGCGTCGGGCAGCGAATGGCGCACCGCACCCCTGTGGGGAGTGGGACTGCTGCACGAAGTCAACGGCCATATTTCGCTCCTGCACGACGGGCGCGCCCGCTCGGTCGAGGAAGCGATCCTCTGGCACGGCGGCGAGGCCAGGCCCGTCACCGACGCGTTCATGGCCCTCACGGGCGAAGATCGTGCCGCGATCATCGCCTTTGTCGAGAGCCGCTGACCCTCAAGCGCAGCGGTCGATGCGAACCAGCCCGTCGACCATTTCTGCGGTGCCGCCGATCGCGGTGACCCACCGACCCAGCTCCTCGAAGATCTCGCTCGTATCGATGGCGGTGTCGCCAACCAGATCCCACCGCAGGCATGCCAAGCCCTCGCTGTCGTAGTAGACGGTCATCGCATCACCACCCCAGCCGATGGCAGCGGTTTCACTCTGTTCGGCAAGGAACGTGAGTGCTGCGATGAGAGCTTGGCCGCCGCGGCCCTGCCACAGCACTTCGCCGTCGACCGCCGGTGACACAACGTCGATCGGATCGAGGTTTGGAGCGTCGAGCGCCATCATGACGACCTCGCTGCTCGCAGCGCCGTTGATCAGCGCGTCATCGATGGCGGCGATACCTTCGTCGACAACGCGGCGATCGAGCCACACACGTCCCGCCTCGTAGACCGAGGTCTGGTAGACCAGAAAACCGAAGTCCAGCGAAAATATGTCGCCGGTGTCAAAGCTCAACTCCTCTTCAAGGAGCTCAGAAACCTCGTCGGTCGTCAGGGTGGCCCGCCATGCCTCCTCGACCCAGGACGCACTGCCCTCGACAGCCGCGCCGAATGTCCAGCCAGCATCGCCGTCGTCGGACAATTCGTTGCGATCAAGATCGAAGTGCTGATCGTCAAACGCATGCACGAGTTCGTGGACGATGGTCGCCTTGGTGCTGAGGGTCAACTCGCTCGCCGAGCGCACCAGCAATCGGTCGGAGTCCGGGAAGTAGACACCGAGCACACCAGCAGAGACAAAAACCTCGTAGACACCGAGGAACTCGTCAGCTGGCCCAAAGAACCCGATAGCACGGGAAAGCGCGAGGCTTGCTTCGGCTGCCTCAGGGTCAGCGGCCAACGTCTTGCGAATGTCGTCGAGCACGACCTCGGTCATTGCGTCGACGCTGACGACTTCGACGACGGGTCGCTCGACAAACGCTCGTTGCCGGGTCGCTTCGATGAACCCAATCGCCTCATCAACGAAGACCTGGAGCTCTTGGTTGCCGTCCGGGATAGGTGTTGTCGCTGGGGCCTCGCTGCTCGGCGATAGCGACGTCGAGGAGGTGGAGGTCTCGTCGGTCGATTCGTCGTCGCTGGCCATCACCTGCTCAGCGTTGGTGGACTCATCGTCGCTGGCGGTTCCGTCGCCGCCGAACAACCCGACCGCGGCGTGTAGGAGGAAGCCCAGAACGACGAGGCATGTGAGCACGAGGACCCCGCGCAGAAACCAGATCGAGAAGGTACCGACCTCAGCTTCGTCACGGGAAGTCTCCCCGGTCATGCGATTCCCGACTCCTGCGCGATCCGGGCGGCCGCCATCGCCACGGCTGGACCATAGGCTCCGCCAGGCTCGTGAGTGAGTCGCTCAATTGGACCGCTCACCGACACTGCAGCGATCACGGCGCCGGCGCGATCAAAAACCGGTGCGCTGACCGAGGCGACGCCGGCCTCACGCTCTGCCACCGATGCCACCCAGCCTTCGGCGCTGACCTCGCCGGTGAGCACACGACCACCTGACCCCTGGCCAAGCGCCAACACCGCGCCGGCGGCGACGATGGTACGCAGACCATGGGGCGACTGGAGCGACGCGATGCAGACGCGAGCATCACCGTCGCGGACATACAGCTGAGCAGACTCGCCGGTGACGTCTCGGAGTTCCGCAAGCGCGGGTCGGGCCGCGTCGGCAAGTGGCCAGCCGGCCGCAGCGCTCGAGCCCAAGGTCACAAGGCGGGAACCAAGCGCAAACCGGCCGTCGGAGGTACGGCGGAGCAGGCCGTGCACCTCGAGCGCCGACGCAAGCCGATGGGCTGTTGCCCGGGAAAGACCCGTGCGCTCCACAAGTTCACCAAGATTGGCACCGTTCGGGTCGACGGCAGCCAACACGGCCATGGCCTTGTCGATAACGCCAACGCCGCTTACACTGAGTTCCACAGTTCAGAACTGTATCTCATATTATGAGACAGTGTCCACCACGACACGGTTCACCGCCAGGGAGACCAAGATGTCAGAACCCCGCACCCTCAGCCAGAAGATCTGGGACCGTCACGTGGTCGCCGCAGGCATCGGCGGCGACCCTGACCTGCTCTACATCGACCTCCACCTTGTCCACGAGGTCACGTCGCCGCAGGCGTTCGACGGGCTCCGCCTGAACGGCCGCAGCGTCCGTCGCCCCGATCTCACTATCGCCACCGAAGACCACAACACGCCGACGGTGAACCAGGACCAGCCGATCAAAGACGAGATCAGCGCCAAGCAGATCGAGACGCTTCGGGTGAACACCGAGCAGTTCGGCATCGTCAACTATCCGATGGGACACGAGAACAACGGCATCGTGCACGTGATGGGTCCCGAGCAGGGCCTTACCCAGCCGGGCATGACCATCGTGTGCGGCGATTCGCACACCGCCACCCACGGCGCCTTCGGTTCGATCGCCTTCGGGATTGGCACCAGCGAGGTTGAGCACGTCCTCGCCACACAGACCCTGCCCCAAGTGAAGCCAGGCACGATGGCGATCACGGTCAAAGGCGAACTCAACCCCGGTGTCACGCCCAAGGACGTCATCCTGTACGCCATCGGCGTGATTGGTACCGGTGGCGGGATCGGCAAGATCATCGAGTACCGCGGCGACGTCTTCGAAAACATGTCGATGGAGGGCCGAATGACGGTCTGCAACATGTCGATCGAGGGTGGCGCCAAGGCCGGTCTCATCGCCCCCGACGAGACGACATTCGCGTACATGCAGGGGCGCCCCCAGGCCCCCACCGACGCCGACTGGGACGCCGCAGTCACCGACTGGAAGACCCTGGTCACTGACGAGGGTGCGGTCTTCGACGAGGAAGTCGTGATCGATGCGGCCGACATCAAGCCACAGGTCAGCTGGGGCACCAATCCGGCGCAGGTCATGCCGATCGACGGCATGATCCCGGGCCCCGACGACTTCGATGATCCAAATCTTGCCAACACAGCCAGTCGCGCCCTCGAATACATGGACTTCGAGGCCGGGACACCGATCAAGGACGTCGCGGTAGATACCGTGTTCATCGGTAGCTGCACCAACAGCCGTATAGAAGATCTCCGTGCCGCCGCCGCCGTGGCGAAAGGCCGCAGCGTCGCCGATGGTGTACGCACCCTGGTCGTTCCCGGATCTGGCAAGGTCCGCGCCCAGGCCGAGGCGGAGGGGCTCGATCAGATCTTCCGCGACGCCGGCTTCGACTGGCGCGAACCGGGCTGCTCGATGTGCCTGGCGATGAACCCCGACAAGCTCCAGCCGGGCGAACGCTGCGCCAGCACCAGCAACCGCAACTTCGAAGGCCGCCAGGGCCGCGGCGGCCGCACCCATCTCGTATCACCCGAGGTCGCTGTTGCCACCGCCATCGCCGGCCACTTTGCCGCCCCGTCCGACCTCAACTGACCCTCCCCGCCCGTGCCGATCTCAGCCCGCTCGAGCCGCCTACTTGGCTCCGGCGGGTGTAGATCGGGAAAGGAACACCACTCATGAAGGCTGTCCGAATCGTCTCAGGAACTGCGATCCCGCTCAACCGCACCGACGTCGACACCGACCAGATAATCCCGTCCGACTGGCTCAAGCGAGTAGAGCGCACCGGTTTCGAAAAGGGTCTCTTCTCCGAATGGCGCGACGACCGCGACTTCGTGCTCAACCAGGAGCAGTACAGCGGCGCCAGCATATTGATCGGGGGCCTCAATTTTGGGACCGGCTCGAGCCGTGAGCACGCCGTATGGGCGATCCAGCAGTACGGCTTCGACGCCGTCATCTCGCCGCGTTTCGCCGACATCTTCCGCAACAACTGCACAAAGAACGGTCTCGTGCCGGTGGCGGTCACCGAGGACATCAATGCCCAGTTGATGGAGGCGGTCCAGACCGACCCGACGCTCGAGATCACGATCGACGTCGAGCGCCTCACCGTCGAAGCCCCAGCGATCGGCCTCGAGACGACATTTCCGCTCGATTCGGCGGTCCGAGAGCGCTTCTTGGAGGGCCTCGACGACATCGGCCTGACGCTCCGATATGCGTCAGACATCGACACTTACGAGAGCGACCGCAAGCCCTGGATGCCTGCCCAAGCATAACCCACCGAGAAATCTGCGATTCTTGGGAACCAGACTGGGAGTGCAGGCGTCTGACCATCACTTATCTACTCCGAACTGGAAAGCCAACGTGCGCAGAATCCTTGTCTCCCTCTCCCTCCTGCTGAGCGTGACGCTCTTCGCCGTGGCGTGTACCGGCGACGAACCGGTGGCCTCGCCCAGCGACAACACGCCGGCAACGGTCGACGATGGCGAAGTCGTCATCAATATCGAAGGCAACGAGATTGTGTTGGCGTCAGGCCTCTCCGGCTTCGACAGCTGCGATGCCCTGCTCGACCACCTACGCACCGAGGCCGCCGAGCGGGTCACACCCTGGGGTTTCGACACCCACGGCTGGTTCGGACCGGTCTTCGCCCGCGACGGAATGGCCGTCGACGAGTCGATGGATGACGACGCAGGCTTCGACATGGCCGAAAGCAGCGCAGCTTCGACCGACGGCGGCTCGGCGATACCTGTCGAGGGAGTCGACTTCTCCGGCACCAACGTGCAGGAGATCGGCGTCGACGAGGCCGACATCATCAAGACCGACGGCGACCGTGTCTTCGTGATCGCGGCCGGTCAGCTCATCGTGGTCGACGCGTCTGCCCGAGACGTTGTTGGCACGCTCGATCTCCCAAACGACATCTGGCAGGGCGAGCTCTTTCTCGCCGGCGATGATCTGCTCCTGATCAGCTCGGGCTGGAGAGGCAACAACGCGCTCGACGGTGCCACCACCAGCTCGGTCGAGGGCGTGGACAGCGATGCCGAGTTCGACGACGACATCGCGATCGAGGAAGACTGGTACGGCGCGACAGACATCGTGCGCATCGCTCGGATCCAGCTCGATGGCGACCGTCCCGAGTTGATCAGCGAGATGTTCGTCGAGGGCGACTACGTCTCGAGCCGGGCCATCGATGGCACCGCCCGGGTCATCGTCCGCAGCAACCCCCAGTATAACTTCCCGTTTGTCTACCCCCAGAGCGAGAAGGGCGAAGAGATCGCCGAGAACGCGAACCGGGTCGCCGTGCTCGACTCCAACCTCGACACCTGGCTCCCCGCCTACGGGATCGTTGACGCCAGCGGCGCCACCACCGAAACCGGCCTCCTGCCCAACTGTGGAGCCGTGCATGCCCCGACTGAGTTCTCTGGGTTCGGCGTGCTCTCGGTGATCAACGTCGACGTCACCGGCGACATTGCTGACCACACCACCACCAGCGTCCTCGCCCCTGGCAACACCGTGTACGCGTCGACGGAGTCGGTCTACGTCGCCACCCAAACCTGGGCCGACATCAGCCTCTTCGACAATGAACAAGACGCGTGGCAGCAGGCGTGGGACGCTCGCCGTACCTCAATCCACCGCTTCGCTCTCTCCGGCGATGATGCCGCCTACGTAGCCTCGGGCTCCGTGGCGGGTGACATCCGCAACCAGTTCAACCTGAGCGAGTACGACGGCCATCTGCGGGTCGTCACGACCACTGGCGAGACGTGGGACGAGACGTCGGAGACCCACATTCGGGTCCTGAGCGAAGACGCGGGGGAACTCGTCGAGATCGGCTCGGTTGGCGACATGGGCCGTGGCGAGGCCGTGCAGTCGGTCCGCATGATCGGCGACGTCGGCTACGTCGTCACATTCCGCCAGATCGACCCCTTCTACACCCTCGACCTGAGCGACCCCGAGAACCCCCGAGTGGTTGGGGAGCTCAAGATCCCCGGCTTCTCCAGCTACCTCCACCCCATCGGGGAGGACCGAGTCCTCGGCGTCGGGTCCGATGGGACCGACGACGGTCGGATTACCGGCTCGAAAGTCTCAATCTTCGATGTCAGCGATCCGGCCAACCCTGAAGAGGTCGCGATCTGGTCCGCCCCCGGCGGCTGGAACGACGTTGGCTGGGAGCACCGAAGCTTCCTGTGGTGGGAGGCCGAGCAGATGGCCGTCGTACCGCTGACGACTTACGACGAGGATGGCCACTGGGCCGGAGCGATCGTCCTTCGAGTCGACGGCACCGACATCACGGAGGTCGGCCGCATCGACCACGCCGACCCCGACGCCGACAGGGGTGTCAACGGCTGCCGGCGCATCACCGGCGACGACATCAGCGGCTTCGACCCCAACGACGAGCAGTCGTTCGAATCCGAACTCGAGTGGATCATCGCCTTCGACGAAGAAGGGCAGATCCGCCTGTGTGAGGACGGCGAGAAGCCGTCAGCCACCGGGTTCGACTGCTACGACGAGCCCTGGCTCCTCGATGAAGCTGAACGCATGGAAATCCCCGTCTCCGACGGCGCCACCATCTGGATGTGTTGGCCTGGGTGGAACCAGATGCCCACCATCGTTCGAACCATCGTCCTCGACGGCGACGAACTCTGGACCCTCGGTACCGAGTGGGGTTACGCCAGTCCGGACGCTCCCGGGACGCTGCAGATCAACGACCTGAAGGACCTCGGGCGCCTCGATCGCGTCACCTTGAACTGAGAGCACTGACGCCGACACCGGGTCCGTCGCGGTCCGGTGTCGGCTACCGTCGGGGGCATGCCCCCAGCGCTTGGACGCTTCCTCCGAATCAGCAGCCTCAGTGCCATCATCGCCTTCGCCGTCGGTCTTGCCCGCTCGGCTCGTCGACCAAGCCCACCAGAACCCTCGGGTGTCGCATCCTGGCCGCCGCTCGTGCCCGAACCCGGCGTCGAAACCCGCACCGGACCCGTGCAGTTCGCCACGCCGCAACCCACCCTCGACACGGACTACGACGCCCAGAACCCTGCCGACCCAACCTGGGTGGAGGCAACCGACGGCGCCTGCCCCGACTCACACCCAATCAAGGGCAACGCCGACAGCATGATCTTCCACGTGCCGGGCGGCATGTCGTACGAGCGTACGAAGGCCGAACGCTGCTACTGCACGGCCGAAGACGCCGAAGCCGACGGCTTTCGGCAGGCGAAGCGCTGATCAGGCGAGTCGGACGGTTCGCGCCGATCGCACACCGTCAAGCGAACGAAGCTCGGCCAGCACATTCTGCGGGACCAGACCATCGGTGGAAACCACCATCACTGCAGCGACACCATCGCTGTCCTCCCCGATGTGCATATTCGAGATGTTGATCCCTGCGCCGCCGAGCGCTATGCCGACGTGCCCGATCATGCCGGGCACATCCTCGTTGCGAATAAACAGCATGTTCTCGCTCAGGCGGATCTCAAGCCGATGGCCATCGATCTCGATCAGGCGCGGTTGACCGTCGATCGTCGACATCGTGCCCGCCACCGTCAGATCACCACCGGTGACTCGCACGGTGTTCACATGGTCCTTCGCTGCGTTGGTCGTGAGGACGCGAACGTCGAGACCGCGCGATTCGGCAAGACTCGCGGCGTTCACGTAACTCACCGGATCACTCGACGACTGGCTGAGTAGGCCCTTCAGGAGACTGAGCCGACCGAGCGACGGATCACCCTCCCCCACCTCCCCACGCAACTCGAGGTCGATCGTCGTCGGCTGGCCGCTGGAAAGTCCACCCAGGACCCCACCGAGCGCCTCACATAACGCAAGGTGTTCACGGAGCACAGGTGACGCCGGTCCGGCCGCGACATTCACCGCAAACGGCACGAAGTCGCCGGCGAGTGCCTTCACAACCTGCTCCGCGATCTGCTCTCCGGCCCGGTCCTGGGCCTCGCTGGTGCTCGCACCGAGGTGCGGGGTGACCACGACGCCGGGGACACCGATCAGCGGGGACGCGGTCGTCGGCTCCTCATCGAACACATCGATCGCCGCGCCCGCAACCTGACCCGACCGGACCGCATCGGCCAGCGCTACTTCGTCGACAATCCCGCCCCGGGCAACGTTGACGACCCGGAGGTTCGGTTTGGCAAGCGAGAGACGTTCCTGGTTGATCAGACCGACCGTCTCGGGAGTCTTTGCCACGTGGATCGTGAGGAAGTCAGCGAGGGCGACAAGATCGTCAAGGTCGAGCAGTTCGATGTCGAGGCGTCCGGCGGCCGCCGAAGAGACGAAGGGATCATGCGCGACGATCCGCATGCCAAACGCTGCCGCTCGCTGTGCCACCAAGGAGCCGATCCGGCCAAGGCCGATCACGCCGAGCGTCTTGTCGGCAAGCTCGACACCCTCCCACTGCGAGCGCTCCCACCGGCCGGCGACGAGCGCAGCGTGCGCCTGCGGGATGTTGCGGGCCTGCGCCAACAACATGGCGAGTGTGTGCTCCGCGGCCGAGGTGATATTCGACTCCGGCGCGTTCACGACCATGACGCCGCGATCGGTGGCCGCGCGGGTGTCGACGTTGTCGAGGCCAACACCCGCGCGGCCGACGACAACAAGTTCGGTACCGGCGTTCAGGACAGCAGAATCGACCTGGGTCGCAGAGCGAACAATCAGTGCCTGGGCGCCAGCGACCGCTATTGCGATTGCCTCGGCCGAGAGCCCGAGTTGCAGGTCGACTTCATGCCCGGCGGCTCGGAGAGCCTCCAGCCCCGACTCGGCGATCTTTTCGGTGACAAGTACACGACCCACCTACAGAGAATTGCCGTTGGCCCACGGCTTACAAACCAATTTCTATGAACGCCGTGTGAACGATCAGCCGGCGGCACGAAACAACATCGCTGCGGTCTCGTCACGGCGGATAGCCCGCTATGGGCAGAACTCGGTCTCCGTGTATCACCGAGTAATGCCGACAGCGGCAATCCGTTCGATGTCGGCCTCGTGCTCGTTCCCGTCGTCGTCGACGAACGTGGCCGTCGTGTCGGCTGACGGCAAGTCAAGTACTTGAGCGATCATCGAGGCCATCTGCTGACGCGTCAACGCGTCGTCGGGGCAGAAACGAACGATGTCGCACCCGTCGGCGATACCTGCCTCTACGAGTGCGTTGATGTCAGCCTCATGCAGCGACCCGTCATCATCGGTGAACCGGTCGGCGCGCGTGGCTGGGAGGTTGAATGCTCGAACGAGCATCGTGGCTGCTTGCCCGCGGGTGAGTTCGCGGTCGGGACAATAGTCATCGCGCCAGGGTGGGTTGCAGCCCTCGGTGATGCCTTCGGCTCCAAGCCATGCCACCGCTTGCGTGTAGCCGCTGGTGGCAGGAACGTCCCAAAAGCCGGACGGTGGCAGCGTCTCCTCGACCGGAGGCAGGATGTCGCTCAGGGTTAAGACCTCATGAGCGAGCGGGATCCCACCCTCGGTGAACACGCTGCCTGCGTTCCAGAGCATCCATCCGAGTCCCAGCTCGTCAGCTGCGTCGATCTGCGACCGGACCTCATCAGGCCTATACCCACCGAAGTCCTGAAGCCACGGCCGGATCGTGGTGAGTCCAGCGGTGCGTTCCAGCGCATCTCTCATCGACTGGTCGATGACCCCGCCCGGGTGGTCTTCGGGCGAGGCATACCCGAACCAGCCAGGACCCCAGTGGTTGGGATACACCATCGGCGACAGCACGTCGGCCACGTTTCCCAAGGCTTCAAGCTGATGACCGATACCACCGTCGTTGGGCACCGAAGTCACGAAGCCAAAGATGTCGGCAGCGATCTGACAGTCGGGGCCAACCCGCTCCTTCGCATCATTGAGAAATCCGGTGATCGCGGCAACTCGGATCTGTTCGGTGTTGCGACCGTCGAAAACCAGGATGGACTGATCACTATCGGGATGACGCACGTAGTCGAACTGGACCTCGTCAACACCGGCGGAGCATTTCTCCTCAGCGAGTTGCAGCGCGTACTCGCGGGCGTTTGGATCAGTGGAGTCGAGGAACGTCTGGCCGCGGCGGGTGAATACCTGTCCCCCGGTCGTGCGGACCGCCATATCGGGGAGGTTCTTCCCAGCAACAGGGTCCTGAAACGACACGATCCGGGCGATGACGCCGATGTTTCGGCTGTGGAGGTCGGCGGTGACCTCAGCCAGGTCCCAGCGATCGAGATTTACTCCGGCAGCGATCGCCCACGACGAGTCGGTCACGGGGAACACACGGCCTGACTCATCCTTGATGTCGAGCATGAACGCGTTGAACGACGTTCGCTCTACGAGCGCAACGAGGTTGTCCCACTGCCGAGTACCGACCAGCGTGCCTGCGACATGAATTGCCCGCAGGACCGGCGCACCAAGAACCACGTGCACACGGTCGCCGGTATCGCTCCATTCGATCGACCGACTCGGGAATCGCGGGTAGCTGATCGTGACCATTCCAGGCTCAGCGTCGGCGATGCTGGCTCGACCCTACATGTCGGTAACCGCGCTGCGGCTGTCGAGCTCGATCGTTGTGTGGGTCAGCGCAACGCCACGGCTGTCGCAAACGCACACATCGAACACGCCGTCGCCAGCGACCGCGCCTACCGGACCGGACCCGCTCGCGAACAGCCAGGCCATTGCCACCACCAGGAGCAGGTGGAGCAGACGGATCAACGACGGATATCGAGCGGTGGAAGCTCGTCGGCGGGCACGAACTCCAGCATCGCGCCGAAGAACGCCAGTTCGGCTTCAAGGGCCGCAATGACGTTCTCAGCCTTGCGGAAACCGTGTTGTTCACCCTCGAAGAGGAGATAGCTCACGGGGATCCCTCGCTCCTCGAGCGCAGCAACGATCATCTCACTCTGGTTCGGCGGCACGATCGCGTCCTCATCTCCCTGCAACACGATCATCGGCGCTGAGAACTTGTCGACATGGTTGATCGGCGACCGCTCGTCGTACACGGCCTTGGCCTCGGGCCACGGCCCAATCAATGTGTCGAGGTAGCGGCTCTCGAACTTATGGGTGTCGGTTGCGAGGGCCTCGAGGTCAGCCACGCCGAACCGGCTCGCCCCCGCAGCGAACACGTTGTGGAACGCAAGTGCGCTCAGCACGGTGTACCCGCCTGCGCTTCCACCCCGGATCATGAGCCGATCGCCGTCGACGTCGCCACGGCTGGCGAGATAGCGAGCGGCGGCAACACAGTCTTCGACATCAGCGATGCCCCACACGCCATCGAGGCCACGGCGATACGTTCGGCCGTAGCCGGTGGAACCCCGATAGTCGACGTCGACGACCGCGATGCCGCGAGATGTCCAGTACAGGATTCCGAGTTGGAGCTGCCGCCGAGCCTGCCCGGTCGGGCCACCATGGGCGAGGACGAGCAGCGGCGGAGCCTCGTCGGCCGGCCCGATGTGGGTGGGATTCGCAGGCGGGTAGTACAGGCCGTGTGCGACTGCCTCACCGCCACCGGTCGGGAACGTGATCGACTCGGGCTCAATCAGGTAGCCGACCTCGACCGGGAGTTCGCGTCCGCTCGACAGGACCTCTCGCCGCACCTTGGGGCCCTCGAGGTGAAGCTTGACGACCTGCGACTCGTGGCCGTAGCCCGCGCCGACGTAGACAACACCTCCCGGAGCGGGTTGCAACGAAGAGATCGTGGCATCGGGCATCGAGATGGTGCGGCCGTCGATGATCAGCTCGTCGCCGGTGGCCAAGCCGGCCGCGGCGACGGTGTGGTCAGCGGTAATCGCCCACCGCTGCATACCGAACACCCAGCTCGGCGTCGGCACCTCGAAGGGTCCGGCCACAACCGGCTCCAGTTCGCCATCACCAGTGATCGAGACCAGGTTCCACCATTCGTCGCGATCGGTACACGCAAGCAGGCGGCCGTCAGGCGCCCAGCCCGGTTCAACCCAGGCCTCGGTGCCGTTGCCGACCTCGAGCGCTATCTCACCGATGGCACCGTCACCGTACGAAGCCACGTGAAGCCGGGTCGAGTCCCACGGCATGTTGGGGTGATCCCACGAAATCCAGGCCAGCTGCGTGCTGTCGGGCGAGAGCCGGGGCGACGACACGAAGTCGGTGCCACCCCACAGATCGCGAACCTCCATCGAGCCGTCGGTGGGGATCGCAACCAGATCATTGCTCGGCTCGCCCTCGCCGTGATGGGTTTCGCGCACCGCGACGACAAAACGATCTTGCCCGTCGACCCGAAGATCGGCGAAACGCAGACTGCGAGGCAGGCCCGGCTCGGGAGTGAGGAAGGTCGGTTCCTGACCGGGCACGAGCCGGCGCAGTCGCTGGTCGTTGACATCGACGTAATACGCCGCGCCGTTCTGCACCCACCACGACCCGCCGCCGTACTCGTGGACGAGCGTTCGGACGTAGGCGTCGGCTGGGGTGACCTCTTCGGTTGCACCGTTGCGCCACCGCACCAGCGCGGTTCTACCGCCTTCGTCAGGTCGAGCCTCCGCCCACCAAATGTCGTCTCCGTCGACGCAACACTCGCCGATGCCGACCGCGCCGCGAACGAGCGACGCCGCCGTGATCGGCGACGGCCACTCGCCAAAGGGCGTGACCGTCGGGTCGATCACGACAGATAGTCAGCAATGCGGCTGACACCCTCGCCGAGATCATCGTCACCGAGCGCGAATGACAGGCGAGCACCGCCACCAACGCCGAACGCCTCACCGGGCACGATCGCAACCTTGGCCTGCTCGAGCAATACGTCGGCGAGATCGAGGGTGGTGTCGATCTGGTGGCCGCGAATCTCCTTGCCGAGCAGCGCAGAAAAGTCCGGGTAGGCGTAGAACGCACCCTGCGGCTCGGGGCACAACACCCCCTCGATGCGCGAGAGCATCGAGTACATATTCTTACGACGGCGATCGAAGGCCTCGCGCATCTCGTGGACGGCATCGAGCGGACCCGACACGGCCGCAAGGGCTGCCGCCTGAGCGACATTCGCAACATTGCTCGTGGAGTGTGATTGGAGGTTCTGCGCAGCCTTGAGGAGGTCGGCCGGGGCGATCATCCAGCCCACTCGCCAGCCGGTCATGGCGTAGGTCTTGGCAACACCGTTGAGCACGATCATCTTGTCGCCGATCTCCGGGCAGAGCGTGGCCATCGAATGGAACTCGTTCTCGCCGTAAACAAGGTGCTCATAGATCTCGTCGGTGATCACCCAAATGCCGTGCTCAGCGGCCCAGGCGCCGATCGCAAGAATTTCTTCCTTCGGGTAGACGGCACCGGTCGGGTTCGATGGCGAAACGAAAACGAGCGCCTTGGTATTCGGCGTGCATGCGGCTTCGAGCTGTTCGACGGTGACTCGGAAGCCGCCTTCGGCGGCGGTGATGAGCGGCACGGTCACACCACCGGCCAGCGCGATCGGCTCGGGGTACGTCGTCCAGTATGGGGTAGGGAGCAGAACCTCTTCGCCCGGGTTGAGCAGGGCCTCGAAGCAGTTGTAGACGGCGTGCTTGCCGCCGTTGGTGACGAGCACCTGCGATGCCTCTACCTCATAGCCGCTATCGCGCTTCGTCTTCGCAGCGATGGCTTCCTTGAGTTCGGGGAGGCCACCGACTGCGCTGTACTTGTGCATTGTCGGGTCGGAGCACGCCGCAATCGCAGCCTCAACGATGTGCTCCGGCGTGGCGAAGTCGGGCTCACCAGCACCAAAACCGATGACACTTTCGCCGGCCGCCTTCATAGCCTTGGCCTTGTTGGAGACCGCCAGAGTGGCGGATGGGGCGATGGCGCCAACGCGGCGCGAGATCCGATCGAGACTCATCCCGCCACACTACTGAGCCGGCGGCGAGGATTTCGTTCTGAATTCGCGCCGTTTTGTCGCCGAAGCTGACACGCTTTGTCCCTGTGAGTATGCCCGACGTCACCATTCCCGCCGACCTTCTCCCCGCCGACGGTCGGTTCGGCTCCGGCCCCACCAAGGTCCGACCCGAGGCACTCGAAGCCCTTGCCCGTCGCGCCACCGACTTCATGGGCACGTCGCACCGCCAGATGCCCGTCAAGCTGGTAGTGGCCGAGATGCGTAACGGCATCGCCGAACTCCTCCGCGCGCCCGACGGTTACGAGATCATCTGTGGCAACGGCGGCTCCACCGGTTTCTGGGATGCCGCAGTATTTGGACTCATCGAAAACAAGTCACACCATCTGTCATTTGGTGAATTCGGCAGCAAATTCGGCAAGGCCGTCTCGATGGCTCCCCATCTCGAGGAACCATCGGTGTCGGCGTCGGACATGGGTACCCACCCGCCCCTCGAACCGGTCCATGGGGTCGATGCCATCTGCTACACCCACAATGAAACATCGACTGGCGTCATGCTCGACCCGGCCCGAGTGAGCACAGGCGACCAGTTGATGATGGTCGACGCAACGTCGGCTGCTGGTGGCTTGATGTTTGATGCCAATGCCACTGACGTTTACTACTTCGCACCCCAAAAAGCGCTGGCCAGCGACGGCGGCCTCTGGATCGCGCTGGTCTCCCCCGCCGCCGTTGAGCGCATCGAGCAGATCGCGGCGTCGGGTCGCTACATCCCACCATCGCTCAACTTGAAGACTGCACTCGACAACTCTCGGAAGGACCAGACGTACAACACGCCGGCCCTTGCCACCGTGTTCCTCACCGCACAGACGGTCAACTGGTTCAACGAGAACGGTGGCCTGTCGTGGTCGGCTGGCCGTTCCGCCACGTCGGCCGAGACGCTCTACAGCTGGGCCAGCGCCTCCGATGCCGCCGAGCCGTTTGTGCAGATCGAGTCACAGCGCTCGAAGGTCGTGGCCACAATCGACTTCGACGAGTCGATCGATGCCGACACCCTTGACGGCGTCCTGCGCGCCAATGGCATCCTCGACGTGAACGGCTACCGCAAGCTGGGCCGCAACCAGCTGCGTATCGGCATGTTCCCGGCCATCGACCCGGCCGATACGCGGGCACTCACCGCCTGCCTCGACTACTGCATCGAGCGCTTGGGCTGAAATCGTTCGAAGCACCTGCGTCCACTGGTGTCGTCACACCAGCATCGCAAACCGAACGGATTGTCGCTGCACCGTGAACACAGTCTCGTACGAAGAGGCGCTCGGATTCTCGCTCATAGCGGGTTGATTCAGGGCGTGATACCGGTGCGAGCGACAGGCTCAACAGCGCTCGCTCGGCGTCGAGCTGAGACCGCCAGCGCAGCCAGCACCTTGTTGCGCAGGTCGCGAGGGTCGATCAGATCGTCGAAGCTCAACCCGTTGGCTGAGCGGTAGCTCGACTCGTTCTCCGCCTGCTGCAAGTCGGCCCGGGTCTGATCGTCGGCACCCACCGCCTTGCCCGCGCTCGCCGACCCCATGGCGCCGAGCGCGGCACCCGGGAAGCCGTAACTGAGCGTCTGCTCGTCGTAGGGGTTCATCGCCATCACGCTCGACCCGAACCCGTACGCCTTTCGGAGTGTGACGTGAATCTTGACCGTCCGGGCTCGGGTTTGTGCGGCAAACATCCGAGCACCAGCCCGTAAGACGCCAGTGCGCTCCGACGCAAGCCCTGCGAGCACGCCAGGATTGTCGGCGAGGAACACAAGCGGCAGATGAAAACTGTCGCAGACCTGGATGAAGTGAGCGGCCTTGTCGGCTGCATCGGTGTCGATCGAGCCGGCGATCACCGCCGGCTGGTTGGCCACGATGCCCACCGAATCACCACCAATCCGGGCCAGCGCGCAGATAATGGATGGGCCGAAGTCGGGCTGCACCTGGAAGAAGCCCCCACCGTCCACCACCTGCGACATGGCAAGACGCATGTCGTACGACGCATTCCCATTGCGAGGGACGATCGACAGCAGATCGTCGAGTGGGCGAGGACCGGTATCACCGGTGTCGATATGCGGCGGGCGCTCCCACGCCGACGAACCGAAGAACGACAGATATGTGCGAATATCGCGAAGCAGGGACGCGTCATCAGTGGAAACGTTGTGAATCAAACCGCTAGTGATCGCCACGCTCGGACCGCCGAGCTCAGCCTTGGTGACCTCTTCGCCAAGCGCCGCCTTCACCACGGGTGGGCCCGCCGTAAAGATCGCCCCGTCCGGTGTCATCAACGCGAAGTCACACAGCGGTGCGCTGATCGCGCTGTGCCCGGCCGACGAACCCATCACCCCTGTGACCATAGGAACCAGGCCTGAAAGGTTGCCCTGTGCGCCGAGATCGCCCGGCCCGCCGCCACCAGGATCGCCCGGCATCGGCGGTCGATGCCCGGCACCTTCGAGAAGCATCACCAGCGGCACCCGCTCACGCCGGGCGACATCAGCGATGCGCCAACGCTTCCGCGACGCCGCCGGACCGATCGAGCCGCCAAGCGTCGTGAAGTCCTCCGCCCCAACCGCGACCGGGCGCCCATCAATCAACCCGACCCCAGCGACGAGCGCATCGGCGGGGGCGGCACCCGACAGTGCGCCGATCTCGGTGAACGACCGCTCATCGACCAGTTCGGCGATCCGCTGGCGTGCATCGAGCCGACCGGCGGCGTGACGCTTGGCCACTTTCTCGGCTCCACCCATCGCATGCGCTTCGGCCCGACGGACGGCGAGGCCCTCGAGGGTTGGGTACCAGTCGTTTGGGTCGGCCATGGCCGTCGACGATAGGGCGGGGCTCAGATCAGTGCGAGAAACATGACTTTTCAGCAGGTCTCTGCCGCCGCTGGCCCTCCATTCATCTGCATGCAGCAGCACGGTCGGCGGTCGATTCGAGCTACGACGCCAGGAGTAGTCGTTTCGGTTCCTTTGGCACGCGGTTGGATCAGTTCCAGCGCATCGACCGCTCGACGACAGACGCCATCGTCTGTGTGAGTTCGCTCGACGACACTCCCCACGCCTCGAATCCGGGCTGATGCGCACTCACGTGAGCGAGCATCGTGGTCAACACCGAAGCAAGCGCGCCCGGTGACGACTCCGTTGGAATCTGACCTGCGGCCCGAGCCTCGTGGGCGAGATCCTGCAGCGCGAGAAAGACCCCGTTGAAGAGCCGGGTGCGCAGTTGACGGAACCGATCGTCCCCCTCGAGGGCTGCGAGGTCACAGACCCGCAACAGGTTGCCGTGCTCGTGAAAGAAGGCCATGAAGCCGTGGGCCAGCCCCTTGGCCGCTGAATCCCCATCCCACGACGCTTCAGTGACGAGCGTGCGCAACTGATGGCCGCCAGAGTCGGTGAGTTCGTCGAGCAACGACAGCACCGCCGATTCGATGTCGGGGAAGTACTGGTAGAAGGTTGCCGGGCTCGTCTCGGCTCGACGGGACACATCGACGACTGTGAGGTCGCGATAGCGACCCTCGGCGACCGCTGCGCTCGTCGCATCGAGCAATCGCTGGCGCGTCGCCTGACCCCGGCGACCGGCAACGCGGCCATCGGCTGCTCGCGCCTCGCCAGTGCCGGGTGTCCGCGGATCGCTCACGGCGACGGACCCTAGGCGAACTCGTTGCGCAGCGCCGATCCATGGGCGTCGAAGGGTGCCGCTGCTTCGGTTGGCACCCGGGCGCGGGGTGCCGCAACCGACACTTGGCCTTCGGGGGCGACAACCTGCCAACCACCATCGGCGCCCGTCTGGACTGAGGCGCTTGCCCCGGCTCGCGATGCCCACGACGCCACCTGCGACAACGGGGTTTCGACGACTGCAGCTCGATCGGCAGCCAGCAGTTCAGCACCGAGCGCTGCCGCAACCAGGCCAGTTAAGGGATCGGCGACCGCATCTGCGACGAACGCCGGACCCAGGGGACCGTCGATCCAGAGCCCCCCAGCGACTGCTGCATCATCGCCAAATCCCACTCGGTTGGGTTCATCGGTCCGCCCATGGCCCGTGATCGACAACCACGACGTCGACGAGTCAGCGACCACCATCGTCGGGTAGATGCCGATCTGTTCCACCGCCCGCGGCCGAGACGCCTCAATCACGAGGTCAGCCGCGGCGATAATTCGCCGCAGCAGGCGAATGTCGTCGCCATCGACGAAGTCGACGGCGAGCATCTCCTTGCCGCTGTTCATGAGATCAAAGAACGGTGCGGGCCCCAGCCGCGCTCCGTCGAGGCGGTTGCGACCCTCAACCTTGATCACGCGGGCGCCGGCGGCAGCGAGGATCGACCCTGCAAGCGGGCCCGCCCACAGTGAGGTGAGGTCGACGATCAGCGGTTGGCCCCTCGCCGACCGGGCCGAGCCACGCGCAAGTTCCCGGCCAGGCACCGCTGATGGTCGCCGTTCGTCGGGCCGGGCGACCGCCAGCCCCAACAGCCGGCCACGATCGACCAGTTCGGCAGCAGACCGCGAAGCGATGAGGGCGCTGACCGAACGCCAGTCCTGCGGCCTGACCTCGGCCTCGAGCAGCGCAGGCAGGGCGGCGATGTCGTCATGTCTCGGCAGGTTGAGCACGACCCATCCGTCGGCGGCCCGCTCAAAGCGGGCAGCGCCGCCAACCGACACGGCCCCTTGCCTGGTCATCCCCGCAAGCGCAGCGCGCTCGCCGAGGAGTGCAGGTCCATCGAGGTAAACCGCCTTTCCGAAATGGGCCGTCTTGGCGGCAACCAATGCCGCAGCGGAGGCGACCGCGCTCACGAGGCCCGCGGGCGCAACAAGCGGTGGACCATCGGGTCGACCGGTGAGGGCCATGGCGCCGCTCGCGGCCCAGACCGAGACTTCGGACTCCGCCATAGCCGCACCGTAGCGAATCTCAACGGGTCTCGACTTTCGCGGTACGGCTGCGGCGGGCAAACTGGCATGCGCGCCGCAGCGGCGGGCACGAACGGAACTCCTGGGGGAATCACGATGGTCGAGTTGAAAGCAGGCGCCCGCTTCCAAAGCACCGTGTGCACGACGGAGGTGATCGTCGTGAAGGGCGCTGGCGAGGTCGACCTGACCTGCGGTGGCGCCCCGATGGTCGCGGCCGGAACCGGCTCGATCGACGGTTCCCCTGCTGACGGCGCAGCAGAGGGAACGCAGCTCGGCAAGCGCTACGGCAATGAGGCCGGCACCATTGAGATCCTCGCTACCAAGGCCGGCGATGGCTCGCTCGCGGCCGGTAACGAGGCCTTGGCGATCGCCCAGGCCAAGACGCTCCCCGCCTCCGACTGATCGCCCACGCGGGCACCCCGTCATGAACCTGATGATGCTCCTCGAGATGGCGGCGTCCGGTCTCGGTGATCGGATCGCAGTTGGGTCGCGGTCGAACGGCCTCACCTACGCCCAGCTCCTCAACCAGGCGCAGGCGGCGGCTCGCCGCTACCGCAACAGCGGTGTCGATGCAGCGGTTTTGTGCGACGAGTCGAGCCATGCAGTGCCGATCACGCTGTTCGGTTCGGCCTGGGCCGGTGTGCCCTACGTCCCACTCAACTACCGCCTGCCCGACGATGACCTCCTAGCCCTCGCCGGGCGCGTCGGCAGCGCTGTGGCGGTGACTGACGAGGCCAACCTCAAGCGCCTCGCCACAGTCGATGCTGTGACAACGGTGCACCAGAGCGCCTTTCTCGCCGACCCCGCCGGAGGCCATGATGGCGGGGTCGAGCCCGGCGACTGGAACATGGACCCCGACAATGTTGCGGTGCTGCTCTTCACCAGCGGCACCACCGGCACACCCAAGTCGGCGATCTTGCGGCAAAGGCACCTGGTGTCGTACATCCTTAGCTCGGTCGAGTTCATGGGCGCCAGCGAGGACGAGGCAACCCTCGTCAGCGTGCCGCCATACCACATCGCCGGGGTTGCTGCGATGCTGTCGTCGGTCTACACCGGACGCCGGATCGTGCAACTCCCCCGGTTCGACCCCCACACATGGATCGACACCGTCGAAGCCGAGGGCATTACCCACGCGATGGTCGTACCCACCATGCTGACCCGGATCGTCGACGCCCTCGATGAACGTGGCGGCGAGCCCCTACTCGGGGTACAGGCGCTCTCCTACGGTGGTGGCAAAATGCCGCGACCCGTGATCGAGCAGGCCCTCGAGCTGTTCCCGATCACCAACTTCGTCAACGCATACGGCCTGACAGAGACCAGCTCCACGATCGCCCTGCTCGGCCCCGACGAGCATCGCATTGCGCAGTACAGCGACGAGCCGGCCGAACAGGCTCGCCTGGGAAGTGTCGGCCGACCACTGCCGGGCGTCGAGGTCGCCATCCGTGACGACGACGGCAACGACCTTCCTGCGGGACAGGTTGGCGAGATCTTCGTGCGCGGCGAACAGGTCGCAGGTGAATACCGCGAGAAAGGATCGCTGCTCGACGCCGACGGCTGGTTCCCCACTCGCGACGGCGGGAGAATCGATGCTGACGGCTTCCTCTTTGTGCAGGGTCGCAACGACGACCTCATCATCCGAGGCGGCGAAAACATTTCGCCTGGAGAAATCGAGGACGTCGCCGTCTCCCATCCCCGCGTCCGTGATGCCGCCGCGATCGGCATTGCGGATCGCGAGTGGGGAGAGAAGATCGTCCTCGTAGCTGTGCCCAACGGTGCCACCCCCGACGCCGCGGAACTCGAGGACCTGATCCGATCCCGGCTCCGATCAAGCCGTGTACCCGCCCATATCGTCTTCGTCGACGAACTCCCCCACAACGACACCGGCAAGCTTCTGCGCCGTGTGCTGCGCGAGGACTACACCCACCTCGGCAACGACCCCGGCGACTGACATGCCCACGGTGCCGCACTGGTCGCTCAACGACGCCGTCGCGGCCACCGAATCGATCGACCTACGGTTCGAGGTCGGTGCCGCCGTCGATGTTCCTGTCATTGTGCTCGAGGCACACCCCTCCGACGATCAGACGGTCTGGCGGACGGTGCACGAGCGGCTGGCCGCCCTGCCCGTCGTAACGGTCGCGGCCGATGGCGCCATCGCCGACGCGACGGGCGATATCAATGCCCTCGTTGCGGCTGTGCTCGCCCACCCGCATGCCGCCACCACCGCATCGCAGGTGCTCCGGTTGGCGACGGGTTCTCTCGCCGATGGACTCGTGGTCGAGTCGCTCGCGTACGCGATGTTGCAAGCCGGTCCCGAACACCTGGCCTGGATCGACGCCCAGGGCCAGCGCGTGCGGACCGACACAGTGCCCCGAGTCCATTCCGAGCTCAATGATGCTGGCATCACGATCACCTTGACGCGGCCCCGGCTCCACAACCTGATCGACCGACAAGGGCGCGACGAACTCGCCGCCGCTTTCGCCCTGGCGGGACTGCCGGGCGAGAATCGCCCGGTCAGCTGGAGAGCTGAAGGCGCCTCGTTCTGCGCTGGCGGTGACCCAGCCGAGTTCGGCACGGTGGCGGATCCTGTGTCGGCCCACACCATTCGAATGGCTGCCGGGCCCGCGCCACAGCTGGCGGCGATCGCTGAGCGAGCCACGGCTCATGTACACGGTGCCTGCGTCGGTGCTGGCATCGAGCTTGCAGCCTTTGCCGGCAAGGTGATCGCCGATCCGGGCACGCGCTTTCGTCTTCCCGAAGTCACCATGGGACTGATCCCCGGCGTCGGCGGTACATGGAGTATCCCCAGCCGCATCGGCCGGCATCGGACCCTCGAGTGGCTGCTGCTCGACCTCGAGGTCGATGCGGAGACCGCCCTCACCTGGGGGCTCATCGACAAGATCTCGACCGGCGCCTAACCCAAGTGGTCCCTCTCTTGGCCGACCGACGCTGCCAGCACGAAAGGCGTCAACGGCGAGTTCGGCTCAGGAGTCCACTGGTATTGTCGGCGTGTGACCCGTGCTGACGCTATTGCCCGCAGCGAGTCGTACTTCGATGACGGTGGCTACTTCACTGATCTCGCTCGACGGATCGCGATCCCGACCGAGAGCCAGGAGCTCGAACGCCGTCCCGACCTCCACCGCTACCTCCACGATGAGATCGCGCTCGCGCTCGCGCAGCTCGGCTTCACCACCTCGGTCCACCCCAACCCGGAGGACGCCAATGGGCCACCAATCCTCGTCGGGCACCGCCACGAGTCCGACGACCGGCCAACAGTGCTCGGCTACGGCCACGGCGACGTCGTTCGCGGCTACGACGATCAGTGGCGCGACGGTCTGTCGCCGTGGCGACTCGAAGAGGTCGGCGACCGGTGGTACGGCCGCGGCACCGCCGACAACAAGGGCCAACACACGATCAACCTTGCCGCAATGGCCAACGTGCTCGAAACGCGAGGCAACCTCGGCTTCAACAGCACCATCCTGATCGAGACCGGCGAAGAGACGGGTTCGCCCGGCCTGCGCACGTTCTGCGCCGAATACGTCACCGAGCTCACCGCCGACGTGTTGCTCGCCTCCGACGGCCCGCGCCTCGCCCCAGACCGTCCCACACTCTTCATGGGAAGCCGCGGCGCGCTCAACTTCGACCTCCACCTTGATCTCCGGGACGGGGGTCACCACTCGGGTAACTGGGGGGGCCTTCTTGCGAACCCCGGCGTGATCCTCAGCCATGCGATCGCCTCAATGATCGGCAGCAACGGCGAGATCCTTGTCCCTGAAGTCCGCCCCGATGACGTGCCCGCGTCGGTTAGCGCTGCGATACGTGATCTCCAAGTTGGCGGCGGCGACGACGCACCGGCGATCGATTTCGACTGGGGCGAGCCTGGCCTCACTCCCGCCGAGCGTGTGTTCGGCTGGAACACACTCGAGGTTCTTGCCTTCACCACCGGCAACCCCGACAAGCCGGTGAACGCCATTCCGCCGACGGCGCGTGCGCATTGCCAGATTCGGTTCGTGGTGCCGTCTGACCCCGAGGAGATGCTCGCAGGGGTGCGACGCCACCTTGATGAGCACGGCTTCGAGACCATCGAACTCACTGTGCCCCAGACTCCGATGATGGCGACCCGCCTCGACCCCAACCACCCGTGGGTCGAGTGGGCCATGGCTTCGGTTGAGCGAACGATTGGCGAGCCACCGACAGTGCTCCCGAACCTGGGGGGATCGCTCCCAAACGACATCTTCGCCGATCTGCTCAACGTTCCAACGGTGTGGGTTCCGCACTCCTATGCCGGTTGCTCGCAGCACGCGCCCAACGAACACCTGCTTCCTTCGATCGCCCGCGAGGGACTCCGCGTGATGACAGGGCTGTACTGGGACCTCGGCGAGCGCTCGGTCTAGCGGGGCTCGCGCGGCAGCCCAAGCACCCGTTCGCCGATCACGTTTCGCTGCACCTGGTTCGAGCCGCCGTAGATCGTGTGTGAGCGGCTGTACAGGAAGGTGCGTTGCGCCGTGTCGATCGCGTAGTCAGGGCCACCACCGTGGCCGTTGTGGCCGTCAGACCCGGCGACCATGCCACCCGATCCAGCGACCAGCATCGCAAGCTCGCCCATGCGCCGATGCCAGCCCGCCCAGAAGAGCTTACCGATCGATGCTTCGGGGCCGGGCACCCCGTCGTGGGCGAGCGCGGTGAGCATTCGAAGCTGGTTGTAGCGGAGGATCTCGAGCCGGATGTAAGCCTCGGTGAGCTCCTGACGGACAACAGGGTCATCCCAGCGGCCGTTTCGCTTCGCAGCGTCGATGAGGTCGTCGAACTCTTGGCGGAAGCTCATCTGCTGTCCGAGCGTTGATGCACCTCGCTCGAACGCAAGCGTGCCCATCGCCACCTTCCAGCCGTTACCAACCCCACCAACAACGAGGTCCTCGTCGGTGACAGCGTCGGAAAAGAAGGTCTCGTTGAACTCGGTGCCACCTGTGATCTGGACGATCGGCCGGATCTCGACGCCAGGCTGGTTCATCGGGACGAGCAGATAGCTGAGCCCAGCATGGCGTTCACTGCCGGGCGCGGTACGGGCTACCACGAACACCCAGTCAGCGAACTGGGCCAACGAGGTCCATACCTTTTGCCCGTTGACAATCCACCGACCGTCGACCAACTCGGCGCGGGTCTTGACGTTGGCGAGATCGGAGCCAGCGTCGGGTTCGGAGTAGCCCTGACACCACAGCTCAGCCCCCGACAGGATCTGAGGCACGAAGCGATGCTGCTGCTCGGAACTGCCGAAGGCCATGAGCGTCGGCCCGAGCAGGGTCACCCCCATATTTGGGATTCGCCCGGGGGCCTTCGCCTCGACGTAAGCAAGGTGGAAAACGACCTGCTCGGCGAGCGAACACTCGCGCCCACCGATCGACGCCGGGAAGTCGATCCCCAGCCAGCCGCCTTCGGCCAACTCGCGCTCCCAGGCGATCTGGACCTCGGCCGGAATGTCCTCATGCCCGGTGAGGCCTCGGCCTCGGAACGGGCCGAATTCGCCAGCAAGGTGCTCCTCGAGCCAGGTCCGGACCTCGTCCTTGAACTCGAGCAGCACGGGATCGAGCCGGACGTCCATCTCGCCAGGATACGTCGGACCTGACGGACCGTCAGAATCGGTGGCAGAATCCCGCGCATGAGCAGTACGCCGCCCCAACCCACGATGACGGTCGCCGAAGTCGATGCCGTGCTCACCCGCGAAGGAGGCTTCTTCGAGACCGAGGAAGTCACCGTCGGCGGTATCGACGTGACGACCCTGAAGAATCGTGCCCCGCACCTACGAGCGCTGCTGCAGAACTCGGCCAACCATGGCGGCGACGGCGGCAGCCGCTACTACGTCTTCGACGACGGACGCGAAGCGACGTTCGCCGAGAACATCGGCCACGCCGGGTCGGTTGCCGCCGCGTTACGCGATCGGTACGACATTGGCCATGGCGACCGTGTCGCCGTGTTGGCGGCCAACTCTCCCGAGTGGATCCAGACCTTTTGGGCCGTCACGTCGCTCGGCGGCATCGTCGTCGCCATGAACGGTTGGTGGACTGAGGACGAGATCAACTACGGGCTCAAACTCACGTCCCCCAAACTCCTCATCGTCGATGCTCGACGAGCCGAGCGCATCACCAGCGATCCCGGCATGCCGGTGATTGCGATCGAAGACGAGTTCGGTGAACTCCTCACCCACGCCCGAGACGCTGCGCTACCCGACACGCCAATCGCTGAGGACGACCCAGCCACCATTTTGTTCACGAGCGGCACCACCGGTCGACCGAAGGGCGCCATCATCACGCATCGAAACTTCGGCGCGTACCTCGGCTGTGCCTTCATCCTCGGCGCACGCGACGCGTTCCGGTTCCCCGCCGACCCGGAGGCCCCACCGAGGCCACCGATGGTCACGCTTGCCGCCAGTCCGCTGTTCCATATCTCCGGCCTCCATTCGTGCTGTGTGACCGCCGTGGCATCAGGCTCCGGCCATGTCTGGACGACCGGCCGCTTCGACCCTGAGAAGGTCCTGCAGCTCACCGAGCAGTACGGCATTACCCGCTTGAGCGGGGTCACGACCCAGGTGTGGCGCATCGTCGAGCACCCGAGTTTCCACGACTACGACACCTCGACGGTCTCGTCCATCGGCGGCGGCGGCTCGGTCTGGTCGCCCGAACTGCAACGGGCATGCCGCGAAGCACTCCCCCACGCCGACCGTGTCGTCGGCGTCGGCTATGGCCTCACCGAGTGCTCCGGCCTTGCGACCAATGCCGGCGACGATGTGCTCGTTGAGTACCCGGACTCGGTCGGCTACCCGATACCCACCTGCGACGTCGCGATCCATGACGACGACGACAACGTTCTCCCCGACGGCGAGATCGGCAACGTCATGTTGCGGGGCCCGATGATCACCCCTGGCTACTGGGACAACCCTCACGGCACAGCCGAGGCGATCCGGCCAGAGGGCTGGCTTCGTACCGGCGACTTCGGTCGCCTCGAACACGGCCTACTCTTCCTGTCGAGTCGCCGCACCGACCTCATCATCCGTGGCGGCGAGAACATTTACCCGGTCGAGATCGAGAACCGCCTCGACGAGCACCCTGCAGTTCGAGAGGTCGTGGTGTTCGGCGTCGACCATCGCGAGCTCGGCCAGGAGGTCAAAGCGGTTGTCGTGCCCTACGACGGGGTTGAGGCCACCACCGACGGGCTCGCTGCCTTCGTGGGTGAGAAGCTCGCAACTCACAAGGTTCCTGTTCATTGGGAGATCCGTGCCGAACCCTTGCCGCGCAACGCCACCGGCAAGATCCTGAAGCGAGTCGTCATGGGTGATGCCGAGAACACCTTCATCGAAGACTGACCTCGTGCTCACCGACATCAGCCGCCGAGCGGCTGTCGATTTCGCGGATACTCCTGCATTCATCAACGATCCGCAGCCAAACGGTTCGTGGTCGATCACCTACGCCGAACTCGATCGAGCCGCCGACGAAGCAGCCGCCGGTCTCCGAAGGCGTGGCATCGGAGAGGGAGCGGTCGTCGCCCTCGTTCTGCCGTCGGTGATCGACTACGTGGTCCTGTTCCTCGCAGCGGCTCGCCTCGGTGCCGTGAGCGCAGGACTCAACCCGCGCTTCCGCCCGGCCGAGACCCGCAGCGGCCTCAGCGTGCTGCAACCCGACCTGGTGATCACCACGACGGCACTGGCTAACGGCTGCGATGCGGTGACATGCCCCGTTGACATCATCGAGCCTGGTTCCGAGCCTGCCAGCGTTGCAGCCGCGTTCCGTGTGGTCGGGGCCGAGCCCGCCACTGCGCTGCCCGACGACCCGGAACGCCCCGTCTGTATCTGCTTCACCAGCGGCTCGACCGGTCAACCCCGGGGTGCGTGGTACGCCAACCGACAGCTCACTCGCATCGCCGAGCTCGACACAGGCGGCGCCTGGGGTGGTGGCGGGCACGGGCTTTCGAGTACGGAGTTCGCCCACGTCGGATTCATGACCAAGTTGCCGTGGATGATCGCCACTGGCCGCACGACCCATCTCCTCAACCGTTGGCGGGCCGATGCGGTGCTCGACCTCGTCGTTCGCCACGAGATGCCTGCAGTTACCGGCGTCGCACCCCAGATCGCCTTGCTGCTGCAACTGCCCAACATCACCGACCACGACTTCACCCATGTCAGGGCGATTGTCGTCGGTGGCGCAGCCTCTCCGCCGGCGTTGGTGCGCCGCGCCCGTGAGGTTTTCGGCGCCCCCTACTCGATCCGCTACAGCTCTACCGAGAGCGGTGGGATCGGGATCGGCACGGCACTCGATGCCGACGACGAAGAGGCGTTGCACACAATCGGGCGCCCTCGTCCCGGCGTCGAGGCCGAAATCCGCAACGGTGAGCGCAACGCCGTCGCCGCCGGTGAGGTCGGCGAACTCTGGCTTCGCTCTGGCGTCATGATGTCGGGCTACTGGAACGACCCCGAGGGCACAGCCGAGACGATCGTCGACGGCTGGATGCGTACCGGCGATCTCGCCCTCATCGACCCCGCGGGCGCGTTCCGCCTTCAGGGCCGCGCGAAGGAAATGTTCATCCGAGGCGGGTACAACATCTACCCGATGGAGGTCGAGTCAGTGCTCGTCAACCATCCGTCGGTCGCCGAGGTTTGCGTCATACCCCGTCCCGACGACGTCATGGGTGAGATTGGCGTGGCCTGTGTGGTCCCGGCCGACGGAGCAGACACCCCAAGACTCGACGAGCTCCGAGATTTCGCGGCCGGACAACTGTCGCACCACAAGCTGCCGGAGCGGCTGTGGATCCGAAGTGAGCTACCCCGCAACGCATCCGACAAAGTCGACCGCCGCCAGCTGATCGCCGACGATAAGCGCACCTGATCAGCGGCGGCGTTTCCCACCGCCGCTTCGCTGCCGCCGTTCTCGTTCCTCCTCACGGCGACGGAGGTTCTCGAGCTCGCCGACAAGTTCGAGAAACAGGCGGAGTCGCATCTTCGAGACCTTCCCGTCGTCGACTGCCCCTCTGACCGCGCATCCCGGTTCCTTGCCGTGCGCACAGTCGCGAAAGCGGCACTCATCGGCGAAATCGACAAGATCACCGAAGACCAGATCGACGGCGTGTTCGGCCTCCCAAAGGCCGAGGGTGCGAATCCCGGGCGTGTCGAGCACCATCCCGGCGTCATTGGGCAATATCACCAGCTCGCGGGCCGTCGTGGTGTGACGGCCTTCGGCATCGCTCGCTCGGACCTCTGCGACCTCGAGCAACTCCGTGCCGACCAAGGCATTGACCAGCGACGACTTCCCAGCACCACTCTCACCAACGAGGGCAAGTGTTCGACCTGCACCGATCAGCGCCAGGAGGTCGCCGATCCCGTGCCTGTCGACGACACTCGTCATAACGACCGGGGTCGAACCGGCGATTGCATCGACCAACTCGCGTGCGTCGGACGGATCATCGATCCCGTCGAGCTTCGTCAGCACGATCACCGGCTCAGCGCCGCTGTCGATCGCCATCACCAGCAGCCGCTCGAGCCAACCGGGCTGGATAGGCCGATCAAGCCCGAGCACCACTGCGACCGCATCGATGTTGCTGGCGAGGACCTGTTCGAGATCCTTCTCAGCTGGATCGCGGCGACTGACCGCAGTCCGACGCGCCAACACCCGATCGATCACCGGGCCGAGACCCTCTGCGTCGGCGAGTTCGACCCAATCTCCGGTGACGGGAGCGATCTCGCCCTGCGCTCGCTGCGAATCCGAGAGCACGCGGACCCGGCCCCTCCCGGTCATCACATCGCACTCGCCGCGGTCGACACGCACGACCCGGGCCCGGTCGGCCGCGGCAACGACATCGCGCCAGCCACCGGGATCTACCAGGGCGGCACCCCAGTCAGCGAGATCAACATCCGCGTTCACGAGGATTCAGTGTGCCTCACGGGAACCATTCCCCGTGCCGATGCGTTCATGAGACATGGTTTCTGACACGACGACGCCTGACGCACGAGCCGGGAAAACCACGCACGCGGTCCCCCGTTGGATGGGGGCACTCGCCGGCATGGCCGCAGCCGCCGTTGCGCTCGGATTCAGCCAGTTCATCGAGGGTGCCACCGATATACCCGGTCTCGTCCTCGGCGTTGGCGAACTCATCATCGACTACACACCGGGCTGGGCGGCCGAAGAGTCGATCGAGAACCTCGGGTCGGCCGGCAAGGGCAACCTCTTGCGCGGCATCACGATTATCACCTTCCTCACTGCGGCCCTACTCGGCGACCAGTCGGCTCGCCACACTCGCAAGATTGGGATCTGGAGTTTCGTCGCGTTCGGCCTTCTCGGCGGCTGGGCGACGGCCCGCAACCCACAATCGCACGCCGGTGGTAGCTGGTTCTGGGCGCTGGTCGCCACAGCGCTCGGTATCGCCACGCTCGTTGTCTTCGTGAGCCGAGCCCGAGCGAGCGTCACCGCCCCAGGCGAACCGATCGGGTCCAACACCGACGTGCTGGCCAGCCCCCTGGTGCCGCCGGCTTCGCGTCGTTCGTTCCTCGGATTCTCCGCCGGCGCCGGTGCAGTCGCATTGACCGGAGTCGCTCTCGGTCGAGGCATCGAGGGCGAATCCGCGGCCGAGATCGCCCGGGCGAACATCACCCTCCCGAGCACGACCACCACCGAACGGGTCCAGGCGAGTACCACCACGGCCCAGGCCCCCATCGCCCGGCTCACTGCATCCGGTGACGTCAGTGCGGCCGAGTACGCAGGTATCGATGGCCTCCCGAGTTGGGTGACACCGTCGGTGGGCGACAGCTTCTACCGCATCGACACAGCCCTCCAGGTCCCCCAAGTCGACCCAGCCGACTGGACCTTGCGCATAACCGGCATGGTCGACAACCCGCTCGAGCTCACGTTTGACGACCTCCTCGCCATGGACCTCGTCGAACACACGATCACGCTGTCGTGTGTGTCGAACAGCGTTGGCGGCGATCTCGTCGGAAACGCCGTCTGGACCGGCATCCCGCTGATCGATCTGCTCGAACAGGCGGGGGTTCAACAAGGCGCAACCCAACTGGTGGGCCGCTCGGTCGATGACTTCACCGCCGGCTTTCCCACCGAGGTCCTCTATGACGGCCGCAACGCGCTCCTCGTCGTGGGCATGAACGGTGAACCGCTGCCCGTTCGCCACGGCTTTCCCGCCCGCTTGGTGATCGCCGGCCTCTACGGCTACGTCTCGGCCACCAAGTGGCTCGAGGAAATCAATCTCACCACATGGGAAGACTTCAACGGCTACTGGATCAACCTCGGCTGGTCCAAGGAAGGTCCGATGAAGACAATGTCGCGCATCGACGTGCCCCGGCACCGAGAACGGCTCGAAAGCGGAACTCAGATGCTCGCCGGTGTGGCATGGGCGCCCAACCGCGGGATCTCTGCAGTCGAGGTCTCGATCGATGAGGGCCATTGGCAACTGTGCGATCTCGCCGTGCCGGGCACCGACGAATCGTGGGTCCAATGGAAGGTCGAGTGGGATGCCAACCCCGGCACCCACCGCATCGACGTTCGGGCCTTCGACGGCGAGGGGGTTCTCCAGCCCAAAGGCCCTGCCGACGTCGCCCCCGACGGGGCCGAAGGTTGGCACGCCGTTCTCGTCGAAGTCGTCTGACCCCCCAGCAATCGGAGCCATCCACCCACCGCGCGCGCTGCATCCGTACGGTGCTTAGGCAACATGACGAGTGACCGTCGGACCTACGTCCTCGACACTTCGGTCCTGCTGAGCGAACCGCAGGCCCTGAGGCGCTTCGAGGAACACGCAGTCGTTCTTCCTCTGGTCGTCCTGACCGAGCTGGAGGCCAAACGGA
>JAQWLJ010000014.1 GCA_029247365.1 Acidimicrobiales bacterium | reverse complement strand
CCGATCGTGGTGGGAACGCCATCGACAAGCACCACGTTGTTGATGCCGAACGACTCTTCGAGCGGGGTGAGTCGGTAGAGCTCCTGCAGCACTGCCTGCGGGTTGACCGCTGGCTTCACGTCGATCTGGATTGTGAGGCCGTTGATGTCGCTCAGATCGGCAATGCCTTCGATCCCGATGAGCCTGCCGTTATTGGCCAGTTCCTGAACCTTCGCGATCACCCGCTCAGGCCCGACCAGATACGGCAGCTCGGTGACGATGATCGACTGGCGGTTTCGAGCGGTCTGCTCGATGTGGGCCTTGGCCCGAATACGGAAGGTGCCGCGCCCCGTCTCGTACGCCTCACGGAGACCGTCGTCGACCACGATGCCACCCGACGGGAAATCGGGCCCGGGCAACACGGCCATCAGTTCGTCGATGGTCGGCTTTGGCCGCCGCTGCTTCATCACCAACTCGATGGCCCTCTCGACCTCGCGCAAGTTATGGGGCGCCATGTTGGTGGCCATGCCAACGGCGATACCGCTCGTGCCGTTGACCAGGATGTTGGGCAGCGCGGCAGGCAGAACAATCGGCTCATCGCCCTCGCCGTCGTAGGTCGGTCGGAAGTCAACTGTGTCTTCATCGAGCTCGCGGACCATGTCCATCGCAGGCTCGGCAAGGCGGCACTCGGTGTAGCGGGCGGCGGCGGGCGGATCGTCGAGAGAACCGAAGTTGCCCTGCGGATCGATGAACGGGACCATCCGCGAGAAGTCCTGGCCCATGCGGACCAACGTGTCGTAGATCGCACTGTCGCCATGCGGGTGGTAGCGCCCCATCGTGTCACCGACGATGCGGGCGGATTTACGGAACGGGGTGCCGGGCCGCACACCCATCTGCAGCATCGACCACAGGATGCGCCGTTGGACTGGCTTCAAGCCATCGCGGACGTCGGGGATAGCGCGGCTGGTGATGACAGAGAGCGAATAGGCAAGAAAGCTCTCGCTCATCTCATCGGCGACGGAAACCTCAACGACTTCGCGGGCGAACCCACCGTCGAATTCGAGCTGTCGAGACATGGTGCCGACCGTAGTCAGACTGTGTGACGATCAGGCGGAGGGGCAGTTGTATCAGGTCGCTTGTCAACCCAACCCATCCATGTAGCTGCTGATCAGAGGCAGTCCGGCGACCAAGGCCTCAGGCGCATTCGCATAGCCGATCCGCACGTGACCCTCCATCCCCAGGGCACTACCCGGTGTAAGCATCACGCTTCCCACCCCTTCGACGAGGCCGACACAGAAGCCACGAGACGACATCTCGGCCTCATAGCGCAGGAGCGTAATCGTGCCGCCAGACGGCCGGGTCCACGAGATCCGATCTTCGCCGTCAACCCAGGTTGACAAGGTTTCAAGGTTCCTGCGCACGAGTTCCCGATTTCGACCAAGGATCGCCTCGGCGTTCTCAAGCGCCAACGCGGCCAGGGCATCGTCGATCATGCCCACGCTGATGGTGTTGTAGTCGCGGTGGATAACGATGTCCTTGAGCAGCGACGCCGGTCCGACGATCCAGCCCAACCGCAAACCGGCCAGCGAGAACGCTTTCGACATCGAGGCGGTGCTGATTCCCCGCTCGTAGAGGTCAGCGGCTGAGGCCGTGGTGCCACGCCCGTACTGGTCGATGCCCCGGTACACCTCATCGGCGAGCAGCCACGCACCGACTACGTCGCACATCGCCGCAATCGCAGCGAGTTCTTCACGGCCGAGCAGCGCGCCGGTCGGGTTGTTCGGGTTCGTGAGCGTGACCAGCTTGGTGCCCGGCGTGATGGCAGCTGCGAGCTCGTCAAGATCAAGGATCCAGCCCCGCTCCTCTCGCAGCGGAACCTGAGTTACCGTCGCCCCGATCGACTCTGGAATCGCAGTGTGCTGCTGATAGCTAGGCACGACCGACACGACGTGATCGCCGGCCGAAATGAGGCTCAGGTAAACGAGATGGTTCGCGCCGATTGTCCCATGAGTGACGAGCGTGTTGGTGAGCGCCTGGTCGTCGTACAGCGACGCGATTGCGGTGCGCAACCGCTCAGAGCCCTCGATCTCGCCATAGGTCAGCTTCATAGCCAAGAGTTCGTCGAGGTACCCCCGCCCGACGCCAGTGATGTCGAGGAGTTCAGCGACAGTAATGGAGTCACAGCACGTCTCGGCCAGGTTGAGGCGGCAGCGCGTCTCGTAGTGGTTCATCCACTGCTCGACGCCAAACGGTTGGATCTGCATCGTCAGAACGCTAGCGGAGCGCCCCGAGCCCGACTGAAGCCACGACTTTCGGAAGGAACTCTGCGAGCTGGTCGACCGGCTGAACCCGCCGACGGTCGACCGTGCTGGCGCGTTCACAATCGGCGGTGAGTGTTTTGGGCCGCTCGGTGAGGGTTGGCATGGCCGGTTGCCGCCGAAGTACGCAAGCAATTGGTCGCGCTCTAGAGCGCCAATTCTTCGCTGGGTTCATGCAGGGAACGTTGCCGACACAGAGTCGTTCAGCTGCGACACAAGCCGGGTATGTAACCCCTCTGGTCAAATACAGGTCACAATGATCACCGCGGTCCGTGCAGGGGGTACTGGCCGCATCGTCCCTGGTTCACTCCGGACCAAGGGGGGGAAGGATAAAATACAAATGGAAACTCTCGTAATGGTTATCGTGCTTGCGCTCTTCGCAGGCGCAGCCGTCGGGATCGTCAACTCAGTGCTTGAACTCGCCGGAATTGGTGGGACGCTGAAAGGCATCCCGTTCGTCGGCCAGCACCTCGATGCGATCATCGTCATCTTGCTGGTCTGGGCCCTTGACATGGATGCTCTCGTGGCGATCGGACGCGACAACGACTTCCTTCAGCACGTCGTGAACGGTGTTGCGGTCTACGCGGTCATCGCAATGGCGAATGCCATTCGCGACGGCTTTGCAGGCCGCGCCCGCTGAACGGACTGAACTATGTGGTGAGGGCCCGGTGCTTTGGCACCGGGCCCTCACTGTTTTGATCCTCTGATATCAGTGCGCGCGGATAGCCGACCGATCGTGGGGAGGCCGGCTGTGAAGAACATGTCGACTCGGCAGGGTTCGCAACAACAGATGCCCGCATTGAATCCACGGTCGATCGCTATCCGCCGAGTTTTGCCCCCCAGGCGGTTCGGAGAGCCAGAGGAAGTACCTGGGTGCCGAACTCGGTGAGCGCGCCCTCGACGGTGATGCCGAGCGGTTCCCACGCCTCGGTGACCACACTGAACGCCCACGCGACGCGGACTCGGTCGGCCTTCGGGATGGTGGACGTGACCTCTTGGCAGCGGTTGATCTGATCGACAAGGTCATCGGGGTCGACAGATGCCCCGGCGCCCGCTCGCACGATGCCATTAATCGCACCCAACCAGTCGGCCCACTCGAGTTCGAGCACGGCTCTGCGCGCATCGGCTGCCAGCGGCGCCATCGCCGCCGGAGCAGCCGTAGCCGCAAGTGCGGCCAAGACCACGGCCAGATCGGGCTCATCGAGGTCGACAGGACCCGGAGAGGCAGCGAGCCACTGCGCAAGCCGATCGTTGGACGCGGCTGCCTCCCGCAGCACAGCGGCTGCCACAGCGATCCCTTCTGGATCAGGGACCCCGGTGTCGCCAAGCGCCTGATCGAGGACCTGGATCGCCCACGCATCGGCTTCGGAGTCGGGAGGTGGGAGGTCGGGCACCTCGGGTTCGACCCAGACGGGAGCTTCGAGATCCTCGATTCCGAAGCTCGACAGTCGGGCCAGCAACAGCCGGCCGTTGGCCACGTACGAACTCGTCGGCTCGCTGGTCGATCGCACCGCTCGAGCGATTCGCTCCGCGAGCTCGGGTGGTGCTGCTTCGGTCGACTCAATCCCGGACCCGGGATCTTCGAGTGCATCGAGTAGCTCGGGCGGGCCCACCACGACCTCGCCGATCGTCTCAGCACCATCGGTGGACGGCACCAGATCGACGATCAGAACATGGCGTTCGTCGGCACGGTCGACGAATCGGAGCGCAACCGACACCCCGCGCCGTTCGTCGAGCAGCCAGGCGGCCTCGCATGCACTGCTGAGGAGATCGTCGACCCACGCCGGGGCCGGTTCGAGCGCGGGGTCACCAAGGTCGACGCCAGCGGCCATGGAGTGAACGGCCCACAGCGCAGCGGCGGCCGCAGGTCCACCGGTGTCGGCGAGCGCGTCGATCAGATTGCTGATGCCACCGGGCCCTGCTTCGGCGGCCAAAGCTGTGAGGTCACTCGCCCACACCTCAGCCCGAACTGCGTCGAGCTCGAGCAGTTCAGCCGCCTGGTCGAGCGCGTCGGCGATGATCGAGGCGAGCAGGTCTTCCACGGAACGGTGAGCCTACAGTTCGGCGGTGCCTGAACTCCCCGAGGTCGAAACGATCCGCCGACAACTCGAGCATCGCGTCGTCGGGGCATCGATTGCCGATGCCGGCGCGCACTGGAGCGACAAGTTTTCACCGGCGGTCGAGGTGGTCGGCGGTGAAATCATGAGCGCTCACCGCCGAGGCAAGTATTTGCTATTCGATCTCGACCACGGGGTGCCCACCGAACTCATCGTGCACCTCGGCATGACCGGTCGCCTCGCAGTCCACGATGCCCGTGATGAGACCGACCTCACCCATCCGCACCTCCGGGCGTGGTGGCGATTCGACGACGGACGTCTGTTCACATTCCACGACATCCGTCGCTTCGGCCGGATCCACGTCGTCGACGCCGGTCGGTACGGCGAGATTCCAACCCTTTATCACCTCGGCCCCGAGCCCTGGGATGCTGCATTCACGGGCCGCGCGCTCGCCGCGTTCGTCAAAGGCAGCAACCGCTACCTCAAGACGATCCTGCTCGCCCAGCGTGCTGTGGCAGGGATCGGCAACATCTACGCAGACGAGGCGCTCTGGATGGCCGGGATCAATCCAGCCAATCGTCGGCTCTCCGCACAACGAGCCGACCGACTCGTCGAAACGATCCGAGCGGCGCTGCAGTCAGGGCTCGACCACGGGGGGACGACACTGCGCGACTACGTCGACAGTGACGGCGAGACCGGAGCGAACCAGCACGAACTCTTCTGCTATGGCCGCGCCGGTTCGCCGTGTCACCGTTGCGCGACCGAACTGCGAAGTCGCGTCCTCGACGCACGAACGACGACATACTGCCCGCGGTGTCAGGCCCGCTGACATCCGACGAAGTTCATGCCGCGCGGAAGGCAAGAAGCGTCCGGGGCGGGCACGTCTTGCCTGCGATACGGGCCGCTCACGACGCCGATCGCTTTGGTTTACGAGCCGCCATCGCCTCCGGGAGCGCCGTGAAGGCGACGAGGGCGAGCCCCGCCAGGACACCGACCAGGATGACAAACCCGAGCCCACCCGCCGGTTGGTCGTCCATAACCTCGAGTGGCGATGACGCCGAGCCCGCAGCAAACGCAGCAGCGGCCAGAACCGCATTGCCAGCGACATGGAACCAACTCGGCGGTATCTCAACCCGGCCGAAACAACCGCAGGACTTCACCCCGACGGCCATGGCCCGCAAAACGGTGAGCGCAAACGCCACGTACAGACCGCTGACGGCGAACGCCGTTGCTGGCATTTCCAAAACCAACGCTGCAACACCTAGCACGATCTCGATCGCACCCAGACCGACTGCTGGCCACGTACCCGAGAACGGCCCGTGTGTGGGGGCTCCAAGCTCGTGCATGACGTCGGCCGCTGTCGCCGGTCGGCTCACCTTTATCGTGCCAGCGAGGACCAACAACACGGCCGCCGAGGCGTACAACGCGGTTGCGGTGTCCATGTCGCCGCCACCCTAGGCAGCGACCCCGGTAACTTGGCGGAATGTCAGACGAGCGTCAGGACTTCTACGATTTGATCGCCCAGAATCGGCGGCGAACCTGGGTGTTGATGGTGGCGTTTTTCCTGCTTCTGGGGCTTGTCGGTGCCGCGGTGTCGATCATCATCGGCGGCGGGCTCATCGGCGTGATCTTCGCCGTCGTGATCTCGTTCGGGGTCACGTTCTCGTCGTATTGGTCGTCTGCGTCGATCGCGCTCAACTCCACCCGTGCCCGACCAGCAAGCCAGGAGGACTTCGGTCGTCTCCACAATCTGATTGAAGCGGTCGCCATCTCTGCTGGCGTGCCGAAACCGAGCGTGTACGTCGTCAACGACCCGTCTCCCAATGCGTTCGCTACCGGCCGAAACGCCGACAACGCAGCGGTTGCGGTCACGACCGGGCTGCTCGACAAGATGAGCCGCGACGAACTCGAGGGTGTCATTGCTCATGAGATCGCTCACATCCGCAATGGTGACATTCTCGTGATGACGGTCGCCGTCGCCACCGCAGGTGCGATCGCGATCATCTCCGACCTCTTCTTCCGGATGCTCTACTGGGGCGCACTGACTGGCGGTGGTGCCTCACACCGGCGCCGCAGCAACGACAACAACGCCGGTGGCGCGCAGGCCCTGCTCGTCGTGGCTGCCGTGATCTTCGTGACCGTCCTCGCTCCCCTCGCGGCCGCCCTCCTCAAGGCTGCGGTTAGTCGCAGCCGCGAGGGGCTCGCCGACGCCACTGCGGTCGAGTTCACTCGCCACCCGGCCGGACTTCGCTCCGCACTCGAGAAGCTCGATGCCGACATCACGGTCTTGCGCCGCACCAACCACGCCACATCACACCTGTGGATCGAGTCGCCCGATGACCACGAGACCAATGACCGCGGCCGCAAGTTTAACGACATGTTCTCGACCCACCCGCCGCTTGCTGAACGCATCAATGTGCTGCGCCAGATGGAGGGGCTTCCCGAGTACACCGGTCCCGACCCAATCGTGTCCGAGGCACTTCGTACCTTCCAGGACGACCGGAACCATCCCGAGTCGGTTGCCGCGATGGTCCCGACGCCGGGCCGAGCCAAGCTCGTGAACGACGCTGCAGCGGCATCGGTCGATCTCGATGCGATTTTCGCCGGTGCTGGCGAGATCGCGAACACCGATGCTGATCCAGATCACGCAGCGGCCGGCTGGTACGCCGACCCGAGCGGCGCCCCCGCCACGCTGCGGTACTGGAATGGCAAAGACTGGACCAGCCATTACCACCAGATCCCCGGCGACAACGACATTCGCGATCCGGACGCACGTTCCACTCGCCGGCGTGGCCGCCGCGGTGGCGTCCGGTGAACGACGAGCCCACCGCGCCCGACCACGTGATCGGCGTTGGCCCACACGCCGAGCCCTGGCCCGATGACCCTCGGCTCGATGCTGAACTCCTAGCCACCGGTGACCGGCGCAACGTGGTCGACAGGTACCGCTACTGGACAGTCGAAGCGATCGTCGCGGATCTCGATACCCGTCGGCACAGCTTCCACGTAGCGATCGAGAACTGGGAGCACGATCGCAACATTGGAACCGTCGTCCGTACCGCAAACGCGTTCCTCGCCGCCGAGGTGCACATCGTCGGTAAACGGAAGTGGAACCGGCGCGGGGCGATGATGACCGACATCTACCAGCACGTTCGTCATCACGAGACGATCGACGAGCTCGTCACTTGGGCTACCGATGCCAGGCTCCCGATCATCGGGATCGACAATCTCCCCGGCTCGGTTTCGATGGAGACCCACGAGCTTCCAGAACGTTGCATCTTGCTCTTCGGCCAGGAAGGCCCGGGGCTGTCCGACGCGGCTCACGAGGCCGCCGAGATCGTCTGCTCGATCGCTCAGTTCGGATCGACGCGCAGCATCAACGCTGGCGTGGCCGCGGGCGTCGCCATGCACACATGGGTTGACCGCTGGGCGTAGTGCGCAGCCTCAGCCGTCCACCATGGCGATGAGTTCCTCGTCGGAGGGAATCTCGACACCAGGCAGGTAGTACGTGTAGAGGCCGCCGATGACCGTCTCGAGATCGCCAACGTCGGTGCTGGCGAGCGTGACCGTCACTACCGAGCTGTAGACGTGCACCGCGACAACGCCACCGGCCTCGAAGAGGCGGCCCGCGAGCTCAGATGCGGGATCATCAGCGATGATCTCGTCGCCTTGCTCATAGCGAACATGACCCATCCCGGTGAGGCTGCGGTTCAGCTCGAAGCGCAGGATGCCCGGGCGGGGCGATGACGTCTTGATGAGAGTGACCGGCTGTCCCATAGCGACGCCGAGGTTACCGGTTCCGGGAGCGGCAGACCCACATGGCCAGCCCGATCGACATCACCATCAGCACGGTGTGGGTGGCCTTGAACCCAGCCCTGTAGTCCCCGATGAGAATCCCACCGCCCCGCACGACCCAGTAGCCCATTGTCCATCCCACGAAGAGGCCGACCAGACGGCTGGTCGCGGCCAGCAACGCCAGCGCCGCAAACACCACGACGACGCCGACGCGCCAACTCATCCCCCAGGCTGACAACTCGTCGTTGCCAAACACATTGCGCAGGCGCGACATCCACAACAAGAGTGTCCAGCCGACCATCGTGAGCAACGGCAGCGGTGGAAGCCGATCACGCATCAGAACAGTTCGAGCTGCGACTCGTCGGCGTTGTCGCCAATGCGAGCAACGCCCGACCATCGCAGGTCGTCCATGAACGCCCACCGTCGACGGTGGATCGATGACGGGCCGTACGCAGCGAGAGCCGCCTTGTGACGAGGGCACGGATAGCCCTTGTTCCCGGCAAACGAGTAGCTCGGGTACACGGTGTGCCAGCGGGTCATCATCTGGTCGCGGGTGACCTTGGCAACGATCGACGCCGCCGCAATAGAGAGACTCTTCGCATCGCCCTTCACCAGCGTGGTGGTGGGCACCGTCTCGACGAAATCCCAGTTGCCGTCGACGAGACAGTGATCAACCGGGACGCCGAGACCGTCAAGAGCCCGCTGAGCGGCGAGCTTCTGGGCCGCCGACATTCCGAGTGCGTCGCACTCCGCCTGGGTCGCGTGGGCGATGCTCACATGCTCAGCCCACGCGGTAATTCGGCCGTGCATGACCTCCCGCTCGGCGGCGGTGAGCATCTTGGAGTCGCGTACCTTGTACAGCTTACGTTCGCGAGGCACGACGACCGCAGCAAGGGTCAGCGGCCCAGCCCACGCGCCCCGTCCGACCTCGTCGATACCAGCGACGACCCCGCAGCCTGACTCCCACAGCCCGCGTTCAATCCGGATGCCTGGCGCTTTTCGCTTGACTGCGCCCCGAAGCTGGCGGGCGGTCATGGCGCAGGGAGCAGCGCTTCCCCGTTGCGCTCCGACGTCGACCACGACGGATCCAAACCGGGGCACCCGAGGACGGCGCCGTCAGGTCCGCCGGTTCGCTCCCAAAGCACCGCAGGCCGGTTTCCGTGCCAACGGACGCTGAAGGACAACGAGCCGAGTCCGGTCACCATGCGACGCACGTCGATCGACTGGCCCTGCCACGACTCGGGGACCTTCGGCAGCATTGACAACCGACCGGTTATATCAGCGTCGGCGAAGAGAAGACCAAGAACCCGGGCTGCTCCGGCCGCCACGGGCGATGTCGGCTCGCGATCGGCGATTGTCAGACGCTCAGCGAGCGCTGAGGCATCGGATGCAACCTCGGGCGCATGTACCTCCGTTGCGCGGGCCACGAGTCGGGCGGTCGTTTGATCAAGCAGCGGACCCGCGATGGCTGCCATCGGCCCCGCGACTTCGGCCAGGTCAGATGTCTCGCCGGCCCGAAGATCACGACTCGCCAACGCCCGCAGGCCAACAGCTGCGCCCGCTGCGTCGAGCGCGCCTCGATCAGCAGCTCGAAGGACTGCAGCGCGGCCGCGATCGGCCTCTCGGTGCAACCCGGCGAGATCAAGCCACCATGCCGCCTCGCCGGCGACCACCGGATCGTCGGTGCCGGCTGCGAGGACAAGGTCGCAGATCACCCGTCGCCACGCCGAGCTGAGCTGGACATCGGGGACCTCAACCTCGAGCGCATCAGCGGTAACGGCGCGCCATCCCGACGCGATGTCTTCAGGAGTGACCTCACGGTTCGGGATCTCGCCTTCGATCGCCACCACGACCGTTACCCGCTGCCGGTGTGGCACCGGCGTGAGGATCGCGGCTCCACCAGCGCCGTCAGCGTCGGTGCCGGTCGGATTGGCGGCGATCGCCGCCCAGATATCAGAACCAACGGTGGCGGCACCGAGACGGGCCGACCGAATCCAAGGCACACCGTCGATAGAGGCGCCGTCATGATCGGTCGTCATCGCCGCAGCGGCGATACCAGCAGTGGCGACGACGACCGCATCGGGCGAGGCATTCTCGTACTCGATGACCAGCGCACGACCATCGCCGTCGTTGACAACGCCGACTCGCTGAACAACGTCCCCACCGGGCACCCGCATCCACGTCTCGAAGACCGGGGTATCGTCGACTCGGTCCTGTCGCACCGCTGCCTGCGTGGCCGCGAGGCGCCAATCAGCCCCGGACTTGGCACCCCATTCGACACGCCAACTGCTGTCAGTCACAGCGATCGTTCCCTTGTCGTCGATACGACCGACCGGGCCTTCGAGGTCGCCGATGAGAAGACCGAACGACTCGTCGATGGGGGTCGGCGCCGAGCGGCGAAAGAGGTTACGGAAAGCCATGAAGGTGCAAAAGCGAGCGGTGGCGCTCAGCCCGGATCGATCTCGCGGGCAGCCGGGTTACGCACGAGGCCAGCGTACGCCTGCAAGGCCGATCGCCCATCCTCGACACAGGCCCGCATCTGTTCCGCTATCGGCATGGCAACGCCATGGTGGCGGGCGAGCTCGACCACGATCGGCGCAGACTTCACACCCTCGGCAACCTGGTTCAGTTCGGCCTGCACCTCCACGACCGAGAGGCCGGCAGCGATGCGTTCGCCAAAGGTCCGGTTCCGGCTCTGCGGGCTCATGCAGGTGGCAAGGAGGTCACCCATGCCAGCGAGCCCTGCAAACGTCTCGGGTTGGCCGCCAAGCGCCACGCCGAGGCGCGTGACCTCGGCCAAACCCCGGGTCATCACCGCAGCACGCGTGTTGTCACCGGTGCCGAGCCCCTCGGCCATACCCGCAGCGAGCGCGATCACGTTCTTTAGCGCGCCGCCGATCTCGCACCCGATCACATCGGTGCTGGAGTACACGCGGAACAACTGCGAGGAGAAAATCTCCTGCATCGTCTCGGCGATCTTGATGTTGGTAAACGCAACGACGGCAGCCGCGGCGTCGCCGGCGAGGATCTCCTTCGCAAGGTTCGGACCGGTGAGCACGCCAGTGGGACGGCCCGGGAGCTCCTCGTCAATCAACTGGGTCATCCGCTTGCCGGACCCGAGTTCGAGCCCCTTGGTGAGCGAGACCACCGGCACCCATGGGCGAAGGTATGGCCGAGCGTCGATCAAGACGTCGCGAAACGACGCCGAGGGGATCCCCATCACGAGCAGGTCGGCCTGCGCGACCACGTGTGCAAGGTCCGATGACGCCCGAAGGTCGTGGTGAAGCTCGTAACCCTCGAGGTAACGCGAGTTGACGTGGCGCTCGTTGATGGCATCGGCCACGGCCGCATCACGAGACCAGAGCAGCGTGGGCGCATTGTGTGCGCACAGGTGCCCAACAGTCGTCCCCCACGACCCGGCTCCCAACACGGCTACTCGCATGGTCATGACGCAACCCTAGACTCCGCCGCGTGACCGTCCCCGCTGTCGTCGCCATTCCGATCCGCTCGTTCGGCGATGCAAAGACGCGTCTCTCCGCAGTGTTGTCCGCCGCCGACCGCCGCCGACTCGCTGAGGCGATGGCCGAGCGGGTCGTGCACGCAGCACACGAACTCCCCGTCTTCATCATTTCCGATGATGAAGACGTCACGCGTTGGGCAGGTCGACGCAATGTTGAGGTCGTGGCTCCCGGCGTAAGCGGCCTGAACGAGTCGGTCACCGTCGCAGTCCGTCTCCTGGCAGCCAACCTCCCACCCGAAGGCCGCATCATCATCGCCCACGCCGACCTACCGAGAGCCGAGGACCTCCGTGTCGTGACGGGCGCCGGAATCGCGATCGCGCCCGACACCGCACGAGACGGCAGCAACGTGCTCTCGCTTCCCGCCAGAACCGAGTTCACTTTTCGCTACGGACCCGGATCCTTCGACGCCCACCGTCTCGAGGCCGCCGAGCGGGGACTCGAGCTCACCGTGATCGATGATGCCTCACTGGCCCTCGACGTCGACGATCCGGCCGACCTAGCCGCCCTCGCCGCTGCCGAGTCGGACGTGCGGCGCCGCGGCTGAAAGGATCACACGATGCGAGTTGACCTCCCGACTCCCTCAAGCGCACTCGCAATTGGCGCGCACCCAGACGACATCGAGTTCGAATGCGGTGGCACACTCGCCAAGTGGGCCGAAACGGGAGCCGCAATCCACTTTCTCATCTGTACCGACGGGTCAAAGGGCACATGGGACGTCGACGCCAACACCGACGCGCTGATCACCCGACGTCGGGCCGAACAGGCCGACGCTGCCAAGCGAATCGCACCAGGGGCGCAGGTCCACTTCCTCGACGCAGTCGACGGCGAACTCAAGAACACGGTCCTGCGGCGGGGCGAAGTCGCCCATGTGATTCGCCAGACCACCCCCGACGTTGTGCTCGGCCACGACCCGTGGCGCCGCTGGCGGATGCACCCCGATCACCGCAACGCTGGCTGGTTGACCGTCGATGGGGTAGTCGCTGCCCGCGATCCCCACTACCACCGCGAACATATGGTCGAAGGACTTTCGCACCACCGGCCGAGGGCACTTCTGCTGTTCGAATGCGAGGAGCCCGACCACGTTGAGCAGATCGAGTCTCGCCACCTCGACGCCAAGGTCGCCGCCCTTATGGCTCATAAGAGCCAGTTCGAGACCACGATGCGCATTGTCGATGACGCGTCGGGCGAGCAGGCTGCTGCCTTCCGCAGTCGGACGTGGGGTGAAGCCCGTGCCCACGGGCGCCGGGCCGGCGTGTCTCTCGGCGAAGCATTCCGATTGATGGATCCCGCGTCGTGAACCATCGCTCATGAAGCGCACGATGGACGGCGTCGTTCGGGGAGCGTGCCATCACGACTGTCCCGACACGTGCGTGTGGGAAGTCACCGTCGACGACGGCATCGCAATCGAGCTCCGCGGCACGGCGGATCACCCGACCACCGCCGGGCAGCTGTGCCCAAAGGTCAACCGCTTCCTCGACCGTGTGTACCACCCGCAGCGGGTTCTGACGCCGCTGCGACGGGTCGGACCGAAGGGTTCGGGCACGTTCGAACCAGTCTCCTGGGGTGACGCGCTCGATGAGATCGAAGAACAGTGGAACGTCATCATCGAAGCCAAAGGACCGGCGGCGATCCTGCCGTACTCCTTCGACGGCACCCAGGGTGTCATCCAGAAAGGCATCCTTGCCCGGCGATTCTTCGCCGCGCTCGGCACCTCCGACATTCGCCGCCACCTGTGTGGCGTCAGCAGCTGGCTGGGTGCCCATGAGATCCTTGGAGATCCGAAGGGGATCGATCCCGAGGACCTTCACCTCGCCCGCACGATCGTCCTGTGGGGAACGAACACCCTGCTCACCAACCGGCACCTGTGGCCGGTGATTGAGGAGGCCCGCAATGCCGGAGGGGTCGTCGTGGTGATCGACCCGGTGCGAACCCCTACCGCAGATCGAGCCGACCGATTCCTCCAAATACAGCCCGGCACCGATGTCGCACTGGTGCTCGGTCTCGTCCACGTGCTCAACCGTGACGGACTACTCGATGACGAATGGCTCGACGGGCACACCACCGGCGCTGGGGAACTGATCGCATCGGCAGCACCTTGGGACCCCTCCAGGTGCGAGACGGAGACAGGCATCGCCGCAGCCGACATTGAGTGGTTGGCTCACACGTTTGCCACCAACCGCCCGTCAGCTGTGCGATCGCTGGTCGGCCCCGAGCACCGCACCAACGGCATCGAAATCATGGCGGCGATCGCCACGCTGCCGAGCATCACCGGCGCGTGGCAAGAGCCCGGCGGTGGACTCTGCCGATCGACCCAGGTGTGGTGGGAGGAGGCACTCGGCCTCGATGTTGAGAACCTTGCCCAACCCGCCCGCAAGTTCAACATGGCCCGGCTCGGGGAGGTACTGACCGATGTCGACCTCGATCCACCGATCAACGCGCTCTTCGTTCACAACAGCAACCCTGCAGTCATCGCTCCCGACCAGAACCGCATCCTCGAGGGCCTCCAACGCGACGATCTCTTCACCGTTGTCGCCGAGCAGTTCGTGACCGACACGGCCCGCTTCGCCGACATTGTCTTGCCGGTCACCACCCAGATCGAGCAGCTCGATCTGGCACCAGCCTGGGGCCACTTCAACGTCGCGCTCAACCAGCCGGCGATCGCGCCCCTCGGGGAGGCCAAGTCCAACAACGAGATCTTCCGCCTCCTTGCCGAACGAATGGGACTCGATGATGCCAGCCACTACGAGTCCGACGAGGCGCTCATCCGGTCCCTTCTCAGCCGATCGCATCCACTCCTCGACAGCGTCACGTATGAACAACTGGAGCGTGACGGCTGGGCAAGGTTCAACCATGAGCCGGGCGAAGCACTCGTCCAGCAAAACCCGTATCGACTCCGCGCTCTCGATCACACTCCCACCGCCACCAAACCGAACCACAGATTCCAGTTGATCTCCGCCAAACAGCACGTCCGCTTCCTCAACGCCAATTACGCCCAGTTTCCTGCACATCGCCCGTCCCCTCCCGAGCCCCGACTCGGCGTCCACCCGAGCGACGCAGCGGACCTCGGCCTCGACGACGGATCCGACGCTCGCGTCTGGAACGAACGAGGCGAACTGCACTTGCCGATACACGTCGACGATCGACTCCAGTCCGGCCTCGTCTCGATCCCCTTCGGCTGGGTACATCAAGCCCATCGCGATGGCCGGTCGGTCAACGTGTTGACCAGCCCTGACGTGCGAGACGACGACCAGGGGTCGGCTGCGTTCCTCGACACCTGGGTATCGGTCTCTCCCGTCTGATGCTGCTCCCCCTCCACGCCGGGGCCACGTTGGCGATGGTCGGATTGATCTGGTTCGTCCAGGTCGTTCACTATCCGCTGTTTCAACTCGTGGACTCGCCGGCCTTCGTTCCCTACGAGAACGCGCACACTCGTCGAACATCATGGGTGGTCGGACCGTTCATGGCTGTGGAAGGCGTGACTGCGTTGCTGCTGTTCGCGCTCACCCCCGACGGTGTTGGCCGACCGGTTGCCTTCGCCGGCCTCGTGCTTCTCGCAATCATTCATGGCTCGACCGTCATGCTCCAGATCCCCGCCCACCGCTCACTTTCGGTTGCCTGGAACGAGCAGGTGGCGCAACGGCTGGTGTCAACCAACTGGATCCGCACAGTCGGCTGGAGCGCCCGCGGGATCCTCGCCCTCGGAATCCTGTGAGGAACAGCCAGCCAACCGTCCTGGTCCTCGGCGACCAACTCTCGACCGAGGTCGGGCCGCTGGCCCGATTCGGGCCCGACGAATGTCGGGTGCTCATGATCGAGTCGACACAGCTGCTCGGTCGCCATCGGTGGCACCGACAACGCGCACACCTCCTGCTGTCGGCGATGCGCCACTTCGCCGAACAGCTCCGTGCCGCCGGCTACAAGGTCGACATGCGACAGGCCAGCAGCATTCCCGCGGGGGTCGCCGATCACGCCGATGCGCTCGATGTCGAACGAGTGCTCGCAATGGCACCGTCCTCCCATCAGGGGGTGACGGCTCTGCGACGAGCAGGTGTGGAACTGAGCGCCGACGAGCGCTTTCTGACGCCGCTCGATGACTTCGAGGGCTGGAACAGTGGACGTAAGAACCTTCGAATGGAGGACTTCTACCGCTGGCAACGGCGCCGGCTCAACGTGCTGATGGACGGCGATGAACCGGTCTCAGGTCGTTGGAACCATGACGCAGACAACCGCGAGCCGCCACCGAAGGACGGCCGGTCATGGCCCGAACTGCCGACGTTCGAACTCGACGACATCGATGCTGCGGTCATGGCCGATCTCGAGGCCAACGACGACATTGATCTCTTCGGCGCCGCCCCCACCGGTCTCTGGCCCGTGACCCGCGCTCAAGCGCTGGGCCGACTCGACGACTTCATCCGGCTAGCACTCCCCGTCTTCGGCGCCCACGAGGATGCAATGCTTCGCGACGACTGGCGGCTCGCCCACTCAACCCTGTCGACATCGCTCAACCTCGGCCTTTTACACCCGAGAGAGGTTGTCACCGCAGCGACCGACGCATTCGATAACGACCTCGCTCCCATTAACAGTGTTGAGGGTTTCGTCCGCCAGATCATCGGCTGGCGCGAGTACGTGTGGTGTCTCTACTGGAACTGGGGCCCGGCGTACGGCTCTTCGAATGCCCTCGGAGCCAATGAACCACTACCGCCCGCGTTCACTGGCGACGCCACGACCGAGATGGCCTGTCTCAGCCACACGATCACTGGGATCGAGCAGCGCGGTTACGCCCACCACATTGAGCGCCTGATGGTCCTCGGCAACCTGGCGCTCACTGCCGGCGTGAACCCACAAGCGATGAACGACTGGATGCGATCGAACTTCGTCGACGGCGCGCCATGGGTCATGACGCCCAACGTGATCGGCATGGCCCTGTTCGCCGACGGGGGCCGCATGGCCTCCAAGCCCTACGCCTCCGGCGGCGCGTACATCTCGCGCATGAGTGACCACTGCCGCTCGTGCCGCTTCGACCCCAAAAAGCGTGTCGGCCCCGATGCATGCCCTTTCACGTCGCTCTACTGGGACTTTCTCGAGCGGAACCGGGAGACGTTGCAAGGCAACCACCGCATGGCCCGCCAGTTGGCCGCAGCACGGCGCCTCACCGACCTTGATGAGGTCCAAGCCCGCGCCGCCGATGTCAGGGTGCGGCTCGGGGAGGGAACGCTCTAGCCGGCCGTGTCATTGTCGAGCACCCGGCGGATACCGCCCTGACCGACGGCGTGCATACCAGGGTCGTCGTCGCCCTGGGCGGCGAAGACGAGCGACAGAATCAGGGCCCACGCCTGACCCCGGCGCCACGAAGCGTCGTCGGCCTGCAGCGTGTCGCGAAAGACAGCGCGAGCCGGCGGGTCGAATGCCATCCAACCCATCACGTAGTCAGTTGCCGGATCACCTGCGGTGATGTCACCAAAATCGATGACTGCGGTGAGGGCGCCATCTGCTGCAAGAGCGTTATTGGGGTGGAGGTCGCCGTGGATCCAAACGGGAGACTCAGTGAAGGTGGGCGCATCGAGCAACTGTTCCCAACGATCGCGGACCGCAACGAGTGTCTCATCGGGGACGAGGCCGGGCAGGTGCTCGTTCAGGTCACGCTGCACCCGGTCATCACGCTCGATCAGCAAACCACCGCGGAACGGATTCGGGGGCGCGTCCAACGGCGCTGGATGATGCAAGGCGAGAAGGAACTGAGCCAACTGTTCGGCCATTGCGACCGTTCCCAACGACTCGCCAATCGGTCTACCGGGATACCACGGGACGATGCTCCAGCCCCATGGGAACCCGTGACCAGGCTTGCCGGCGACGAGTGGCGCGGGGATCGGCAGCGGCAGGACCGGCGCAAGGACAGGCAGCCACCGCTGCTCGTTGTCAATGAGTGGGGCGGCAGCCGACCGCCGCGGAATGCGGATCGCGTGGTCGTCACCGAGCCGATAGATCTCGTTATCCCACCCGGCCGCGACGAGCTCGACGGACGCGTCGACAAACTCGGGAGCCTGGTCCTGGAGAAGTGCTCGCAGGAGGTCCTCGGTGATCTCAACCTCGGCCCTCGGCTTCTCCATCAGTCCGAGTGCGTTGGGAAGTCGATGTAGCCCTCAGGCCCGGGATCGTAGACATGGTCGGCATCAGTCGGAGCCAGTTCGGCTCGCGCCTCGACCCGCTCGGCGAGATCGGGATTGGTGATGTAGAGCCGACCAAACGACGCGGCATCACCGCGACCGAGTTCCAGTGCGTCGTTCGCCTCCTGTGGCGTATATGAGTCATTGATGATCAAGGGGCCGTCCCACGACTGTCGGCACAACAGTTCATTGTCGACCGGCCCCTGGGGAAGACGAATCGTGTGGCAGTAAGCGAGCCCGAGCGGATTGAGCGCGGCCAACAGTGCTCGGAATGTCTCCTCGGGGTCGTCGTCGTGCAGGTCGTTGAAGGGATTCCCCGGAACCACCCGGAACCCGACCCGGCCCGGACCGTCGATCCCTGCCATCGCGTCAGCGACCTCGACAAAGAACCGAAGACGACCGGCGAGCGAACCACCCCACTCGTCGTTGCGCTGGTTGGTGCCGGTCGACAAGAACTGCGCGGGCAGGTAGCCGCTGGTGCCATGAATCTCCACACCGTCGAAACCTGCTTCATACGCGAGCTCGGTGCATCGCCGGTACTCGTCGATCACGCCTGAGATCTCTTCGCCATCGAGCGCTCGGGGCACAACGCATGGCTGCCTGGTGCCGCCGCCGGTATCGGTGAACATCTTCCACTTCGCAGCAATGGCCGACGGAGCGACGGTTTCGGCATTGGGGCGTTTGTTGTCGGGCACGGCGACCCGGCCGACGTGCATCATCTGCATGACGATTGTTCCACCCTCGCCGTGCACGGCGTCGGTGACCCGTCGCCAACCAGCAACCTGCTCGGGGTGCACCAGCCCCGGTGTTCGGCAATAGCCCTTGCCGTTTTCGGACGGGTACACACCCTCGGTAATGATCATCCCGGCGCCCGCCCTCTGGCGGTAGTACTCGACCATGATGTCGGTGATCTCCCCGTCGGCACCGGCTCGAGACCGGGTCATCGGAGCCATCACCACGCGATTCTTGAGCTCGAGCGAACCGAAACGTGCGGGGGTCATGAGAGTCACGAACGACACGCCCGCAACCTAGCCCGGGACTCCAGCCCGACCGAACCCCCAGGTCACGCATGACCGACATTGGTGGACCGGGAATCTGAGAGAGAACCTCCCAGGAACCTGGCCCAGTCCCGGCCCTCCGAGATGTTGCCGGCAGCAGACCGGCTGTGGCGCGCCTATGCCCTACAGATGCTCGAGCTGCCGGCGTCTGTGGTGCGACGGTGTCGATTTCTCACACCACTGCGCTGCGGTTTCTGCGACGCCGGCCTTTCGGGGCGCCAGGTACGGGTTCCCAGCGGAAGGTCTTCCATGCGACAAACCCGCCCACAGCGGTCCACGCCAGAAGAATTGCGATACGGCCCCACTGGAAGCCCGGAGTTGCCGTGAACGGCGACATCGCGTCGGTGAACGACACGGCGAAGGGCTTGAGCGGCAACACGTTGCCCGCCCACGTCAGCCACGATGGCGGATCGTCCAGCGGGATGAACACATCGGAGATGAAGCCCATCGGCAAGATGGTTGCGTTTGCGATCGCCGGCGCGGCTGCAGCCGTCTTTGCGACACCTGTGAGCGCAACGCCGAGCGTCGCGAAGCAGATCGTGCCCACCACGAATGAAACGATCATTGCTGGAACCTTGTCGAGCTCGAGCTCGACGCCGTACGCCGCAACCCCGAGCCCGAGCATCACGATGGTGGCGACCAGTGCAACCCACACTGCCGACAAAATGACGCCACCGAGGAAGACCCACGGTGGGATCGGTGTCCCGCGAACCCGTTTCAGGATCCCGTCATCTCGTCGCATCGAGAGGTTGATTGCGATGTTCGTATAGGTGGCCGACGCGGCGGCGAAGACTCCGAGGCCGGGTGCGTAGAACTGCGCGGTCGTGATGTCGCCGTATTCCGGGTGGCCGATCGAGTCGTTCCCGAAGAGCGCAACGAACAAGACAAGCATGATGAGTGGCAGGCCGAGCGTGAAGAAGGCCCCCACGGGCGAACGCCAGAAAATTCGGCTCTCAGCACGGATCGACCGCCACAGGATTCCAAGGTCACGGCTCATGCGTCCTCCCCCACCAGCCGGAGGTACACGTCTTCTAGAGTGAGGCTCTCGACGATGAGCCCGTCGAGTTCGATCCCTCGAGCGACCGCCCACCCGGTGATGTGGGCAAGGTCGGCCGTTGGCTTGGTGGTTGTGATCTCGATGCGACGATCGCGCCCCTGGGCCTTGCCGTGAAGCGGCTCGAACAGTTCCTCGACACGAGCGTCGACCTGTGGAAGCCCGAAACGGATGACCGACTCGGTCGACGCATTCTGTCGCAGGGACTCAGGCGTCCCCTCGGCCACAACCTTCCCCCCGGCCATCACGATGATGTTGTCGGCGAGGTGTTCAGCCTCTTCGAGGTAATGCGTGGTCAGTACCACCGTTGTGCCACCAGCGGCGAGACCTTGAATGAGTTCCCAGCTCCGTCGACGAGCCGCCGGATCGAAGCCCGTGGTCGGTTCGTCGAGGAAGATCAACTCGGGCGTGCCGATCAACCCGAGCGCCAGGTCAACTCGGCGCTGCTGACCACCCGATAGGCGCGAGATGCGGGTGTCGAGCTTCTCGTCGAGCTCAACCAACTCGATGACCTCGGCAATTGATCGGCGGTGTGTGTAAGCAGTGCTGTAGAGATCGAGCGTCTCTCGAACGGTCAACTCCTTGTCAACACCAGCCTCTTGGAGCACAATCCCAATCCGATCGCGGAAGGCGCGACCACCCGTCGCCGGGTCGAGGCCGAGCACACTGACCTCGCCACTGTCTCGTTCGCGATGCCCTTCGAGTATCTCAACGGTGGTCGATTTACCCGCACCATTCGGTCCGAGGATGGCGAACACCTGCCCCTCAGGGACCGAGAACGACACACCGTTCACCGCGCGGAGATCGCCATACGCCTTCGTGAGGCCGCTCACATCAATCGCATTCGTCATGCGGTAGGCACCCTACTGACGGCAGACTTCTCTCCGTGAGTCTGGTCCCAGGGATGAGCGTGGTCGGCGAGTACAACCGGAGGTTCGATGCGGACCTCGCCGTCGCCGTGCTCGATTCGGCCGGGATCGAAGCTGTCATCGTGAGCGACACGAACCCGGAGACCGGCAATGCCAGCCTTTCCGCCGGCGGCTACAAGGTCGTCGTGCGAGATGAAATCATTGACGACGCATCCGCGCTGCTGTCGGCCAGCCATGTCGATATCGACGAGCGGGACCGTCGGTTCGCCGATCGATCCCCGCTCATTCGCTGGGGCGTCAGCCTCGTTCTTGTCGCTATGGCAGGACCGATCATCGCGCTCGCCCTTATCGAGGCGGAGTGGCTGCTAGACAGACTTTTTCCCTAGACCATCAGCTCTCAGCTATCTCGGCGGCTAGGTCCTCCATTCGAAGCTCACTGGCGGGCGTTTGGCCACCGAGTTCCAGGAAGCGCTGCAGGAGTTGCTGAGCCGAGTCCGACGCCTGCAACGTGTTGAAGATGTGGGTCTCGTCAATCAGACCATCAGTAGGGTCGACGTGCGCTCGAAGCAGGCTGTGCTTCGCTCCCCGAACGGCATCAGGGTCGAAACTCGCGACCCTGCGGGCAAGGCCATCAACATAGGCATCGAGGTCTTCGGGCGGCAGGGCTCGGTTGAAGTAGCCCCAAGCCTCACCGGTTACCGCGTCCAGGTCGAGCCCGCCGAGGATCAACTCCGCAGCCCGGTTGTGGCCGACCAGGCCGGGTAGGCGCTGGGTCCCACCCCCACCGGGAATGATCCCGATCGGAACCTCCATCTGGTTCATGACTGCGCAACCCAGCGCCGCAAACCGCATATCGCAACCCATCGCCAGCTCGCTGCCACCGCCTCCAACGCGCCCCGCGATCTTGCAGATGGTCGCCTTCGGCATGGTTCGGAAGCGTTCGATCATCTCATCGAACGCGTTGAGTTTTGTCGGCCGAGGCGGCGCCTCACCCGGTTCGCGCTGCAAGAGCGTGACATCGAAGTGAGCGATGAAGAAGTCGGGATTCGCGCTCTGAATGACCACCACGGTCGAGTTCGGGTCCGCGGCAGCTCGTTCGGAGAACCGCAACAGATCGACCAGGAGCTCGCGAGTGATGAGGTTGATCGGCGGGTTGTCGATCGTCACCCAGACGGCGCGCCCTTCCGTCGTGATCGAGAGGTGGTCGTAATCGTCGCCGAAGCTCATGGTCCGAAGCTAGCTTTGCGCCATGATCTCGTGCTTTCTCCATGAGGTGCGGACCGTGCTCGCCACGATCGACGAGCCGATGGCCCGAGAGTTCGTCGGGCTCCTCGATCGCGCCGCCGACATCACCCCGGCAGGTGACCCGACACCATGTCCGTTCCCCGACCTCGAGCGCGCCGCCGGTATGGCCAGCGCGGCCACGCAACCATCGATCGATGCGCTCCTCGCCGCCGCACCCGAGATGCCGTGGCGCCGCCCCGACCCAGCCGTCGTTCCCCCCGGGTGGGCCCACCGAGCCGCGACGGTGGAGGTCATCGGCCCCGACGGTGCGATCCCGCCTGCGACCAACGAGCGTTTCGGAATCTTTCTCCTCGACACTGAGTGCAACTACCCGGACCACTGGCACGATGCCGAGGAGCTGTACGTCGTGTTGGCCGGGTCGGGCGACTGGACCGTCGGCGAAGCAACGAGGACACTCCGGTCCGGCGACCATTCCCGCACGCCGTCGCAAGCCCACCATGCGATCCGCACGAGCGACCAGCCGGTGTTCACGGTGTACGGCTGGTCCGGCGATACCAGCTACGACAACTACCGCTTCTAGCGCTCGTCCGAACGAGCCGCCGTTCGCTACCCCGGCTCGGGGAGAAGCGACCAGAACGCGCTGATGAGCGGGTTCCTCAGATGGCGTTTGAGGGTGAACAGACCGAGGTCGTATGGTTCCAAAACAGGGTCGACGTCGAGGACTCGCACGCGCTCTGCATGGGGGCTGTTGTCGAGCACGATCTTGGGGACGACGCCGACGCCGAGCCCCAGGCTGACCATGCTCACGATCGCCTCATTGCCGGCCACCTGGGCGTAGATCTTGGGGGTGACGTCGAGACCGCGAAACCACGCGTCCACCCGTCGACGAGCGATCCCACCGGTTGCGAGGATCATCGGGATCTCTCCCCACGCAGCGGGGCCACTCGGCGGTAACGCCGCGAGGCTCGGCTCGGTCGCTTCCACCGGAGCGATGAACACGAGTGGCGACACCCGGATCGGCTTAAATCGCACGCCAGAGGGCAGGTTGTCTGGCCGAGCGGCGATCGCCAGGTCCTCCTCCAGTGCCTGGATGCGGGCGATGGCGTGCTCGGGGTCACCGGTTTGAAGCCTGATCTCCACGCCAGGGTGGGTCGGTCGAAAGCGATTCAACAGGTCGAACAGGATGCTGTGACTGGCCGTGACCGAGCAATAGAGGCTGATCTCCCCGTGCAGTTGGTCGGCCGGGTCGGTGAGCTCGTAGCAGATCTGTTCCCACTGTTGCACCGCATCACGGGCGTAGCGCTGGAACGTGTGTCCCGCCGCCGTGAGCTCGACGGTGCGGTTATCGCGATCGAACAACGACACGTTGAGCTCGGCTTCCAGCTGCCGGATGTGGCGCGACAGCGCCGATGTGCTGACGTTCGCCCGGCTGCCGGCCCGCCCGAAGTGCAGGGTCTCGCTGAGCACGATGAACTGCCGGAGTCTGGTGACGTCCATGGTCACATTGTTGCAGAAATCAGGACACTACGTTGCAGATATATCAATTTACGAAACGCTAGTCGTTCGGTAGTGTCGGTCTGATCGATCGCACTTGGAGCGTCTACCTCATGGCCAACTACTTCAACACCCTGCCGCTGCGAGAGCAGCTCGCCGAGCTCGGCAAGTGCCGTTTCATGCACCTCGATGAGTTCGACGAAGGTGTCGATGCCCTCCGCGGCAAGAAGATGGTCATCATCGGTTGCGGCGCGCAGGGTCTGAACCAAGGTCTCAACCTCCGCGACAGCGGCCTCGACGTGTCCTACGCGCTCCGTGAGCAAGCCATCGCTCAGCAGCGCCAATCCTGGAAGAACGCCATCGAGAACGGCTTCACGGTCGGCACCTACGAAGAGTTGCTGCCCACCGCCGATGTGGTCTTGAACCTCACCCCCGACAAGCAGCACACCAACGTCGTCAACACGATCATGCCGATGATGAAGCACGGCTCGTGCCTCTCCTACTCGCACGGATTCAACATCGTCGAGGAGGGTATGCAGGTGCGTGACGACATCACCGTCATCATGGTCGCCCCCAAGTGCCCAGGCTCTGAGGTGCGCGCTGAGTACGTACGCGGCTTCGGTGTCCCCACCCTGATCGCCGTTCACGAGGCCAACGATCCCAACGGCCAGGGCCTCGCCTTGGCCAAGGCCTACGCGGTCGGCACGGGTGGCCACAAAGCGGGCGTGCTGATGTCGTCGTTCATCGCCGAGGTCAAGTCCGACCTCATGGGCGAGCAAACCATCCTGTGCGGCATGTTGCAGACCGGCTCGCTGCTGTGCTTCGACAAGATGATGGGAGAGGGCATCGACCCCGGCTACGCCTCCAAGCTCATCCAGTACGGCTGGGAGACGATCACCGAAGCCCTCAAGTACGGCGGCGTCACCAACATGATGGACCGCCTGTCCAACCCGGCGAAGATCCGCGCCTTCGAGCTGGCCGAAGAGATGAAGGACATTATGCGTCCGCTCTACTGGAAGCACCAGGACGACATCATGACCGGCACCTTCTCCAAGACGATGATGGCCGACTGGGCGAACGACGATGCCGAGCTACTGGGCTGGCGAGCCGACACGGCCGAGACCGCATTCGAGAAGACCCCGGCCAGCGACACAGAGATCTCCGAGCAGGAGTACTTCGACAACGGCATCCTCATGGTCGCCATGGTGAAGGCAGGCGTCGAGCTCGCCTTCGAGACGATGACATCGGCAGGCATCATCGCCGAGTCGGCCTACTACGAGTCGCTGCACGAGACGCCGCTGATCGCCAACACGGTGGCCCGCAAGAAGCTCTACGAGATGAACGCAACGATCTCCGACACCGCCGAGTACGGGTGCTACCTGTACAACCACGCCTGCGTGCCGCTGTTGGGCGACTTCATGAAGGGCATGAGGAGCGACGTGATCGGCAAGGGGCTCGATGTCGCCGACAACGCGGTCGACAACGCTCGCCTGATCGACGTCAATGACGCCATCCGCAGTCATCCAGTCGAAGCGATCGGTGGCGTTCTGCGCGGCCACATGGCCGACATGAAGCGCATCGTCTGATCGTCCTCCCATGATTTGTCTGGATGCGCTCTCGGTCGACTTCGACGAGCGCTTTCAGCTGCACGACATCAACTGGACAATCCAGCCCGGCGAACACTGGTTAATCGCAGGCGCCAACGGCTCAGGCAAGTCGGCCCTTGCGGCCGTCCTCGCCAGCGAGGGCACGTATCTGGCGGGAACGCTGTCGGGTGTGCCCGACCGTGTCGCGCTCGTGTCCTACGAACGCCAGGCGGAACTCATCGAGGCCGAGCGCCGCAAGGACGACGCCGACATCGTGGACGTGATCTCAGAGGGCACCTCGGTAGCCGCGATCATCGACGCCGACTGTTGCGATCCCGACCTGGCCCAGACCCTGATCGACACCCTGGGTCTGCGGCCGCTGATGGGCAGGGCGTTCCGCAAGCTCTCGACTGGCGAGACGCGCAAGGTCATGCTCATCCGCGCACTGAGCAGTCAGCCCGACGTGCTCGTCCTGGACGAGCCATTCGACGGCCTCGACCACAACTCGATGGCATGGCTCCAGGATCACCTCAGCGCTCTCGCCGAGGTGTTGCCCATGGTCATCGTGCTCAACCGGTTCGACGAGTGCCCCGACTTCATCACCCACATCGCCTACGTGGACAACGGTCGCCTTCTCCACCGCGTAGACCGTGACAACGAGCGCGCCTTCGCTGAGCTATACCAGCTCCTGCATCTGAAGACGAGTGGGCTCGAGATCCCTGCAGCCGATCCGACTGCCCGACTCCCTGCGCTCGATCCCGACGCCCCTCTCGTCCGGCTGAGGGGAGCCACCGTTCGCTACTCCGACAATACGGTCTTGGAGGACCTCGACTGGACGATCGAAGTGAACCAGAGTTGGCAACTAAGCGGGCCGAACGGCAGTGGCAAGACCTGTCTGCTGTCGCTGATCACCGGCGATCATCCACAGTGCTACGTCAACGACATCATGGCGTTCGGGTTTCAGCGAGGCACCGGCGAGAGCATCTGGCAGATCAAGCAGTTCATCGGTTACGTCTCCACCGCACTCCAATGGGAATACCGGGTTGGGACGGGGCTGCGGAACGTCATCATCTCCGGCTTCTATGACAGCATCGGGCTCTACACCAAAAGCACCGACACACAGAAGGCCATCGCCGACGAGTGGCTCGCACTACTGGGGATGTCGGCGCGGGCCGATGAACCGTTCAACACCTTGTCGTTCGGCGACCAGCGCCTTGTACTGATCGCCCGGGCGATGGTGAAACACCCACCGCTGCTGATCCTCGACGAACCCTGCCTCGGCCTCGATGACATGAACCGCCAGCTTGTGCTTGCGCTCGTCGAGCGCATCTGCCTGCACAGCGAGACGACGGTGCTCTACGTCAACCACCGCGAACAAGACCGCGTTCCCGGCATTGACAACCACCTCACGCTGACTGAATAGCCTTCCCCCCGCAGGGACGTATGCCGTACGCAGTCTCAGTCGTCCAACGACGGAAGCGCCACTCGCCCGGTGCGCTGGAGTTCCACGATCCCAAAGGGCCGCAGTCGTTCTTCCAGCTCGTCGAGCCGAGCCGGACGGGCCGACCACGACATCATCATCGAGTCGTCGCCGTCAGAGAGCACGTACGCGCGGTAGTCGTCGACGATCTCCATGAGCTCCTTGCGAGACTCGCCGGTCTCGACGGTTATCAGCATCAGTTCACGCTCGACCGAGTGGGCCGGGTTGAGCTCAGTGATGTCGACCACGTTGATGAGCTTGTCGAGTTGCTTCACGACCTGATCGAGCGGCGTGCCCTCGATGTCGACGGTGAACGTAATGCGGCTGAACCGTTCGTCGTTCGTCGGCGCGACGGCAAGCGAGTGGATGTTGAAGCCGCGACGAGAGAACAGGCCGGCAACGCGGGCAAGCACGCCAGGCTTGTTCTCAACCGTCGCGACGAGCGTGTGCCAGCGCGGGCTGGCAGGTGAGACGTTCACGAGTCGCCCCCGGTGCCGTCGAGGAGGTGCTGCTGGCTCGGGTCGACCACGACATCGGAGTTGGTCGCACCAGCGGGAACCATTGGGAAGACGTTCTCGCGGGCATCGGTGACGAACTCGATCACGACGGAGCGGTCGTTGATCTCGTTCGCCTTTGCAATCGCGGGAGCGACCTCCTCAGGCGACTCGACGCGAATACCAACCGCACCCATCGACTCGGCCCACTTGACGTAGTCGGGCACGTGATCGGAGAGGTGTACCTCGGAGAACCGCTCGTCGTAGAACATCTCCTGCCACTGGCGAACCATGCCCAGGTAGCTGTTGTTGAACAACGCCACCTTGATCGGGATGTCCTCGACCGTGGCCGTGACGAGCTCCTGAGCCGTCATCTGGAAATTGCCATCGCCATCGACCGCCCAGACCCGGCGATCGGGCATGCCGGCCTTCGCGCCGATAGCCGCCGGAATCGAGAAGCCCATCGTGCCGAGACCACCGGAGTTGATCCACGTATACGGGTGGTCGAAACGCCAGAACTGGCTTGCGTGCATCTGATGCTGGCCAACGCCCGAGCAGAGGATCGTGTCATCAGGGTTGCCGTCGCGCAGCTGTTCCATCACGAACTGCGGCTTCAACTTGTCGCCGGGCAACGACTGCTCATAGGTGAGCGGAAACTTCTCCTGCCAACCCGAGACGGTAGAGCGCCATGCGCTGCGATCGGCTTGAGCGCCCGGGCCGAGCTTCTTGGTGATGTCGACAAGGCCCTCGATGACAACCTTGCAGTCGCCCTGGATACCGACGTTGTACTGCCGCACCTTGCCGAGTTCGGCCGGGTCGATGTCGACGTGGATGATCTTGGCGTCGGGGGCGAAGCCATCAAGCCGTCCGGTGACGCGGTCATCGAAACGAGCGCCCAGCGAGACGAGAAGATCAGCCCGCTGCATAGCGGTGACGGCCGTGTAGTTACCGTGCATTCCCGGCATGCCGAGGCACAGCTCGTGGCTGTCGGGGAACGCGCCCCGAGCCATCAGCGTGGTGACGACCGGGATAGCCAGCAGCTCTGCTAGTTCGAGAAGAGGTTCGGCGGCGCGGGCCTTGAGAATACCGCCGCCCACGTAGAGCACGGGGCGCTCAGCATGGGCGATGAGTTCGGCAGCCTCCTGAATGAGGGCCGGGTCGCCATCGGTCTGCGGGTGGTAGCCGGGAAGCTCCATCGGCACCGAGTCAGGTTCGTACCAGGTCATTGCCGAACGCGGGTTAACCGGATCGACGATGTCTTTCGGAATATCGACCAGCACCGGTCCCGGACGACCCGTCGTGGCGATGTGGAACGCCTCGTGGATGATGCGCGGGATGTCCTGGGGATCGGTCACCAGGAAGTTGTGCTTCGTCACTGCCATCGTGATGCCGGTGGTGTCGCACTCCTGAAACGCGTCGGTACCGATTGCGGCGAGGGGAACCTGACCCGTTATGCACACCATCGGGACCGAGTCGAGCATCGCATCAGCAAGGGGCGTAACAACGTTGGTGGCCGCCGGGCCAGACGTGACCATACAGACGCCAGGCTTGCCGGTGGCGTGGGCATAGCCTTCCGCCATGTGGCCGGCCCCCTGCTCGTGACGAACCAGCACGTGGCGGATCGAAGAATCGATGATCGGGTCGTAAACCGGCAGAATTGCGCCGCCGGGAAGGCCAAACATTACCTCGACACCCTCGCACTCGAGGGCCCTGACGAGGGCTTCGCCGCCGTTGGTGGGATTGGTGCTCATGAGACGTGAATTCCAGGATCTGGGACGCAGATGCAACGGATGAAAACTACCGGCCGAAAACACAAACGACCTCCCGGCTGGGAGGTCGAGGCACACGATCGGGGCGTTTAAGGCGCAAACGTGTGCTAGCTGATTACTCCTACGAGTCGGGCACTAGCAGCGACGTCCACGAACACGAGTATGACCGGATCAAGGCTTCATGGCAACGTGATTCGGTGAGAGCTTCGCATCCCCAGCGAATCGGGGTGTACCCGGGATCGTTCAACCCGCCGACGATCGCGCATATCGAGATCGCCCAAGCGGCTCGCTCGACCCATGGGCTGGATCGGGTCGACCTCGCCGTTTCGCTATCGGCCCTCGGGAAAGCCGATGTCGTGCAGCCGACCCTCGACGAGCGTCTTGGCGTGATCGAAGCATCGGTAGCAGCAGTTGACGGGCTGGGACTGGTCGTCACCGAACACCAACTGATCGCCGACATCGCCGACGGCTACCACGTCGTCGTCATGGGTGCAGACAAGTGGCATCAAATCAACGACGTGTCGTGGTATCGCGACGCGGCCGAGCGGGATGCAGCGATCGCCTCGCTCCCCCGCTTAGCGCTGGCGCCCCGGACCGGCTTCTCCGTGCCCGACGAACATCGCTTGCCGGTGGGTGCCGATCTGCTCGACGTCTCGTCGTCGGCGGTACGCGCCGGCCTCGCCGAGTGGATGACACCCCAGGCGAGGGCCCACTACCAGGGCACCGGAGCGTGGGAGTAGTCCCATCGGTCAGGTCCCGAGTGGGAACACAAACGCCGCACGAGCCCGCGATCTGTCCCCGTCAGGCCGCCACCGGTGCGAGTGAGCCGCGAGTCCGCCGTTAGCGTGCCGCTGATGTTGCGACTTTTGCTGCCCGGACGGCCTCGCTGGACGGAAACCGACCGAAGGATCCTCGCACTCGCCTTCCCGGCCCTTGGCGCGCTCGTCGCCGAACCGCTGTACATCCTTGCCGACACTGCTGTCGTCGGGCACCTCGGTACCCCCCAACTCGCCGGCCTTGCGCTCGCCTCCTCACTCCTGCTGATCGCCTTCGCCGTCTTCATCTTCCTCGCCTACGGCACCACCTCTGCGGTATCGCGCCTCTTAGGCGCCGGCGAACACCGGCAGGCCGCCCATCAGGCGGTGCAGAGCCTGTGGCTCGCGTTCGGGGTCGGCCTCGTCATCGCCAGCATCACCTATCTCTTCCGCAACCCGCTCATCTCCGTTATGGGTGGTGATGGCGAGACTGCCGTCAACGCAGAGATCTACCTCCGGATCTCGCTCCTTGGCATCCCACCGATGTTGATGGTGCTGGCCGGCGTCGGTTACCTGCGAGGCCTCCAGGACACGAAACGGCCGCTGTACGTCGCCGTCGGCACGGCCATCCTCAATCTGGTACTCGAGCTCGTGCTGATCTACGGCCTTGACTACGGAATCGGGGCCTCTGCACTGTCAACGGTGATCGCCCAGTGGGTCGGCGCCGGCGCGTACTGCTGGTGGATTGCCCGGGCGGTTACCGAACACGACGTTGGACTTACCCCGGACTGGAAGGTCATCGGCAAGCTCGCCGGAGCCGGACTCGACCTCCTGATGCGGACCGCAGCGCTTCGAGGAGGCATCACCGTCACGGTCGCCGTCGCCGCCCGCATCGGCACCGACGACCTCGCCGCCCACGAGATTGCCTTCCAGATCTGGAGCATCCTCGCGCTGTCACTCGACGCCGTCGCCATCGCGGCCCAAGCGATGATCGGCCATGCCCTCGGCGCCGGCGACGCACAAGAGGCCCGACGCCTCGGTGACCGCATGATCCAGTGGGGATGGTGGGGCGGGTTCGCTATGGCCGCACTCGTGTTCGCGTTGATCCCCGTGCTGCCCGACGTCTTCTCCGCCGACCCTGAAGTTGTCTCGCTCGCAGCCTTCTTGTTCATCCACGTCGCTGTGTGGCAGCCGGTGAACGGCATCGTCTTCGCGCTCGACGGCATCCTCATCGGCGCCGGCGATCTGCGCTTTCTCGCCATCGCAATGGTCACCGCCACGGCAGTCTTGGTGCCCTGGTCGTTCAGCGTGCTGTGGTTCGACCTCGGCATCGGCTGGCTCTGGGGGGCCATCGGCGCCTGGATGGTCGTACGAGCGGCCACGCTCCTCTGGCGCTACCAGAGCGATGCGTGGGCGATCACCGGCGCCACCCGAGGCTGACCCCCGCCAGGCGAGCGTCGCAGCCCAAGACCTCAGCCGGCTGACTTGCGGCTGAGGAGTTCGGCGACGGCACGGCCGTCAGCCTGACCCTTGGTGGCCTTCATAATTTGGCCAGTGAAGAAGCCCTGCATCTTCTTCCGGTCGCCCTCATCGTCGCTGGTGAAACGGAACCATTCATCGGGGTTGTCGTTGATGAGCTGATCAATGAGTGTTTCGAGTGCATCGGATTCCATCGCTTCGAAGCCACGGGCCTCGGCGATTGACTTCGGGTCGCCGCCATGATTCCCCGCTGCCATGTCAGCAAGGACCTGCTTGGCCTGCGTTGCCGAGAGCTCACCACCAGACTCCATTTGGACCAGCGTTGCCAGCGTTTGACCGGTGACTGCGGACCAGTCGTCCACCGCGAGGTCATTCTGGATACGGGTCAGGACCTTGTCGGCATCGGCTCCGGCTTCGATCGCACCGAGCGCCAGCGCATCTTGGCAGCGCTCGACCACTGTGGCGACCACGTCGTCAGCGACGGCGGACAGCTCTCCGAGGCGGGCCCGGCGGGCGGCGGGAAGCACCGGCATGGCGCCATCGATCGCCGCGACCTGCTCGGGCGTCGGCGTAAGTGGAACGAGGTCGGGTTCCTGGAAGTAGCGGTAATCGTCGGCGTCTTCCTTGGAGCGACCGGCGGTGGAGCGGCCACCGTCCTCATCCCAGTGACGGGTCTCCTGACGGGGGGCCTCATCCGACTCGTACAGGTCGACATGGCGACAGGCTTCGTACTCGATTGCGCGACCGAGCGATCGGATGGAGTTGATGTTCTTCAGCTCACAACGGGTGCGGAGCTCGCTAGATCCGACCGGGCGGACCGACACGTTCGCATCGACCCGCATCGAGCCCTCCTCCATCTTGGCATCGCTGACCGCAATCGCCAGAAGGATGTCGCGGAGCTCCGAGACGTACGCCTTGGCGTGCTCGACGGTTCGGATGTCGGGGTGGCTCACGATCTCGACCAACGGCACGCCGGCGCGGTTGTAGTCGACGAGCGAATAGGTCGCGTCGTTGATCCGCCCACCTCCACCCACGTGGGTGGTTTTGCCCGCATCCTCTTCGATATGGGCCCGCTCGATACCGACAACGGTCCCGTCCGCGAGAGCGAGCTCACCATCGCGATTGGTCGGCTGGTCGTACTGAGTGGTCTGGAAGTCCTTCGCCATGTCGGGGTAGAAGTAGTTCTTCCTCGCCATGACCGACGGGTGGATTGAACAACCAAGGGCGCGACCCAGTCGCATCGCAAAGTCGACCACCGTCTCGTTCATCACCGGTAGCGACCCCGGCAGACCGAGGCAGGTGGGGCACACGTTCGTGTTGGGTTCGGTCGAGAACTCGTTAGCGCACCCGCAGAACAGCTTCGTCTGCGTGGCGAGCTCCACGTGGACCTCCAGGCCGACAACGAGTTCCCACTCGGCCGGCAGCGTCGGTTCGTGCAGACCGGTCACGGAGCAACCTCCTCGAGCACGGCGGCAGCCTGATAGATGGTCGGCTCGCTCAGTGCGGGACCGAGCAGCTGAACACCCACGGGCATGCCGTCGTCACCGACTCCGAACGGCACCGAGATACCGGGGTGGCCAGTGAGATTCGACGGGATGGTGCACACGTCATTGACGTACATCGTCATCGGGTCGGCCGTTCGTTCGCCGAGCGGGAACGCTGTGGTGGGTGCCGTGGGCGTGAGCAAGAGATCGACCTGTTCGTACGCGGTCGCGAACTCCGCCAGCATCAGCGTGCGGACCTTGAGCGCCTTGCCATAGAAGGCGTCGTAGTAGCCAGCCGACAGCGCGTACGTGCCGAGCATGATCCGCCGTTTGACCTCAGTACCGAAACCGGCCGTGCGAGTTGCGGTCATCATCTCGCCAGTGGTCGGCGCGTCGATCCTGAGGCCGAACCGAACACCATCGAACCGGCTGAGGTTCGACGACGCTTCGGCGGGAGCGACCAGGTAGTACGCGGAGAGCCCAAGCGTGGCTGAGGGGACCGACACCTCCTGCACGCTTGCACCCGCCGCCTCGAGGGCTGCGGCAGCTGCGGCGGCGCGATCCTGCACGTCAGAGGTGATGCCTTCGACGCTGTCGGGCCCGCCACTGAGCTCGCGCAAGATGCCAATGCGCAAACCCTCGACCCCGCGATCAAGTACCGCCTGCAAATCAAACGTGGGGGCGTCGATCGACGTCGAGTCGAGCGGGTCGTGGCCGCCGATCACTTCCAAGACAGCCGCCGAGTCGGCGACCGAGGTCGAGAACGGGCCAATCTGATCGAGCGAAGAACCGAACGCGATTAGGCCATAGCGGGAAACTGCGCCGTAGGTCGGCTTCATTCCGACGACACCGCAGAACGCAGCGGGCTGGCGGATCGAGCCACCCGTGTCGGAGCCGAGCGAGATCGCAGCGAGGCCGGCTGCGACCGCAGCGGCCGAACCGCCGCTGGAGCCGCCGGGCACGCGGTCAACATCGAGTGGGTTGCGGGTCGGGCCAAACGCGGAGTTCTCCGTCGACGAGCCCATGGCGAACTCATCGAGGTTGGTCTTGCCGACGGCCACAGCGCCCGCAGCGGCGAGGCGCTCGACAACGGTGGCGTCGTAGGGCGGCTGCCAACCTTCAAGGATCTTCGAACTGCACGTCGTGGCGACACCCCGGGTGCACATGTTGTCCTTCAGTGCGACCGGAACGCCTGCGAGCGGACCGGGGTCGTCGCCGGCGGCGACCGTGGCATCGACGGCAGCCGCAGCTGCCCGTGCCTCCTCGGCCAGCACAAGGTTGAAGGCATTCAGCTCCCCGTCACGGGCATCGATTCGGGCGAGGTACTCGTCGACGACGTCAGCGGCGGAACGCTCACCGCTCCGGACAGCAGCGGCGATGTCGAGCGCGCTCACGGCTCCTCCCCCAGAATCGGTGGAACGCGGAATTGTCCCGCCTCGGCCGCTGGAGCCTGCGCAAGGAACTCGTTGCGCTCGAGCGACAGGCGCCGCACATCGGCCCGTAAAACATTACTCATCGGTAGCGGGTGCGAGGTCGGTTCGATATCGCCGACGTCGAGGGCTTCGACGTCGGCGGCGTGTTCGAGAATGTCACCGAGCTGGCCGGTGAACTCATCGATCTCGGCATCGGTCAGCTCGAGGCGAGCCAGCCGCGCCACATGGATCACCTCGTCACGGGTGATGCGTTCAGACATGCGCTGAAGGATACGGGCACTGTCGGGCCCTGCACGGTGCGTTACCGCCCCTCGAGTTCCCGTACCCTGGCAGACGATGCGCTACCCCTTTTTGAGTCCCGAGTGGATCGCTGCGATGCGAGAGCTTCGCGTTGAGTACGCCAACCATGAAGCTGAGGCCACGCAGGCTGCGGGTGACGCCGCGCTCCGACTCGCTGCCAATGTCACAGTCACCGACCCACCCTTTGCCGAAGAACCAATCCTCGGCCACATCGACTCCACGGGCCCTGCGCTCCTGCTCGAGGAAGGGCACCTCGACGACTCCGACTTCAGCATCGAGGTGCCATGGGGGGTAGCGAAGCAACTTTTCGTCGATCGTGATCCGGCCCAGGTCATGCCGGCGCTGCTTGGCGGCGCGATCAAGCTCACGGGCGACTCGTCGAAGGTACTTGCCCTCGCGTCGGTTTTGACCCCACCACCGGGAGTTCACTCATCTGAGGCCGACGCACCGGACCTCGTTCGCGATCTGATCCGGCGTGTCGACGAAATCACCGAACCGTAAAATACATACAGGCCGCAGTCAGTCGGCTGTAAGGCTGGTGGCGATGACGATCTCGGTGCCCCTTGCGTAGATCTCGCCGGCCGGTGGGTCGGTTGCGAGCACCGGGAGCGTGGGCGACCCCTGCACGCCGACCACGACAAAGCCTTCCCCCTCGAGAATGTTCGTCGCCTCGTCGACGGCGAGGCCAATCACAGCCGGAACAGGGCGCGGCACAGGACCGTCGGACACATAGATCACGACCTCGGTCCCGACTGCAACGAAGGCGCCAGGAGAAGGCTCGTAGCCGATGATATCGCCTGCGGGAACCTCCTCGTCGAACTCACGTACCTCGGCGACCGTCAACCGAAGCTCGGCGAGTTGGCCAACCGCCTCGGCGAGATCGCCACTCCCCGGGATGCTGGGGATGACCCGGTCTTCAGGACCGGTGGAGACCACAAGAACGACGACTGCACCTGACTCGAGTTCGGCCGCGCCCCCCGGAGTGACCACATCGACGACCAGCCCCGCTGCGACAGCTTCGTCTGCGACCTCTTGGATCTCGGCAACAGTAAACCCCGACGCAACAAGACGATCGCGGGCATCGGTGATCGTAAGACCAATCGTGTTCGGTACGACGACGAGCGGTTCACCAAGGGACACGAACAACTGTAGGATTTCGCCGGCAGCGAGCTCCTGACCGGGTGGCGGATTGGTACGTACGACCTCGTCGGGCACCGTGCCTTCTTCCCGTACGTCAACAAACTCGAGCTCCCAGCCGAACGCCGCCAATTCCGCAACTGCGGTCGAGCGGTCCTGACCGGCCACGACCGGCACCAGATCGGGCGCCTCGGCATCGGCCTGCCATGCGCTCACGACTGCGGCAGCAGCGAGTGCAACGATTGCGGCCAAGAGCATGGCCCACGGCCAGCGCCGGGCCGGTGCGGTCTCGTCGATCGGCGAGACAGGTGCCGGAACAGATGCGCTGTGCAGCGTGCCGTGTTCGGTCGGGTCGAGCGTGGCACTTTCGGCGGCGCTCGCGCCGACGAGCGGCAAGGGGGCGGGTCGAGGAAGGTCGAAGGCGGCCGACATCAACGACGCGACAAGCTCAGCGGCAGATGGGCGATGATTGGGATCGAGCGCGCCTGCACCACGGAGCACGGGTATGAGTAGACCCAAGTGGGGGTGGGGCTCGAAGGGCGTCTCGGCTCGCGCCATCAGGGTCCCAACAAGGGTGTCGCTCACGAACGGCACCTCCCCACTGACCGATTCGTTGATCGACAACGCAAGCGCAAAGACGTCGGCCGCGGGCCCGACCCGCTCGCCGCGCGCTTGCTCGGGTGCGGCGTAGCGGGCAGTGCCAACCATCGAGCCGGCTTCGTCAGTCCACCCGGCTTCAGCGATCGCTCGCGCCAGACCGAAATCGGCGATACGGAGTCGCCCGTCTTCGCCGAACAGCAGATTCGCCGGTTTGATGTCGCGATGCACCAACTCCTGGCTATGGGCATAGTCGAGCCCTCGTGATGCCTCGAGACCGACGAGCAGCGCCTGGCTTAGCGAAAGCCGATGGCCTACGTCGAGGACCGACCGGAGACTCCCACCCCCGAGATACTCCGTGACCAGGTACGCAACATCGTCGTGGCCCCAGTCGAACACACCGAGAATGTTGGGGCTATTGAGCGATGCAGCCGAACGCGCTTCAGCACGAAAGCGATGCAGGAACTGAGGATCATGAGTAAGTCCGGCGTGCAACACCTTGACCGCGACCCGGCGGCGCAGCGTGATGTCATCTGCGAGGTAGACGCGCGCCGATGCCCCGGCACCGATCGGTGTCAGGAGTCGGTATCGGCCGCCAAGCACACGGCCTACATCGCCATCGGGGCGCAAGGCGGACATCGTCGTACAACGTAACCGGCCCCCGCTTACGCTTGGTGGCTCCCCGCCCGGCACCGGATAGCGCTCGCGGCTCTGGCAGAATTAGAAGGTGCAGCGACGCCAATACATCATCTTTTCGACCCTGCTCGGCCTCGGCACCCTGCTGTTCGTCGTGGCTGCGCTGGTGGGCGGCAACGATCGCGGTGACATTTCCGTGCTGAATGCGCCCGGCATCGACGGCATCGTCCCGCAGCGGGGCGACGAGGTCTTGCAGCAGCAACAGGTCGGGATCGATCTTGCGCCCGGCTACCGACTGGTTCGACTGACGATCTCACCGAACAGCAACTGTCAGTTCGGTGTCGACGTCACAAGTCAGACCCGCTACGTCGAGGGCCTCCAGCAGTACCTGTTCACGCCTGGCGAGGGTCAGGTGATCGACGCGCTTGCAGCCGATGACAACTGTGCGGTGGCGGTCTACGAGGAGATCTCGCGGCCAGGCGAGACCGAGACAATCGACTGGAATTTCACCGTCAGCTGAGGCCGGCAATCGCCCGGATCCGTTCGAGCGCCGGGGCTAGCTCATGTTCGATAAGCACGCCGTGCATTCCGAGCGCAGCCGCCGCCTCGACGTTGACCGCAGTGTCGTCGACGAACGCGGCTTCATGGGGGTCGACACCGAGCTCGGAAAGGGTATGGATGTAGATCGCCGGGTCGGGTTTGCGGATGCCAATCACCGATGAGTCGGTCACGACCCGCATCAGTTCGAGCGGAACCCACCGGTGCCAGCCTCGGCCGTCACCCATGTCCGCGAACTCACGGACGTTGTTGGTGATGACCGCATTGCAAATCCCTGCATCGTGGGCTTCGCGCACGAGTGCGACTACCTCGGTTCGATCGCCCCCGCTGCTACCGATTCGCCGAAAGATGTCGCGCAACGTGAGTTCGCTTCCGAGAGCAGCCACCTCGGCTTCAATCAACGGCCAGCCGTCTCGCAGCTCGAGCTCCCCCCGCTCGAGGCGATGCCACGGATGATCGGTATCGAGGTCGAACCGACCGAAGACCGCGTCGGAAAGTGCAGAAGCCGCAATGTCGTGCTCGCTGGCAAGCGATGCGATCGCGGCGTGAGGCGTCCCACTGAAGACGCCGCCGACGTCCCAGCAGATCGCCCGGACCTCCTCCGCCCTCACCCTGGCAACTCACCAGTCTCGAGCAGTTGCACGAAGCCGGCTTCGCCGATGACCGGCACGCCCGCCTCTTCGGCTTTGGTGACCTTGGACGCACCAGGATCAGTGCCGATGACCAGCGCCAACGTCTTCTTGGAAACGCTCCCCGGCGACTTGCCGCCTCGTTCAAGGATCGCCTGCTTGGCGCCATCACGAGTGAAGTTGTCGAGCGTGCCGCTGACGACGACCGCATGACCCTCGAGAGTCTGCTCCTTGGAGCGATCGACCTGGGCGGCTTCCATGGTTAGCCCGGCAGTGTGCAGTCGGCCAATGAGATCCCTGGCGTTATCGGTGGCGAACCAGGCGTGAACCGCTTCGGCGATGACCTGGCCAAACCCGTCGACCGCTGCGATCGCTTCAACCGTCGCTTCCTGAATCGCAGTCATCGAGCCGAAGGCGCCGGCAAGGGTCTGGCCGTTGACCTGCCCGATCTCGGGAATGCGCAGGCCAAACAACAGATTGCCGAGCGGGCGGGCCTTGGAACCCTCGATCGCTCTTCGCAGGTTGTCGACCGATTTCTGTTTGAAGCCCTCAAGTTCAAGGATGCGGTCGAAATCGAGTGTGTAGAGGTCCGCCACATCGTTGAGAAGGCCGAGTGAAACGAACAGGTCGACGCTCTTCTCGCCGAGAAACTCGATGTCCATTGCGGCACGACCCGCAAAATGTTCGATCCGGCCGCGCACCTGGCGCGGGCAACGGAAGTTCACACAGTGCGTTGCAGCTGCCGTGTCGTCACGGACCAGTTCCTCGCCGCAGACCGGACAGTCCTTCGGGAAGACCCACGGTTTGCTCTTCGGATTGCGGTCACCCAGCACTGGACCAAGCACCTCGGGAATGACGTCACCAGCCCGCCGCACGATCACAGTGTCGCCGGGGCGCACGTCCTTGGCCGCCACCTGATCTTCGTTGTGCAGGGTGGCCGTCCCGACCGTTACCCCACCGACGAAGACAGGGTCGAGCACTGCAAATGGCGTCGCTCGACCCGACGGCCCGATCGATACCTCAATATCGAGCAGCGTCGTGGTGCGCTCCTCAGGAGGGAGCTTGTACGCGATCGCCCAGCGAGGGGCCTTGGCGTCGGCGCCGAGTTCTGCTTGAAGGCGGAGGTCATCGACTTTCACGACCACACCATCGAACTCGTAGTCGAGGTCGTGGCGCATCGCCTGGAACTCAGCGACGCGTGTCTCGACTGCGCTCATTGAACCGAAGGGCTTCGTGTGCTCGTTCACCGGGAGGCCGAGCGACCCCAGCCATGCAAGCATTTCGGTGTGGGACCCGAGTTCCGGGCCACCCTCGACTAGACCCAGCTGATAGCAGAAGAACGAGAGCTCACGATCGGCAGTGACCGTCGCATCGACTTGGCGAAGAGAACCGGCAGCTGTGTTGCGAGGGTTGACGTAGAGCTTCGGCTCCTTGCCCGCCGCCTCGGCATCGTCGCGTTGACGCCGGTTGAGCCGCTCGAAGGCCGAGAGCCGCATGTAAACCTCACCGCGAGCTTCGAGCACCGGCGGATAGTCGCCGGAGAGCTTCTGCGGGATATCGGCGATGGTTCGCACATTGTGGGTGACGTCTTCGCCGACCTTTCCGTCGCCACGGGTGGCGCCCCGCACCAGCACCCCGTTCTCGTAGCGCAGCGAGATGGCGAGGCCATCGAACTTGAGCTCGACCGCGAACTGGGGCACCTCCTGGTCTTCGAGCCGGCGGACTACCCGCTCGTTCCACCCGCTGAGCTCGTCAAGATCGAACGCGTTGTGTAACGACATCATCGGCACGGTGTGGGTGACCGGAGCGAACGCGGTGTTGGTGGAGCCACCAACCCGCTGGGTGATCGAGTCAGCGCTGACGAGGCCCGGGTTCGCGACTTCGAGTTCGACCAGTTCGCGATAGAGGCGGTCCCACTCGGCATCGGGGATGTCGGGCTCGTCGAGCTCGTAGTACCGGCGCGCGTGGCGATCGAGTGTGGAGCGGAGCTCGTCGATACGGACTGCTGGGTCGTCGGAGTGGGCCATCGAGGGCGAGGATAGTTTGACGGGGTGACGCTGCCGCTACCGACCGGCCCAACCCGATTGATCCTTCCTGCGCTTGCCCTGTGGGTTGTTGTGCCCTTCAGTACAGGTGAGCTCGTCGGTGAGGCCCTGACCCAAGCCGACAACCCGTTCCGTACAACGGTGAGCATCGCAGCATGGACATCGTGGGCGATCGTGCTGCTGGCCATTGCGACACCGCGGCCGGTGACTCTCACCCTGAGTCGGCTGGGCGCTGTCGGAGCGCTGGCCGCGGCGCTGTGGGCTGCGATCGAGGTCGGCGGGCGTGACGACGCCGACGCTGCGCTGATCCTTCTCGGTGTCGGCGCAGCCAGCCTCGCCGTCCTTGCCCTGCACCTACCGGGTGTTGGTGACCGCTTCGTCGACGGCATCAGCTACGGCGACGAGAACCGATTCCTTCTCCGTGCACCGGGGCCAGTGCTCCTCGTGGCGCTCGTGCCGTCGACCGTGATCGTCGTCGTCGGCTTCACCGCCGGTCCACTCCTCTTGGCCGACGAACAATGGGCCGTCGGAGCAACTGTCACCCTTGTGGGATGGGTAGCTGCGTGGTTTCCACTCAACGCCCTTCACCGCCTAACCAAACGCTTTCTCGTGTTCGTGCCAAACGGGCTCGTCGTGCACGACCCGACGGTCATTCGCGAGCCGGTCCTCTTCGTCACGCGTGAGATCGCAGGTCTTGCCCCCGCTCCACCCGACACGATCGCGACCGACTTCACGAGCAATGCACTGGGGCTGGTGCTGGAGCTGCGGCTCGCAGCTGCCGTCCAGATCCCCGTTGTCACGGGCCGGACCGAGACGGAAGAACAGGCCGTTCGGTCCATGCTCGTCGCACCCAGTAGGCCGGGGGTGGTCGTGACCACAGCGCTCCGGCGCGGCCTGCCGATCGCCTGATCAGATCGGAAGCCGGTCGGCGATCCCGCCACCGACCACACAACCGTGGGCGTCATAGGCCACAACGCTCTGCCCCAGTGCGATCTTGCGGTGGGGTGCCGCCCACTCGACCCCCCCGTGGACGACACGGCCGGGTGCGGGCGAGCCGTGGGCAGAGCACTGGAAGCTCAGGTCCGTATCGTCCAGCGCTTCGCCAACCCAGCGCCACGACTCGAGCGGCGTGAGGTCAACGGCGAGATCGGCCTTCTCGCCGACGGTTACCACCGGCTGACGGCCCGGCGCAGCATCGACATCGACGACGTACCGAGGATCGGAGCCCCCCGCCAGACCGAGCCCCTTGCGCTGCCCGATCGTTACCAACTCAACCGAAGAAACCGAGCCGAGTTCTTTGCCCTCGCTGTCCTGCACACGCGCTGACCGCAGCGGAATGCGATCGCCGAGAAAGGACTTTCGGCCATGTTCGTTGGTAATGAAGCAGACATCCTGACTCTCGGGCTTGGTCGCCGTGCGGAGATCGAGGTCGGTGGCGATCGCTCGGACGTCGGCCTTTGTCATTGCCCCCACCGGCAGGAACAAACGCCTCAAAACCGACTCGTCGATCACATGAAGTACGTAGGACTGGTCCTTGGCGCCATCGATCCCACGCGCAAGTCGAGGGCCGCCCGGCGTGTCGATGACACGGGCGTGATGCCCAGTGGCGATCCGATCGAAACCCAGGGCGTCGGCTCGACGAACAAGTCGGTCGAACTTGAGGTACCGATTACATTCGATACACGGGTTGGGCGTTCGGCCGGCCGCATGGTCGCCAACGTAGGGACCAACGACGTCGCGTTCGAAGTCTTCGCCGAAGTTGAAGACGTGGTGCTCAATGCCAAGCCGGTCGGCGACTCGACGGGCATCGTCGACATCGCTCACCGCACAACAACCGGTGTCGGAAGGCCCGCCCCAGAGTTTCATGGTGACGCCGACGACCTCGTGGCCGGCGCCGAGCAGCAGCGCAGCGGCGACAGACGAATCAACACCGCCCGACATCATCACGAGCACCGGTTCGCGTGAAGGTGCAGGCACCTCAGCCACCTCCATGGGTAACAAGGCGCTCCACAGCGGGCGGAATGATCGCAAGCGCCGCGTCGACATCGGCGTCAGTCGAGGTGTGGCCGAGCGACAGTCGTAGCGATCCCTGGGCAACCGTCCGGTCTATCCCCATCGCCGCGAGGACATGAGACGGGTCCTGCGCTCCGCTGGAACACGACGAGGCAGCAGAAGCACGGAGGCCTGCGGCGTCGAGGAGAAAGAGCAGGGCTTCGGCTTCGAGATCACGCAGCATGATGTGAGCGATTCCAGCGACCACCGGTGCGCCGCCGTCGAGAACGGTTGGCAGCACAAGGTCACCGAGCTGTGACCGGAGCCCAACGAGGAGACGGTCGCGGAGCGCACCAAGCCGATCCACGACTTCAGAGCGCTCGGTATCGGCACCGGTGGCAGCCGCCGCGAACGCCACCGCTCCAGCAACGTCGGGGGTTCCGGCGCGACGCCCCCGTTCCTGGCCACCGCCGAGGATCAGCGGATCGAGTACGACGCCATCACTCATCAGTAACGCGCCGGTGCCGACCGGGCCGCCGAGCTTGTGGCCAGTGATCGAGACGAGATCGGCGTCAGCGACATGGACACGGAGGTCGAGCCAACTCATCGCCTGCACGGCATCGGTATGGAACACGGCATCGGGTGCGTAGGCACGAGTGGCGTCGACCAGCGCAGGGATGTCATTGATCACCCCCGTCTCGTTGTTGACCGCCATGATCGACACGACACTCACCGACTCCGTTGCCCGCAAGACCTCAGCAAGTCCCTCAGGCGAAACCGTGCCGTCAGCCTCGAGCCCAACGGTAACGCCACCAGCGTGTTCGACGGGTTCGAGCACTGCGTGATGCTCACCGGCGGAGCAAACCGCTGCGCCACCACGATCGTGGAGTACACCACGAATGGCCATGTTGTCGGCCTCGCTCCCACCACTGGTGAAGACCACCTCGGCCGGCGACCGGCCGAGTGTGGCGGCGATCTCGTCGCGGGCGTCATCGAGCGCCCGTCGGGCCGCCCGGGCTGCGCGATGCGAGCCGGTGGGGTTGGCGTGGTAGCGCTCGGACGCGTCGAGCCACGCCGCACGAGCTGCGCGACGAAGCGGCGTACTCGCCGCATGGTCGAGATAGATCTCCGGCGCCTCGTCGCTCCCGGTCATCACCATGGGATCAGCCTAGGACCGGGCACACTGGTCCTGTGATTGAGCGAGATGGCTACCTCCCGAGTAGCTACGGAGAGAGCTTCGCCGACGTGTATGACGACTGGTATGCCGACGTCAGCGATGTCGATGCCACTGTGGCAATGCTCGCTGCCATCGCTGACGGACGACCCGTTCTGGAACTTGGGATCGGTACCGGTCGACTCGCTATTCCGCTCGCGGCGGACGGAACAACCGTGGTAGGCGTCGATGCGTCACCGGCCATGCTCGACGTCTTGGGCAACAAGCCCGGTGCCGCGGCAATCATTGCGATCGAAGCCGACATGGCGTCACTCGGCCGTGCTCCCGGGCTCGCCGACCATGGTCCGTTCAGTGCTGTCTTCGCTGCGTTCAACACGTTCTTCAACCTGCCAACCGGCGATGAACAGTCCGCCTGCCTGCAGGGGTGCCACAGCCTCCTCGCCGACGACGGTCGGCTCGTGATTGAGGGATTCGTACCTCCCGCTGGCGGCCTCACCGACGGAGGCATTTCAGTCCGAGATGTCACCGCCGCCGCCGCCGTGCTCACCGTCTCCAAGCACGATGCCAATGACCAGCTCATTCGTGGCCACCACATTGAGATGCGGAGCGGCGGCAACACGATGCGGCCGTGGATCATCCACTACCGGACCCCTGAACAGCTCGACGCATCTGCGGTTGCCACCGGGTTCGCACTCGAACATCGATGGGCTGATTGGCATCGCACTCCATTCGATCCCGCCGTCCACGACGTGCACGTCACCGTCTACCGAAAGAACTCTCCCGCATGAGCCACATACGAGTCGAGGCCGAACTTGCCGCCTCACCCGATGTTGTGTGGGCCGACGTTCGACACATCTCAAGCCATGTTGAGTGGATGCGCGATGCAGTCGACATCACCTTCACTGGCGACCAGACCGAAGGCACAGGTACAACATTCGACTGCCTCACCAAGGTCGGACCCGTAAAGTTGATCGACCGTATGGAGGTCACCTCGTGGGTCGAAGCAGCTGAAATGGGTGTCCGCCACGACGGTCTCGTCACAGGGGAGGGCGCATTTACCTTGACCGCCATCGGCACCGACCGAACCGCGTTTGTCTGGGATGAAACCCTTCGCTTTCCCTGGTGGATGGGTGGACCCGTCGGCGGCTTCATCGGTGCGATCGTCCTCAAGCAAATCTGGAAACGCAACCTTGGCCTGCTTCGCCGACGCTTTGAGAACTGACAGAGACTCGTCCGCCGCCTGTCAAAAGAGCGGGTTAAGCCACAACGACGACGCCCACAGGCATGCACCGAGGGCGGCCGCTCCGCCCACAATCCCGATCATGAGTGCACCGAGCCGGTCGTCGACGCCACTTCGCTCTACCAGGAGGTAGAGCCCCGCCACCGCTACGCCGGTGAAAAACCCGGCAACGTGACTCTCGAACGGCGAGATCGCAAAGAGAACGTTGACGATTACGAGCGGGCCTACGGCGCCCGCAAACACCTGGCCGATCTCCCGACTGCGGAGCACGACCACTGCGCCGAGGCACGCGAATACCGGCCCCGACGGCACGAAGGTGCCGACCATCGGCACAAATAGCAGCGCAGCAAACGCTCCACCCAAGCAACCGATGCCATACACGATGAGGTACCGGACCCTCCCAACGCGCCGCTCCAACTCCCCTCCAACGAACCACAGCAACCCCATGTTGAGGGCAAGCGGTAGGAGCCCGTTGTGAATCACAGCACCGGAAAGGACCCGGTAGTGATCGCCTTGGTCCACGAACGGGGCAAGAAGAACGAGCTCTTGATACGGCCGCCCAAACACACCTGCGAGAGACCCGCCGATACTCAGGACGGCAAGGCTGATCGTGACAGTAAGACCGATCAGGACCTTGGTGGTGATCGGGTCGAACCCAACGGGACCTCGGATAACCTGTTGCTTGCCAGTGCGGGTGCACTCCGGGCAATGAAAGCCGACCGAGGCGGTATTCTGACAGTCGCCACAGATCGGCCGCTCGCAGCGCTGGCAGATCACTCCCGACCGGCGGTCCCTGTGCCGGTAGCAGAAAGTGATTCCAGGTTCCCCCACAAGCCCGACGCTAGCCCCTGACCCAAAGGAATCGATCTGCGCTTCCGCGCTGAGATATCTGTTGGAGCGAGCGGTGAAGTAGTGGCAGCTGACCTATCCAGAGCAGTTTCTCCATCACGCCGCCCTCGTCGAATACCTGGACGAATTGGCTCACTCCTCCCAGCTGCCCGTCGCCTGTCACTGCGACGGGACCGATCACTCCGATTGTTGACGACCCGATAGAGGCGCGGCCACTCCGGGAGACATCCCTCGCTCTCCGGAGCCTCGCTGCGCAGCCGAAGTATTCTCGGGCCACTCAACCCGTCATTTCGCCCTGCTCTGTGGCCTGTGGGCGAGATTCACCTCCTCGGCTCGCATGGCAACGAGTTCAATATCGACTTCGCGCTGGACCTCGGCCTGCATCTCCCCCAATGGCGTTCCTCACCGGTTGCCGTGGCGACTGGCTGATCGATTCCACTATCCAAGTCGGTAACGTCGCCGGTGTGTGCCGACTGTTCGCGACGTGCACCGACCGTGCTGGGCCTACCCGCCTCGTCTCCGTAGAGTTCGATCCCGCTACGGCTCGGGCACTTGGCAACCACCCTCAATCGCAAAGCCATCTCGGACGCGCGAGAGCTTGGGCTTGCTCTACAACTGACACTGACCGAGAGGCCGCTACAGCTGGACGGGGCTCTCGCTCATACCGAGCGCGTTGATCTCGACAACCTCGGTGACGCCATCGACTCGGTCCTTCATGATCCGTTCGATCCCAGCCTTCAAGGTCTGCGTCGATGCGGGGCAGGTCACGCACGCGCCTTTGAGTTCCACTGTGACGATACCACTCGGCTCGTCGACGCTCACTAGCTCGATATCGCCTTCGTCGGCCTGAATGGCTGGGCGGATCGCTGCGATGACCTTCTCGACCTGTTCGAGCACGACTTCTCCGGGTGGGGTGGCTCTTCTAGTGTGGCAGCACGAGGGTCCAACACCGACTCGGGGACCCGGATTCCCAGCCTTACCGCAGGGTCCACACTTCGCATGCTGAGCATGTGTCATCTGTTGTTCTAGGGGTAAGACGCCGGGTAGCGTCCGACATTTTCGGAAGTAACCCCATGACGGCCACGGCTACTGCGGCGAAGCGATGAAAGTGAGCCGACCTCAAACACCTCGTTCTCGACGCTGGGTACGACCTAGCCGTGTTGCAAGGCCTGAGTGCCGGGTTAGAGACGATCACCTACGCAAGTGCTTTCGACTAGCTTGAGCGTCTTCGGGTGTGCGTGTGACGAGGGACTCGGTTCACAAGCGTATCTGGGACTCGCAGCGCGACTTCCAGATAGAGGTTCTTGCCAAACTCGCTGCCTGGAACTTCCGCGGTGCGCTCGACGTTGCGTATGCGATCATCGACAGCATCATCGACAACGGCCACACGTCAGCGCACGTGGACCGCCATTTGATCATTCGCGACATGGAACGACTCGGCTCCTACACCCACCTTGCAGAGGCCGAAGCAACGGACAAGTGGTCGCTCTGGCACACGTCGATCATCTCGCTTCTAAATATCCGGGAGAACGGTGAACCCGTCCCGGAGATCCACGAGGCGGTGCGCAAGATCTACCGCGAACTAGCGGCCGAATGCGGTGCGTTCTACCTAGGTAACTCCCGGACTATCGGACTCAAAGTCCGCACCGACTTCGGCGTTGATGACGCTGCAACAGCGTTCCGATTTGGAAAGGCGGTGAACGCACTCACTGACGGCTTCATGACACAACTTGCGACTAGGCGCATCGAGTTCTTCGAGATGCCAACCGGGCCCGACGGGGAGATGGAAGAGTGGGGTGACTTCAGCTTTTCGCTCTGGTGTCTCGTTAGCGGCACCGTCGAGAATCCTCCTGGTTAGTCGGCGAGTCACACCTGAAGCTCGCCAAGCAGCGGCGCGATATCGGGGCACACGAGAGTGGCGACAGCCCACGCCGACACCTGGGCGAGCGGGATCGCATCGATCTGCTGGACTTCGCCATCGGCCGGGCGCACTTCAGCATCGGTTTGCACAGCAAAGAAGCGGCCACACCAGCAAACTTCGGCATTCGCCTGCGTTCTTACCCCGAGATCGAGAAGGACCTCTGGGCTTACGGTAACCCCAGCCTCCTCAGCAAGCTCGCGAATTGCCGCCTCCTCATCGGACTCACCAACGCTCGGGACGCCCCCGAACGCTACGTCCCAGTACGACGGATAGACGTCCTTCCAATCGGCACGCTGATGCACCACCAAACGACCGTCGGTTCGTTGCAGGAACACCGCGACGTTGCGGTGCATCAGATTGTCGCGCCGCATCTCGGCCCGAGTCACCACCCGCTGAACCGCACCGGCTTTGTCGACGACCTCGACCAGTTCGTCGCCGACCGAACTCATTTCAGCTCGCGAGCAGCATGCGGGTGCGCAACAGGTTGAGCGACTGGATGCACGTGAACTGCCGGATACGTTCACGATCGAACGGCATCTTGAGGAAGCGAGATTCGGTCACTTCGTCGTGGTGGACCGCAATCCACACGTCGCCGGGATCGTTGCCTTCGAGCGGAGCCGGGCCAGCCACACCGGTAACTGCGATACCCGAGTCGGCGCCGAGTACGCGGCACACACCTTCAGCCATCGCAACCGCCATCTCCCCACTCACCGCTGGCACGTCGGGACACCCGAGCAGCGAGAGTTTGAGTTCATGGTCGTAGGGCGTGATCCCACCTCGGAAGACATCGCTCGATCCAGAGATGCTTGTCAGCCGCGAGCCGATCAGGCCGCCAGTTAGAGACTCGGCAACAGCAAGGGTCTGGCCGCGATCGCGCAGAAGTTGAAGGACGACAGACTCCATCGTGTCGTCATCGATACCGAACACGATGTCCCCGATGATGGAACGGACAACCTTTTCCTCGGCGTCAAGCGCCACTTCCACCTCGGCATCGGTTGCGTCCTTGCAGGTGATCCGGACCTTGAGTCCCTCCCAACCAGACGCAAGGAACGCGATCGTGGCATCGCCGGTCTCATCCAGCCGACGGATTTCCTCGTCGAGCTGCTCCGCTAGGCCAGACTCAGACTGCCCCCACGTGCGTAAGGTCCGGCTGCGAATGACCCCAGTGAACCCGGCCCGGCGTTGCAGGTCGGGAAGGATGCCTTCCACCATCATCTGCTTCATCTCCCACGGAACACCGGGCACTGCGTAGATGACCTTGCCGTCATGCTCGCCGCCCAGTGGGCAGATCAAGCCAGGCGCCGTGCCGGGCATGGCCGGGTTGATCGATGCACCTTCAGGGACGTCGGCTTGCAAGAGGTTGTTCTCGGGCATTGGACGGCCGCGGCCACCGAACATGGCACTGATTCGCTCGATGATCGCTTCGTCGCGCACCAGATCGACCCCCATCACTTCGGCGATGGCAGAGCGCGTGATGTCGTCCTGGGTCGGCCCGAGCCCGCCACAGCAGATCACCGCATCGCTGCGCCTGAGTGCCTGCCGCAGGACGGCAACCATCCGGTCATGGTTGTCGCCAACCTTGGTCTGGTGATGCGAGTCAATTCCGACCTGTGCGAGCTGCTCACCGATGTAGGACGAGTTTGTGTCAACGATCTGACCGAGCAGCAACTCCGTCCCGATCGCCACGACTTCACACTTCATTCGCTGCCTCCGGCAGATTCATTCGCTACCTCCGGCCCGACGCTCAGTCACCCGTGGTGCTGAGCGCGTTCTGCCCGTCGATCAGGTACTGGATGCCGGTGGAAACTGTCCACGCCACTGCGACCCACAACGCAACGTTCACGGCTGTGTCGTGATCGCGCATCATCGGCATGACCGCGAGCAACAAGGCTCCACCCTGGACAAAGGTCTTATATTTCGCCGACGTTCGGGCCGGCAGAGCGAGGCCTTCACGAGCCCATCGACTCCGCCATGTGGTGATCCCGAGCTCACGAATGGCGATGATCGTGACCGGCAGCCACCAATACCGCTCGACATAAACCAGGCAGTAGGCACCGCCGATCACGACGATCTTGTCGGCGAGCGGATCAAGGAAAGCCCCGCTTCGGCTCACAACATTGGACCGCCGGGCGACACGACCGTCGAAGAAGTCCGTGCTTGCAAGGGCGAATCCAAGACCGAACGCAGCCCACGACGCGCCGCGGCTGGCCTCGGCATCGAGCACGAACCAGAACAGCAGGGGCGCAAACAGCAGCCGGGCGAGCGTTAGGAGATTCGCTGGATGGGTGATTCCAACCTGACGCGGTTCGGTGGCGTGCGCTTCAGGCATCAGGACGCCTCCAGGTCGGGGCCCATCGCCGCCGTAATGGTGAGCGAGTGCGTGGAACCGACCTCGAGGCCGACCGGCACCGCGATAACGCCATCGATCTCGGGGGCTTCACGATGACTGCGACCCACACCTGGTTCATCCACGAGGACTTCGACCCGCGAACCGACGAGAAGGTCACGTTTTGTCGCCGTGATCTCATCTTGCAACTCGCGGAGCTCGGCGAGGCGGTCGTCACGCAGCGCAGCATCGACATTGCCAGCAAGTTCCATGGCGTACGTTCCCGGTTCAGGCGAGTAGGCAAAGAAGCCGCACCAGTCGAGTTGGGCAGCCTCAACGAAGTCGAGGAGGGCATCGTGGTCAGCTTCGGTCTCACCGGGATAGCCCACGATGAAGTTCGATCGGAACGCAGCGTCAGGCTCGCGTTCGCGGATCGCCACGATGCGGTCGAGGAATCGGTCACCATCGCCCCAGCGGCGCATCAACCGCATCAATGGTGGCGACACATGTTGGAGGCTCAGATCGAAATAGGGAACGCCGGTACCGCAGATCGTGTCGATGAGCGCATCGTTCAGGTCGGACGGGTACAGATAGAGCAAGCGCACACGTTCAACGCGTCGCGAAACCTGCTCCACAAGCGGGATGATCGACCGCTCTCCAACACCCTGATCGCGTCCGTAGGCGGCGAGATCTTGCGCGACGAGCACAATCTCGGACGCGTCAAGCTGCTCAACCTCGGCAAGGATCTGATTGATGGACCGGCTGCGTTGCGGCCCTCGGAAGGTCGGGATGGCGCAAAAGCCGCAGGCTCGATCGCACCCCTCGGCAATCTTGACGTACGCCCACGGACGCTCCGACGCTGGCCTCGGCAGGTTCAGCAGATCGAAGTCGGGGGCCCGGCGGGTCGGACCGAGCGAGACTGAAACCGCCGCAGATTCTGCGACCGGTGCAAGCGCAACACCGAACGGGGCGATGCGGTCGATCTCCGGAAGCTCCACAGCGAGTTCGTTGCCGTGACGCTCGGCCATACAGCCGGTGACGACCAGTTCAGCGCCCGGCCGGCGCTCCTCGGACAGCGCGAGGATCGTCTCAATCGACTCGGCTCGGGCTTCGTCGATGAACGCGCACGTGTTGACGACCACCATGTCGGCCTTGTCAGCGGAGGTAACGCGCTGCATGCCGTCGGCAGTCAGCACGCCTTCGAGCTTGTCGGAGTCGACCTGGTTCTTCGGGCAGCCGAGGGTCTCGAGGAAGTACGTGGTCGGCGGCTCGCTCACTCCTCCAGCCTAGAGGCGTCGTCTGGCGTCCCTCGGGGAACGGCTCGGGTTCAGACGCCGAGGGCAGAAGCCCCAGGGGTCTCGCCCCCGGAGAGCACAACGACGGATACAACCCAAAGGAAGAACAAGATGAACGCCTTGGTCCTGCCGACCTTGCCTCCGACCATCATGAACAGCGCGCTCACAAGCACGATGCCGACCATCAGGATCGAGCCAGTCTCGGCCATGGTGGTATCGATGATCGGGCCTGGCCCAACCAAACCGATAATGCCGCCAACAGCCAGGCTGTTGAACACATTGGAGCCGAGCAGGTTGCCAACGAGCAGCTCGGTCTCGCCCTGGCGGGCCGCCTGAACGCTCGTGACGAGCTCGGGTGCTGAGGTTCCGAGCGCAACGAGGGTGAAGCCCACGAAGCCACCCGAGAGATCGAGCGCCTCAGCGACTTGTTCGGCACCGTCCACGATGAACCAGGACGCGCCGACGACAAAGACGAGTCCGTTGATGGCGCGAAGCAGTTCATAGCGGAAGTGGAACGGATCGTCACCGACGATCTCGGAGACGTCGTCGTCGAAGGCAGCGTCGCCGCCGGTGCCGGACCGAAGAACGAAGAACAGAAACATCGCGATCAATAGTGCGAGTAACGCGCCTTCCAGTCGTGTGATCTCGCCCTGGATGAGGAGCGCAAAGATGATCACCGACGCAACCGAAATCGGGACCTCACGTTTGATCGTGCTGGAGCTGACCGGGATTGTGGCCACAGTCGCCGCTGCGGCCAGCACCAGGCTGATGTTCGTGACGTTCGAGCCGACAATGTTGCCGACCCCGATATCGAGATCGCCGCGGCCTGCGGCGATGCCGGACACCACCATCTCGGGCGCACTGGTTCCAAACCCGATCAGCACCGCTCCGATGACGACCGGGGACACGTGCTTGGAGACAGCGATGCGGGCGGCACCCCGAACGAAGTGGTCGGCGGCAACGGTGAGAACCGCTAAACCACCGAGCGCGAAGAGGAGACCCAGGACCATCGGCGATGAGGGTACTCAGCCCTGGCCGCGCCGAGCGGCAAGCTCCTCGGGGGTTATGAGGACGTCGCGAGCCTTCGACCCGGTCGACGGGCCGACGATGCCGGCTTCTTCGAGCAGATCCATGATCCGACCAGCCCGAGCGAAACCAACGCGGAGCTTGCGTTGCAACATCGATGTCGACCCGAGCTGGGTGTCGACAACAAGCTCCATGGCTTGGCCGAGCAGCTCATCGCCGTCTTCATTGGACGCAGGAGGTGCCGCCGTGATGGTGTCGAGGCTCGGCGCCGTGTTGGTGACACCACCCGCTCCCGGGATCGGGGCGCCTGCCGGCACCGTGGTAGCGGTAGCGTCGGTGGTGGCCGTGTCGGCGACGACAGCCTGCTCGTCTGGGGCGGCCGGAGCCTGATCGACCCAGTGCTTGACGATCGCGCGAACCTCGGTCTCTTCGACCCAGCAGCCCTGCACGCGATGCGGTGTCGACGACGATGGTCCGAGCATCAGGAGATCGCCCTTGCCGACGAGACGTTCGGCGCCAGGCTGGTCGAGGATGACGCGGGAGTCGGTGAGGCTTGAGACCGCAAAGGCAAGGCGAGCAGGCACGTTGGCCTTGATGACACCGGTGATGACGTTGACCGACGGCCGCTGGGTGGCGATCACGAGATGAATGCCAACGGCGCGAGCCATCTGGGCGATGCGGGCGATTGAATCCTCGACGTCGCGCGCCGCGACCATCATCAGGTCGGCGAGCTCGTCAACCACAACGAGCATGAACGGAAGTCGTTTGTACTCAAGCGGGTCGCCGTTCTCATCGACCTCCCCGAGGCCAGGTTCGATCGTGCCCGCATCAACGGCGCTGTTGTAGCCGGCAATATCACGGAAGCCGACCTTGTGCAGGAGGTCGTAGCGGCGCTCCATCTCGCGCACCGCCCACGCCAGCGCGTTGGCCGCTTGACGCGGATCGGTGACCGGCGCAGTGAGCAGGTGTGGAGCCTTGTCGTACTGGCCCATCTCGACCCGCTTCGGGTCGATCAGAATCATTCGGACCTGCTCAGGCGTAGTCCGCATCAGAATCGAGGTGAGCAGCGAGTTCAGGCACGACGACTTGCCAGCACCGGTGGCACCTGCGATGAGCACATGCGGCATGGTGGCCAGGTTGACCATGACGTTCTTGCCATTGATGTCGCGACCGATGGCGACCTCAAGCGGATGTTTCGCGTGACGTGCTTCCTTCGAGCTGAGGATGTCGCCGAGGGCGATGATCTGTCGGTCGGAGTTCGGGACCTCGACGCCGATCGCTCGACGACCCGGGATTGGCGCAAGGATGCGAACATCGGGTGATGCCATGGCGTAGGCGATGTCTTTGCGCAGGCTCTCGAGCTTCGACACCTTGACGCCTTCACCCAACTCGAGCACGTACCGGGTGACGGTGGGACCGACGACCGGCGCGAGCAACGTGGTGGGCACGCCAAACTGATTGAGCGTGAACTGAAGCAGACGACCGCGTTCAGCGACCTCATGCTTGTCGACCGCCTTCGCCTCGCTGCGAGATAGCAGCGACATCGGCGGGAGCTTCCACTTGCCGTTGGTGGCGGGCAACGACAGAGATTCCTGCGTCGACTCAGCGACGGGTTCGGCCTTTTTGCGCTCATTTTTGACCTTGGGCGAAGCAGGTTCGGGCTCGGGCTCGACGTCGGGGGCGAGGTGAACCTCGGGTTCGGGTAGCCGGTGCTCAACTTCGGGTTCAATCCCCTGTGTTGGGTCATCAAAGAGGGACGCAAAGGCTCGCCGAAACAGAGAGCCGATCGGCGCAAGCGTCCGGCCGACACTGCCACCAAACGCTCGGGCCGACGAACCGGTGATGATGATCGAGCCGATGATCCCGATCGCGCCCAGCACGAGAAGGCTGCCGGCCGTATCAGCCGCAACGTGCAGCGGGCCACCTACAACCATCCCGAGCGCGCCACCAGCCGCACCGATCTCCTCGACGGGGTCGTCGATCCCGGGTTGGCCCCGGAGGACGTGCAGGACGCCGGTCGCCGAAACTGCCACGAGCAGGCCGCCGACGAAGACCCGGGCGATCCGCTCGACGTCGTCGTCGGCTTCTGGGTCCCCACCGCGCACGAGGACGATGCCACCCGCGATGAGGGCGAACGGAACGATCGCTCGGCTCAGGCCGAGCGCAAGGGCCATGCCGTCATCAAGCACCTCACCGATGATCCCGGCGGACCCGAGCCAGGTTGCGGCTCCTGCAAGCAGACCGGTGAGGATCAGACCAATCCCCCACACATCCGCTCGATGGCTTGCGATCACCAACCCGACCGCGTCACGCGATGCAGCAGCGTTGCCGCGCTTCGCGTTGGATTTGGTACGCGAAGACGACTTCGCGCCCGACTTCTTCACGGCCTTTTTGGCCGCAGGCTTCTTGTGTTGTTGCGTGGCCACAGTGCTCTTGAAGCTACCCGAGCAACCTCCCCCGCCCGGTGCACCCCTGTGGATAACTCGGTCTGGACCCGGGCGCGCAGGACTCGTCTCAGTCCGTGCTGTTCGTGACTTCGAGGACAGCACGGATCGAGTCGACCGCCCGCTGGATCCGTGGGCCAGAGGCCCCGTCAACGACGCGCACCCGAACACGGCTGCCATCGGCCGCGACAAGGGCAAGGGTCTTCACTCGGCGCGGATCGATGAGATCCTCCGTCCAGGGGCGCGGGCCGAGCGGCTTAACCTCAAGTCGAGTTCCTTCGGCCCTGACCACCTGCCGCTTCACCCAGTTGACCACCACGAAATAGTCGTCGTTGGCGAACCAGACACCGCGTCGCCACCAGCCGAACAACAGCACAAGAACGCCGACACCGATGACCAAGGCGCGGCCCAGCCCACCATCCTGGCTCGCTGCGTTCAGCACGGCAGGCACGGTGAGCCCACCGAAAACGATGGCGTAGCCCCAACCCGGCCCGACCACCCGCAACGACGTCATGTTCTTGGTGCTCAGTCTTCGCGAACGACCGGCACGATCATCGGACGCCGACGCGTGCGGTCGTTGACTGTGCGGCCTGCGGCGCGGCGGGCGATCTGGCTCATCCGCTCAATGTCGACATCGGGGTCTTTGAGGGCATCGAGCAAATCGGTTTCGACTGCGTCGGCGACCGCGGCCTCGTGTCCCGCAAGCGCTGGCAGTTCGACCCAGCCTCGAGAGGTGACATCGGGCCCCGCGAGAATCTCCCCTCGCTCCATATCGATATGGACCACGACCACGACAAAGCCGTCGTCGCCGAGGGTACGACGCTCGGCGAGAACGGCGCTCCCCAGATCGCCGACCATGCCGTCGACATACAGGTGCTCGCCACCGATCGAGCCAAGATGCTCGATGCCGTCGTCGGACAGAACAATCTGATCGCCGTCCTCGCACAGCACGACCCGCTCGTCGGGCATACCCATACGAAAGGCCAGTTCTTGATGAGCAACGAGGTGTGCGTACTCGCCGTGCACGGGCACAAACCACTCGGGGACAGCGACCGAGTGAAGAGTCTGCAACTCCTGCTGCTTGCCATGGCCGCTCGTGTGCACGTCGACCGTTCCGGAGTGAAAGACCCGCACGCCGTGACGAGCGAGGCCGTTGCGCACCGATGCAACCGCCGTCTCGTTGCCAGGGATCGGGTGTGAGCTGAAGATGACAGAGTCGTTCTCGTCGAGCGTGAGCCACTTGCTCTGACCGGTCGCCATTTGCGTCAGCGCCGCGCGAGGCTCGCCCTGCGATCCCGTACACACGATCAGAGCTCTCGACTGATCGAGTTCGTCGAGGTCGTCGATATCGCGGATGTTGGCGTCGGGGATCCGGAGGATGCCGAGATCACGAGCAAGTTTGACGTTGCGACGCATCGACAATCCAAGCGTGACCAGGATCCGACCGCTCTCGACCGCTGCGTCAGCCAACTGCTGGATACGGTGGACATGGCTCGCAAACGAGGCGACGATAACTCGCCGTCCCTCCTGACTCCTGATAAGGCTTGTGAGGTTCCGGCCGATCTCCGTCTCGGACTTCGACGCTCCCGGGCTGTCGGCGTTGGTCGAGTCGGCCAGGAGGAGGCGGATGCCGGGATCGTGAGCGAGCGAGCCGATCCGGCTCAGATCGGTGCGGCGACCGTCGACTGGTGTGAGGTCGAGTTTGAAGTCGCTCGAGTGCAAGATGACGCCCTGATCGGTATGGAACGCAGTGATATTGCCGGACGGAATCGAGTGGGTGACCGGCAGGAACTCGCAGTCGAAGGGTCCGACGTCGAGACGGTCGCCGTCGCTGATCGGACGCAGATCGGCTTGGCTCTGCAGCCCCCGTTCGCGAAGTTTGTGGTCGACGAGTCCAAGGGTGAACGGCGAGCCGTAGATCGGGATCGCCATGTGCGACAGCAGATACGGCAACGCACCGATGTGATCTTCGTGGGCATGGGTGGCGATACACGCCTCAACGCGATCGGCATTCTCGATCAGGTAGGTCAGGTCAGGGAAGACGGCATCGACGCCAGGCAGGTCGTCACCGCCGAACATCTGCCCGCAATCAAGAACGACGATCCGGCCTTCGGTCTCGATCGCCGCACAGTTGCGGCCGATCTCGCCGAGGCCACCGAGAAAGGTGAGGGTCACCGGTGCAGCCATGTGTGGGCTTAGCTCTTGCCGAGCCCGGCCAACACGGCCTTCGCTTCGATCTCGACGAACTCGGGCTCGGGCCCCATCGGCGGACGGGTCGGACCGCCAGGCAGACCCATCAGGCGCAGCATCGCCTTTGTGGGGATTGGGTTCGGTGCGTCGTCGCCGGTCTCGAACGAATAGCTGGGTATCAGCGACCGGTTGATCTCAATCGCCTTGTCGATCTCGCCGGTGAAGAACGCATTCATCAAGCCCTGGATCTCGTTTCCAATCCAGTGCGTGGCGACGCCGATCGTTCCGACGGCACCAACCGACAGGAGCGGAAGGGTGAGGACATCGTCGCCGCTATACACCTCGGTGTCGGGAGGAGCCAGTGCCAGGAGCTTGGCCGTCTGGGCCGGATCGCCGTTGGCGTCCTTCACCCCGATGATGTTCTCGACCGTCTCGAGGAGGTCGAGCATCGTCTCCATAGCAATCGGACGGCCGGTGCGACCCTTGATGTCATAGAGCAGGACAGGCATGTCCGTCGCTGCGGCACACGCCCGAAAATGATCAGACAAGCCGGCCTGCGACGGACGGTTGTAGTACGGCGTGACATGGAGGAGTCCTGCGGCGCCAGCCTCGGTCGCCCGCTCGGTGAGCTCTACCGCAGCACGTGTGTCGTTGCTGCCCGCGCCCGCCACGACCGGGCCGTCGATCGCTTCGACGACCGCGCTGATCAACGCAATCTGTTCATTGTGGGTAAGTGCGGGACTCTCGCCGGTGGTCCCGGCGATGACCAGTCCGTCGTTGCCGCCTTCGGTGGTGAGCCACGTGGCCAGCTTCTGTGCACCGTCGAGGTCGAGACTTCCATCGGCAGTGAACGGGGTGACCATGGCGGTCAGGACCCGTCCGAAGGTGGCAATTGCAGTGGTCATGTCTCAAGCCTGCCACGACCGAAGGCCGCTGCCGACGCGTTTCACGATCCGTTCTGGTGACTCGCAAGTGAACCACCGTCAGCGGCCAGGCGTTCAAGCAACGGCGACAGCCCCCAGTGAGCACCACCGAGGCGTTCGCCATAGTCCTTGATCTTGTCGACGATCTCGGCCAGACCCACCGAGTCGGCCCAGTGCATGGGACCGCCTCGGTACATCGGCCAGCCGTAGCCGTTGACCCAAACCACGTCGACATCGCTGCCACGGATCGCTATGCCCTCGTCGAGGATCTTCGCCCCCTCGTTGACCATTGGGTACAGCAGTCGTTCAAGGATCTCCTGATCGGTGACCTCTCGCTGTTCGTGGCCCCGGGCTTCGGCAAAGTCGCGAATCATCTGCTCGACGTCGGGGTCGGGGGTTGCGGCACGGGTGTCGGGGTCGTAGGTGTAGTACCCACGACCGTTTTTCTGCCCGCGGCGGCCGCTCTCGCACATGACTTCGCGGACCGTCGATGACGTACTCTTCTCGGCCTTCCAGCCGATATCAAGACCGGCAAGATCGCTCATGGAGAAGGGACCCATTGGGAAACCGAACTCGTGCAAGACGCTGTCGATCTGGGCCGGCGTAGCGCCCTCCATCAGCATCTTCTCCGCTTCGGCGCCGCGCATGGCAAGCATCCGGTTGCCGACGAACCCGCGGCACACGCCAACCATCGCGCACACCTTGCCAATCTGCTTGCCGATCGCCATTGTTGATGCCACGACGGTGTCATTCGACTTGTCACCACGCACGTTCTCGAGAAGCTTCATCACGTTGGCCGGCGAGAAGAAGTGCATGCCGATGACCCACTCAGGCCGCGACGTCGCCGACGCAATCTCGTTCACATCGAGCGCCGATGTGTTCGATGCCATGATCGCCCCGGGTTTACAGATCTGATCAAGCTCGGCGAAGATCGCCTTCTTCAGTTCCATGTCCTCGAACACGGCCTCGATGACGATGTCGCAGTCGGCGAAGTCGTTCTTGTCTGTCGAGCCAGTGATGAGCGCCATCCGCTCCTCAACCGCCTCGGCCGGGATCGAACCACGACTGGCGGATCGCTCGTAGTTCTTGCGGACGACACTGAGCCCCCGCTCGAGTGCTTCTCCGCTCACCTCCACGATGGTGACTGAGATGCCAACGTTCGCAAAGTTCATCGCGATGCCGCCACCCATCGTGCCGGCGCCGAGCACGCCCGCCTTCTTGACCTCGATGGTCGGCGTCTCCTTGGCGATATCAGGGATCTTGTTCGCGGCCCGCTCCGCGAAGAAGTAATAGCGCTGCGCGGCCGACTGCGGACCGGTCATCAGCTCACGAAACAGTCTCGACTCGACCTTCAGACCCTCGTCGAACGGCAGACTCGCTGCCGCCTCAATGCACTGGATGTTGTAATCCGGGGCGAGGAAGCCGCGGGTCTTGCGGGCGATCTTCGTGCGAAAGTCGGCGAACACCTGGGGGTCAACACCCTCGACCTTGTCGTTTCGATCTCGGACCTTCACCAGCGGCATGTTCTGGGCAACCGCCTGCTCGGCGAATGAGACCGCTCCCGCTCTCAGGGCATCCCAGTTGCCATCGATCATCTCGTCGATCAAGCCGTCGGCTACAGCCTCTGCCGCCGGTATGTGGCGGCCCGACGTCATGGCTTCGAGCGCTTTCGGCACGCCGACGAGGCGCGGCAGTCGCTGGGTGCCACCAGCGCCGGGCAGCAAGCCGATATTCACCTCGGGAAGCCCGTACTTCGATGAGGTGAGCCCGACTCGGTAGTGCGCCGCAAGCGCAACCTCGAGACCACCGCCAAGAGCGGTGCCATGAATCGCTGCGATCACTGGGATCGTGGCGTTTTCCATGACAGCTTGGAGGTCGGCCAGGCTGGCCGACTCGGGGACGTTGCCACCGAACTCACTGATATCGGCGCCAGCGATGAACGTCCGGCCTGCACAAAGCAACACGACGGCCTGCGCGCCGGTGCTGGTCGCCTGGTTGAGGCCGTCGAAGATGCCTTGCCGCACGTGCCAGCTGAGCGCGTTGACCGGCGGGTTGTCGACGGTGATGACAGCCACGCTGCCCTCGGTATCGATGGAGACGGATTGCGTGAGTTCAGCCATGCGGTGAGTCTCGCGTCCTGAATCCGAACGGGCCACTTCGCACGTTCACGCCTACCCTGTTCCCCATGTCACCCCGTGCCGCATCCGCCGTCGCCATTGTCGTCTCACTTGCGCTAGGAGCCGCCATCGCTGCGGCAGGCAGCGATGGCGGAGAGGAACTCGGAGGGCTACCGACGTTCGCATGGCTCGTCATCGTTGCGTTTGGCGTGAACCTGCTCGTCTACATACCGTCTTTCCTCAAGCAGACAGAGCACTACTTCGATCTCACTGGCAGCATCACCTATGTGACGGTCACCGTTCTTGCGATGAGCACCGTCGAGACCGAGCTTGATACCCGGTCGTTGATCCTCGGTGTAGCGATCACCATCTGGGCTGGCCGACTCGGAGGCTTCCTATTTCGCCGGATCAAGCGTGACGGTGGCGATGGCCGATTCGACAAGCTGAAGATCGACTGGCTCGTGTTCCTTCGCGTCTGGGTACTTCAGGGCCTCTGGGTCACGATCACCGCCGGCGCTGCCCTGGCCGCAATGACATCCGGTTCAAAACAAGACCTCGGCGTTCTCGGCATCATCGGCACAGCGCTGTGGCTCGTCGGCTTTGGGATTGAGGTCACCGCCGACCGCCAGAAGTCGGTCTTTCGAGCCGACGAGGCCAATACTGGCCACTTCATCACCACCGGCTTGTGGGCGTGGTCGCGCCACCCGAATTACTTCGGAGAGATCACCCTGTGGTTCGGCATCGCAGTGCTTGCGATCCCTGCACTCGATGGCTGGCAGTTGGCCACCCTGATCTCCCCGCTGTTCGTTTTCGTGCTGCTCACCCGCATTAGCGGGGTGCCGCTAATCGAGCGTCGAGGCCTGAAGCGCTGGGGCGACGACCCTAAGTACCAGGCGTACCTGGCCAAGACCCCGGTACTGATGCTTCGCCCGCCGAGCCGCTGAGCGATTTGTGACTTTCTGCGGTTCTCTGGCGAACAACCCCATGCGACTGGCCTGACGGCCCCGAGGGGACTGCGAAGCCTCAACGCTCGATCCTGCAGGGCATCGGGCCGGGTTCACGGTGGACCGCAGGGCGGTTGAATCCGCCGTGACCTCGGTACCCTGCAACAAGTTCCACGCTTCGCTAAATCCGGCGCAGCAACGTTCGCTACAGCAGGCTTCACGCTGAGGGGTAGCAGCTCGGCACCATCAAAGAATGGTGAGCTTTCGCGACGGGCTACGCCGATGCGCACTAGGTTTCGCATCGATGGGTAGTACTGGGGAAGTTCTACTTCTCGACGCCAAACAACTCGTCCACGAGCGGGTCGGTGGCCTCCAGAACCTCGGCTCCAGAGCGCTCCTGGTCACCTTGATCCTGGCCGAGTGCGTTGCTGCGCTCGCCCTCGTGCTCCCTGCGGACACGACGTCCTCGTCGGTCCGGGTGCTGATCATCTGGAACGTCTTGTTGCTCACAGCGCTGGCCGCATGGCGTCGTAGCGGCCACCAGATCCGCTGTTGCTTCCTCTACCTCGTCTTGCTCATGGTGCTGTTCCGATGGTCGTTCGCGTGGTGGGGGACCGATCTGGTGGACACCCACATCGCGGTGCTCGCAACCATCATCCAGCTGCCATGCATCCTGCTCGCCGTCTCCATGATGCACCGACCGCGAATCGGTCTCACCATCGGTACGTCATGGCTGCTGATACTCGGGGCGGTTGCGTTAGCCGGATCACGGCGGCCCGAGTTCGCCACGGATCCTTTGCAGGATTGGCGCCTGGGTCCCTTGATGTTTGCGATGAACCTGGGCCTGTTGATCATCGTTGGCTGGTGGGTCCGCGAACGCGAAGACTTTCTCGCCGCCAGCCAGGAGCAGATCGAATTGATCGATGCCGCAAATCTCGATCCGCTCACCGGCCTTGCGAACCGTCGCTCGACCCGCAAACACCTCGACGGCCTGGGTCGCCTCCAGCATGTTTCTCTGGTGGCGCTCTTAGACATCGATCATTTCAAGTCGATCAACGACAGCTTCGGACACGAAAGCGGTGATGCCGTTCTTCGGCAGGTGGCCGAGGCGCTGTCGGGCGCCATCCGGCCAACTGATGTGGTCGGTCGCTGGGGCGGGGAGGAGTTCGTCGTGGCAGCGAAGGGGTTGAACTCGGAGTTGGCTGGCGAACTCGTCGAACGCCTCCGGTCCGCCGTCACCGCCGCTGATGTCACCGCCAGCGTCGGATGGACACTCTGGGATCCGACCAACGAGTCATGGGGTGAGGCCCTGGACCGCGCTGACGTCGCCCTGTACGGAGCCAAGGAATCTGGACGCAACCAAGCGATTTTTGGCTGACCGGCAGTGGCAGCCCAGAGACCTCAGGGACTCGGCGCGACTCTCTGCCCCGCAGGCGCGCCATCAGCAGGTTCAGACGGCCGGCCGAGTTATGCAGCGTCGGGTGACTCTCGAAGCCTGCGGCGCAGGATGTACAGGTAGGTCAGAGCGCCGCTGATCGAGAAGAAGAACCATTGGAACGCATAGGACAGGTGTGGTCCATCGTCGAGAGTCGGTGGCGGGACCGGAACCGGCAGGTCGCTGCGTGGTGGATCCTGCGACTCGAGTTGTACCCAACGGTCGACGACCTCAGCACCTAGCAGCTCCGAAACAACGTCGAGCTCAATGCGGCTGATCTCCGGGAGCGGTGCGCGGCCTTGGCCGATCCGACCGCCATCGACGCTGTCGAACAAGCGGCCTGAAACCACAACGTCGGCGGTCGGCGTGTCGATCGCGGCCAATGCACCGCCCGCCACAATGGCACGCGAGACCCACCCCCGGCTGACGACGGCTAGGCGGCCGTCTGTCAGCTCGACCGGCGTCACCAGCCAGCTCCCCGGTTGGGTATCGAAGGTGCGGTTGGCGACGAGGAAGCTCAGATCAGTTCGGTAAACGCCAGCGACCATCACCGCGGTGTGGTCGAGGACATCGGGGTCGTCGAGGAGATCCTCGATCGGCTGAGACGTCGCCTCCGATGCCGTCCGGATCTCGTCGTTTTCGGCCTTGCGTTGACCGAGCCGGTCGAGCTGCCAGAACCCCAGCCCAACCATCAGCACAACCATCGACGCAGCAAATAGATGCGAAAGCACCCACTTGGGCGTCAGCAGGGACTGCACGGGATGCGGATCAGAGACCGAGGTAGGTGTCGAGGCCGATCGTGACACCAGGAAAGTCTGCGACGTGCTTCACCCCTACGAGAACACCGGGCATAAAAGATGTTCGGTTAGTGGTGTCGTGGCGAATCGTCAGTGTTTGTCCCATCGCCCCGAGGATGACCTCTTGGTTGGCGACCGCACCGACCATCCGGACGCTGTGAACCCGGATACCGGCCGGGCCGGCACCGCCGCGCGCACCCGGATACACCTCGTGAGTCGTCGGGTCAGCAAGCCACTCAGCCGACGCAGCCGCCATGCGCTCTGCGGTGTGCGTCGCGGTACCCGACGGCGCGTCGACCTTGTTGTGATGGTGGAACTCAAGAATTTCCGCCGTCTCAAAGTGGGGCGCAGCAAGCTCGGCCATGCGAATCATCAGGACGGCACCGATTGCAAAGTTCGGTGCGATAAGCGCATTGCTCCTGGTGAACTCGGCTCGAACGTCGTCGAAGTCGTCGTCACTGAATCCAGTCGTGCCGATAACGGCGTGGATGCCGTTTTCGCCTGCGAACGCAAGGGTCTGGCGAGCGACATCGAGAACGGTGAAGTCGACGACGACATCGGCCCCGTTTGTGATCAGCAGGTCGAGCGAGTCGTCCTGGTCAATCGTGGCGACCAGTTCGGTGCCCGGGTCGTCCTCGATTGTGCGGCACACCTCTTGGCCCATTCGGCCGGCGGCACCGACCACTCCAACGCGTATCATGTCCGCAGGTTAGGCCTCAGCGCTGCCCTCCGACGATCCAATCCACTATCGTCGGCCGCATGCTCGCAGCCATCGGTGACACGCCGTACAACATCATGCTCATCCTCCACATCCTGACCGGGGTGGTCGCGTTCGCTCCGGCATTCACGCATCCGGTGCTTCAAGGCAAGATGGAGCAGGCTGGGTTCGACGGCCGCTCTACCGTCATCGGCTACATGGCGTCGTACGGGATGAAGCGCTACGGCTCGGCGCTGATCCTCTGCGGCTTGCTGGGATTTGGTGTTGCAGGCATGAGCGACGATGTGTTCAAGCTCAGCCAGGGCTGGCTCGTGGCAGCGGTCATCGTCTGGATTGTGATGAACGGTCTGCTCCACGGTGCCATCCTTCCCTCCGAGAAGGCGATCGGCGAGGCAGGACAGGTCGGCAACCAGGCCGCGGAGAAAAAGCTTGCGACCGCAGGCGGTCTCATTACGCTGCTGTTCCTCGTACAGCTCTACCTGATGGTGTTCCAGCCAGGCCTGTAGGTCGTCGCTGCGCTCGTCAGCCTGGGGTCACCACGCTCACGGCCGACGGCCCCGCAAACACATCACCGATCACCCGCTGCACGTCGGCTGCAGTAACGGATCGCACCGCGTCGAGGTATTCGTCGACGCTCACGACTCGGTCGCGGATCAAAATATTGGTTGCGAGTCGTGCCATGCGGCTGCCGGTGTCTTCGAGACCGAGCACCGTCGCGCCCTCAAACCCACCACGGGCGACCTCAAGCTCACGTTCACCCGGGCCGTGCTCGGCGAGCGCTGCGAGTTGCTCGTCGACCACCGAACGGAGTTCGGTGAGGCGCTCAGGCGCGGTCGCGGCGTAGACCGAAACGGTACCTGAGTCGACGAACGAGCCGACCGAAGCGAAGACTGAATAGCTGAGGCCGCGCTTCTCGCGGACCTCTTGGAAAAGGCGGCTCGACCAACCGCCGCCAAGTAGCTGCGTGGCGACAGCAAGCGCGTAGCGGTCGGGGCTGTGCAAGCCAGCCGAACGCCAGCCCTTGGCAAAGTGGGCCTGTTCGATCCCTCGGTACGTGCTGACGTCGGGGACCACCTCGTCGAGTGGGGCAACCCGCTCCGGCGCTGCTCCCCCACCGCGTCCGCCGAGTGCAGCATCGACGCGGGCGACGATCTCGTCGTGCTCGATGGGGCCGACAACGGCGACCACGACGTTCGGACGGCGATACCAACGGTCATGGAACGCTCGAACGTCGTCGACCGTTATCGCCCGAACCGACTCCTGCGTGCCGAGCACCTCCCACCCGAGCGGGTGGCCCGGGAAGAGACTTTCGGCAAGCACCGAGTGCACAACGTCATCGGGCGTGTCGATGCTCCATGCCAACTCTTCGAGAATGACATGACGCTCGGCATCGAGATCGTCGGCGGTGAAGCCCGGATCAACGAGTACATCGAGCAGGGTGTCGAGTCCGAAGTCGAGATCCCATTCAGGAACTCGGGCATGAAACGCCGTGTGCTCCTTAGAGGTGAACGCATTGAGGTCGCCGCCGACGGCGTCGATGCCTTCAGCGATGTCCTGCGCCGAGCGCATGGAACTGCCTTTGAAAAGCAGGTGTTCGAGGAAATGCGAGACGCCAGCCAGTTCGGCCGGCTCGTCTCGGTTACCGACACCGACCCAAGCCCCGATCGCTGCAGATCGCGAGCGGGGCAACGCTTCGGTGACGACCCGGAGGCCGCCGTCAAGGCGACTGACGCGGATCGAGTCACCGTCCTCAATGGACGACGACCCGATCACGTGCGTCTTTCGTTCAGTCAACGACTGGTCCGTCGATCACCGACGACCACGGCCTCCACGACCACGGCCTCGACCACCGCCACCGCCACCGGAACGGCGGGGCGACTCGGGACCCAGATCACCAAACTCCTCGGCGAGGTTCTCGTCGAATGATGCATCGAATGACACCGAGACACGGTCACCGGAGTCTTCCACCGCGTCGGCGGACGACTCGCGAGGACCAGAGTCCGATGCGTCTCCACCGGAGGCTTCGGGCCCATCGCCGATCGGCTTGAGCGAGATCTTGCCATTCGGGTCGACGTCCTCGACGACGACCTGGACTTCCTGACCGAGTTCGAGCACGTCCTCGACGCGATCGATGCGCTTGTTGCCGCCGATCTTCGAGATGTGGAGCAGGCCGTCACGACCGGGAAGGATGTTGACGAACGCACCGAACTTGGTGATGTTCACCACGCGGCCTGCGTACTCCGCACCGACCTCAGCGGTCGGCGGATCGAGAATCAGTTCGATCTGACGCTTCGCCTCGGCCACCTTCGCGTTGTCGGTGCTGGCAATCGCCACGATGCCCACCATGCCGTCGTCATCGACAGAGATGTCCGCGCCGGTCTCCTGTTGGATGGTGTTGATGACCTTGCCCTTCGGGCCGATGACCTCGCCGATCTTGTCGATCGGGATCTCGAAGCTCTCGATCTTCGGGGCGGTGTCTCGGACCTCGGGACGAGGCTCGGCGATGGCCTCGGCCATCACGTCGAGAATGTCAAGGCGGGCTTCCTTGGCCTGCGCCAGAGCGCCAGCGAGGACGTTGGCCGGGATACCAGAGATCTTCGTATCAAGCTGAAGAGCCGTGACGAAGTCGGTGGTGCCGGCGACCTTGAAGTCCATGTCGCCGAAAGCATCCTCGGCGCCGAGGATGTCGGTCAGGGTGACGTACTCGCCTTCGGCGTGCACGAGGCCCATAGCGATACCCGCAACGGGGGCCTTGATCGGCACACCAGCGTCCATGAGTGAGAGAGTCGAGCCACAGACCGAACCCATCGACGACGAACCGTTCGAGGCCATGACCTCAGAGACAGTACGGACCGTGTAGGGCCACTCTTCGAAGCTGGGGACAACCGGGAACACCGCACGCTCAGCGAGTGCACCGTGGCCAATCTCGCGACGCTTCGGTCCGCGCATGAAGCCGGTCTCACCGGTCGAGAACGGCGGGAAGTTGTAGTGATGGAAGTAGCGCTTCTTCTCGGTCGGCGAGAGGTCGTCGATCATCATGTCGCTGCGGCCCATGCCGAGCGTCGTGAAGTTCAGAACCTGGGTTTCGCCACGCTGGAAGAGACCCGAGCCGTGCGCAGTCGGGATGACGCCAACCTCACTCGACACGTGACGCAGCTCGTTGGCCTTGCGGCCGTCGATGCGGATGCCCTCTTCGACGATGCGCTTACGGACGACGGCCTTCGTCACCGAGCGGATTGCGTTCTTGATCTGCTTCTCGGCGTCTGCGGTGTCGGCGAACTGCCCTTCGAGTTCGGCCACAACCGCAGCGCTCAGCTCGGACTCGGTGTCTTGGCGAGTCGTCTTGTCGGCAATCTTCTGGGTCTCGGCAATGCGGTCGGTGGCAGCAGATTGCACCGCGGCGAGGATCTCGTCGCTGTAGTCGGTGACCACGGGCGGGTTCATTTTCTCGATGGGGCCCGCCGCGTCGATCGCCTGCTGTTGCAGCTCGATCATCTCGCGGATCCAGGTCTTGCAGGCCTCGAGGCCACCGGCGAGAACGTCCTCGTCGACCTTGGGGGTGCCGCTCTCGTAGAGGTTCCACGAGTTTCCGGTACCACCGGCCTCGACCATCATCACGGCGACGTCGTCGTCGGCCATCCGGCCGGCCACGACCATCTCGAAGGCCGACTCTTCAGACTCTTCGTAGGTCGGGAAGGGGATCCATTCACCGTCGGGCGACCAGCTCATGCGAACCGCACCAATGGGGCCATCGAACGGGACGGGCGACAGGCTCAGGGCGAGCGACGCGGCGTTGAGGGCGAGCACGTCGTAGGGGTTCTCCTGATCCGCGCCGAGCACGGTGCCGACAACGTGAACCTCGTTGCGGTACCCGTCGGGGAAGGCGGGACGCAGCGGGCGGTCAATGAGACGACAGGTCAGGATCGCCTGTTCACCGGCGCGCGCTTCGCGGCGGAAGAACGAGCCGGGGATCTTGCCTGCGGCGTACATGCGCTCTTCGATATCGACAGTGAGCGGGAAGAAGTCGGCGCCGGGACGGGCCGACTTGGCTCCGGTGGCAGTCACGAGGACGACCGTGTCGCCCATCTGGGCAGTAATCGACCCACCGGCGAGAGGTGCAAATTTGCCGACGTCAAAGGTAGCGTCCTTGCCCTCGCCGCGAGTAAACGCGCCGGTGACAGAAGTGGTTTCAGTCATGTGTTGTATTTCCTTGGGACAAACACACGACTGCCAGTTCCCAGTTGTGAATCGCTGAGATCGCTCAGAAACTCACGACTAGCACCAACACCGTGTATTTGATTGTTCGCAGGACGTTCCTGCTACTGGGATTCGTCGGGCCTCCGCCGGGAACGGCCCGGAGGAAACCGAAAGGGCGGCCCCGAGGGACCGCCCTGACATCTTTTCAGCGACGCAGACCGAGGTGTGCGATCACTGCACGGTAGCGCTCGACGTCATTTGCCCGGACGTAGTCCAGGAGACGGCGACGACGACCGACCAGCATGAGCAAGCCACGCTGGGTGTGGAAGTCCTTTTTGTGGACCTTCATGTGCTCGGTGAGATGATTGATGCGCTCAGAGAGGAGTGCGATCTGAATCTCGGGCGAGCCGGTGTCGTTCTCGGCAAGATCGAACGCCTTCGCCATGTCGGCGATGGTTTCGGACTTGTCACGCAGATTCACTGCCATGTTCGTTCGTGTCTTTCGTTGGGTTCTTTACCCGGCCGCCCATGCCGCTGTGCGAACAGGACCGCGGTTCCCCTACTGCAGGGGACCCCGGAAGGATACCGGGAGCGCTGTGGAAACCGATCCCCGCCAAGATTGCGACCGGGCCGGTAGTTTCCACCAGGTGGAGCGCGCAAACATCGTTGTCATCGGCGCTGGGATCATCGGCGCCAGCGTGGCCTACCACCTCACCAACGCAGGAATCGAGGGTGTCGTCGTTGTCGACAAAGGCGACCTTGAGGAGAACGACGGATCAACGTCACACGCTCCCGGCGGCCTTCGCACCCTTACCGGCTCGCATTTCTTCACGACCCTGGGGGCGGCAAGCCGGGCGGTCTACGACCAACTACCACTCGCTGTTCCCGGGGAGGAGCAGTTCTGGCGGACCGGTCTCGTCTCGGTCGCAACGACGTCTCAACGCCTCGCTTCGCACCGCCGTCTCGCCGAAATGGGCATGGCTGAAGGCCTCGAGGCAGACGTCCTCCTACCCGATGATGTGGCTGCGCGTCTGCCGCTCGTCGATCCATCGACCATCGCTGGAGGCATCTGGATCCCGTCGTCGGGCGTCGTCAAAACCAGCGCCCTCGCCACTGCAATGCGCCAGATTACCGAGGCGACCGGCAGGGCCCGGTTCTTCGGTCACAGCGAGGTGATCGACATTGAGGTTGCCGACGGACGCATCGTTGCGGTGGTCACCGACGGCGAGCCGGGCCGCATCGAATGTGACCAGGCCGTTGTGTGCACGAACATCTGGGCACCGATCCTCGCCGAACGCACCGGCACGGTCATGCCGCTCTTTCCCGGCGAGCATCAGTACATCCACACCACCGAGGTTCCGTCGCTTGCCAACTATGGCGATGATTTTGTGTCGCTCCCGGTCACTACCTTCGACGACCTATCTCTCTACTTTCGCCAGCACGGCGACCATCTCGGCATCGGGAGCTACGACCATCCAGCCCGTCTCGTCAACCCACACGAGCTGCCGAGGACGGCGAAGATGCCGTTCACTCCCGAGGACTTCTCGTTCGCCTGGGCGAAGATGCAGCACCACATGCCGGTACTCCGCGACGCCGGAATCGCCGACGGGTTCAACGGCATGTTCTCGTTCACCGTCGACAACCACCCGATCATGGGTGAGACCACGGTGAAGGGCCTGTGGGCCTCGGTCGGCGCCTGGCTCTCGTTCGCGAGTGAGGTAGGAGCTGTGATGGCCCGGTGGATGACCACTGGTGACCCCGGCATGGACATCACGCCAGCCGATATCAACCGGTTCCACCCCCACCAGTCCAACCGGCAGTTCCTGTCGAGCCAGTCAAAGTACTTCTACGAGATCGGTTTCGAGGACCTCCACCCGAGTGCCGTAGCGAGCGCCGTGCGCGGGCTGCGGCACGCGCCGTATCACCACCGACTCGAAACACTTGCCGCCTCATTTGTGCCGATCGCTGGACAGGAGACCCCGCTCTACTACGGCGTGAACGAAAGCCTCGTCGCGAAACACCGCGACAGAATCCCAGACCGCGCGGGGTACGACGCCACGGGCTGGACACCGATCATGGGGGCCGAGCACCTCGAGCTTCGAGCCAACGTTGGCCTGGTCGACTGGTCGGCCGCCATTGGCCCGATCGAGGTCTCGGGCCCGGGCGCACTCGAGCACCTACAGCACCTTTGCACCGCCGACATCGACCTTCCGGTCGGCGGCATCGCTTACACGCTGGTGCTCACACACGGCGGCGGCGTGGCCCGTGATATCACGGTCGCCCGAATGAGCACGGACTCCTGGTGGCTGCTGACCGGCAAAGGAAACCTCCCGGCTGAGATGGCGTACTTCCGATCGCTGGGACCAACCGACGGCAGCGTCACCTATCAGGACCTTTCCGAAAAACAGCTCGCCATTGGTATTTGGGGGCCCAACAGCCGCGAGGTCCTGGCCGCCACGACGGCCCACGACCTCTCAACTGCCGCCTTTCCCTGGTACACGTGGCAGGCGGTCGACGTCGGCATGGCACCGGTCATCAGCCTTCGGATCTCGTACCTCGGCGAGTTGGGGTACGAGCTCTACGTACCGCCGTCGCTGGCGCTGCACGTGTGGGACACCCTGTGGGAGGCGGGCCGGGCGTTCGATATGCCGGCGGTCGGCATACAGGCCGTTATGTCGAGCCGGATCGAAAAGGGCTACCGCCTGTGGGGATCGGACATGACACCGGAGTTCTCGCCAAGCGAAGCGGGTGTCACGTGGGCCATGGACTCCTCGAAGGATTTTCATGGCAAGGACGCAGCCGCGCGGCGACCGACCGAGATGCGCCTGGTCACGCTCGAGATGAACGATCCGTCATCTGTGGTCTATGGGTGGGAGCCAGTGCTGGTCGACGACCGAGTCGTCGGCCGCGTCGCAGGCGGCGAGTACGGCTACTCGGTGGGGGCGTTCCTCGCCCACGCGTTCGTTGACCCCGGCATCGAGGTCGGCGCAGCTGTCGAGGTCCAACGCACGGGGATCCGCCATGGGGCAACCGTGGCGCGCGGACCAAGCCTCGATTCGCAGAACGAGCGCCTCAAGGGTTGATCATCCGGTTGCGGTCTACGGGGTCAGGTCGAGTTCCCAGGCTCCGTCGGCATCGAGAATCCTCACGACGGCAGGTCGATCGACCGGACCGGCAGTGCCGCCGTCACTCGTTACCCGGCAGCTGATCTCGCGTCCCACCGAGATCACGACCCGTGGCTCAGCGCAGCTCACCGTCGGCGAGCCGCTGAGATCGAGGTCGAGCCGGGCCGCGGCAGCGGCTTCGATGATCGACACGTCGAGGATCGGTGTCTCGAGAGTGACGGTCGCGTCGACGGACTCCGCATCGGTGCGGGTCAGAGCCACATTGAGCGTGATCTCGTCTCCGCTGAGCACGCCGGTACACACGATCAAGACGAACTCGCCTTCGCTGATGGGCTCCAGCTCGTCGATCCCAAGACACGCAAGCTCAGCAAGCAGCAGATCGCCCGTCGCGTTGTCGACCGCGGCTTCGACATCGGTCTGCCGCAGCTCGGGAATCTCCTCGGAGCAAGCGACCGCGCCCACCATGAGCGCAAGCGACGCGATCAGGTAGCGAGCCACAAAACCAGCCCCACCTGGCCAAGATGATCGGTCGCGTGCACCAGTACGTTGCCGCCGGGCGCAGGCGCCACGAACCGATTCCACGTCAGCAACGCCGCGGACGTGACGAAGAGGGCACCACCGAGCGCGGCGATCAGGACGCCAGTACCGGCGGCCAAAATGCCAAGCGCGCCGGCGGTGAAGAGCGCTCCCGCTACCAGGACGCCGATCCCCGGATGCTGCGAGCGGGCACCGTGAATGATCTGCGGCGCAGCGCCGAGCCCGATCCCGAAGTACAACAGCGCAGCGATGATGGCGGACGCAGGCTCGATTGCGTCGACGAGTGCGGCCGCAAAGAGCACGTGAGCAACAATCGACGCGAGAATCCCAGCTTCGAACCGCGCGTCGGGGGTCGAGAGCACGACGTCGCCCACGAGCGCCGCTCCTAACGCAGCGACGATCAGTCCGCGGGTGACATCCTCGGGCGTGTCGATCGCAAGAGCAGTACCGATCAGAGCTATATCGACCATCGGCTTCGCTATGAACTCGACGCTCACCCGCTCGCGAGCAACCCCCCACCAGTCGATCAGCGCGGCGACAACCGCCAGACCGAGCAAGACATCCGCCGCAACCGTCACCCGGACTCAGACCTCGGCAGCGATGGCGTCGGTGAAGCTGGTCCCGTTCTCGATCATCGTTTTGTACTGCATGACGTGACGCGGACGGTTGAACCCAAGCACGCCCACAAGCTTGCCTTCCCTGCCGTACAGTGCGGCGAACCGATGCTCTTCAAGGGTGCCGGTCACGATCTCGACGTCGTCGTCGGGCCGGACCCGACCTGCAAGCTGGATCTTGCGGTCGTACTGGTCCGACCAGAACCACGGCACTGGAGTGAACGGTTGTGCGTCGAGGTCGTCGGTGAGTAGCCGTTCGGCTGCGTGGATGCCCTGCTCGATTGCGTTATCCCAGTGCTCAACGCGCATGACCTCGTCGAAACGGTAGTTGGGCCACCGGGTGATGTCGCCGGCTGCGGTGACGCCTGGGGCTGCCAGCAGGGTGGCATCGCAGACGACACCGTTGTCGAGGGTGAGGCCAGAGCCTTCGAGCCATTCGGTGTTCGGGGTGACCCCGATGCCGATGACCACGATGTCGGCGTCGATCTCGGCCCCGTCACGTAAAACGACCTTCGCCACTCGGCCGTCGCCCCCGGTTTCGAGCCGATCGACACCAACATTGGTTCGCAGATCGACACCGTGCTGGCGATGAACCTCGGCGCAGACCTCGCCCATCTGCTCACCGAGAACTCGGCCGAGCGGGGTGGGCAGCGCTTCGATCATGGTCACGGCCAACTCGCGTTCGCGGCAGGTAGCGGCGACCTCGGCGCCGATGAAACCGGCACCGACGACCACGACCCGCTTGGGACCCTCATCAAGCTCGGCCCGCAGCGCCATGGCCTGGTCGAGATCGCGTAACACGTGCACGCCACCCAAGTCCTCTGCCCCCGGCAGCGTGCGGCAGCGGGCACCGGCGGCGATCAGCAGACCGTCGACCGCCTCGGCGCCATCGCTCGTGGACAACGTCCGGCTGTCGAGATCAAATCCAGTGGCGCTCACACCGAGCCGCAGGTCGAGATCGAGCTCCTCGAGCTTCTCTGGCTTGGTCAGTTGGATGCGATCGGTGTCCCAGTTGCCGGCCAACACCTGCTTCGAGAGCGGTGGACGGTCGTAGGGCAGCTGGTGCTCCGCACCGATCAGGACGATCCGGCCCCTGAAGTCGCGGCGACGCAGCGCCTCGGCAGCGCGGATCCCGGCGAGCGAAGCACCGACGATGTGGATTGATTGCCGAGCCATCGAGGCCGGGGCTCAGTCCTCGAGCGAGATGGCCTGCTTGGGGCAGCGCTGGACGCACTCCTCCATGCGCCCGCGGTCGCTTTCGTCAGGGTTCTCGTTGAGGACGTAAAGGAAGTCGTCATCGCGGACCTCGAACACATCGGGCGCAATCTGCATGCAGATGGCGTTGCTCTCGCACAGATCGAAATCGACCACGATCTTCATTTGACGGTCCTCCCCGGAACGGTTGCTGGCCGCAGACTATACGCCACCGGGGTAACCGAAGACGTCGGCGGTGAGGTCGATCGAGCGGAGACGTTGCTCCATCGTCCGCGACGGATGGACAGTGATGACCTCGTCGACATCGGCTTCTTTGGCGAAGTTCTCGAGGTAACGCTTCACCAACTCGGGTGACCCGACGGCGGAGTAGTGGGTCATCTGCGCAATTCCCTGGCCCTGCGGAGACGCGAGAAGCTCGTCGGCCTCTTCGTCGGTCAACTCGCGGGGCACGCGTAGGAACCGGGCAACTCGCCGGCGGCTAACGTCACGGCGCTGCGTTTCGGCCTCTTCGTCGGTGTCAGCCGCAATCACGTTGACCCCGGCGATCGCGTACGGCTCGCAGAGATACTCGCTCGGCTCGAACCGTTCGCGATACAGCTCGATAGCGGCCAAGAGCGATCCGGGAGCGAAATGCGAGGCGAACCCGTAGGGAAGGCCAAGCTTCGCGGCCAACTGGGCCCCGAACAGCGATGAGCCGAGGATGTAGAGCGGCACGTCCGTACCGGTGCCCGGCACCGCCTCCACGCCGGGAACGAGCGACTCGCCGGCGAGGTACGCCTGCAGCTCCTGCACGTCCTGCGGGAAGCGATCGGAAGCCATCGGGTCGACTCGCATCGCCCGCATCGTCATCTGATCGGTACCGGGCGCTCGGCCGACCCCGAGGTCGATCCGGCCCGGGTGCAACGTGGCGAGGGTTCCGAACTGCTCCGCGATGACGAGCGGCGAGTGGTTGGGCAGCATCACACCGCCCGAGCCGAGGCGGATTGTGTCGGTGTGTGCCGCGACGTGTGCGATCAGGACACTCGTTGCCGACGAAGCAATCGACGACATGTTGTGATGCTCTGCGTACCAGACTCGTCGGTACCCGCGGCCCTCAGCCCTCTGGGCCATGGCGACGCTGTTGGCGAATGCCTGGGCCGGCGTCTCATCGGACCCCACGATCGCAAGGTCAAGAATGGAAAGCGCCGGATCGTCGGTGAATGCCACCCGCCCAGACTAGAGACCTGGGCGCTGCTCTCCGAGGCGACGGCGCTGGGCTCTTCCTCAGAGCCCACCGCGCGGTTTGACGTCGATGCCAAAGGTCTCTCGGACGCGGGCGTCGATATCGGCAGGGATGTGGTCGGGCCAATGGTTCTCGAGCAGCTCGGTGCTGCGTTCGTGGGCCCGGATCAGCTGGTCCTTGCCGCCGGCGTCCATCCAGTTGTCGGGGGTCTCACGATCACCGATCTCGGGATAGATGTACTCGCGCTGCATGAGGTCGAGCGTCTGCTGCGAGCCGAGGAAGTGGCCGGCCCCAGATACGACATCCTGGATGACGTGGGTCGAGAGGGTCTCGTCGCTGACCTCAATGCCGCGAACGGTGCGGTTGATCGAGCCGAGCATGTCGTTGTCGATCACCAGCCCTTCAAACGAGCAGCTCAACAGTGACGCCAGCATGCCAGCCGACTCATAGACGAGGTTGGCCCCGGCATGGCCCGCAAGGGCGATGTTGAGCCCCTTCTCGTAGCCGGCCTGATTGTCGGGAACTTTCGAGTCGGCCATACCCGCTGCGACGCCGGATGGCAGCCCAAGCCAGTTGGCGACCTGAGCGGCCGCCGCGTTGAGTACACCTTCCTCGCCCGAGCCACCACTCATTGCGCCAGTGCGAAGATCGGAGACAAACGGCCACAGCCCCATCACGCACGGGTGCCCGGGCGACATCAGGTTGACAGTGGTGAGGCCGGCGAGGCACTCGGCGAGCGCCTGAGCCAACGATCCGGCGAGTGCTGCCGGCGACGTGGCGCCGGCCTGGCCGGCCGACAGCAGGTTGATCGGCATGCCGCATTCGACCTGGGCGACCATGCACTTGATCGACTCTTCGGCAAAGCGCATGGGCGGCACGACGAACGTGTTGTTGGCCGCAACGATTGGGCGCTTTCGGAACTCGCCCTCACCGCCCATCATCATGTCGAACATGGCGACCGTCTCATAGACGTGCGGTTTCTCGAACCATGACGTGCCGACGGGCTTCCGGCAGCCTGCCACGGCGCCATACGCCGTGTTGAGGTCGAGTAGCCGGCTGTTTTCGTGGTTTCGGGCCACGACGGTGCGGACATAGAAGTGAATGTTGTCGAGCGCGTCAACCAGCCGGCCACAGTCGTACACGTCGTCACCGGTGGAGTGACGGAACGAGTTCGTGGGGTAGTCATACATGAGAACGGCCGCGCCACCTGTGCCGAAGTGGACCTTGTCGCCACCGACCTCGATGGAGTTCGACTCGTCCCAGGCGTGCCACGTCCACGTCTTTGCCGCAGTCTGAATCGCTTGCTCGACGATTGCCTTCGGGTAGTAGAGGCGGTCGCCGTCGGCCCAACCGCCAGCTGCAGTGACAACCTCGACGAACTCGGGGATGGGTGAACCCATGCCCACGTTTTCCAGGAGCCACAGCGACGCGTTGTAGACCTGCTGCAGATCGGCTTCGGTCAACGGCTTATACAGACCACCCGGAAGACCCGGCCTTACCGGCCGCATGTCCTTGCCGAGCGGGGCCTGCCGCGCCGCGACGCGCCCGGCCCGACCGCCGGAGCGGCGCCTCGGAGCAGTGCGCCCTGTCACAGCGTCATCGACGTCGCTGGTGTCACTCATGTCAACTCCATCTCGGGTCAGGCGCGTAGTGCCTCATTGGCCGGGTCATACGAAGCGTCGGCCAGTACCGTCGCGGTGCGACGAGCGCCGAGCATGTTGAGCTCAAAGGTCGAGCCCGGCGCCTCGTAGTCGGGCGCCACGTAGACGAAGCCGAGCGACTTGCCAACCGAGTGGCCGTAGGCACCGGACGTTCCGATGCCCATAACCTCGCCGTCGGAGCCATAGGCGGGCTCGTTGCCTCGCAGGTCGGACTCGCCGTTGGAGATCTCGCAGTAGACAAGCACCATCGACAGCGGGTTGGCTTGGTCACGACGGGCAACCGTGGCCTCCTTGCCAATGAACTCACCCTCGAAGTCGACGAACCGTTCGATGCGGGCCTCGATGGGGGTGATCTCAGTGGTGAGCTCGGAGCCCCAGGCCTTGTAGCCCTTCTCGATGCGCATGACGTTCATCGCGTACGAGCCGAAGTGGACCATGCCGTGAGGTTCGCCGGCAGCAACGAGGGCGTCGTAGACCTCGCCCATGGTCTCGATCGGCATATGAAGCTCCCAGCCGAGTTCGCCGACATAGCTAACCCGTAATGCCTTCATCTCGACGCCGGCGACGACGACCTCCTGGGCAGTCAACCAGCGAAACGCTGGCGCGTGGAGGTCGCTGTCGGTCAGCTTGGAGAGCACGTCGCGGGAGCGAGGACCAGTGACGGCGATGATGCCGTTGGCGTCGGTGACATCGGTGACGGTGACGTCCTCGCCGTCGAGAATGTGGTCGTTGAGCCAGTCCGCGTCGTGTGTGGTCCCCATGATCGCCGAGTTCAGGTAGTAGCGGCCCTCGCCGAGACGGGTGATGGTCATCTCGCATTCGATGCCACCAAGACCGGTCAGCATGTGCACGAGGCGCATGCCGCCGTCCTTGCCCGGGATCTTGTTGGCGCTTACGCGGTTGAGGAGATCGGCAGCGTTGGTGCCGGTGACCTCGAACTTGGCGAACGCAGTGAGATCGGCGACGCCGACGCGTTCGCGGGTGCCCCGAACCTCCATGCCGACGATGTCATGAGCGTTCGACCGCAGGAAGGTGTGTTGCTCGGGCTCGCCGAAGTACTGCGGGCGCTCCCAGCCAAAGACCTCTTCCCACTGGGCGCCCCGAGCGTCGAGACGGTCGTACAGCGGGTTGGTCTTTTGCTTGCGCGCCGCCGGGTGGTGCTCGCCCGGGGGACGTGTGGCGTACATGAGGTGGTATTCCTCGATCGCCTTGTCGACTGCAAACTGACCGGGAGCACCTGCGTGAGCGCCGAAGCGGCGCGGATCCATGCTTCGCACGTTGATCTCAGTCTGGCCATGGACCATCCACTGGGCGAGGTGCTTTCCGGCACCTGGCCCCTGGGTGATACCAATCGAGGCTCCACTGCAGTGCCAGTAGTTGGGCAAGCCGGCTTCGGGCCCCATGAGGTAGCCCGAGTCGGGCGTATGGGTGATCGGGCCCGACACGACCTTCTTGATGCCGCTGTCGGCCCACGCCGGCACTCGCTCAAGCGCCACGGTGAGGCAGTCGGCAATGGCATCGAGATCGGGTGGCGTCAGGTAAAAGTCGAGGTTCCAATCGATGCCATCGACGCCGTACGTCTGGGCCCCGGCGGTCTCGTAGGGGCCAATCAGAATGCCGTCGATCTCGCGGCGGTAGTACGACGATGAGACTGGGTCGCGGGTGACCGGGATCTCGAAGTCGAGCGCCTTCATCTCGTCGAGCGGCTCGGTGATGATGTACTGGTGGATCACCGACACAATCGGCACCTCGATTCCGACCATGGCGCCGAGCTGCGGCGCGTAGTGGCCGGCTGCGTTCACGACGTGTTCGGCGATGATCCGGCCCTGCTCGCTGATGATCTCCCAGCGACCGTCGGGTAGCAGATTCATGTCGGTCACACGGTTGTTGCGGATAATCTCGGCGCCGAGCTGGCGGGCGCCCTTGGCCATCGTGTTGGTGACACCGGTCGGGTCGGCCCAGCCGTCGTTCGGCGTCCAGAGCGCCGACTGGACGTCATCAATGTTCTGCATGAGCGGATTGAGCTCCTGGATGCGGTCCTTGCCGACAATCTCGTTCTCGATCCCCAGTTGGTCGAGCTGACCGCTGACCTGCCGATGCCAGAGAACGTCTTGGTCCGAGATCGCGAACCGCAGCGCGCCGCACCCGTGCCAACCGGACGACAGGCCGGTCTCCTCTTCGATCTTCGGGTAGAGCGAGACAGCTTCCTCGTGGACCTTCGCCATATTGAGGTCGCCGATGAAGTTCGGGACAAGGCCGGCGGCGTGCCAGGTCGACCCGGAGGTGAGTTCGCCCTTCTCGATCAGCACGGTGTCTGGACCCCAGCCCTCGTGGGCCAGGTAGTACAGCAGGCCGACGCCCATGACACCGCCACCAATAATCACGCAGCGTGCTTCATCCCTCACGGTTGATGTCCCCTCAAAATCGACGCCTCATATCGCCAAAACGCACGTGCGTTTCACTGAATGGAACGTTCCGTTCTGTGACCGATAGTGTAGCTCCCCTCATGCAAGCAATCGAGAGAACGTTCACGGTTCTGCGCGCGGTCGCATCTCGCGCCAGAACCTCGAGCCTCGCCGAGATCACCAGGGAATCGGGCCTTCCCAAGTCGACTGTCCTGCGACTCCTGCTCGCGCTCGAGGACCAAGGTGCCGTGCAGACAGTCGGCGGGCGGTATGCCATCGGGCCGGGCCTGGCTGCGCTCTCCCACCAGGGTGCTCCGGTCAGCGCCCTCAAGGAAGTCGCTCGCCCCCACCTGGTCGAACTCGCCGACCTCCTCCAGGAGAACGTGTCGCTGATGATTCCCGACGGTGACGCCACGCTCTACATCGACACGGCCGTGTCGGAGAGTTCGGTCATGGTCCAGGACTGGACCGGCGAGCGACTCCCGTACCACGGCTCGGCCGGTGGCCTTGCCCTTCTGTCATCGTGGGCCGATGCCGAGATTGCCGACCATGCGGCGACTGGTCTCGAGGCCTACACCCCCACCACGGTCACGACGCTGGCTGACCTCATGATGAAGGTCGAGCACACCCGCAGGAGCGGTGTCGCGCTCACCCACCAGGAGTTCAGTGACGAGGTCAACGGATTCGGTTCGCTGATCACCGGGCCTGGGGGCGAGTCCCTCGCTGCCGTCAATGCGTACGGCCCCGACTACCGGTTCCCCGGTGAGCGGGACGTCGACGAGATCAGCGCAGCGGTGGTCGACACTGCGCATACGATCGGCGACCGTCTCGCCTGATCAACAGTTGCGTTGCCCACGCGTCGCTGATCTGATCTGTCGATGGTCGAACTCACCAGCTCACTGACCGACATAATCAGCGCTCTTGACTCGGGCTCAGTCGGCGCGACGGAGCTACTCGACGCCCATCTCGACAGGATCGAGCGGCTCGATGGTGACATCAATGCCGTGATCACTCTCGCCCCCGATCGAGCCCACAACGAGGCCTCGGCCGTTGATGCCGCCCGGGCCGCCGGCCAAGCCGTCGGCCCACTGGCGGGTGTCCCAATCACAGTCAAGGACGCACTCGCCACCGCAGGCATCCGCTCCACCGGTGGCGCAAACGAGCTTGCGAATCACCTTCCCGCCGAAGACGCCACTGTCGTATCGCTGGTCCGCAACGCAGGTGCCGTCGTCTTCGGCAAGACCAACATCCCGCGCTGGTCCGGCGACTACCAGAGCTTCAACGACATGTTCGGCAAGACCAACAACCCGTGGGATCTCACACGGACACCAGGCGGGTCGTCCGGGGGACCAGCCGCTGCGGTGGCTATGGGGTTTACCGGTTTCGAGATCGGCACCGACATCGGTGGGTCGATCCGGGTGCCGTCGTCATTCTGTGGGATCTACGGCCACAAGCCGAGCTTTGGCGTGATCCCGACCTACGGCTACCTCGACAGCGTCCGATTCCATCGCAACGTCAGCGACGTCAATGTGTTCGGTCCGATGGCTCGCTCGATCGACGATCTCGATCTCCTGTTCGGCCTACTGGCGGGCCCAGATCCTGACGACGCGCCCGGCTGGAAGCTCGACCTTCCTCCGTCACGAGCCGAGGCCATCGGCGACTTTCGCGTTGCTGCATGGCTCGACAGCGAGTTCGCTCCAATCGATCCCTCAGTCGGCGCCGTGCTCGCCGATGCTGTCGCTGCGCTCGAACGCGCTGGTGCCCGAGTCGACCACGGCCGGCGGCCCGAGATCGATGCCGTCTCGGCGACCCTCAACGGCTCGGCACTCATCGGCCTGGCCACCCGCATCTCCGATAGCGACAGCCCCGATAGCCCCGAACCGCCGGGGGCGTCCGTCCCCCATCGCCAGTGGGATGTTCGGCACCGCGAACGCGGCGTGGTTCGCCGACGGTGGGCCGATTTCTTCGACGATGTCGACATCCTCCTGTGTCCGGTCACGCCGATCCCGGCGTTCCGTCACATCCACTCCGAAGAAGGGTCAAACTGGGCCCACGCCGAGATCGAAGAGTTCGGCAACATGCCGTACGGCCAGCTGGTGTTGTGGAACGCGCTCATCGGCAGCGCCTACCTTCCAGTCACCACTCCCCCGGTGGGGCGCACGGCCGAGGGGCTTCCGGTCGGAATCCAGGTTGTTGCGCCGTATCTGCACGACCACACAGCGCTCACGTTCACCCGACGGATCACCGAGGTTCTCGGCGGCTACACGGCACCGCCTCTCGCCTTCGAGGGGGCATGATGCGCGCTGCCATTCTCCGAGAAGTGGGCCAGCCGGTCACGATCGAAGCAGTAGACATCGACGCCCCAGCAGCAGGCGAAGTGCTCATTCGCACCGCCGCAGCCGGGGTCTGTCACTCCGACCTGCATTTCATCGATGGCTTCTACGCCACCGACCTTCCGTGCGTGCCTGGCCACGAGTCGGCTGGAGTCGTCGAGGCGGTCGGTGACGGGGTCGGCTACGTTCAGCCCGGCGACCACGTGATCACCTGCATGTCCGCGTTTTGCGGCGTGTGCCGCAACTGCACCGCAGGCCGTCCCGTGCTGTGCGAGAGCACGGAGACGTGGCGGACGAGCGGTACCGCGCCCCGGCTCTCCCAAAACGGTGAGCCCCTCACGCAGCTATACAACCTGGGTTCCTACGCCGAGCAGATGCTCGTTCACGAGCGGGCCTGCGTGAAGGTCCGTCCCGATATGCCGCTCGACCGTGCCGCCCTCATCGGGTGTGCCGTCATGACGGGCTTCGGGTCCGTGACCAACACCGCACGGATTCCCGTCGGCGCATCCGTCGTCGTGATCGGCTGCGGCGGTATCGGCTTGTCCGCTATCAACGGCGCTGCCTTGTCCGGTGCAGGCACCGTGATCGCGGTCGACCTCACTGCTGCGAAGCTCACGATGGCGGCGACATTCGGCGCCACGCACACGATCGACGCGTCGACCACCGATCCAGTCGCCGCGGTGCGAGAACTGACCGGCGGAGGAAGCGACTATGCCTTCGAGGCAGTTGGGCTCAAGCAGACCTCCGAGCAGGCCTACGAGATGGTCCGGTATGGCGGCACCGCCGTCGTCATCGGCATGGTGCCGCAGGGCCAAAAGCTCGAGATCGATGCAGAAGCGCTGCTGATGGAGAAGACCTTGACCGGTTCGAACATGGGCTCGAACCGATTCCGCGAGGACATGCCGCAGCTCGTCGAGTTCTACCTCAATGGCAAGCTCCCCCTCGACACCATGGTCAGCCGTCGCGTCGAACTTGACGAGATCAACGACGCATTTGCCGCCATGAGGGCCGGCGAGGTGGCCCGCAGCGTCATCGTGTTCGACTAGCCCCAGCGTTCGGGCCCAGAGGCGAGGGAGACCCCTTCCCGCCGATCTGCGATATTGCCGATGAAGGCGAACTCGCCAACGGCTTGGTCGTCGCAGCAGACCGTCAGACGATGATGACGGGGCTGATGCAACCTCTCATCGACCGGGCGACCAGAACGCGACCTCACCGCCACTGACCCGGACCGGACCATCGCCATCTATCTCGCGCACCTGGATGCTGTTACCGAGCTCGTCCTGGGCGGCATAGACGATCGCATCGCTATCAGGTGACCAGATCCGGGGCGACTCGGTGTACTGCCACGAGAAGAAGACGTAGTTCCGGAAGAACGCGAGCGTCGGTCGGAAGGGTTCGAGGCGAGTCATCACGTCGCCGTCCCATATCGCCCACGTCGCGCCGTCGAGCTGGGCGCTGGGCTGCATCAGAGCGACCTTGGTGCCATCGGGTGACCACTCGGTCCAGATCGAAAGCTCCTCGGAGATCGGCGTTCGCTCTCCGGTCTCGAGGTCAATGATTTCGGTCGACGCAGTCACCTCGTGCTGCACGAAGCTCACTGCAGCATCGCCCCCTCCCGTCGCACCGACAGCATGGGCGAGTACGGCTTGGCGTCCGTCGGGCGATACCGAGATACCGATCGAACCATCAACCGGTCCCAGGTCATCAGACGCCAACGTGTCGACATCAAGGAGGACGAGCCGGCCACCCTCCGCTGTCTCCTCGACGATCAAGATCTGCCGCGTGCCCGGAACCCATGCTGGCGCAAGGAACGACTGGCCAGGTTCGCCGATTGGTTCAACCCTCGTGAGGTCGCTGGGATCGCGCACCAGCTCAAGTGAGCGGTCGCGGTGAATAACGAGATCATCTCCTCCGCCGGGTTCCCAAGCCAGGTAGAAGCTGGCCGCGTCGAGGCTGTCATCGGTGACCGGCACACCGTCAGGGCCAAGGATGTCGAGCGACGTCCCGAGGGGGCCAGGTCCGAGGGCTGCGATGTAGCTGCCGTCGGTGCTCCAGGAATAAAAAAAGTACGGCCGCTGGGCAGGCCGGACCGTGACCTCACCGTCGCGGACCGCCACCGTCGTGACCGGCTCACCGAGCGCGGTCGCAATGATGTTCGCCCCCTCACGCGACCACGTCGGCTGGGTCACCGATACACCCGCAGTGGGGAAGCTTGCGGTGGGGCCGCCGGATGGGTCCGTGATGATCAGATTGCGGGCTCCGCCGATAGCAAGAGAGCCCGCTAAGTCATCGCCAAGTGCAGGGGGAACCACGGGTCCCGGGACGGTCGTGGTCGAGCTTCCACTGTCGTCTGTCGGCGGCAGGCTCGAGGTGGACGACGGCGCCACCTGCTCGGTGACGGTCGTGGTCGGTTCCGAGAAGCGGGCTTCAAGCTCCTCCGGGCTTACCGATGTGCAGCTACCGGTAAGGACGCTAAGCGTCAGTGCAAGGCCGATCGGGAGAAATCGCACCAGCGGACCGTACTCCGGCCCGACGACTTGTCGGGACCGTCGGACTTGGCCGCAGCCAGAAGCGCTGGTCGCAGTCGTCGAAGACCAGCCTGCTGCGCGCACGAGGGGCGCACTGGTGCGAAATGAAGGCCCCTGCCGTCCTTGTGGGCATCGTCGCCTGGTCCAAGCCAAGCCAAGCGACGCTCGAAAAGGCACGTGCCCACCTTGCTGGCGTCGTCGTTATGGCGTCGCCTGCCCGTCGCAGGCCCGGTCGAGTGCGCTATGGCAGCGTGACTACTGACGTGGAACGCGAGGCACCAAGCCCGATGTTGGTGACCGGTTTGGGCTAGCCCTCGAGGTGTGGTCGCTGGTTCTGAGGGTCGTACCACGAACGGATCGAGGTCGACACCGCAACACGGCGGCCACCGATGTTGGTCTCCCACGCGCCGGCATCAAGCCAGGCCTTGGTGACCGCTTCACCGGAAGGGTGCTCGACGTACCCCATCGCGCAGCAGCGATCTTGGGTGGCTGACCACATCGACGACGAGGTTCGACCCACGACGACACCATCTCGGTAGAGCGGCTCGTCATGGTACGTCAGCAGGTCAGGATCCTCGATCCGGATTTGAATCAGCCGCTTTGTGCGCGGCTGATCCTTCTGCGCGAGGAGCGCGTCGCGGCCGACGAAGGTCTCCTTGTCCCAGTCGATTGCGAAGCCGAGCCCTGCCTCGAGCGGCGTGTCCTCGTCGGTGATGTCGTGACCCCAGTGACGCATGCCGGCTTCGAGACGTAGCGAGTTCATCGCGTGGTAACCCGCGAGCACAAGCCCATGCTGCTCACCCGCTTTGACCACCGCGTCGTAGACCGCACCGGCATGGTCGTTGAGCGTGTAAAGCTCCCAGCCGAGTTCACCGACATAGCTCATCCGCAGCGCGAGGCACGTCTGCCCAGCGATCTCGATGCGCTTGCTCCAACCGAATGGGAATCCCTCGTTGGAGAGGTCGGCCTCGGTGAGCTCCGACAGCATCTTGCGGCTGTTGGGGCCCATCACCCCAAGCATCACAAAGTCGTGCGTGACATTGGTGAGGGTGACGTCCTTGCCTGCAGCGGCCCGGCGAAGCCAGGTCCAATCGCGGTTCTCGGCCGCGGCGGCGGTAACGACGAAGAAGCCATCTTCACTCATGCGAGTGACTGTGAGATCGGCCTCGATACCGCCCCGGTGATTGCACCATTGGGTGTACATCGCTTTGTGGATCGGGGCATCGATGTTTGCGACCGAGATGCTGTTGAGAAGCTCAAGGGCATCGGGTCCCTCGACGCAGAACTTTGCAAACGAGGTCTGGTCGAAGAGGCCGACGGCTTCCCGCACCCCCATGCACTCTCGGACCATGTTTTCGTGCCAGTTCTGCTTACCGTACGAGTACTCGTACTCGCGGGCTTGGCCGTCGTCGGCGAACCAGTTCGGCCGCTCCCAGCCCGAAGTTTCACCGAAGACGGCGTTGGCCGTTTCGAGCCGATCGTGCAGCGGTGACAGGCGAATACCGCGTGCCGACTCGTACTGCCGGAACGGCCAGTGCATGGCGTAGAGAAGACCGAGGCTCTCGGAGATACGGCTCTTGAGGTAGTCGACATCGCCCTGGAATGGCTGGGCCCGGCGGATATCGACCGAATTGAGATCCATCGGTGGGTGCTTGTCAGCAATCCAATCAGCAAGCGCCCACCCGACGCCGCCAGCCGATTGAATACCGACCGAGTTGAAGCCGGCGGCGACGTAGCAGTTGTCGACCTCAGGGGCCTCGCCCATGTAATAGACACCGTCGGGGGTAAAGGCCTCAGGGCCGTTGAAGAACAGTTGCAGCCCAACCTCACCGAGGACAGGCACACGGTGCATGGCGGCCTCGAAGATCGGGCCGACGTGCTCCCAGTCCTCGGGAAGGCTCGCGAAGCTGAAGTCGCGGGGGACTTCGTCGGTGCGCCAGATCTTGCCGCGAGGCTCGAAGAAGCCGGCCATAATCTTGCCGGTCTCTTCCTTGAAGTAGGTGTAGTTCCCGGGGTCGCGAAGCGTCGGCGTCCCGAGGTCGAGACCCTCTACGGGCTCAGTCACGATGTAGAAGTGCTCGCACGCCTGCAGCGGCACGTTCACGCCCATCTGAGCGGCGAGGTGGCGGGTCCACATGCCGGTGGCGAGGACGACGATCTCAGCCTCGATCTCACCTTGCTCGGTGACGACCCCGGTCACCCGTCCGTTACTGGCTTTGAGTTGGGTGACGGCGACGTTCTCGATGATCTTCGCGCCGCGAGCCTTCGCCCCCTTGGCGAGCGCCATGGTGGTATCGACCGGCGAGGTCTGGCCGTCGCGCGGGATGTAGAGCGCGCCGACGAGGTCGTCGGTCCGCATGTGTGGCCACTTCGCAGACGCCTCGTCGAGATCAAGGATTTGGGTCTCGACGCCGACGCCTTCAGCCATCGTGGCGCTGCGCAGGATCTCTTCCCACCGCTCTTCGTTGTCGGCGACGCTGAGAGAGCCAGGGGTGCGGTAACCGGTCGCCTGACCGGTTTCGTCCTCGAGTTCTTCGAACAATCGGGCAGAGTACGTGGCCAACTTGGTGAGCGAATGGGTCGACTTGAGCTGGCTCACCAGCCCAGCTGCATGCCAGGTGGTTCCCGCCGTGAGCGTGTTCTGCTCGAGGACGACGACGTCGGCAATATCGCGGCGGGTGAGGTGATACGCGATGCTGCAACCCACGATTCCGCCGCCGATGACGACAACCTGGGCGCGACCTGGAACGCGTGGCATGCCGGGAGGGTAGCCCCTCGAGTCCGTCGCGAGTACCGCTCAGTGGATGGTTTCACTGAGTGAAACAGGAGTCTCTCTCGGCACGCTGACGTGCGGGGCGCAGGGACGAACGCGTCGCCACATCGGCAGGCCCGAACAACACTCTACAAAGACGACGCCCCCGCTCTCGTCTGCGGGCCGACCGTCGCCACGTGACGTTCGCTGGTCAGGTGACGGCGGTCTCGGCGCCCCTCAGCCGTTCACAGCCGAGATGACCTCGGCGTAGCGGTCGAGAATCGGCACGACCTTGTCGGCGGGAGCCGGCGGCAGTCCGAAGATAAAGCGCTGCACGCCGCCATCCTCGTGAGTCTTCGCCGACTCGCTATCGGGCGGCGCCATGTAGAGCGACAGTTCGATCTCGGACATATCCCGATCGTTTTTTTTGCACTCCTCCGCCAGCACCGGAAGGTGTTCGAGCATGGTGCCGCCACGTCCGTTGATCGGCATCCAGCCATCGCCGTAGCGGGCCGCGCGGCGCGGGCCCTGAGGTGACGACCCACCGAGGTGAATTGGCGGATGCGGGGACTGCGTCGGCTTCGGCTTCGAGAAAATCGGGTCGAAATCGACGAGATCACCGTGGTACTCGGCTGGGTCATCGGCCCAGATCGCCTTCATTGCTTCAACGCGCTCACGCATGAGTTGAAAGCGGGAGGAGAAGTCTGTCCCATGATTCTCCATCTCCTCGGCGTTCCAGCCACCGCCGATCCCGAAGAGGAAGCGACCTCCGGAGATGTGGTCGATCGACGCAACCTCCTTGGCGGTGGTGATCGGGTCACGCTCGACCACGAGGCAGATGCCGGTGCCGACCTTGAGGTTCGTTGTCGCCGTCGCTGCTGCGGTCAACGCTACGAACGGATCCATCGTCTCGAAGTACATCTGTGGGAGCACATCGCCACCCGGCCACGGGCTGCGACGCTCGGCCGGAATATGCGTGTGCTCAGCCACCCAATACGACTCAAACCCGCGCTCCTCGAGCGCAACGGCCAACTCGGCTGGATGCATCGCATCCTCGGTCGGGAAGATGCAAACCCCGAAGTCCATCCGGATCTCCTACACGTGGGGCCGCCCGCGATCAGGCTGCGGGGGCTTTGGCTTCCGCCACCTTCTCACTGACGACTCGACTGCTGCCACCCGACTTCATCGACACGCCATAGAGACAGTCGGCTGCCTCCATCGTGCGCTTCTGATGGCTGACGAGGAGCAGTTGCGCGTCAGCACGGAACTCCTCGACAAGCGAAAGGAAGCGGTGCAGGTTGACGTCGTCGAGCGCAGCCTCAACCTCGTCCATCACGTAGAACGGCGAGGGCCGGCTCCGGAAGACGGCGAAGAGGAACGCCAGCGCAGTGAGCGTGCGCTCACCGCCCGAGAGCAGCGAGAGCTTCTTGACGTTCTTGCCCGACGGCTTTGCCGAGATCTCGATGCCAGTGTTGAGCAAGTCCTCGGGCGACGTGAGCGACAGAGAGCCTTGGCCCCCAGGGAACAGCGTCTCGAACAACTGGGTGAAGTTCACCGACACGTCGGCGAACGCCGACGCGAAGACGGTGACAATCTCCTCGTCGATGCTGGCGATCACCTTCGACAGTTCGCGGCGGGTTGAACGGATGTCGTCGAGTTGGCCCTGCAAGAATGTGTGCCGCTCCTGCAACGCCTGGTATTCCTCGAGCGCCAGGGGGTTGACCGGACCCATGATATCGAGCTCGGATTCAAGCATCTCGACGCGGCGGCGAGCCTCGACCCCATCGGAAAGCTCCGGGCACGGCGCCGAGACGGCAACGTCAGGGGCGAGATCGTGGTCGGTGCGCAGGCGGTCGACGGTGGCCTGCAGGCGCGTCCGCAGCTCCGCCTCTTCGACCTCAGCCTTCGCGAGCACGGCGCGCAAACCTTCGAGCTGCTTCTGGGCTTCACCCCGACGACTGCGAAGATCGTCGAGCCGCTGAGCGATCGCTTGCGCCGCGCGGGACTGGGCCCGTCGACGTTCCCGCACCTCGGTGAGGTGGACATCGACGACCGAGGTGCGGGCTTCAATCGCGGCGCCGAGCTTGGCGAGCACCTCAGCCCGCCGATCGAGTGCCACCCGCTGTCCCTTTGCGGCCGACCGCTGCTCGGCGTCTCGTTCGAGTCGTTCGTCGAGTCCGGCGAGCCGGGCGGTCAGCGATGCATGCCGTTCGTTCAGACCTGCCGAGCGAACATCGACATCGGACCGCAGAGCGCCGACTGTCGCGGCGCGCTCCTCCATCTCGGCCCGCGCTTTGGCCAGGCGACGACCAGCTTCGAGTGACGCCTCTTCGGCCGCCTCGAGCTCCGGGAGCTGCATATCGAGCTCGGTGACACGGGCTGTCTCGCGTTCGAGCCGCATCGAGAGCTCATCAAATCGGGACTGGAGGGCATCGGTCTCGGTGGTGACCTCGCGTCGATCGGCATCAGTGCGCTGGAGGGCGTCGGCGTCGGCGGCAAGGCCGGCCTCGATGGCGTCGAGGCGCTGAGTCAACTCGCCGGCGCGGGCGGCGCGCTCAGACAGCTCACTTCGCGCCGCCGTGGTGGCATCAGCCACGTCGGCACAGCGAGCCTCCGTCACCTCGACCTGCTCCTCAGCTTCGGAAAGCGCTGCGCCAGTCGCACCAGAACTTCCGACGCCGATACGCCAGCCGGCAAGACCGAAACGATCACCCTGGCGGGTCACCGTGACCCGGCCGGGGGTGCTGAGGCTGGCATCGAGGGCCGCTTCCCAACCACCATCGACCGCGATCGCGTCACCAATGAGCCCATCGAGCAGAGCATCGACCGCCTCGGTGGAACCAGTGACATGGGAACGAACGAACTGTTTTCCTGTCGTTCGACCCCCCGTTTGCGTTGCGATCCCCAAGGCGAGCACAGCGCCGACGGCATCACCGTCAGCCAGTGCCATAAGCGCCTGGCGGGCGGTGTCGGCACCGTCGACAACGACAGCGCTTAGCGCGTCGCCTGCCGCGGCCTCGAAGGCGGCTTCCCAACCCTCGTCGACCGCCACGAGGTCGAGGAGAGTGCCGAGCACACCATCGACATCGGTGAGGCGCTCTGCGCCGCTGCGGGACCGGGCCTCATCGAGGGCAAGCGTGAGCGCCTCGGCCCGAGCCACCCAGCGATGATGCTCGGACTCAGCGTCTGCCTGCACGGCCTGCGCTTGAGAGACTGCATTGTCGGCCGCGGCCCGCGCCGCCTCAGCTGCTTCGAGCGCCGCAACAACGGGCTCTTCCTCATCGTGCAGCGCACCGAGGTCGGCGCGACGTTGCGCAGCCGATGCCTCAAGTTCCTGGCGCTTCTGATCGAGCTCGGTGAGCCGAGCCTGCAACCGGTCGGACTCGCTCGTTCCACGCTCGATGGCGACTCGGAGCGCACCGAGTTCGCCACGCATCTCGGCCGCTTGGCCACTCGGGACACGGACGCCGTCACCCCACTCCTCACGGAACGCGGCACGGTCGCCGGCAAGTGTCGCCTCTTCGGTTGCGAGGCGGTCCCGCTCAGGAGTGAGCTCGTCCAGTTCGGCGATGACGGCCTTGAGGTCGACCCGACAGCGCGCGGCCTCGGCCTCGAGGTTGGCGATCACGGCTCGGTCGGCGAAAGCCGACCGATCACGTTCGACCCCGCGCTGGCGTTCGGCGAGCACAGCGCTGAGACCGCGAGCGCGTTCGCGCATCGACTCGAGCCGCACGAGGGTGTCGCCGAGATCGTCGCCACCGTGATCGGCCAATCCCCGCTCATCGGCGGATACTGCGGCGTCGAGCTGTTCAAGCTCGCTGCGCGTCGCCCGTTCCAGCTCGACGCGCTCACTCCGGAACTCGGCGTTGGTGCGGAGCTTGTCACGTAGTTCGGCGACCTCGCGACCGGCAAGGTGGACACGCAGCTCGGTGAGCTCCTGGATGAGGTCGCCGTGACGCCGAGCCGCTTCTGCCTGCTTCTCGAGCGGACGGAGTTGGCGGCGGACCTCGCGCATCAGGTCCTTCACCCGGATCAGGTCACCATCTGTTGCGGTGAGCCGTCGCTCGGCGCGTTCCTTCCGCTTGCGGAACTTGAGGACACCTGCGGCTTCCTCGATGACGGCACGACGGTCTTCAGGCCGGGCGTTGAGCACGCCATCGATCTGGCCCTGGCTAACAATCACGTGCTGCTGGCGGCCGACACCGCCGTCGCTGAGCAGTTCGGTGATGTCGAGCAGCCGACAAGGGACACCATTGATGGCGTACTCAGAGTCTCCGGTACGGAAGAGGGTGCGGGTGATTTTCACCTCGTTGAACTCGACCGGCAGCGTGCGGCTGTGGTTATCGATCGTCAGCGACACCTCGGCGCGGCCGAGCGCCGCCTTGCCCACGGTGCCGGCGAAGATGACGTCGTCCATCTTTCCCGATCGCACAGCGCTCGGCGCCTGTGCACCCAGTACCCACGCAATCGCATCGACGACATTGGACTTCCCGCTGCCATTCGGCCCAACGACGACCGTGACCCCGGGTTCGAGGTCGATCGACGCCCGATCGGCGAACGATTTGAAGCCCTTCAGCGTGAGGTTCTTCAGATGCATCAGCCCGAACCTAACAAGCCGAATTACATCCGTGTAGTCCGTGCCCTGTGGATTTCGTGTGGAAACACCGAGCGCGCATCCCCTCCAGGCTCACACCTAGTCGTCGCAGGTGCTCGATTCGCTCACACCTGATCGTTGCAGGTGCTCGATTCGCTCACACCTGTGTTTCGCAGAAGTAGGTCCAAGCACCGCCGAATTTCACCCGCTGGATCGGGAGCCGACTCCGGCTACTCAGCTGGCCGTGCTTACCCCATACCTTGAGATGAACACCGAAGTCACCGGGAACACCAAACGGATCAACGAAGATGCGGTCCGGGGTTGAGGTACCTCGGTATTTGATCGCGTCGTGGAGCGTGCCGACAAGGGCACGGTGTAGCCGGCGGATCTCCTGACTCGACAACGAATTCGATCTGCGGTCGTGCCTCAGACCGGCCTCGAAAAGGATCTCATCGGCGTAGATATTGCCGATGCCGACCACGAACGAGTCGTCGGTGAGCAGCGTCTTGAGCTTCACGTCGCGCTGCAGAAGTGCACGCCCGAACTCCGTCCACGAGATCGGCTCCTCGACGAGATCGAGACCCTGGTGATCGAGGGACGGGATCTCATCGGTAAGCGAATCGGTATCGACCACGAACATCTGGGCGGTGCCGGCGGCATCGATCAGTCGGAGCTGACCGTGCTGGGTGAACGTGATCACCACCTCGGTGTCTTGCTCGATTGCGTCCTTGTTGGCGTTGCGGCGCAGCGACCCCGATGAGCCCAGGTTGACCACCAGCGTCAACTCGCCGTCAAGACCGATCGCGAGGTGCAACCCACGGCGTTCGACCCCGACGATCTTCATGTCAGCGAGTTGGGAGGTGAACGTCTTGCGGTTCTTGTAGCGGCCGAGCACCTTCATGCTCGTCGCCTCCGCAGTCTTCACCTTCTTCCCGACTAGGTCGCGATCGAGCTCGCGACGGACCGTCTCGACTTCCGGCAGCTCGTACATCGTTTACTCCATCTCTGCCGAACGAGCGTGATACGCGGCTTCTGCCGCCCGCTGTTCGGCTTCTTTCTTAGAGGTGCCGTCACCGGCTCCTCGTGCCTCGCCGCCGATAAGAACGGTGGCGTGGAATCGTTTGTGGTGGCCGGGACCGCTCTCGGTGATCCGATAAGTGGGCGGTTCGTGTCCATCGCTGGCAGCGGTTTCCTGCAGCCGCGTCTTGAAGTCGGTGAACCCGGGACGGCGAGCGGCGTCAGCAATTCGGTTGCCGAGTGTTCTGAGAACGAGATGACGAGCGGGCTCGATCCCGCCGTCGAGGTACATCGCACCGATCACGGCTTCGACCGCGTCGGCCAGGATGGACCCCTTCTCTCGGCCACCGGAGGCATCTTCTCCCTTGCCGAGCCGCAAGTCGAGACCGATCCCGAGCTCGGAGCCGACCGTTGCAAGAGCATCTGCGGACACGACAGCAGCGCGAGTCTTGGCCAACTGACCCTCGGGCATGTCGGGGAACCGGCTGAAGAGGTAGTCGGTGACCACCAGCCCCAACACCGCATCACCGAGAAACTCGAGGCGTTCGTTCGAGGGTTCACCAGGGTGCTCGGCGCACCAGGACCGGTGGGTGAGGGCGCGCGTCAGCAGCTCCGCAGCCGCGAATCTGTAACCGATCCGCTCCTCCATCGAGGTCGAAGGTGCCGCCGCAGGCAGGGTTCAGCCCAACTTGGCGACGACGTAGTCGACTGCGTCGCGCACGGTCCGCAGGTCTTCTAAGTCTTCATCCTCGATGCGAAAACCGACAGAGCGCTCGGCGAGCTCCTCCTCGATCGCCTCAACGAGTTCGATCAGCGCCAACGAGTCAGCGTCGAGATCGCCGGCAAACGCATCGCCTTCATTGATGCCCGACGGCTCGATCTCGAGGATCTCGGCCAAGCAGTCCTTGACCAGGGTCACCACTTCATCGCGTCCCATAGGTTCTCCCTCCACGTGTGTTTCGGCAGGCATCAGCTCTCCATTTGCCCCAAAAAGCGCGCCTTGGGGCGCGAACACCGCCCGCACCCTACAGGCATTCTGAGCTTGCGCGCTTGTGAACGATTGCTGTTCAGCCTGGAGCAGCAGCCTCGGTGAGATGGTCAACCATCTCAACCTCGACCATCTCGTGCGCTACCCGAATGGCGTTGACAATCGCGTCGGCCGAACTCGATCCATGAGAGATAACGCACACACCCTTCACCCCCAGCAGCAATGCACCGCCGACCGAGTCGGGGTGGAGCTCGGTTACCATCTGGTCGAGCGCAGGACCGAGTGCAGCACCCGCTGCCCGGGTGTCGTCGTCGGTATCAATGGCAACAAGAAGCCGCGTGATCAGGGCCTTCATGGCCCCTTCGAGCGTCTTGAGCGTGACGTTGCCGGTAAAACCGTCGGTGACGATGACATCGACCTCGTCGGTCATGACGTCGCGGCCCTCGACGTTGCCGACCCACTCGCAGCCGGCCTTCGCCGCCCAGGCTGGATCGCTGAGGTGCTCGAAACACTCCTTGACGAACGGGCTGCCCTTGCCGGCTTCTTCACCGATTGACAGCAGGCCGACCTTCGGCCGGTCGATCGAGAAGCGGTCGCGGGCGTAAACGCCACCCATCTGCGCAAACTCAACTAGCCATTCAGAGCGACATTCGGCGTTGGCACCAGCGTCGAGCAGGGTGGTGGGCGTGCCACCGGGAACGGGAATGGGGGTGGCAATAGCCGGCCGACTGATTCCCTTGATCCGCCCCATGCGCAGCAGAGCAGACGCCATGGTTGCACCGGTATTGCCGGCCGACACCATGGCCGATGCGTTGCCGTCACGAACCGCCTCGGCCGCGCGCACGAGCGATGAGTCCTTCATCTTGCGGACGCTCGAGCCTGGCTCAGCATCCATGGCAATGACTTCAGACGCCTCGATGATCGGGAGGTCCCCGGTGTCGCCCATCTCAGTAGGGCGACCGACAAGAACCACTGGAATGCCGAGCTCAGCGGTTGCCCGCTTCGCTCCGTCGACGATGGCTACGGGCGCGAAGTCGCCGCCCATGGCGTCGACCGCGATCGGCCGCATGGAGATCAGTCGACCTCGACGGCCTGACGGCCGGCGTACCAACCGCAGTTCGCGCAGGCGCGGTGCGGACGCTTGGCCGCGTCACAACGGGGACAGGTGGAGCGGGCCGTGCGGCCGACACGCCACGCCGAAGCTTTGCGGCTGCGGCTCTTGGACTTGGACATCTTCCGCTTCGGGACAGCCATGATGCGATTCCTGTGTGCGATCGGGTGTCGGCGAAAGCGGCCGACGAGAACACTGCAGGTTAGCGACGAACCTGCCCCGCACCTACCGCTTCAGCGTTGATCGTCACCGGCGGCGTCCTCGAACGTCAGCGCGTCGAGCACCGCCCACCGCGGGTCAAGCGGCGACTCGTCGGCTTCAGGCTCCTCAGGCTCCTCGGCCAGACCGGTCGGGAAGCGCTCAGCGTCTGGCCCTGCACAGTCGTCGAGACACAGTGGGGCCAAGGGGAGTGACAGGAGCGCAAGTTCGCGAACAACCGGTGTGAGGTCGATGCGTTCGTCTTCGATCGGCCACGTCTCGCCCTCGGTTGGTCGCCGCTCGAAGATCTCGCGCACGTCGATGTGGAAGGGCTCGTCGACGTCATCAAGGCAACGCCGGCACGGTGCCCGCGACACGCCGCTCATGGCGCCGCTGACCACGATCCCCTCGGTCGCGGCCTCGACCACGAAGTCGACCGTGAGCGCCCCACCCACGATCGATCGCTCCCCAACCTCGGTGTCGGGTAGGACGAGACGCGCATCGACGCGACGACGGGTACCGGTGCGCCGCTGGAGTTCGACGATGTCGACGACAAGCGTCGCCTGGGCCATCAGTCGTCCTGGTCGAAGAAACCCTCAGGGTGCTGAGGTTCTTCGGGTTCGGCGAGCGCGGCCTCGGGCCGGGGTTCGGCTCCCTGCAACCGTGACCGCCCCGACGCGACCGTCTTCATCGTTCGCTCGAGCACAATCTCCATGGTGCCAAGCTTCTGATCGCACCAGTCCTCGGTCTCAAGCTTCAGCTCGCGAGCATGATCCTCGGCCTCGACCACGACGCGCCGGGCCCGCTCCTCGGCGGTCTTCACTAGTTCGGTGCGCTGCACCATCTTTTCGGCCTGGGCCCGAGCCGTGGCGATGATCTGGTCGCCCTCGGCCTGCACCTTGGTGAGAAAGTCGTCGCGCTCCTTGAGCAACCACCGGGCCGCGCGCAACTCGTCGGGGAGTCCCTGGACCGCAGCCTGGAGCACGGCCAAGACCTCTTCCTAGTTGATCATCGACGAGGCCGACAGTGGCATCGGGCGGGCCTGTTCGACGATCTCGACGGCCTGCCGGATCAGCGCCTCCACCTGCGGACTTCGGTACTCGGGGGCGCCTCCAGCACCACCCGGCCCCGCCAGCGACGGCTGGTCACTCACGCGAATCGTTCCTTGATCCGGCTGTTGACGCCATCGGGCACCATCTTCGACACATCACCACCGAACTTCGCGATCTCACGGATGAACTTCGACGCAACGAACGACGACTTCGACATCGATGGGATGAAGATCGTGTGGACGCCGGACACAGCGTTGTTCATCTGTGCCATCTGGAGTTCGTTCTCAAAGTCCGAGACAGCCCGAAGGCCCTTGATAATGAACGACGCGCCGAGCTCGATCGCTAGGTCGACGACAAGCGACGAGAACATGGTGACCTCGACGTTCCCGAGGTGCTCGACCGCCTCCTCGATCATCGCCTGGCGCTCGCCGAGATCGAAGGCCCCGCCCCCCTTTTGCGGGTTGCGCATGGCCGCAACGACAACTTCATCGAACAGCTGTGACGCCGCGGAGATGATCTCGATGTGGCCGTTATGCACCGGATCAAACGATCCGGGGTACAGAACGCGGGTAGTCACTCTTCTTCTTCCCCTCGTGGGCTTAACGTGACAATCATCACCACGGTACCCCCGTATTTCTTCACCCTGTGAACAACCGACCCAATGGGCACGGCGACCACACGGTCAGATTCGATGACAATGGTGCCGGATCCGATGCTCGACAGCAGTTCTTCCCAACCATCGAAACCGTACGGCGGGTCGAGCAGCATCAGGTCATAGTCCGCCATCGATACGAGATGACGGAGGCCGTCACCGGCGATCACCGCGCTGTCCGAACCGATGTTCAGTGTTTCGACGTTCTCTCGCAACGCCGCAAGTGCGGCCCGATCCTGCTCGACGAACGTCGCGTGCTCAGCGCCACGGCTCAACGCCTCGATCCCGAGCGCCCCAGAGCCAGCGAACAAGTCGAGCACCCGAGCGCCTTCAATCGCGCCGAGGGAGAACAGCGAGTTGAAGATTGCTTCGCGCACCCGCTCCGACGTCGGGCGGGTGTCCTCCCCGTCCGGGGTGACCAGCTTTCGGCCGCCAAGTTCTCCAGAAACGACACGCATGGCAGCCAGTGTGCCGGGGGATTGGACCGGTACGGTCAGGGGATGCCCATCCCGAAGACGATCATCTGCGTCGATTGTGGCGGCAAATGCTCGCTTATCAGCTACGAACCCGACGAGGGGTGGGAGCCCGGCGACATCGTTGCCTTCCGGTGCCGCGATTGTCTCGACCGTTGGGACGTCGAGCTCAGCGCCGACGACATCGACGAGGAAGACGGCCTGCCCGAACGGTCACCGCTCTAGGGCGGAGATCGCTTCGGTGATCGGGTCGAGGTGTTCGTGGAGCCCCGCCTCGATCGCCGCCAGGCGGGCGTAGCGCTCGGTGTTGCGAGCGATCGGCTCGAAGGTGTCGTCGCGCTGCACGAGTCGATCGGCGGCCTCGACCGAAGACGACCACACGCCAGCAAACATCCCTGCGTTGACTGCGCAACCGATCGCGGCGGAGGATCGCAGTCGGTTCCGGCTGACCGGGACACCGTGCACGTCGGCGAGGATCTGCATCATCACGTCGGCATTGGCGCCGCCACCGCTCACAACCAGACCAGTGAAAGGCTGACCCAGCTCGTCGGCCATCGGATCCATGTGGTTCTTCAGCCGTAGCGCGATGCCCTCGAGGATCGAGCGATACACATGGGCCCGGGTGTGGCGGCCATCGAAGCCGACTATCGCTCCTTTACGGAAGGGCGCGTGGGGCGGAGCGGCCCAGTCGTGGACTGTCAGCAGGCCATCGGAACCCGGCGAAACCCCGGCCGCTTCCGAGTTGAGTTCGTCCTCGGTCGCCCCTGCACCGAACTGATCGCGGAACCAACTGACGCTCCACATGCCGCGACGCACACCCCAACACTCGTAGAGGTAGCGGCCCGGGATCGCAGCCTGAAACGACCAGAACGACTCGGCGTCGGCAATGTGTGCCTCGCCGGTCGCCATAGCCGCGATGTAGGTACCAAGTGAGACCAGGCCGACGCCGGGGTCGAGCACTCCTGAGCCAAGAGCCTCGACCGCCTTATCGTGGGCAGTGGCGATGACCGGAAGTCCTTCGGGCAGACCGAGCTCGGCTGCGACCGAGGCGATGAGCCCACCGATCTGCTCACCGGGTTGAACAAGGTCGAAGACCTGGTCACGGCTGAGCCGGCACGTCTCCCAGCGTTCGGGATCGTCGGACCAGTCGAGCGTGAGGTCGTCGATCGGCCACCACCCAATGAGGTTGGCGCAGGTGTCGACCCGCTCCCCTGTCAGTCGTAGCCCGACGTAGCCCGAGCTGGTGGTGATGTGGCTGACCTCGCCGTACTGCTGCTCGTGAGCGTGGGGATGGTCGAGGCGTTCGTCCATCCAGTTGATTACCGGATGAGCAAGCGAACCATCGGCCCGCAGCAAAACCCGGCAGCAGCGGATAACGCAGACCCCCATCGCAGCAATAGCGGCCGTGTCATACCCGGCTGCGGTGAACGCTGCGACAGCGGCGCGGAAGGCGCTGACCGTGCCGTCCCACAGGTCGTCATTGGGGTGGATCGCTCGGTTGGGTGATGGGATCTCCAGCGGGCGGAGCGAGTGCTGGCCGTGCGCAACGACTTCACCAGAGGCGGCAAAGATCAGGACCTTCGCGCTCTGGGTCCCGACGTCGACCCCGATGACGAACTGCTGCTCGGCCATGGCGCAGCAAACTAGCGGTCGCGCAACAATGGCGGCGATCCAGCCGTCGGGGGCCGCGATGAGGACGGCCTTGCGGCGGGGCATGCCGCAACCTTCCCAGGCACCTTTTCACGAATCCGCTCGATCGGTGGGTGCCGTCTGGAAATGGGCCGACCCGGTCCGGGCGTGCGAGGCTCACCTCGATGAGCCGGCAGACTGACGAGCGGGTGCTGACTTGGGAAACGCTGCCGTTCCTCGTCGGCGGGTTCCTCGGTCCATTCGGAACGATGGTCGTCATCTCGATCTACCCGGAACTGCGCGACTCCTTCGACGCCTCGACTACTGCGGTCACATGGTCGTTCTCGGGTTACCTCTTCGCCATGGCAGTGTGCCTGCTCGTCTCGGGCACAATCGGGGAACGTTATGGACGCAAGCGGGTCACGCGCATCACGTTCTTTGTCTACGCAACGGCCTCGATCGTGGCTGCGATCACGCCAACGCTCGGCCTGTTCATCGCGTCCCGAGTTGTCATGGGCGCCGCCAACGCCTTCATCACCCCGCTATTGATCGCCGGGCTCTCCGAGATCATTGAGGAGCGCCGGCTCGGTCGTGCGGTTGGGGTCTACGCGGGGTTCCAGGCGGCGGGAGCGGCGGCCGCTCCGTTTGCGTCTGGACTCATGGCCGAGGTCGATTGGCGATGGACGTTCGTTCTCGTCGCTGCGGTGTCGATCCTCCTCAGCCTTCGGCCCGCCCCTGGCGAGCCGCGACCTTCGGTTGACGCACCGCCGATCCGACCCCTCTTCAGACTCCCGATGACGCGACTATGGCTTGGTGCGTTCACGGCAGCGGCTGGCCCAATTGGCCTGGCGGTGCTCGTTGGGGTGCGACTACGCGATCAACTCGACGTTTCTTCGTCTGCTGCGGGCACGATCTTGCTCACCTCCGGGCTCATCACCATGGCGACGAGCCCACGTTGGGGCACGGCCATCGATCACCTTGGTGGTCGGCGTGCCTCGATACTAAGCCTTGGCGCAACAGCCTCGATCGGTGCCACGCTCGGCTTCTTCGGCGAGGTCACCGCGTTCGTTGTCGTGTGGCTGTTGCTGTCGGCCGTAGTGGGCTTGATCCCGCTCAATCTCCAGCGCCTCGCAGCGATCGCAGTTCCCGAGAACCGGGGCGGTGCCCTCAGTTCCGTGCTTGCGTTCCGTTTCTTTGGGCACGCAGCCGGTCCGCTCGTGTTCATTCCAATGCTCGAGTGGTCGGCGCCGACCGCCCTGGCTACTGCCTCAGCTCTCGGGCTGATCACCCTTGCCGTCTATGTGGCCGCCGAACGACCGGCGGGTCAGTCCCCAACCGGGTAGATACAGCCAAGGTTCATGATCCCGTTGGGATCGAACTCGTCCTTTAAACCCTGCATGAGGCGATAGGCCGAACCGTGCTCCTCGGCGGTCCACGGGGCGCGGTACTTGCCAATCCCGTGGTGGTGGCACATCGAGCCACCGGCCTTCAGCGCCTCTTCAACGAAGATCGCGTTCAGTGGGATGTGGTACTTCTCGCGCTCCTCTTCGATCGTGCAGTCCACGACGTCGTAGTCGTACACGAAATACATATTCGTGCCCGTCTGGTAGCTGTGCGACGAGTGCCCACCAAGCATCGTGACATCGGGGATATGAGGGAACTCTTCTCGTACCCGGCGGATGCCGTTCTCGTAGATCTCGTTGATGATCGACCAGTTGCCAGAGACCTCGGTCGTGTAACCCATCCGCATGTTCTCCCGGATGAACTCACGTTCTTCCACGAGCTTCTCGGGCCCCCAGTTGAGATGCTCGAACCACTCCTTGATGATCGCCGTATCGACCGGGGAGACCTCCGAGCGGGCGTTCACGATCTCGGCGATGCCATCAGCAGTCGCCTGCGAGACCCTTGCCGGGCCCTCCGTCGTGAAGATCAGCACACACTGACCAGCGGCGAAGGCGTCGAAGCCGTGCTGCGCACCGTCCTCGGCGTCATAGAGACGCGCAACCGACGGTTTGTACCCCGCGGCCATGACGTCACGCAGAATCTCGAAGCCTGGCTTCATTTCATCGATGCGCCACCCCAGGTAGTGGTTGTGCTCGGGATAGAAGCTGAAGAGCTTCACCGTGACCTCCGTGACGTAGCAGAGGGCACCTTCATTCCCGATGATGATGTGGCGAATGTCAGGTCCACCGGCGCGGCGGGGGACGTCCTTGATCCGCACGATCTCGCCCGATGGCAGGACCGCCTCGAGACCCATGACCATGTCCTCAATGCCGCCGTACAGCGTGGAGAACTGGCCGATCGAGCGAGTAGCGACCAGACCACCGAACATCGCAATTGGCTTCGACTGCGGCGAGTGTCCGGTGGTGAGGCCGAGCGCCCGTACCTGATCCTCGAGGTCCTGCAACTTCACCCCACATTGGACCGTGGCCTGCATGTTGAATTCGTCGATTTTGACGATCTGGCTCATGCCCTTGCCGTCGAGCACGATCGAGTTCTCAGCAATCGTCTCGAGGCCGCCCTCGGTGGCGGTGCCACCGGTCTTTGGCACGACGTTGACCCCGTGCTCATTGCAGAACGCTAGGGTCGCCGCAACATCGTCGGCGCTCTCGACCCGAACAACGGCAGCGGGAACCGGCAGGTTGTAGATACCGAAGATGTCCTCAAGCTTGCGGTAGCGGTCGAGGCTGTTCTCTTTGAGCATCTGCTCGTCGGTATCGACCTTGCCAGCACCGAGCAATTCGCTCAGTCCTTCGACGATCGCTTCACGGGTGAGATTCATAGTTTGAGATTCCCTAGGGGGTTTCGGCTGCGATGAGCTAGCGAACGAGGTAGCCGCCGTCGACGGCGAGCACGTGACCGTTGACGTAATCGGCAGCGCGGCTGGCAAGAAACACGCAAGCACCCATGAGGTCCTGAACCTGACCCCACTCGCCGGCGGGCACGTGATCCATCACGGCCTTGTTGTACTTGGGATTCGCTCGAGCCTCGGTGGTGAGTTCGGTGGCGAAGTAGCCGGGCGCGATACCGTTCGCTTGGGCGCCGAACGGTCCAAGTTCGTCTGCGTAAGCCTTGGTGAGCCCAGCGATGCCGTGCTTTGTGGCTGCGTACGCCGGCGAACGTTGGCCGCCAAGGAACGAGAACATCGAACAGACGTTGATGATCTTGCCGCTGCCTTGCTCGATGAAGATCGACGAAACCGCATGGCTCATCTCGAACGCTGCAGTCAGGTTGACCGCGACCATCGGATCCCACTTGCTGCGGTCGAAGTCGCGGACGTCATCGACGTTGATGCCGATTCCTGCATTGTTGACCACGATGTCGACGCCACCAAGCGCGTCGACGCAACCCTGCACCACGTCGGCTGGGGTGCCGGCGACGGTCAGGTCGGCATGCACGATCTCGCATCGGCAACCTTCGGCCTCGATGAGTTCGCCTGTGGTGCCGTCGTCGTTGGCGACTGTCGGGATATAGATGTCAGCCCCGGCCTTCGCCATCGCGACGGCGTACGCCTGTCCAAGCCCGCGATTGCCACCGGTGACGATGGCCCGCTTACCCGCAAGGGAGAAGAAGTCCAGTGAGAAATCGCGGATGCGGCGTTCGGTCACAGTTGCGCGAATCCTATGCCGCGCAATTTCCAGGCGGCGCGGATGTGAGAGGAGTTCGTTGAAGATCCGCTCTGCGGTCTCGCTGACGCGAACAACAGTCACCTCATCGGCCAGTCTACGTGAGTGGCGAGAACACGAGGCCGGCAGCCCCGGTTCGCTCGCAGCCATAGCCGGCTGTGCCTAGTCCTTCATCAGGTACTCAGCATCCTCGTCGCCGAGCACGAGATCGAGCTCGTCGGCCAGGCCGGGATGGCGGGCGAGTTCGTCGTCGACATCGATGATCTCGATAGCGACCTCCCTCGCTGTTGCCACCCACTCCTTGTCGCGACGCAGCGAGGCAAGCTTGAGGTCGTTCCGGCCCTTCTGCCGCTCACCCATGATCGTCCCCTCACCCCGGAGCTCGAGATCGACCTCGGCCAGCTCAAACCCATCAGTCGACGCAACGAGCGCCTCGAGCCGGGACTCGCCGTCAGACGTCGTCGGATCACCGACGAGGTAGCAGCGGCTCGCGTGCTCGCCTCTCCCGACCCGGCCGCGAAGCTGGTGGAGCTGGGCGATGCCAAACCGGTCCGCGTCGAGGATCACCATCACGGTCGCGTTTGGGACATCAACGCCGACCTCAATGACGGTCGTGGCGACGAGGACGTCGAGTTCGCCGCGCCGGAACGCGCCCATGACCTCGTCCTTGTCGGCCGCCGTGACTCGGCCGTGCAGTAGGCCGAGGCGGAGACCGTTGAGTTCGGCGGTCTGGAGCGCAGCGTAAGTGTCCTCGGCCGAGCGGGCGTCAAGGGCTTCCGACTCGTCGATCAGCGGGCACACCACATAGGCCTGTCGACCTTCGATCGCGGCTGCCCGCACGGCATCCCACACCGCGTCTTCGGCTGCATCATCGCGGGCCCATTCCGTCACGATCGGGGTGCGGCCAGGCGGCAGCTCGTCGAGCACGCTTACGTCGAGATCGCCGTAGACCGTCATTGCTGCAGTTCGCGGAATCGGCGTAGCGGTCATAACCAGCACATCCGGAGCGGTCACCACATCACCCTTGTCGCGAAGCGCTGCCCGCTGCTCGACCCCAAAGCGGTGCTGCTCATCGATCACGACGACGCCGAGGGCCGCGTATTCGACCTTGTCCTGGATCAGCGCGTGGGTACCGATAACGATGTCGACTTTGCCCTGTACGAGGTCGGCGAGGATCTTGCGACGATCTGCAGCACCGACCCGATTGGTCAATACGTCGACCCGCAGCGGCCGATCGCCCATGAGGGTCGCCGGATCGGGCACCGACAAATCGCCAAGCATTGCGGTGACACTCGCGTGGTGCTGCTCGGCGAGCACCTCGGTCGGAGCCATCAACGCGCCCTGGTAACCGCCCTGCACGGCGACGAGCAACGCATGCACGGCGACCAGCGTCTTGCCGGAGCCGACGTCGCCCTGCAGAAGTCGATGCATCGGCCGGCCGAGAGAAAGGTCCCCGGCGATCTCACTGATCGCACGTTGTTGCGCGTTGGTCAACGGAAACGGCAGGCGCTCGATGAACCGGTCGGTCAGCTCCCCGGCGGTTTCGTGGACGATCCCTGCGGTCGCTCGCTCGATGCGGCGCTTCCGGCGCACGAGTTCCAACTGCACACGCAGCAGCTCATCAAAAACAAGACGCCGGCGGGCCTCATCCTTCTGGGCCATCGACTCGGGCTGGTGAATGCCGTAGATGGCGGTGGCCCGGTCGACAAGGTTGAAGCGCTTGAGCACCGCCTCCGGCACCGGGTCGTCAAAACCGCGCGGCCGACAGCGAGCGAGTGCCTCTTCGACAAAGGCCGCAACGTCTCGCGTGAGCAGGCCAGACTTCTCCGACTGCGGGTAGACCGGCACGATCCGGCCCGTCTGGTTGCCGACCAGGTCGACGATCGGACCGGTCATCTGCCGTTGGCCGCGGTAGATCTCACACTTGCCGTGCACGAGCACCGTCATGCCCGGGGTGAGCTGCTTCTCACGCCAACGCTGATTGAAGAACGTCAGCGAGAGTTGATTGTCGCCATCACCGATCACAACGTTGGTGAGCGTCCGGCGCCCTTTCAGTTGCCGAGTCGATGAGCTGCGGACCTCGCCAAAGACGGTCGCCTCGTCACCCTTGCGGAGTTCACCGATCGACGCCTCTCTCGTTCGATCGAGGTGCCGGCGCGGGTAGTGGGTGAGCAAATCAAGTACGGAGGAGATCTCCGCCGCCACGAGCGCCGCGCTTTTCTTTTCACCGACGCCGCGCAGCCGACCGATCGGGATCGCTTGGAGATCCCGGAGCGTCAACGGCGGGTCGCTGGCCGGCACCCTCGGTCCTACTCCAGCCCGAAGTAGTACGGGTACAGGGGCTGACCACCGTCGTGGATCTCGACCTCCACATCGCCGCGGTGCTCGGCGATCCAGGTCTCGATCTGGGCGGTACTGACATCGTCGGCGTCCTCGCCAGCGATGATCGTGAGTAGCTCGTGATCGCGGTCGAGGATCACATCGAGCAGTTCGATGGCAGCCTCGGCCATCGTCGGCTGTACCGCGCAGATGCCCTCACGGCGAATGCCGAGCCAGTCACCCTCTGCGATCGGACCTGCGTCCGACGTCGACTCGCGCACGGCCTGTGTGACCTCGCCGGCGACCACACCCGAGGCGGTGTCGGTCATAGTGGCGGCGTTAGCATCGGCTGTTGTCTGAGGGTCGTAGGCCATGAGGCTGGCGATACCTTCTGCGATACCTCGGGTGGGCACGACCCGAACGGTGCGGCTGGTCTGCGCGTCGATCTGCTCGGCGACCGCGATGATGTTCTTGTTGTTCGGCAACACCACAACCTCGGGCGCGGGCACCGATTCGACGGCGGCAACGAGATCGGCCGTGGACGGGTTCATGGACTGCCCACCCGTGACCACTGCGTGCACGCCCATCGACTTCAGAATCGAGACGACTCCTTCGCCGACCGCCACCGCCACCACTGCGGTAGGCACCGGGTCACCCTTTGGCTCACCGTCGCCGATCTCGGCTGCGACCCAATCCTCTTCCTGTTGCGCCTCGAGTTCTTCGAGGAGGTCGGTCACGCGGATCTTGTGGGGGTGACCGACGTCGATGCCGCACTCGATCGCAGCGCCGATGTCGTCGCAGTGAATGTGGCAGTTGAAGATGCCGTCGCCACCAACCACCACAATCGAATCACCAACCTCAGCCCACGCAGCCTTGAATCCAGCAATCGAGGCGTCGGGTGCGTCGAGCAGGAACATGACCTCGTACCGCAGGTCAGCGATCGACTTCTCGTGGCCGTCGCCCTGAGGACGCTTGAGCTCGAACTCTGGCGGCGCCTGCACATCCGACTCGGGGACCGGTCGGTCGTCGGCCACGTTGAGTGCAGCGTCGAGGAAGAGCAGGAAGCCACTTCCACCAGCGTCAACTACTCCAGCGTCGGCCAATACCTTGAGCAGCGTCGGTGTGCGCTCGAGCGAAGCGCCACCCTCACTCCGGGCGGCGTCGAGCACACCCACGAGGTTGGCCCCGCTGTCGGCGGCCGCTACGGCCGCCTCGCTCGACTCGCGCACGACGGTAAGGATCGTGCCCTCAACCGGGTTTCCGACTGCGCCGTAGGCGCCTTCGGCTGCGGCCGCCAGAGCGCTCGCGAACACACGGCCACTGATTTCGGGGCCGGTGGACACGACGCCGGCAAATCCTCGGAGAATCTGCGACATGATCACGCCGCTGTTGCCCCGGGCGCCCATGAGCGAGCCGTGGGCGATCGCGCTACACACCGATGCCATGTCGGGGTCGGCATCGGCGAGTTCTTCGCATACGGAGCGAAGCGTGAGCGACATGTTGGTACCGGTGTCGCCGTCGGGCACCGGGTACACGTTCAGGTTGTTCACCGCCTCGCGGTGATCGGCGAGTGCAGCGCTGAAGGCCTCGATCACAGAGCGGAGACCAGAGGCATCGAAGACATTGGCGGACACGGCGCCCGATCGTACCGGCCCCACGTCGTCGCTGTGACCTCCGTGGGGCTACGCTGCGGCACATGCAGGGAGTGATCAAGAGCTACGACCCCGGAACCGGCGACGGCGTGCTGATCAACGAGTCGGGCTTCGCTGAGATTGACCTCGCTACAGACGCTCTCGAAGGTTCGCTGTTCCGGATGCTCCGTCAGGGCCAGCGGGTCAACTTCGAGCTCGATGCCGAAGGCCGAGCCACTGGCCTCAAACTCGGCTCCGAAGCCGACATGAGCACCCCCGACCTGTAGCTCGCAGGGAAGAGTCAGCTCCAGATCGCGTCGGCGGCGCGCACGACGAGGTCGAGTTTGGCGCGCTGATCGGACTCGGTCAGGAGATTGCCCTCCTCGGTCGACGCGAATCCGCATTGGGGGGCAATGCCAAGCTGGTCGGGATCCACGTAGCGGGTCGCCTCATCGACCCGCCGCGCCAACTCGTCGATCGATTCGAGTTCAGGGGTCTTGGTGGTGATCAGGCCGAGCATGATCCGCTTGTCACCAGCTGGAAGCATCCGGAGCGGTTCGAGCCCGCCGGCCCGCTCGGTGTCGTACTCCATGTAATACACGTCGACGGTGGTTGAATTGAAGATGGCGTCAACTGCAGGGTCGTAGCCACCCGCAGCGGCATGAGTCGAACGGAAGTTGCCGCGACACATGTGCATCGCAACGGTCAAATCATCGGGCCGGCCTGCGATGGCGGTCTCCAACATTACTGCGTAGCGAATGATGAGCTCGTCAGGGTCGAAGCCTTCGGCCTCTTTGCCAGCGCGCTGCTCGGGGTCACAGAGGTAGGCGAAGAAGATGTCGTCGATCTGCAAGTAGCGACACCCTGCGTCGTAGAACGCGGTGAGGGCTTTGGCATATGCCGCAGCGATGTCGTCAAACAACACGTCGAGGTCTTTGTACTTCTCGGGTGCGATCGCAGAACCCGCAGTTCGGAAGTGGACGGTGGACGGCCCGGGGATCGAAATCTTGGGCGTGGTCGAGCAGACCGCAGCGAGCGAGCGGAAGTGATCGAGCATCGGATGGTCGGCCGGGAAATCGATCGACCCAGTGATCGTTGGGTAAAAGGGCCGAAGCGTCGTTCCCTCGAACTGCAGGCCGCTCGTTGACGGTCGATACTCAACGGCGACGCCGTCGAGTCGATCGAGGAAGTCGTAGTGCCAGAACGAACGGCGGAACTCGCCGTCGGTCGCAAGCGGCAGTCCGAGCTCGGCCTGCATGGCAGCGACCTCGGCGATCAGCTGATCTTCGAGCGCTCTGAGTTCGCCACCGCCACGGAGTTGAGCGGGAGCGACATGTTCGGCCCGAGCGGCGACGAGCTCTGCAGGCCGCAGCAGACTGCCGACATGATCGGCGCGGAAGCGAGGCCCAGTCAGAGGCGGACGATCGGGCAGAGCAGGGTGCGTTCGACGCCCGGGATGGTGCCGACGGCGTTGACAACGACGCCACCGAGTTGGTCCATGTCGGACGCCTCGGCACGGGCGATCACGTCGTAGGGGCCCATGGCGACTTCAGCGGTGACGATCTCGGCGAGATCGCCGGTCGCCCGCGCCACGTCGGCGGCGCTGCCGACTTCAGCCTGGATGAGGATGTATGCGTTCACGGCCATCACCTGTAACGATACGAGGTATCGCAAACGACTGCTTCGGCTGCCTTCGTTGGCCGCTGGCAAACGACGTACTGTTCTGTGTCCAGGTTCCGCACCCAGGGGGGTGCAGCCAACGGGCGAGCAGCAGCTATGAAGGACTCTCTCATGACCTCCTTGACCACAGAGATCGCCGCCCAATTGGAGACCCGCTTCGGGCTCGCTGGCGTTGAACTCCGAGCCAACCTGCCACAATCAGATCTCTTCGATGAGGCGATCGCGAACGATCGTGGTCGGGTTGCGATCGACGGCCCCAGCGACGCGCAGAAGGCGTTCCCGACCTCGCTCGGCAAGGACGGTCCGCTCGTCTTCTTCTCCGATCCCGAGTGCACTGGCCGCCCGGTCGCCGACACGTTCTGTGTTAACCGCCCTGGCACCACCGACCGCGTGTGGTGGAAGAATGGCTTCAGCACGTTCGATGCTGCTGCCTTCGACGCCCTGCTTCCCCGCGTGATCGACCATCTCAACGAGCGCGGCGAGCACCTCTACGTCACCGACGTGTTCTGCGGCTGGGACCCCACCTTCGCCGAGCCGTACCGCTTCGTCGGCGAGTTCGCGACGCATGCGTACTTCTGCAACATCATGTTCCCAAGCGAGGTCCGCGACGATCCCGACCGCGCCGACTCCGGCTGGACGCTGATCAACGTGCCGTCGTTTGTACCCGACCCCGAGCGTGACGGCACCCGCAGCAACCGGGCCGTCATCATCGATATTGAGAACCGCGTCGGACTTGTCCTCGGCCCAGCCGACTACTGCGGCGTCAACAAGAAGACCATGTTCACGATTATGAACTTCGTCCTCCCCGAGAAGGGGCAGCTGTCGATGCACTGCTCGGCCAACGTCGGTGAGCGCGGTGACACGGCGATCCTCTTTGGCCTCTCAGGTACCGGCAAGACAACATTGTCGGCCGACCCCAATCGGGAACTGATCGGCGACGACGAGCACGTGTGGACCGACTCGGGCATCTCGAACTTTGAGGATGGCTGTTACGCGAAGCTGATTGATCTCGACAAGGAGGCAGAGCCGATCATCGCTGCCGCGATGTCGATGCCCGGAACCCTCGTCGAGAACGTACCGTCCCTCTCCGGCAGGGCAATCGAAGACACCGACCCCCAGGAGTTCGATCTCACCGATGGCTCAATCACCGAGAACACCCGGTTCGCGTATCCGTTGCTGACCAACCCGAACGTCCGCGAGGGTGCCGCAGGCCCACACCCCGAGACGATCGTGTTGCTCACCGCCGACGCGTTTGGCGTGCTGCCGCCGGTCTCGATCCTCGATGAGGACGAGACGATGTACCACTTCGTCATGGGGTTCACGTCGAAGCTCGCTGGAACCGAGGTCGGTGTTACCGAGCCGGAGCCGAACTTCTCGTCATGCTTCGGTGCGCCGTTCATGTCGCAAAAGCCCCGGGTGTATGCAGACCTTCTCGCGAAGCGCATGGCCGAGAACAACACCCGCTGCATCATGCTCAATACGGGTTGGACCGGCGGTCCGTACGGCAAAGGCAAACGCATGTCACTCAGGGACACCCGTGCACTGCTCGACGCTGCGCTTGAGGGCGAGTTCGACGACGTCGAACTCCAGACGCAGCCCATCCTCGGCGTAAAGATGCCCGTTAAATGTGCGGCGGTCGATGACACGATCCTCAACCCACGTGACACCTGGGATAATCCTGACGCTTACGACGAGGCCGCCACTCGTCTACGCGGCATGTTCCAAGCCAACTACGCAGAGCAGAACTACTCGGAGCTCGGAATCAAGCCTGCGATGTGAGCGAGCACACGACTGCTGCGGTGGTCACGTGCGATCCGGCGTGACTCGCCGGCCAAGCGATTGAGTGCTTTCGGGGGACCAGATCAGAAATCGGCGAGCAACACGTCGACCGTGACCTCCAGGTGGCCGAGGTGCTGGGCGAGTTCCTCGTAGGCGTGGATCAAGGCCGCACCGACAGTCCAATCCTGCCCGAGTGGTGTCTCCGTCGCCGGTTGGTGCACCGTGGCTGTTGCCGCTGTGAGCTCGGGTGCAAGCTCGTCGAGCAGGTCAAGGAGACGTTGCGCCGCAGCGTGAAGCTCTGCCACCGAGCCGCAAGCGTGGAACTCGTCGTCGCGCACCCGATTGCTCGGTTGGCCGAGGATCACGTGAGCGAACCACCATTCGGCGGCGGAAAAGGCGTGGGTGACGAGCTGGAATGGCGTGTTCGCACTGCGATGACTGGGCCGCAGGTTGACGAGTTCATCGCCGAGTCGGTCGACCGCTACCAGCGTGCCAGCGATCGTGCGCCCGCAAAAGAGTCGGAAGTCATCAACCGTGATCATGGTGTCCTGCTCACGCTGCGAACCAACTCACGAGAGGAACATCGACCGGATGCCAAGGCCGGTGATCCAGAGCGTGCCGAGGCCGAACAAAAGATAAGGGCGATCGCGCATCTCGTTCCGGCCGGCATAGATGATCGAGAGCGAGCCAAAGGCGACAAAGCCGTAGACCTGATGGGTACCGGCATCGATCTCGCGCTGAATCTGCAACGCAGCGCCGAGGGCCGTTTGCACGATGACGATCGTCCAGGCCAAACCGATGGCGACCCAGACGTGGCGTCCCCGCAACGACTCGATCGAGTGCGCAGCGAGCGCGAGCGCAGCCGCCGCACCGTTCACAATGACGAACACCCAGCTGACGACGTCGTGAAGATCACCGACCATGACGCCCTCCAGCCAACCCTGCCCGCTGCTCGGCGAAGGCGGGCATTCGCAGCTGATCGGGGTCATCGCCTGCAGTCAAAGGGTTGGGTTCAGCGTTTGCTCGGTAGTCAAACCCGGCGCAATGCAGCCCGTTCATGAGGGCTGGACCGGGGGCGACGATCTCGATCAACGACACGACGAGATTCTCCCAGAAATCTGCGGCCAACTGTCGATGGGGGCGAAAGCCGTTCGCCGTGCGCACGAAACCAACCAGAAGAAGCCTGAACTGCTTATGGCCTGAGGTATCACCTTGGTGAGCCGGTCAGGAGAGACGATCGAAGATGTCGCTCTGATACGGCTCGCCGGACCGTTCAGCACCGTGCTCGACGAACCACTCGAGGCCGAACGCCTCGACGAAGGCGTCCTCGGGCAGCTTGAGAAAGATCGAGTCGTCGGTGATTTGCGAGCTATGTGCAGCCATCGCCTTCCGCTTGACGTCGATGACCGACGAAACGTCGATCGCGTGGGTGATGTCTGCAGCCGGCGTTCCCAGATCGGCTTCGAGAAACTCGCGCTGCTCTGCGGCGAGCTCGTCTTCGGTCATGGCATCGTCGCCGGCCATCTCTGTCCATGCCGGGTCGTCCGCGAAGCGCTTCATCTGCTCACGGTTCATGGTTGACTCGAAGCAACGAGGAACGCCCGCCAGCCCGGCTGCTCGCTTGCCGACCCGATGCACCTGCACATGATCGGGATGGTTGTAGCCACCGATCGGGTCGTAGAACGTGATCAGTTGCGCGTCTTCGTCGCGCAAGATGGTGGCGAGTCGTTCGGCCGCCTCATCGATACTGGCTTGCCAGAAGCACTCAGGGTCCTCGTTGGTCGCCTCGCCTTCCATGCCGGAGTCGCCGTAGCCGAGGAACTCGAGGCGGCTGACACCAAGCACGTCGGCGGCGGCCTGTAGTTCGCGAGCCCTGACGTCTGCGAGTGTCTCGCCTGGCGGGATCGCCTCGGGCGGCGCTTCACCTGCGCCGCCGTCGGTGGCACAGACCAGCACGATGCGGTGGCCGCGCTGCGCTCCGAGCAGCATCGTGCCACCGGTGGCAATCGCCTCATCGTCAGGATGGGCGTGAAAGAAGACGGCGGTCGCCATCAGGCGATTGCGCCGCGGTCGCGAAGCAACGCGATCTCGTCGGCTCTAAAGCCGTAGTCGACAAGAACCTCCTCGGTGTGTTGACCCGCATGGGCGGGGGGCCGCTGGATCTCGGAATCGGTGCGGCTGAAGCGGGGCGCCGGTCGGGGCTGCGTAATGCCTTCGTACTCAATGAAGGTGCCGCGATGGACGTTGTGCGGGTGCTGTGGCGCCTCGGCAAGCGAAAGCACCGGAGCAAAACAGATATCGGTGTGCTCCATCAGTTCGCACCATTCGTCGCGGGTGCGGTTCTTGAAGATCGCTGCGAGTTCGTCCTTCAGTTCTGGCCAGGCATTGCGAGTCATCTGCTGATCCCACTTGGGGTCGGTGAGCCCGAGCGTCTCGCGCAGTTCGGCATAAAACTGCGGCTCGATCGAACCAATCGACACATACTTGCCGTCGCTGGTCTCATACACGTCGTAGAAGTGCGCGCCGGTGTCGAGCATGTTGGTGCCTCGCTCATCGTTCCAGACACCCATCGCCCGGAAGCCATGGATGAACGACATCAGCGACGCAGCACCGTCGACCATCGCAGCATCGACGACCTGGCCCTGCCCGCTGCCGCGAGCTTCAAGGATCGCACAGACCATGCCAAACGCCAGGTACATACCGCCACCGCCGAAATCGCCGACCATGTTGATCGGCGGGACCGGAGCCTGGCCCCTGCGGCCGTAGCTGTCGAGTGCACCGGCGAGCGAGATGTAATTGATGTCATGGCCGGCCGCATTGGCGTACGGCCCTTCCTGCCCCCAGCCCGTCATGCGGCCGTAGACGAGCGCCGGATTGCGTGCCAGACAGTCGTCGGGACCAAGACCGAGGCGCTCGGTAACACCGGGCCGGAAGCCCTCCATCAGCGCGTCGGCCGACTCGACCAGACGCATGACGGTCTCGACGCCCTCTGGTGACTTGAGGTCGACGCCGATAGAGCGGCGGCCGCGGTTCATCACGTCGGCCGGCGGCGTGTTGGGATCGCCGCCGCGCACCGAGCCGGCTCGGTCAACACGGATCACGTCGGCGCCCATGTCGGCCAGCATCATGGCGCAGAAGGGACCGGGACCGATACCGGCAAGTTCGATGATGCGGACTCCGGAGAGTGGACCCATGGTGTGCTCCTGTGGCGTGTTCCGAGGGCGAGACCTTGCGAGGCTAGTTCGCTGCTTCGGGGTGGACTCAGCTCAGGAGAACGTGCGGGCAGTGAGCGCCGTGGTTGCTTCGATCAGCGGCGGCCACATCTGATACACGAAATCGTGTGAGAAGCCTTCGATCTCAAGGTACTCAGCCCCCGGGATCAGCTCGGCTGTGCGACGCCCGTGCTCGGGCAACAACAGGGTGTCGTTCTCGCCGTGCACGACCAGCGTCGGGATGTCGAGCTGTTGCAGGGCGTCCAACCGGCTCGGCGTGCGCATTGCGGCGGCGTACTGGCGAAGTCCGCCGCCGGGTTCGAAGTTTCGGGTGCAGATGGCGGCAAAGAACTCGCGAAGCGCATCGACGTCGAACCAGTCGGGGTTAGACCAGAGTCGCCGAGACTCGATGTCGGACTCGATCTGGGCTTCGATCGTGGCCTCCCCTGGCTTGATCAACGCCTCGATGACCTCAGGCGCCGCGCTCGGAAGTTCCGGATCGCCGCACGAGGACGCAAGCGAGACCAGTGCCCGGAGTCGTTCGGGATGCTCGACCGCGGTCTGCTGGGCGATCATTCCGCCGAGCGACATCCCAAGTACTACAGCCTTTTGCACACCTGTGGCATCGAGTACTGCGGTGACGTCGGCTGCCATGGCAGAGAGGGTGTACTCAAGCGACTCGTCAGTCTTTGTCGAGAGCCCGATGTCGCGGTTGTCCATGCGGATCACAAAGAAGCCACGGTCGACGAGGGCGTAGCAGAACGCATCGGCGAAGATGATGCATTGGCTTCCCATGCCCGGAATACAGAGGATCACCGGGTCATCGGATCCGTCGACAGGAAGGCCGAAGGTGTCGAAGTAGAGCTCGATGCCGCCGTTATTCGTGGTCGCCATGCGGCGACACTAGTTTCCGCCGCATCAAGATCCTCGACCGGCGCTTCGCCAAGCTCACGACCCACCAGTTCCTTTCCATTGTGAACCAGCAACTCGCCACGTCCTTCGTTGATGACGACATCCCTCATCTCCCAATGTGTCAGAACACCTGATCGAGGCAAGCAGGCTCAACCAAAACGGATCACACGCTCGGGCTCGATACTGAAGCGGACGTTGTCACCGACCGCTGGTGGGTCTGCGAGCACGAACCGAAGCGGCTGGCCGGCGGGGGTACGCAGCCGCACGTCGTGCTCGACACCGCGGAAATGCACGCGCTCGACCATCGCCTCGTGGGGGCCAGCCGGATCGAGCCGCAAGGCGTCGCTGCGCCAGACGACCGTCGCAGCACCTTCGGTGACCTCGTTCGTGTGGCCGAGCACCCGGGCGACAGTGATCGATGCTGGAGCGGCCCACACCTCACCGGGCGGCCCAACCTGGAGGACCTTTCCTGCGTGCATCACCGCGAGACGATCACCGATGGCGAACGCCTCGTCGTGATCGTGGGTCACGTGGATAGCTGCGGTGCCAGTGGCCCGGAGGACGTCAGGCAGCTCTTCGATCAACCGCTCGCGTCGATGCCGGTCTAGCGAGCCGAGCGGTTCGTCAAGCAGCAGCACGTTCGGGCCGGGCGCCAGCGCTCGGGCGAGCGCCGCCCGCTGGGCCTCACCCCCCGAAAGGGTCGCGGTCGCACGATCCCCAAACCCCTCCATCCCAACGAGGGCAAGTAGCTCATGCACGCGCTGGTCCCGCTCGCCGGGCGCGTTGCCGGCCATCCGCAGACCGAACGCCACATTCTGTTCCACCGTCCGATGGGGGAACAACGCATGATCCTGAAACATCAGCCCAATGGGCCGCTGGTCGGGTGCCTTGTCGGTCAGATTGACGCCGTCAAGCGACACTGTGCCGTCTCCGGCTTCGAGTCCGGCAATCGCCCGCAGCAGCATTGACTTGCCGCACCCGCTCGGCCCGAGCACTGCAAGCCGCTCCCCTGCGGCCAAGGTGAGTGAGACGCCGTCGACCGCGACGACATCACCGAACCGGATGGTGAGCGCGTCCACTCGCAACATCAGAGCGCTCCCTCCGTCGTCCCTCGTGACGATTCGATCACGAATACCGATACCGCAACGAGCACCATCAGCACCACGGCAAGGGCCATCGCTTGACCGCGCAGAAGATCGCCTGGTGTCGACAGGAGCCGGAAGAGGGCTACGGGGGCGGTCAGATCGTCGGGGCGTCGGGGCAGAAACGACGTCGCCCCGAACTCACCGAGCGACACGGCGAACGCGAATCCACCTCCTACCAGCGCCCCGCGAGCCCCGATGGCGAGGTCGATCTCCCGACGAACACGCGACGGCGATGCGCCCAGCACGGCCGCAGCCTCACGAATGGATGGGTCAATCGAGCGCAGCAACGGAACCATTGTTCGCACCACAAAGGGCACGCCCACAAGCGCGTGGGCGACGGGAATAATCCACCAGCGGGTTCGGAAGTCGATCGGTGGTTCATCGAGGGCGATGAGGATGCCGAAACCGACCGTGACGGCGGAGGTGCCGAGCGGCAGAGTCAGCCCGAGGTCAAAAAATCGTCGAAGACTCGACCGTCCGTGGACCACCACGACCGATGCCAAGACACCGATCACGAGTGCGATCGCTGTCGCCATCACTGCGTGCTGCAGTGAGTTCCAAAGGGCAGTGGTCGCTGGCGCGGGGAGCTGGCGGACCCGCGTGCCGAGCGCTTCGTAGTGCGAGAGGTCGTAGCCAGTACCGGTCGAGAACGATCGCTCAACAAGCACGGCGAGGGGACCGCCGAGGAGCGCGATGGCGACGAGACCGTTAACCCGCCGTCCCGCACGCGATCCCAGCGTTCGGGTCCGGCGGGCCACTCGGGTGGTTGCAGGTCGCCGACGTTCGAGCCAGGTCGAGATGGCCACCAGCCCGAGCACCGTCGTGAGCTGGACGACAGCCAACGCAGCCGCGGTTGTCAGATCGGTCCGGCTTACGGCGTACCGATAGATTTCGGTCTCAAGGGTCGCCCGTCGGGGCCCACCGAGGATTAGCACTACCCCGAACGACGTGAACGAGAACAGGAAGACGATCGCCGACGCCGAGGCGATCGCTGGCCGAAGCCGTGGCAGCGTGACCTCCTTCCACGCCTGCCAGCGCGTTGCCCCGAGCACTCGTGCGGCTTCCGCCTGACGGCAGTCGAGTCCGACCCAGGCGGTGCCGACCACTCGAACGACGACCGCATAGTTGAAGAAGACGTGCGCGATCAGGATCGCCCAGACCGTGTGCCGCAGTCGGACAGCACCGGCGTCAAGCCCTGTAGCGAGGAACAGTTCGTCGAACGCGCCGGCGACCACCACGGTGGGGAGGACAAACGGCACGGTCACGATCGACCGGACAACGCGGCGAGCCCGACTGCTCAGTCCGGCGACCGTGGCGGCCGCCGGAAGGGCAATCACGACGGTGAGGACGGTGGAGACGACGGCCTGCCAGAAGGTGAACCTGAGCACATCGCGCTGACGCTGCGACCTCGCCAGATCGATGACAGCGTCGAGCCCATCGCCGGCCAACCCTCGCCCCACGACGGTGCCGACGGGGAACAGGAAGAAGAGGCCAATGAACACTGCTGGGATGAGCATCAACGCGTCGAGCCCGCCGATGTTCTTCCGAGCCCGCATCAGCTCAGGACGATCTCGACCCAGCGGTCAACCCAAGCGTCACGGTTCGCCTCGATCTCGGCCGGGTCGATGATCTGTGGATTCGCTGCGACCTCGGCGTGCTCGACAAATTCGGGCGGCAATGTGGCCGACTGCGATGCCGGGAAGACGAACATGGTGAGCGGCACGTCCTCCTGGTAGGTGTTCGTCAGCATGAAATCGATCAACGCGGCCGCGCCGGCCGCATTTTCCGTGCCGGCAAGCACACCGGCAAACTCGATCTGCCGGAAGCAGGAATCGAGGAGGACGCCGGTGGGCGCCGTGTCGACCGGCGGGTCGGCAAAGATCACTTCGGCCGGCGGGCTCGACGCGTACGAGACGACGATTGACCGTTCACCGCCGCCAGCGGTGAACTCGCCGTAGTAGGCGTCCTCCCAGCCAGCAGTGACGCTGACGTCATTGGCGACCAGATCGGCCCAGTACTGCTCCCAGTCATCGGTGCCAGTGATTGTGGCTAACAGAAAGGCAAGGCCAGGCGACGACGTCTCCGGCGACTGCACGACAAATTGCCCTGCGAATCGTTCATCGGTGAGGTCTTCGAGTGTGCTCGGCGCAGCAGTGCCGGTGGGGAGGGCATCGATCCAGTAATTGACACAGACGTCACCAAAGCTGATCGGCGTGACGCGGTTGTTGTCATCGAGCTTCAGATTGTCAAAGACGCCGTCGAGGTTGGGCGACTCGTAGGGCACGAAGATGTCGTTGTCGAGTCCGCGCTGCAGAAACGTGTTGTCGATACCAAACATGACATCTGCCACGGGGGCGTCCTTGGTCAGAATCGCCTGGCTCACCATCTCGCCGGCATCACCGGAGCTGAGAAGTTCGACCGTGACGCCGGTTTCGGCGGTGAACGCCTCCCAGACAGCGTCGGAGATCGAGAACGAGTCGTGGGTCACCAACCGCACGGTGGTACCGGACGGGTCGCCGCGGAAGTCGATGGCATCGCCATCGTCGTTGTCATCACCACACGCAGCGGCGACCAGGCCGACGATCACAAACGACAGGAACAGCTTCTTCATGACTTCCTCCGCTGGCATTACCCAGATCAGGTTCTGACGGGTCGTCGACAGCTGTCGACCTCTCAGCCCGGCGTGCGAGCTCCCCGGTTGGTTTTCCTTCCCCAAGTGTAGGCACTACTTCGCCACAAAGCAGGCCACTCATCGGTCCGGCAGCGGCCCCTCGCGGCGCAGGATGCCACGAAAGGAGCCGACCTGGCACATGTGACGAACGACCTGATGGGCCACGTCGACACCGATGGTGATGAGCATGATCGGCGGGCGTTCGCCCATCGGCGTCAGCGGGCGGCTGTGGCTGCTGCGTCGACGAGCTGGTCGATCTGTGCCTCGGTGCTAACGAGTGGCGGACAGAAGCCGATCGAGTCGGCCATGGGCCGGACGATCACACCCTCGTCGAGCGCCCGCCAACGCACGTCAATCGGCGCCTGGTCATCGTGGGTGACCAGCGCATAGATAAAGCCGTCACCTCGAAGTTCGGCGTAGAGGCCATCATCAGCCAGGGCCTGCAGCCCCTCGCGCAGTCGTGCACCGAGCACGGTCGCCCGCTCGAGCAGGCCCTCCTCTTCGGTGACCTCGATACAGGCCAGCGCAGCGGCACAGGCGGTCTGGTGACCCGAGTAGGTGAAGCCGTGGTTGAGCTTCCATTCCGGGTTGTTCTCGAGCATGCCGAGCGCTTTGTCGCCGACGATCACGCCGCTGAGCGGCACATAGCCGGACGTCACCGCCTTCGCGAACGTCACCATGTCGGGTTCGATGCCGAAGTGCTGCGCCCCAAACCATCGACCGAGCCGGCCAAAGCCACAGATGACCTCGTCGCTGATGTAGAGCGCGCCGTGCTCGGAGCAAAGCCGCCGGATGGCCTCGAGGTAGCCGGGGACCGGCGGTACGACGCCACCAGCTCCCTGAAGCGGCTCAGCAATGACAGCGGCAACGTGCGCACCATGCTCGGCGAAGACGGTGGCCAGCGCCTCGATGTCGTTGCCGGGCACCTGTACGTGATCGGGCACCAGTCCACCCCACCCTTCTCGGTACGCGTCGAAACCCTGAGCCGAGGTGCCGCCGTAATTGGTGCCGTGATAGCCGTTGGTGCGTGAGATCACGATCGTCTTTTCCGGGTGGCCGGCCTGCACCTGGGCAGCGCGAGCGAGCTTGAGTGCGGTGTCGACCGCCTCGGAGCCCGACTGCCCGAAGAACACCTTGCCGCCGGGCATCGGTGCCCGCTCGGCGATGGCGGTCGCGGCCGCTTCAGCGATGTCGTTGGTGAAGGGGTCGAAGATGTGGTGGGCGTGGATGGAGTCCAACTGGTTGATGATCGCCTCGTTGACCTTCGGATGGCTGTAGCCGACGTTGCAGTACCAAAGCGAGGCCATGCCGTCGAGGATCTCGCGACCATCGGACAGGGTCAGAACGGCACCCTTTCCGGAGATGATTCTGACGAAATCGGACGTGTCCTTCGCCGGGATGGTGAACGGATGCAGCAGGCGACTCATGACCGCGAGCATGTCACATTCAGCGGCCGATAAAACGAGGCGGGCGCTTCTCGACGAATGCCGTCATCGCCTCGGTGGTGTCCTTGGTCGTGAACTGATAGGCCTGCCCGATTCCCTCGGCCTCGAGTGCCTCTTCAAGCGTCGACGAGAACGACTGGTTGAGCAGTTTCTTGCTGGTGGCGAGCGCAATCGGCGGACCAGCCACAAGCTTCTCGACGAATGAACCGACCATGGTGTCCAGCTCCGCTCGGGGCACCACTCGGTTGACGAGACCCATCTCGTACGCGCGCGGCGCATCGATTACATCGGCGAGCATCACGAGCTCCTTGGCTCGCTGCATACCAACGATGCGCGGAAGGATGAACGAACCACCGAAGTCGATGTTGAGTCCTCGGCGAGCGAAGATCTCGCTGAATCGACTGCGGTCACTGGCCAGAACGAAGTCACAGGCGAGCGCCATGTTGAGCCCGGCCCCAGCTGCGACACCATCGACTCGGGCGATGGTGGGCTTTGGCAGCGTGTGCAGGGTCTGACAGGCGCGTCCGACCGACCGCATGCTGTCGAGCGGATGGGGTTGGCGTTCGACTCGATCGCCGCCGACGTCAGCGCCCGAGCAGAAGTCTTCACCGGCGCCGGTAAGCACGAGCACGCGGACCTCGTCGTCGCGGGCGACATCGTCAAACAGTTCGTGGAGTGCGTCCCAGCCACCACCAGGCACTGCGTTGCGAACATGGGGTCGGTCGATTGTAAGTGTTGCGACCCCATCGACCTTGTCGAGATGCAGGTAATCGGCCATCAGTCGCCCCTTCGTTCGACGCCCGGAAGGACGCAGAGCATTTCGTACACCAGGTCGGATGCGACCCGGCTGGTCATCCCGGAGACGTCGTAGATCGGTGCGACCTCGACGAGATCGCATCCAACGATGTCTAGGCCCCAGCAACCCCGGATGATCTCGATGCCTTGGGCGCTGGTGAGCCCGCCCGTCTCGAGCGTGCCGGTGCCGGGGGCGTAAGCCGGGTCGAGGCCGTCGATATCGAAGCTGATGTAGACAGGCCCGCCCGAGACCTTCTCGCGCACCTCGTCCATCAGTGGTGTGAGGCTCTTGTGCCAGCACTCCTCAACCTGTACGACCCGGAACCCTTGTTCACGGCTCCAGTCGAAGTCATCGGCCGCGTAGCCCGTACCGCGCACGCCGACCTGCACGACCCGATCGCCATCGAGCAGGCCTTCCTCGACCGCTCGTCGAAAGGGGGTGCCGTGCGCAATCTTCTCGCCGAACATGTCGTCGTTGATGTCGGTGTGAGCATCGACATGGACAAGCCCGAGCGGACCGTGCTTCTTCGCAAGCGCTCGCAGGACTGGAAGAACGATGGTGTGATCGCCACCCAGCGCCACCGTTGCGAGGTCGTGAGCCATCAACTCGTCAACGTAGGCCTCGATGCGGGCCACCGAGTCGTCCTTGTTGAACGCATTGGTCGCGATGTCGCCGAGGTCGTCGATGCGCAAGCTGTCGAATGGCGCGGCTCGCGTCGCCATGTTGTAGGGCCGGATCATTACCGACTCTTCGCGAATGCCGCGAGGACCAAACCGGGCGCCGGGCCGGTTGGAGGTGCCGAGATCGAACGGCACACCGAACACTGCGACGTCGAGGTCAACCGGATCGCTCTGCCCGGGCAGGCGCATGAAGGTGGTGATACCTGCGAAGCGGGGCATCTCATTACCCCCGAGCGGCTGGGGATTGCCCGATGCGTTGGTCGGCGGCCCTCCGGGCATCACATCACCCCACCAAGGGAGGCGGCGAGCTCCCATGCCGAGTCGAGCGATTCGCCGGTACCAAGCACGTTCATCGCGATCTCGTCGACACCAGCCGCTTTGTACGCCTCAAGACCGGCACGAACCGTTTCGGGATCGCCGGCCAGCACCATGTCAGCGGGTCCGTCCATACCTTCGCGATCAAGCATGGCCCGGTACGACGGAAGCTGGCCGTAGATGGCGAGCGCGTTACCGGCGAACTCGCGGGCTGCGGGCACGTCGTCGGTGATGAAGATCGGCACGCCAGCGGCGATGTGGCCGCCACCGATACCGGGACGGATGTGCGACTCGATCGTCTTCGGGCCGGTCATCCAAGTGATCGTGCCCGCGGTGCGATCGGCGGCGAGCTTCAGCATCTTCGGACCGAGGGCGGCGAGCATGACGTCGGGGGTGGGTCCCGGCACGTTCAGTGATGCGTGATGGGTGACGAATTCGCCGGTGGTCGATACGTGCTGATCTTCGAGCAACGGCAGGAGGGCATCGAGGTACTCGACCATGTGTGTGTAGGGCTTAGTCCACGGGATACCGAACGCCATCTCCATCGCCGGCTGGTGGCTGGCGCCGAGGCCGAGGGTGAAGCGACCGCCGCTCGCCTGCGCAATCGTGCGGGCCTGGGCAGCCAGGTTTTGCGCGAACGTGGTCTGCATCGCAACGACCGAGGTCCCGACCCGGATATCGGCAACCTCACGGCCCACGATGCCGAGCACGACCATCGGGTCGGCGTTGCTGATCTGGGGCGACCAGTAGCGGTGGCAGCCAGCGGCGCGAGCCCGTTCGGCGTTGGCGACGGCATCGTCGACGTTGGTAGCGGAATCAAACCAGCTGATTTTCATGGCTGCACCCTAACGGAGCGGCCCGATCCGGCGGGAGCCACTACATCCGGTCGAGAAGTTCCCGCTTCTTCTGCTCGAACTCTTCGTCAGTGACGACCCCTTGGCGGCGGAGTTGATCAAGCTTCTCGATTTGTTCAGGGATCGAGAGCTCCGGTGCGGTGCCGCTTGATGCCGCTTGGCCGATTCGGCGGAGCCGGCGCTCTTCGAGCCCTTCGACCTGCCGGTAGATCTCGTTTTGCACGATGTTCGGCCTGCGGATGTTGGAGAACTGCTGGCGGCCACCCTCGCCAGCCGATTCGATACCGAGGTCACCGGCGCCGATCACCCGCTCGAAGATCGACTGGTTGAAGAACACCGTGTTGATCCGGTCGAGCGGGATCTCGATGCCCTCCTTGGAGATCACCCCGGTGCGCGAGATCACCCGCTCGCTCGTGACGACGAAGTTGGTGGTTGTCCACTGCATGTACTGCACGGCGAAATAGCCGACTGCGCCCAACCAGAGCGCGAGCACCACCCACTCGAGGGGGGACCACCACGACTGGACGAGCGCGCCCAAGCCCAGCGCCGAGACTATGGCGAGTACCACACCGACCGGGGCGAGGAACCACCAGTGCGGCCGGAGGTCGAGGACGAGGTCTTCGTCGTCGGTCAGCAGATGCTTGGGGAACGACATGGCCGAAGATTACCCCGCTATCACTCCCGGGGGCTCGGTGCTTGCCGCGTCGATCGGCGGAAGTCTGAGCGTGACGAGCCAGGCGAGCACAACAAACGTTGTTGATCCCCACATCGCGACCTCGAGACCGCCCAACCCGTACAACACGCCGCTGAGCAGGGTGCCGAGCAGTCGCCCGGCGGCATTGGCGGAGTAGTAGAAGCCGACATCCATGCTGACCTCGTCGTCTCCGGTGTAGGCGAGGATCAGGTACGAGTGCAGGCTGGAGTTCACCGCAAACACCACGCCGAAGACGATTAGTCCGCCGACGACCGCTGTGGTGCGGAGTTCGTTGATCGCGGCGCCAATCGCAATGGCAGCCGTGACGAAGCCCAGAGCCAGCGCCCACGAGCGGGCCGCTTCGATGTTGTCGCTGCGACGAAGGGCCCTGGGCGCAAGCGTTTGCACGATCCCGTAGCCGATCACCCAGGCGGCGAGAAACGCTCCGGTCCTCTCAAAGGACCATCCGAGGATGTCGTCAAGGAACACCGGGAGCGCGACAACGAACCAGATATCGCGCGAGCCAAAGAGAAAGAACCGCGCCGCCGACAGTCGGTTGATCGCCGCCGACTTCGCGAGCACCGACCGCAGCGGCGGCTTGGTGGTCGCTCGACCGATGTCGCCCTTCAGCAGCACCACGACCGCCACCGCAGTCACCGCGATTCCACCGGCCATCCATCGCAATGCGGCGGCGTAGCCGACTCCCGCAAGGAGTGCGGCGCCGAGGAAGAAGCCCACGCCTTTCAGGGCGTTCTTGGACCCGGTCATGATGGCGACGAGACGAAATAGCGACCCCTCGCCAGCCACGAACTTCACCGCGCTCTTGGAACTCATCTTGGTGAGATCCTTCGCGACCCCGGAGAGCGCCTGGGCACCCATGACATAGGTAACCGACACCCACTCAACCCACGTGTCGACGTGGAACGAGAGGATGACCAGCGCCGCAGTCTGCAATGTCAGGCCGGCGAGAAGCGTTAGGTTGAGCCCGCGTCGCGCCCCGACCCACCCACCAAGCAAATTGGTGAGGATTCCCATGAACTCGTACAACAGGAACAGCAACGCCAACGACGCTGGCGAGTAGCCGAGCTCGTGGAAGTGCAGGAGCACCAGCATGCGCAGTGCCCCGTCGGTGAGCGTGAACGCCCAGTACCCAGTGGTGACGACGCTGTAGTCGCGCAGCTCCATACTCGTTCCCGCTACAGGTCGGTGGCGACCCGAGCGGCGAGGTCTGCGAGGCGGAACGCGTAGCCGTACTCGTTGTCGTACCAAGTCAGCACCTTCACCATTCGGCCATCGACAACCATCGTGGACGGACCGTCGACGATGCCGGATCGGGTGTCATTGACGAAGTCGGCCGATACAAGCGGCCGATCTTCGAATCCAAGAATCCCAGCCAGCTCCGCCTGCGATGCGGCGCGGAGCCGGTCGTTGATCTCCTCGACGGCGACATCGCGACGGAACGTGAACACGGCGTCGGTTAACGATGCGTTGAGCAGCGGTACTCGCACGGCGAGGCCGTTCAGCTTTCCCTTCAGCTCCGGGTAGATCATGGTGATTGCGGTGGCGGAGCCGGTCGATGTCGGAATCAGCGAGTTAAGTGCCGACCGAGCGCGACGCAGGTCGGGATGGGGCGCGTCGACGACGACTTGGGTATTCGTGACGTCATGGATCGTGGTGATCACGCCACGTTCAATGCCGATCTGCTCGTGCAACACCTTGACGACGGGAGCGAGCGCGTTCGTCGTGCAAGACGCCGCAGTGAGGATGTCGTGCTCGCCTGGCACGTAGGTGTCGTCGTTGCAGCCCACGACAATGTTGGGCACCCCCGGGCTCTTGACCGGCGCAGCGACGACGACCTTGCGGGCCCCACCCTCGAGATGCGGGATAAGTGTCTCGGTCGTTGTGAAGGCACCGGTTGCCTCGAGTACGACATCGACGCCGAGTTCGCCCCAGGGAATGTCGGCCGGAGATGCGTGCGACGAGTATCCGACGCGGCGGCCGTCGATCGTCATCGCAGCGCTCTCGACGGCTACCTCACCGTCGAAGCGTCCGTGGACCGTGTCGAACTCGAGCAGGTGCGCTGCGGTTGCGACGCCACCGTGGAGTTCGTTGACGTGCACCAACTCAAGCTCAGGGTGATGGCGCATCCCTCGAACCGCAAGGCGTCCTATGCGTCCGAAGCCGTTGATGCCGATACGTGCGATCATTGCCTGGAGTCTGGCCGATTATCGGTGTCGTCTGCCCCACCAGCGGGTGAAGCTGCGGTGAACGGCGCGACCCAGTGGTCGTAGCTCGTTCGAGTAACGAAGCCGAGGCGGGCGTACCACTGGTTGGCTCGGTGATTGTCGGACTCCACCTGCAGCCACGCCGTCCCACAGCCGCAGTTGGACGCGCCATCGAGAAGCGCTCGAATGACGGCGCTTCCGGCGCCTTCTCCCTGACGGTCACCTCGTGTTCGCATCGCAAAGATCCCGACGAGCGGCGGATCGAACATCGCCATACCGGTGCCGACATCGCCGTCGTCGTCGAACGCGACCGCGAACCGGCGCTCGAGATTGGAGTGAACGATCTCTCCAAGTCGTTCGGCGCGTGTGAGCGATCGCATCAGATCAGGCGTTTCGGTCTCGACTCGCGTTCGCATACGCGTTGGCGCGCGCAGACCGGGCCACACCTGTTCCAGCGGCGCCGCCATGACATCGGTCGGGCGCCCGGCGGTGTACTCCCGGCGTTCCAACTCGGCGATGACCTCGGGCGCGGTTGCGTCCCAGACCATCACCTTCGCTGGCTGGCCGCGTTCGCCGTACCAGGCCTCCATCCGGTCGACAGCGGTGGCCGCTGCCATACCCGGATCGCCATGGAGGGTGGCGCTGTTGGCACGCCCAGTCGCGCCCGATGCAGTGCGCAAGATCCAGTGGCCGATCGTCAGACGTTCAAAGCCAGGTGTCGACCGGTCGGTTGCTGCTGCGAAGTCAGTCATCCCCACCCCCATTCATGCAGCTTGTCGTCATCGATCCCGAAATGGTGCGCAATCTCGTGGACCACGGTGACGCCGACCTCATCGACAAGTTCCTCCTCTGTCTGGGCGAACTCACACAGCGGTATGCGATAGAGGGTGATGAGATCGGGCATCACCAGCCCCCCGTAGTCATCGCGTTCGGTAAGCGGCACGCCTTCGTAGAGGCCGAGGAGGTCTTCGCTCGGGTGTCGATCCTCGACGACGACGGCAACGTTTTCCATGAGGTGGCCGAGTTCCTCCGGGAGCGCATCGAGTGCATCACCGACCAGACGCTCAAACGCTCGACGGGGCAACGGTTCCATCACCGCAAACTAGTCAGCCCGCCTAGGGTCAGGAGGTGGTCGAACGCCTCGCCGACGCCGATGTCCTATTGGAGGACCTCACCGACGAACAGCGCGACGCGGTCACAACCAAAACATCCCCGCTCGCAATCATTGCCGGTGCCGGTTCCGGAAAGACCAGGGTCCTCACCCGCCGCATTGCGTGGCAGGCGGCCACCGGCGCCATCGACCCCCGCAAGGTGCTTGCGGTCACGTTTACCCGACGAGCTGCGGGCGAGCTCCGACGCCGAACCCGAGCACTCGGCCTTCGCGATGATGTCGCCGCCGGCACGTTTCACTCGATTGCGCTCGCTGTCCTCCGTAACCGCTGGGCCGACTCGGGCCGCAAACCACCCGAGCTCCTCGACCGCCGTATGGCGTTCCTGGCGAAACACAATCCAAAGCTCGATCGAGCGACTATCGCCGACATCGACGCCGAGATCGGCTGGTCGCGGGCCCGGCTGATCACGCCTGAGGCCTACACCGACGCAGCAGGTGCCGGTGGTCGCCGCCCGGGGCGCGGGCATGCCTTCGTGGCAAGGGTTTACGCCGACTATGACGAGGCCAAGCGGAAGCGACGGCTCGTCGACTTCGACGATCTCCTTGCCCTCTGTCACGCCACGATGACCCAGGATGAGAAGTTCGCCGCTGCCCAGCGGTGGCGGCACCGCCATCTGCTCGTCGATGAGTTTCAGGACGTAAATCCGCTCCAGTTCGCGCTGCTGCAGTCGTGGCTCGGTCCTGACTCGACGCTAGTTATCGTCGGCGATCCGAACCAGGCCATCTACGGCTGGAACGGCGCCGAGCCCGACCTCCTCGACAATATCGACGACCACCTGCCCGGTACCGCCGTGCTGAGGCTTCGCACCAACTTCCGTTCGACACCAGAGATCCTCGGAGCCGCGGCCCGGGTGCTCGATATCGAACCGCAGCCGGCCATCCGGCCGCCGGGCGACGAACCAACTGTTCGCGAGCTCGATGGCGACACGGAGGCAATCGGGATAGCCCGGTCAGTCCGGGGCGCCCACAAGCCCGGGGCTCCGTGGCGTCACCAGGCGATCCTTGCTCGCACGAACGCCCAGCTCCCCGCGCTCCGCGCCGCTCTGGAGCGGGCTGGTATCCCGACGCGCTCTCGCGGCGACGGAGCCCTGCTCCGCCGTCCCGAGATCATGGAGCTGCTCGATCGGTGGGACGACGGCATGCGTCTCTCCGACGTGCTGTCAGAGGCCTCGACCGACCCACCCGACAGGGCCGAGGGCCTAAGCGACGAGCGTCGAATGATGCTGCGCGCTTTTCTTGACGTTGCCCGAGGCCACCTCGAGCTTGAGCGGCGCGCGACAGTTGAAGACTTCGTGGCATCGCTTCGCAACGACGACCGCATCGATGGCGTACACGATGGCGTTGAGTTGGCGACGTTCCACGCAGCAAAAGGCCTGGAGTGGCCGATTGTTCATCTCGTTGGCATCGAGGACGGCTACGTCCCAATTGCGCACGCGCACGGCGTTGCCGCTCGCAGCGAAGAGCGGCGCCTCCTGTACGTCGCTGCCACCCGCGCCGAGCGTGAGCTCCACGTCTCGTGGGCCCGTACCCGCGAGATCGGCGGCTCGACAGTCGAACGAAGCCCGTCACGGTGGATCGAGGCGTTTCGCGGCACGCCCGAGCCGCTTCCCGACGAGCGACCTTCGATTGCAAACCTCCGAGCAAAGATCGCGGCTGTTCCGGAGACCGACCTCACCGTGAACGACCGCACCGAGCGCGACCTCGTCCGCGACCAACTGCTGTTATGGCGCAAAGACACAGCCGATCGGGCAAAGGTCGCCCCAACCGCGGTGCTGTCCGACCGGACCGTCGAGCGGCTCTCAATCGAGCGACCCTGTCGGATGGACGAGCTTGCTGCGATCGAGGGAATAGGCCAGAGCCGGGCCCGCCGCTTCGGGCTCAAGCTGCTGGAGATCACCTGCCTCGACGAATAGCTAGTCGTGACCGTTGCCCGCACGCTGGCGGGGCTGCGCCACGACGACGACCGTGGCGTCAGAACGTTCGAGCACGGTCTCAACTGTGTGGCCGATGAAGGGCCGACCATCAACGTTGCGGAGCTGAGCGCCGAGCACCACGAGGTCGGCATCCTCGGACTGGGCAGCTTGGACGAGTGCTTCACCGGCAGAGCGGCCTTCCCGAACAAGCTCACGCGGTTCGAGGCCCGCTTGGTTCGCTCGCTCGACCGCACTGGCCATCATCGACGTCGCAGCAGTGAGAGCAGGTTCGTCGGCGGCGCCTCGGCGGGCGAAGATGCGGGGCAACTCGTTGACCCGATTGATGACGTGTGACAGCACGACTTCGGTGCCGAGCTGGGTCGAGATCGCGAACGCGACTTCCTGGGCCGACCGGGATGACTGTGTCCCGGTGACGGGCACGATCGCCCGCGAGAACGCAGCCGGGAGCGGCCGGTCAAGGCCGCGCGCCCGGCGGACGATCACCACTGGGGTGACGGCGTTGAGCAGCATCTCGTCGACCATCGGCGAATACAGGACCCCCTCGTGGCGGGCCGCAACACCGACCACCACCACGCCATAGCCAAGCTTGGACTCGGTGACGATCGAACCAGCCACGTCAGGCCCGGATGCATGCGCGTGGTCAACTTCACGCTCGTCGAGGACAGCCTTGAGCACCTCGACATCGATATCGTCGCCGCCATCCACCGTGAGAATGGTGGCGGGCGCTTCCTTGGGCCAGGCGAACTGGACGATCTGTGCTGCTGCGATCGATGCCGGCTGGCCCTGCGACGGGAGCAGGATTCGTGATGACTTGACGACGAGGTTCTTCGACAGCGCCTCTTCGCGGTCGAGGCGCTCTTGCTCCTGGTCGCTCCCCCGCCAATCGCGAACGACGATTCGCAAACTGACCGCTGCGAAGATCGACGTGACGAGCGGGACGATCACGATCACGGTGTAGGCCGTCTCGGTGAACACGCCGAGCGACAGGCCAACCGACGCGATGACAATCTCTAGAGCACCGCGTGCGTTAAGGCCGGCACCGAGTGCCGTTGCAGCTCGGGAGGACTGGCCGGCGAGCCGGGCCCCAATAAAAGCACCGGCGAACTTGGCGACGATCGCAACCAATACGACCACGAGGGCCCACTGCATAGCGTCGCCCTCGCCGAGCAGCGCCAGGTCGACCCGGAGCCCGGCGGTGGCGAAGAACACCGGGGCAAGAAAGCTGTTGGTAATGGACTCGACGTGGTGCAGAACCTCTTGTTGCTGGAACCGAGAGCGATGCAACACAACGCCGGCAACAAACGCGCCGAGCACCGCCTCAATGCCGAGCGCCTGTGTGGCGACGCCGTAGCCCAGCATCGTGAAGATGACAACCGTCATCGCACCCGGGATGTTCGGTCCGTTGCGTCGCACGTAGCGAAGCGACCGGTCGACGACGCGCTGACCGACGGTCATCGCCAGCACCACGAAGACGGCAAGCCCACCGACCGTCTTGATGATGCCACCGATGGAAACTTCACCCGAGGTCGCAAAGCCAGCGAACACCGCGAGCATCACCCACCCAACGACATCGTTCGCCATGCCCGCAGCGACGGTGATCTGACCGAAGTCGCGGCGCATCAGGCCCAGTTCACTGAGGATTTTAGCAATGACCGCAAGGGCTGACACCGACAGCGCGGCAGCCACGAAAAGGGCGAACACAAGACGCTCGGACTCGGCCCCGACGAACTCGTCGGGGAGGATCTTGCCAACGATCAGCCCGCCGATGAGCGGCACGACAAGCGAGAAGCCGGTGACGAGTGCAGCAGCCCTGCCAAGGCGGCGAATGAGCCCGAGGTCGGTCTCGAATCCCGCCGTGACTAGCAGCAGCGCAACGCCCAGCCAGGACACGGCGTAGAGCGCACCAGACTGGATCTCATAGTCGGGCAGGAACCAATGGAACCCGTCGGGCCAGACCTTGCCGAAGATCGACGGGCCGAGAATGACGCCGGCCGCCAGTTGGCCGATCACCGACGGCAGGTTGGCCCGCCGCATGATCTCGCCACAGATCCGAGCGAAGGCTACGAGAACCAGCAACTGTGTCCAGAAGACGAGGAGTTGATGTTCGTCAAGTGGGGTCAGCACGGCTCAGCGCTCCACGTCGATGAAGACCGGTGCGTGATCAGACGGCGGGTCGTCTTTGGGACCCTTGCGCTCGTTGCGATCAATGAGCGCGACCGTTGTGGCGTCGGCAATGGGTCGCGTTGTCATGAGCAGGTCGATGCGCAGGCCCATCTTCTTGTAGAAGCTGCCACCGCGATAGTCCCACCACGAGTAGACACGCTCCGCGTCGTGGTGTTCGCGGAAGACATCAACCAAGCCCCACTCCTCGAGGGCAGTGAGCTTGTCTCGCTCGGCCTGGCTGGTGTGGGTCCCGGTCTCGAACCCCTTCGGATCCCAACAGTCGATGTCGGCCGGGCAGATGTTGTAGTCGCCGACAACGACGACGTCGTCGTCGGGACCACACTGCCCGTCGAGGTCGCCGACAAGTCGGTCGAGCCACCGCAGCTTGTACTGGTAGTGCTCGTGGTCGAGGGACCGTCCGTTGGGCACGTAGCAGCTGGCAACGCGCACCCCACCGCAGGTGGCCCAAGCGATGCGGGCATCGATATCGGGTTCGTTGCCGTCACCGAAGCCACCGATCGGATTCTCGATCCCAACCTTGCTCAGAATGGCCACCCCATTCCACCGGCCTTCGCCGTGGTGGAACGACTCGTAACCGAGCGCTTCGAAGGTCCGCGTCGGAAACGCGTCGTCGGCAAGCTTGGTCTCCTGGAGACACAGGACGTCGGGTTCGAAGGTTTCGAGCCAGCGCTCGACCCGACCGACACGGGCATTGAGAGAATTGACGTTCCAGGTCGCGATCCGCACCCGTCGGACCCTACCGCGGTGGAGTCCTATGCTGGGCCGCGTGAGCACCACCGACCCTTCCGACCTCGGCCCCAACGTCTGGATGGCAGACGAGATGCGCGCCCAGTGGGAGGCGGACCCGGGTTCGGTCGCTCCGGAGTGGCGAGCCATGTTCGAGCACACACCGTCAAACGGGGCCGCCGCCCCAGCGCCCCAAGCATCTCCCCTCATTGAGGTGCAGAGCACCGAGGTAACCAAGCCCGACGTCGTCATCCCAGCCCCGATGCAGCCCCCTGCGGCGGCGCCTGCTGCACCAGCACCTTCGGTGGCGATCAAGGGGCCGCAGGAAACGCCAACGGCTGGGGACCCAGTGAACGCCAGCGAACCCACTTCAGAACCAATTCGGGGAGCAGCAGCGCGCATTGCAAGCAATATGGAGGCCAGCCTCGAGGTCCCGACGGCAACGTCGTTTCGCCAAGTGCCAGCGAAGTTGCTGGAGGTCAACCGGAAGGTCATCAACGGCTTTTTGGCTCGCAAGCTGCGCGGAAAGGTCTCGTTCACCCACCTGATCGGGTACGCGGTGGTTCGCGCCATCGCAGACTCGATGCCAGCGATGAACAACACCTACACCACAAGTGACGACAACAAGCCGGTGTTGATTCGCAACGAGCACATCGGGCTCGGAATCGCAGTCGATCTCGAGAAGGCCGATGGCAGCCGCACCCTGATGGTCCCGTGCATCACCATGGCCGACACGCTCGATTTCAGGGAGTTCGTCGATGCCTACGAGGCGCTCATCCGCAAGGCCCGCGACGGCAAGCTCGGGGTCGACGATTTCACTGGCACGACCGTCAGCCTGACCAACCCCGGCACGATCGGCACGTTGCAGTCGGTGCCCCGCCTGATGCCAGGCCAGGGCCTGATCGTCGGTGTCGGCTCAATCGATTTCCCCACCGAGTTCCAAGCGGCCGATCCGGCGACGCTGGCTGATCTTGGGCTGTCGAAAGTCGTGACGGTGACGTCGACGTACGACCACCGGATCATTCAGGGCGCCGAGTCTGGGATGTTCCTCAAGAAGGTCCACGAGCTCCTGCTCGGCGAGGACGACTTCTACGTGGACGCATTCCGTTCCATGGGGGTGCCGTATGAGGCGGTGAAGTGGCGGCGTGACATCAACCCGATCGACCGTGAATCGTCGCTGCTCGAGAAGCAGGCCAAGGTCAACCAGCTGATCAACATGTACCGGGTTCGAGGCCACCTGATTGCGGACCTCGACCCATTGGCGGTCAAGGAACCGACGATGCACCCCGAGCTCGATCCGGCTACCTACAGCCTGACGATCTGGGATCTCGACCGTCAGTTCCTGACCGGGAGCAAAACGGGCATCTACGCCCAAGTCGGCGGCGAGGAACGCATGTCGCTGGGCGACCTGCTCGGCGTGTTGCGCGACGCGTATTGCCGCACGGTCGGTGTCGAGTACATGCACATCCAGGACCCGGCGGAGAAGCGCTGGATGCAGGAGCAGCTCGAGGGAGCCGATCGCACGATCGAGCCCACCGAGCAACGGCACATTCTCGGGCGGCTGAACGCGGCTGAAGCGCTCGAGACCTTCCTCGGCACGAAGTACGTGGGCCAGAAGCGGTTCGGCATCGAGGGGGCCGAGTCGACCATCCCCCTGCTCGATGCTCTGCTCGGCGCAGCCGCTGATGACGGGATGGCCGAGGCGATCGTTGGCATGGCTCACCGGGGCCGACTCAACGTGCTTGTGAACATCGTGGGCAAGACCTACGGCCAACTGTTCTCAGAGTTCGAGGGCCAAGGTGTCGGCGAGATGACGATGGGCTCCGGCGATGTGAAGTACCACCTTGGCCAGAGCGGCACGTTCACGAGCCGCAATGGCGCCGAGCTGCCATTGCGGCTGGCCGCCAACCCGTCGCATCTCGAAGCGGTGAATCCGGTCGTGCTCGGCATGGTCCGCGCCCAGATGGACCTCATCAAGCCCGAGGGCGGCTACGACGAGTACCCCGTGTTGCCGCTGCTGCTGCACGGAGACGCTGCCTTCGCCGGCCAAGGCGTGGTGGCCGAGACGCTCAACCTGTCGCAGATCCGCGGCTATCGGGTTGGTGGCTGTATCCACGTGATCATCAACAACCAGGTCGGTTTCACAACAGCTCCGCACGCGGCTCGTTCGTCGGAGTACTCCACCGACGTCGCGAAGATGATCCAGGCACCGATCTTCCACGTGAACTGCGATGATCCCGAGGCATGCGTGCGGGTTGCGCGGCTGGCGTTCGAGTATCGCCAGAAGTTCAACAAGGACGTTGTGATCGACATGATCTGTTACCGGCGCCACGGTCACAACGAGGGGGACGATCCGAGCTACACGCTGCCCGAAATGTATCGACGCATCGATGCGAGGCCAGGCGTTCGCGAGCTCTACACCAACTCGCTGGTGAAGCGCGGGGACCTCACCCCCGAAGAGGCCAAGGATGCCCTTGCCGACTTCCGAGCCCAGCTCCAGTCGGCCCTCGACCAGACACGTGAGGGAGATCATGACGGGGAGAGAGCACATCCCCCCGTCGAGGGGTCGGGCGTGCTGCCGCACCTCCGCACGGCGATCAACCAGGCCACAATCGACGTTGTCTACGCGGCGCTCTCCTCGAGACCCACCGACTTCACGATGCACCCAAAGCTGGCCCAGCAGTTCGCCACCCGAGACAAGATGTTCGAGGGTGGTGAGATCGACTGGGCGCTGGGCGAAGCGATGGCCTACGGCAGCCTGCTGCTCGAGGGGACATCAGTGCGGCTGGCGGGTCAGGACTCGCGGCGCGGCACGTTCAGCCATCGGCACTCAACGCTTGTCGACTACGAAACGGGCGGCGAGCACGTGCCACTCACCATGCTTGCCGGTGACGACGGCACTCAGTTCTGGGTCTACGACTCGTTGCTCAGTGAGTATGCCGCGCTCGGTTTCGAGTACGGCTACGCGATCGCCAACCCGAAGGCCCTCGTTCTGTGGGAAGCCCAGTTCGGTGACTTCGCCAACGGCGCCCAGGTCATCATCGACCAGTTCATCGTGGCGGCGAAGGACAAGTGGGAGCAGGACTGCGGGCTCGTGATGCTGCTCCCCCACGGCTATGAGGGCCAGGGGCCCGAACACTCGTCAGCCCGAATCGAGCGGTTCCTGCTCCTGGCAGCCGAAGACAACATGTCGGTCTGCAACGCCACGACTGCGAGCCAGTTCTTTCACTTGATCCGTCGCCAGTCGATGCAGGCGGTTCCGACCCCGCTGGTGGTTTTCACCCCGAAATCGTTGCTCCGGTCGAAGCAGTCGCGGTCCTCGATCGGGGACTTGATGTCGGGCACGTTCGAGGAGTTGCTGAACGACGTAAACCCGCCCCCAGTCGACGAGGTCGAGCGGGTCATCTTCTGCTCCGGCAAGGTTGCGTTCGACCTCATGGCCGAACGCGATAGGCGCGGCGCCAAGGTCGCTATCGCCCGGGTCGAGCAGCTCTACCCGTGGCCGTTCGCTGCGGTGAAGCGCCAACTTGATACCTATCCCAATGCGCGCGACGTGCGTTGGGTGCAGGAGGAGCCAGAGAACATGGGGCCGTGGAACGCCATCAAGGGACGTCTCTACGAAGCCCACGGCGATACCCACGACATCCACCGGGTGAGTCGCTTCGAGTCGGGCTCGCCTGCCTGCGGCTCGGGTGCGGTACACGCCCAGGAGCTCGAGGTCTTGCTCGAGGAAGCACTCAGCTGACGCGCAGCCTGGCGTGTTCAAGGTCAGTCTCGGTATGGCGGCGACGGACACCGGTGAGAGTCGCCTGTCCGCAACATGCGTTCCCGCTCGAAAACCGAAGCGGTCTCTGCGGATGGGTCTGACCGGCGCAACGCCGCGGTCGACGGCTAGCCAGCAGCGGAAGAAACCGGCTTCAAACCTCGGGTACACCTCCGCTGCATCACCGAAGCCGAAGACCAGTAATCGCCTCGAGCTCAGCGAGAGCAATGTCGGGGTCGACGACCTTGATGGTCTCCATTCCCATTGCCCTAGCCGGCTTGAGGTTGATTCCAAGATCATCGAGGAAGACACAATCGCCTGGATCGACGCCGAGCCGCTCACAGGCAATCTCGTAGAAGCGTGGCTCGGGTTTCCGCACACCTACCACGCTCGACTCGATGATCTCGTCGAACAGCGCATGGATCTCGTTGAGCGGCTCGCCATCGCCATCGACAGCTGGTTCGGCGAGCATCGCCTCCGTACCCGAGCCCGAGGGCGGCTTGAAGTTGTTGGTAAGCATTGCGGTCTTGAAGTTTGCGGAGCAGCGCCGCAGTGCTTCGACCATCTCGGGCCGGATCACGCCCCGCAACGAGTCGACGACACGTTGTGCATCGACGTCAAAGCCGAGGATCTTCGCCTCAGCTTCGAAGAGGTCCTTGAAGCCGGCGACCGAAACCTCACCGCGCTCAAAGTGCGCCCACGCATTGTCATCAGGGCGGGTTGCGTTGATCCGCCGGATCGTGTCAGGGGGCAGGCCCACTTCGGTCTCGTAGCGGTTGAAGGCCTCGAATGGACTCGACAGAATCACGCCACCGAAGTCGAAGAGCACTGCTCGGATCACGCTGGGCACCCTAATCACCGGTACCCCGCAGGCACGTGCTTGACTGGGCCTTATGCCTAAGCACGCAGTTGTAGACGGTTCCAACATCGCAACCGAGGGCCGATCCGAGCCCAGTCTCAAGCAACTCCGCGAGGCTGTCGTCGCGTTCAAGGATGAGTACGCTTTCGACATCGTGACCGTCATCGTCGACGCGTCGTTTGAGCACCGGGTGGCAAAGGCCGAGCAGAAGGCGGCTCGCGCCGCAATCGATGCGAACGAGATCATTACCCCACCGGCAGGGGTGATCGGGCGCGGCGACACCTTTATCTTGCAGGTCGCCGACCGGGCTCAGGCTGTCGTCCTATCCAACGATTCGTTCCAGGAGTTCCACGGCGAGGTTGGATGGTTGTTCGACGAGGGTCGCCTGATCGGCGGTAAGCCGATCCCTGGTGTTGGCTGGGTGTATGTGCCCCGCGCGCCGGTTCGCGGGCCGGTCAGCCGCCGGGCCAAGGTGAACGCAGGGAAGGACAGGCCGCAGACGGCCCCCGACAAAAAAGTCGCCAAGGAGACGGCCAAAAAGGCCGTGAAGAAGTCGGCCAAAAAGGCCACCAAGAAGCCCGCAGTGGTCAAGAGCAATCGCCCCGCGATGGCCACCGAGCCCAGCGGCCCTGGCGCAAACCCTCGTGCTCCATGGGATGCCTTCCGCAAGCGGCATCCGGAGGGGTCTCGGGTGAGGGCCACTGTCGAGGAGTTTTCATCCCATGGTGCCTACGCGACGAGCGGCGGAACGACCATCTATCTCCCGCTTCGGCTCATGGGCGATCCGGCCCCACGCCGAGCCCGCGATGTCGTGACAATCGGCCAGAGCCGCCGGTTCGTGATCCACCGCTACGACGAGGAGCGACAGGGAATCGACGCGGGGGTCATCCCCTTCCGCGGCTCAAGCGGCAAGACTGGAAGGAAGACGGAGTCATCCGGCAAACGACCTCCACGAAAGGGAGCGACCGTGGCAGCAAAGAAGGCGGCAAAGAAGGCCGCCAAGAAAGCACCCGCCAAGAAAGCACCGGCAAAGAAAGCACCCGCCAAGAAGGCCGCCAAGAAAGCACCGGCAAAGAAAGCACCCGCCAAGAAAGCACCGGCAAAGAAAGCACCCGCCAAGAAGGCCGCCAAGAAAGCACCCGCCAAGAAAGCACCGGCAAAGAAAGCACCCGCCAAGAAGGCCGCCAAGAAGCGCCGCTGAGCCGTCATCAAAGACGCTGATCGAGAGCCCTGGCTTCGGCCGGGGCTCTCGCCGTTTTGTGCCCGATAGCCTCACCCGTCATGGCAGCGCAGTTCATCTACACCATGCACAAAGTCGGCAAGTTCATTCCGCCGAGCCGGGACGTGCTGAAGGACATCACGCTCTCGTTCTTCCCGGGAGCGAAGATCGGCGTGCTCGGTCCAAACGGTGCGGGCAAGTCGACGCTGCTCAAGATCATGGCGGGCCTCGACACCGACTACACCGGCGAGGCCAAGCTCGGCGACGGCTACACGGTCGGCATGCTGGAGCAGGAGCCCGAACTCGACCCGTCCAAGACCGTGCTCGAGAACGTCATGGACGGCGCTGGTGACGCGTCAGCCTTACTCGCCGAATACGACCAGGTGCTCGCCGCGTGGAGCGACCCCGACGCCGACTATGAGAAGCTCGGCGCCAAGCAGGCTGACCTTGAATCCAAGATCGAAGCAATCGGTGCCTGGGACCTGCAGCGCACCGTGGAGATCGCGATGGACGCGCTCCGCACGCCGCCGGGCGACTGGAGCATCGACAATCTGTCCGGGGGTGAGATCCGTCGTGTGGCGATGGCCCGTCTGCTGCTCGCCAAGCCAGACCTGCTGCTGCTCGACGAGCCCACCAACCATCTCGATGCCGAGTCGGTCGCGTGGCTCGAGCGGACCCTGCAGGATTACGCGGGTACCGTCGTTGCGGTAACCCACGATCGCTACTTCCTCGACAATGTTGCGGGCTGGATCCTCGAACTCGACCACGGCCGGGGCTACCCGTTCGAAGGCAACTACTCCGGCTTTCTTGAGCAGAAGGAAGCCCGCATTACGCAGGAAAAACGTGACGACGACAAGCGCACCCGCACGCTCAGGCGCGAACTCGAGTGGGTCCGCATGGCGCCGAAGGCCCGTCAGTCGAAGGGCAAGGCCCGGTTGGCTGCCTACGACAAGTTGCTCGAAGAGGCGAAGGCCGCCGAGGGTCGCGCCGAGGAGCTGTCGATCGTCATTCCAGCCAACAAGCGGCTCGGTGATGTGGTGATCGAAGCCGAAAACATTTCCAAGGCCTTCGGCGACAAGCTCCTCATCGACGACTTCTCTTTCACACTTCCGCCCGCAGGCATTGTCGGAGTCATCGGCGCCAACGGAGCCGGCAAGTCCACCCTGTTCAAGGTGCTGATCGATGAGTACGAAGGCACGAAGGATCCAGTCGCTGCACCCGACTCCGGATCCGTCCGTCTGGGCACCACCGTGCAGCTCGGCTATGTCGACCAGAACCGCACGCTCGATGCGGAGAAGACCGTCTACGACGAGATCACCGGTGGCGTCGATCACCTCGAGGTTGGCGGACGCGAGATGCATGGCCGGTCGTACGTGGCATCGTTCAACTTCAAGGGACCCGATCAGCAGAAGTTGGTGGGCAACCTCTCGGGTGGTGAACGCAACCGGGTGCACCTGGCCAAAGTCCTCAAGGAAGGTGCCAACGTCCTTCTGCTTGACGAGCCGACCAATGATCTCGACATCGACACGCTGCGTGCGCTCGAAGACGCCATCGAGGCATACGCCGGCTGTGCGGTGATCGTGTCGCACGACCGGTGGTTCCTCGACCGTGTCGCAACCCACATCGTGGCGTTCGAGGGCGACTCGCAGGTCCGCTGGTTCGAGGGCAACTTCACCGACTACGCCGAGTACCGCAAGCGCGAACACGGCGTCGACGCAATGCGTCCGCACCGCATCAAGTACAAGCCAATCAGCCGAGGCTGAGCCCCCTGATCGTTGTCGGTGCCATGAATGTCCGGGCGCCGTCCCAGATGGCTGGTGGCGCGACAAGGGGAGCGCGCTGCGTCGCCTCGTCACAGCCATTGCTGCCTTCGACTTCGGCGACCAATGGGTCGTGATCGTCGCTGACGGACGACCGGTCAACGGTGGTCACGTCAGACCCTGATCTGATCGCGCAGCTCTCAACCGGAACCGGCGGCTGGAGAGGCTCGGCTTCTAGCGACGACGACTCCATGCCGTAACGACCTCATCGACCGTGTTCGTTCGGATGACAGCGAGCTCACTGGTGAGCGCGTCGGTAAGGAGACCATCGGGAGCGAACAAGTTGAAAAGCACAACGGCCCCATCGGGGCCACCCTGCTCCATATGGATATCGGCGTCGTCAGTGTGGCTGTAGTCGCCAACATTCCGGATGCGCTGACCGGCCTCGTTGCCAGCTTCGTCGAAGTCGGTGACGCGGAGTTCACCAACCTGGTCAGGGAAGGCATCAGGCAGGCCCTCGCCGTTCACGCATGGCAATTCGACTGGCCCCACCGGTCGAATCGGTGTGTGCGAGCTACCAGCACTATAAATTGGCGCCTCATGGACGACCACCGACTCGCATCGCAGCTCGCGACCGAGGCCGGCGAACTCCTCGTGGAACTCCGAGCCCGCCTCCATGCCGAGCACGCACCACCCGCAGTACTCAAGGACGAGGGCGATCGACAGGCACATGAACTCCTGATGGCGCGGCTACGGGCCGGGCGGCCCGACGACTCGATCCTCAGCGAAGAGGGCAAGGACGACCTCACCCGTCTCGAAGCTGAACGCGTGTGGATTGTCGACCCCCTCGACGGTACGCGTGAGTTTGGCGAGGTGCCGCGCACCGACTGGGCGGTCCACGTCGCGCTCGTCGTCGACGAGGTCCCCATCGTCGGGGCTGTCGCCCTTCCGGGCCTTGGCGTGACACTCAGCACGGCCGAACCGACCCAGCTACCGACCGAACCAAACCCAACGCCCCGAATGATCGTGAGCCGCAGCCGTCCTCCCGCGGCCGCACTGCACACTGCCGAGGCGCTCGGTGCCGAGCTCGTCGAGATGGGCTCGGCCGGAGCAAAGACCATGGCCGTCATCCGGGGTGAGTGCGAGATCTACGCCCACAGCGGCGGGCAGTACGAGTGGGACTCCTGCGCCCCGGTCGCCGTAGCCAAGGCCGCCGGCTGCCATGTCAGCCGAATCGACGGATCGCCACTTCGCTACAACCAACGCGACGTCTATCTGCCCGATCTGCTCGTGTGTCGACCCGAGCTGGCCGAGCCGGCGCTCGCAGCACTCGCATCGTTCGACGGCTGAGCCATACCGGTCTGGCTTGCCGCCCCAGTGCACAAGCCCCGCCGAGCGAACACTCCCAGCGAGACACATGATGGCTGAGACCGGCCACCGCTCTTCGTGTGGTCGCTGACAATGCAGTCGCTGATGATGTGGCCGCTGCTGCAGCGTAGAACCCGACTCACTCCCGAGGTCGTGCCAACGAGTAGGTGAGGAACCCTGGCGTCGGCTCGTAGCCCAGCTTGTCGTACAGGTGCTGGCCGGCGAAGTTGTCGACCGCTGTCTCAAGATCGACCCGCTTCGCTCCATCGGCCCAGGCCGCTTCATGGGCCGCAGCCATCAATCGGCGACCGATGCCGGTGGAGCGGACCTCCGGCTCGACATACAGGTCGTAGAGGATCCAACGCTTCACCGCCTCCACGGAGCAGAACGAGCGATAGCACTGCACCATGCCACAGCCGCGATCGCCATCGAGTGCGACCCAAATCATCGACTCATCAGCAGCCATCCGGTCCGCTATGTAGGAGCGGGCCAGGTCGAGATCGGGCTGGCATTCGTAGAACTGCCGGTACAGGTCAAAGAGTCTCGCAACCTCGTCATGATGCTCCTCGGTGGCGCGCACGATGTCGGTCATGGCCGCACCGTACTTCGCACGAGTTGGCACAGACCGTCCGGCTCGTGACACTGGGGGCGTGACCGGTCCCAGTACGCATTCGCCCGCCGACCTCGCTCACGGCACGTTCAGCGACAACCCGCCCTGGCTGGTCGATCCCGACGCGCTGGCTTGGCTCGACGATATCGATACCATCCGAATGGCAACGAGCCGACGGGTTCCATCGCTCATCACGCCGCCCCGGATGCCACCGCTTCGGCGGGCGATCACCGTCCTTCGCCACTTCGGGTGGGCTTTGGCCGCGTGGTTCGTCACCGGCCGCCGCAGGGGCGGCTCAGCGAGCACCGCCGATCTGTCCCGGCGAATGCGTGAGGTGGCCGAGACCCTCGGCCCGACGTACATCAAGCTCGGCCAGATCATCTCGAGTGGGGAGGGCATCTTCCCCGCCGAATTCGTCGCGGAGTTCACGAGGTGTCGCGATCAGGTACCGGCCGAATCGTTTGCCTCCGTCCGCCGTGTCGTCGAGTCCGACCTCGGCGCAACCCTCGAGTCGACGTTCGCTGAGTTCGCTCGCGAGCCGATCGCGGCGGCGTCCATCGCCCAGGTCCACGCCGCAACGCTCCACGACGGCACCAAGGTCGTGGTCAAGGTGCAACGACCCACCGTCGACGAGCTCGTCCACAAGGACCTGCAGGTGATGGCCTGGCTATCGCCCTACCTGGTTGGCCGAATTCCCGTCGCCTCGCTGGCCAACCCGCCCGCGCTAGTCGAGGTCTTCGCCCACACCATCAACGAGGAGCTCGACTTCCGGCTCGAGGCCGCCAACATGCTCGACGTCGCTCGTGTGTTCGCCGACCTCGAACAGACCCACTTCGTCGTTCCGCGGCCGCATCCCGAACTCGTCACGCGCCGTGTCCTGGTGATGGAACGCCTTGACGGCTTCCGCTTCGACGACGTGGAACGCTACGACGAGCTCGGGGTCGATACCCACGCGGTGGTCCGAGCTGGGATGATCGGCTTCATGGAGGGTGCCCTCATCCACGGGATCTTTCACGGTGACCTCCACGGCGGGAACCTCTACATCCTTGAGGACGGTCGTACCGCGCTCCTCGACTTCGGCATTACCGGCCGAATGACCGAGGCCAAGCGTCTCGCGTTCGTCCGGTTGCTGATCGGCGGGATGATGAACAACCCAGTTGATCAGCTTGGCGCTATGCGCGACCTCGGGGCACTCCCCGCCGATGCCGACCTCGAGGCGGTGGCAAACGATCTTGGCCTTCTCGATGACGTGATCGACCCACTCACGATGACCCCCGATCAGCTCACCGAGGAGCTGCAACGGATCGTGCGGGCGCTGCTCGGATACGGCGCTCGCATGCCCAAGGAACTGATGTTGTTCGTCAAGAACATGGTTTTCCTCGACGGAGCGATCGCCACTCTTGCCCCCGACCTCGATCTCTTCGCCGAGATCACGCATGTTGCGACCTACTTCGTTTCCGCGCACGGCGCCCGCCTTGCGTCCGACGTCGGGATGGACCCTGAGCAGTACCAGTTTGATCCTGGCGGCATCCGCGTCGCGTTTGGGGTCGATGCCCAGACCGAGCGGATGACATACCGCGAACTCCAGGAGCGTCGCGAGATCATCCAACGCCGCCTCCGCGATCGGATCTAACGGGTGCGCGCGCACGTTTATCACCACGGTTAGGTTCGCCCGATGCGTTTGGTCGTGGCCCGTTGCACCGTCGACTACGACGGTCGTCTCCAAGCCCATCTGCCGTCGGCCATCCGGCTCGTGATGGTGAAGGCCGACGGCTGCGTCGCCGTGCATGCCGACGGTGGTGCCTACAAGCCGCTGAACTGGATGAACGCCCCCAATCGGCTCAAGGAAGACCCCGAGGCTGGTGTGTGGACTGTTACCAGCCCCAAAGGTGAGGTCCTTACGATCACCTTCGACGATGTTGTGAGCGACACGTCCCACGAGATGGGGCTCGATCCCGGCCTTCAGAAGGATGGAGTGGAAGCTCATCTCCAGGAACTTCTGGCGGACGACCCCACCTCGATTCAGGACGGTCTCACGCTGGTGCGTCGTGAGTACCCGACCGACATCGGACCGGTCGACCTGATGTGTCGCGATGCCGAGGGTGCGGCGGTTGCTGTCGAGGTCAAGCGCCGAGGGGAAATCGATGGGGTCGAGCAGCTGACGCGGTATCTGGACTTCCTGAATCGCGACCCCCTCCTCCGGCCAGTGCGGGGCGTTTTCGTCGCTCAGGAGATCAAGCCGCAGGCGAAGGTGCTCGCCACCGACCGGGGTATGACGTGGGTGGAGGTCGACTATGACGAGTTGCGGGGCATCGAGTCCCCGAACTTGAAGCTTTTCTAGACCCGGTGGCCACTAAGGTCGAGAGCCGATGCGTACCACTCTCGCGCTCGTGGCGGCAGCCGTGGTGGTGTTCCTTCTCGGTTGGATTGTCGACGACAAGGTCTTCGGCGAGGACATCCCGCGTAACCAGTCGGTCGCAGGCGTATCGGTCAGTCGGCTCAGCATCGAAGATGCCAAAACCAACCTTGCCGAAGCTGGCCTCACCGAACGAGGGATACAACTCACCTTCGGTGGCCAGGATCTGTTGACCACCGCTGGCGAGCTTGGCGTGGTGATCGGGGTCGACGGGGCCCTCCAAGCAGCCGCCGAACGCCCCAGCCTCGTGTCCCAGCCGTTCAGCTGGTTGGGTTCGCTCATCACCAGCACCGACCACGACCCCGTCTACTCACTCGATTCGGGCGCGCTCGGGACGTTTCTCGCCACCGACGGTGGCGAGTTCTTTGCGCTCGACTTCGGTCGACCCCAGATTGCGTTGGTCGACGGCGAGTTCGTCGAAGCTGACGCCGTCTCGACGCCAGTTGTCGACCTTGCCGAACTTGAGCGGCGCATTCTTGAGGCCGCGCCCGCAACCGGCAGCCTGGTGTCCGTCGAGATCCCGATCGGCGGCGCATCGGCCGTCGACCGAGGCGCGGATGCGCTCATCACGAAAGCAACCGAGATGACCGACGACGGGCTCCTCGTCGTTATCACCGGCAACCTTCGGCGCCGGCTTATCCCCGAGGCCGCCCTTCGCTCGTGGATCGTGTTCGGCGGGACCGCCGAAGAGCCCGCAATCACCCTCGACGACGAGTTAGCCCAATCAACCCTCGAGACGCTGTTTATCGACGTTGGCGACGAGGGCACGGAGGCGACGTTCTGGGTCGATCAGAACGACAACGTGCACATCCGAGGCAACACTCCAGGCTCGATCTGCTGTGCTCTCGATTCACCAGCTCGAATACTCGAAGCGCTCGAGTCCGGGGTTGAGGAGGTCGAGCTCACGCCGCTTGATGATCCTGATGTGCGAGGCGTCGCCTGGGCCGAATCACTCGGCATCCACGAGGTTGTCGGTGAGTTCACGACCAACTACGTGCCCAACCAGACTCGCGTCCTCAACATTCAGCGCATCGCCGAGATCACCCAGGGCGTCGTGATTGAACCGGGCGAGGTCTTCTCCGTCAATGAGTACGTCGGCGTTCGTACCCGAGCCAAGGGTTTCGTCGACGCGGGTGTGATCTTGAACGGTGTATTTCAGACCTCGGTCGGTGGCGGCATTAGCCAGTACGCCACCACACTCTTCAACGCAGCGTTCTTCGCCGGCCTCGAGTTCGGCGAATACCAGTCGCACTCCATCTACATCAGCCGCTACCCCTATGGTCGCGAAGCGACGGTGTCGCACCCCCACCCCGACCTGCAAATCATCAACAACACGCCGTACGGCATCCTTCTCTGGCCCACAACCGACCACGAGTCGATCACGGTCAAGCTCTTCTCCACCCGCTGGGTCGAGGGCGAACAAACCGACCAGACCGAGCGACGCGAGGGCGCTTCATGTACCCGCGTGTCCACCGAACGCACCCGTACATGGGTTGACGGCACAGTCGAAGTCGACACGGTGACCGCCCGGTACCGTCCGGAAGGCTTGCGATGCGACGGCTCGCCAAGCAATCCTCCAGACGAAACCACCACCACGACAGTGCCGCCGAGCACCTCGGTCCCGTAGCCTGACGTGATGCCCGGGTCGGTCAACGACAGCGAGATCGCGATCGTCGGCGCAGGTCCTGCCGGCTCGACGGCAGCCATCCTTTTGGCTCGAGCCGGGTGCGATGTCCATCTCTTTGATCGCGCAGAGTTTCCTCGCGACAAGTGTTGCGGCGACGGCCTGACCGCCCTCGCGCTGCGCGAACTCGAGGCGCTCGGCTTCGACCCAGCAACGGTGGTCTCGTGGCAGCAGGTCGACGATGTGGTCATCCGTTCGCCCCGCGGTACCGAGCGTCGATACCCGCTGCCTGACGGTGCGGGTTACCACGCCGCGGTCGCCCGCCGAGAGGACCTTGATGCTGCCCTGGTCGACCTGGCACGGGCGGCAGGCGCCCACCTACACGAGGGCCGGCAACTCACCGGGGCCGACCCCGACGCCGATGGGGTCACCCTCACGTTTGGGACGAACACTCATCGCACAACGCAGGTCATTGCCGCCGACGGAATGTGGTCGCCCGCCCGCAAGATGCTGGGCCTCGGCGTTGAGGGCTACCGCGGCGAATGGCACGCCTTCCGCCAGTATTTTCACAACGTCTCGCCCCGCGCCGCCAGCGAACTTGTCGTTTGGTTCGAGCGCGATCTCCTTCCGGGCTACGCGTGGTCGTTTCCCCTCGACGGCGGCCGGGCCAACATCGGCTTTGGCATCCAGCGGGGTGGCTCTCACACCATCGGGGAAATGAAGGACCTGTGGCCTGATCTGCTCGCCCGTCCCCATGTACGGGAGCTCCTCGGTCCCGACGCTGAGCCTGAGGCGCCCCACAAGGCCTGGCCGATCCCGGCTCGCGTCGGCCGCGTTCCACTCGTCGGCCCACACACGATGTTCGTCGGTGACGCGGCTGCGGTCACCGACCCGATGACTGGCGAGGGCATTGGCCAGGCCCTGCTGACCGGCCGGCTCGCAGCTGAGGCGTTCCTCGCCGGGGGCGACCGTCTCGGACGCTACGAGCACGAGGTCCGCCGCGAGTTGCTCGCCGACGACCGAATGGCCCGGGTGCTCATTCCGCTGCTCGCCCGGCCCGCCATCTGTGGTGCCGCGCTCAGGGTCACGAGTGCCACCGCCTGGACCCGGCGCAACTTCGCCCGCTGGATGTTCGAGGACTACCCCCGAGCCATGATCGCCACGCCACGCCGTTGGCATCGCGGCATGTTCACCGGCCCTGGGGCCTACCAGTAACCGCATTCCTAGCGAAGTCGGCCGATACCGCCCACAACGGCCGTTGGAGAAGTGGGTCAACGCGATCGACCCGGTCGACGATCTCGACGGGGTCGCGTCGAAATCCAGAGACGGTCTCGCTCCGCACACGTCGTGGATCGGCTTTTCGCCGATGCGGCACCGGGGCATCTCCGTCGTGCGAGGGTGCCTGGCGGGCCCAATAGCGACCGACACCCAGCGCGAAGCACCAGCGTCTCGTGACCGACCTACCCTTCACTGGGTGAACTCGGCCATCGACCGACTCGACGACCAACTCGACGAGTTGTGGGAGACGCTCAGGGGCATTCCCGCGCTCGATCGGGTTTTCTACGCGGCCTCCGAAGCCGGCGACTTCTCGGTGCTTTGGCACACGCTCGGTGTGGTCCAGGCGATCATCGAGGATGATCCGAAAGTCGCCATCGCGATCAGTGCTGCACTGGGCGCCGAGTCGGCCCTCATCAACGGGCCGGTCAAGTCACTGTTCAAGCGGTCACGCCCCGTTCACGACGGCCCGCGACCGCACAAACTGCGCCAGCCCAAGACAAGCAGCTTTCCGTCAGGGCACGCGTCTGCCGCAATGGTCGCTGCGTCGATGCTTTCGCGCCGTGGTGGTGGACCGCTCTGGTACCTGCTCGGCGGGATCGTTGCGCTGAGCCGCATCCACGTTCGGATCCATCATGGCAGCGATGTCGCCGGCGGGCTGGTCGCTGGCGTTGCGCTCGGTGCGGCGGCACGCCGGCTCGCTGACTCGTGGCGCTGAGGTCAGGTGACGGTCGCAACCTCGACTACGGAGACATCGACCGGCGACATCGTGAGCAGCATTCGGAGATCGAGCAGCAGGTCAGCCACCTCGCTGGCGGAGACAAGCTCGCGATTCTGAAGGTCGCCGAGATTCTGATCGATCATCGAGAGCGCTTCGTCGAGCGCGACCGTGTCGGCCATTTCTGTCATGCACGTAGCCTAGACCAGCCGATCGTTGACTGACGGGTCGAAAGACCGAACGAGCCGCACGACCTACGATTCGAACGTGACTCTCGATCCCGGCACCGCAGCGCTCTACGAAGAGCACGCTGCGGCATGGACGGCCGCTCGAAAAGGCAAGAACGTCGACGCGGCCCGTCGTCTCGTCGACCGGGCCGGCCCCGACCCGGCCGGGCCGTTCCTCGACGTCGGTGCCGGTCCCGGCTATCTCACCGAGCACTTGCCCGACCCGGTGATTGGGCTCGAACCTGTTGACGCGTTCCTGAAAATCCTCGGACAACGAGCTCCCCGTGTGATTCGCGCTCGCGGCGAGGCCGGATTACTGCCGTTCGAGACCGGTTCGATCGGTGCGGCCCTGGTCACCTCGGTCTATGTCCACATCGGGCGCCACCAGCTGCCAATGGCGTTGACCGAACTCCATCGAGCACTCGGTCACGACGCACCGGCCGAGCTCGTAATGTTCGGTGGCGACCTCGACCTCGAGCCGACAGGTGACGACTCGTTCGGCGCACGCAAATACTCCCACTGGCCCGAATCCGACCTGCGCCACGTGATCATCGGCGCCGGATTCACCGTCGAGGCATGGAAAACATCGGACCATGCGGTCTGGCCACACTACGAGATGTCGCTGCGCCGGGCCCGCACGTTGCCCGACACTGTCGGTCCCGATATGGACGTGCTCGTGTGCGGGCTCAACCCAAGCGTGTACTCCGCCGAGGTGGGGGTGGGCTTCGGTCGGCCCGGCAACCGCTTCTGGCCCGCCGCACTCGCGGCTGGCTTGGTGACGATCGACCGCGACCCGCGAGCAGCACTTACCAACCACGGCGTCGGCATGACCGACTTGGTCAAGCGGGCCACGCCCCGAGCAGACGAACTCACCATCGAGGAGTACCGCCAGGGACTTGAGCGTGTCAGGTGGCTGTGCGAATGGCTCAAGCCCCGTGCTGTCTGCTTCGTGGGGCTCAGCGGATGGCGGGCCGCAGTCGACCGGCACACCAAACCTGGATGGCAGCCGGGCGATATCGGCGGCTCCGCCGTCTATGTGATGCCATCGACCAGCGGCCTCAATGCTCACGCACAACTCGCCGACCTCACCGATCACCTTCGAGAGGTCAGGGGGCAAGGCCCTCGATAGCTTCGTCGACGTCAACACCCGGAAACGGCAGGATCGATAGCGCCGGGCACGTCACACCGTTGTCGATGTAGCGCTGGATGTGGGCGCGACACTCGTCGGCGCTGCCATGAATGATCAGCTCGTCGATTACCTCGTCGGGGATTTTCTCGAGCGCTCCCTTCCGATCACCGGCTGCCCACTGCTCCCAGTGCTCGCCAAGCGCGTCGGTGCGGCCCATCCACTCATGGAATGCCTTGTATACGGGGACATTGAGATACGCCGCAGCTGCAAACTTGCCCATATTGCGCGCCGTTTCAGCGTCGCTCGTGGGGGCGACAAACAGGCGGGCAACGACCTCTGCGTTCGGGTTTTCCTCCCTGACAATGCCGGCGACGGTCGAGACGTTGTCGGCCGACAGCCAGTTGATGATCGCGCCGTCACTTTCGCGACCGGCCATGCGCAACATGCCCTCACGAAGGGCGGCGACGAGGATCGGGACAGGCTGCTCAGGGAGAAGACCAAGCCGGAATCCGTTGATCGTGAAGCTCTCGTACTCCTCGGTGACCTTGTCACCGGTGAGAGCCGCCTTAAGGAAGCGAACCATGTCGCGGGTCTGCTGGTACGGCTTCTCGAACGGGATTCCGTTCCAACGCTCAACAATGACGTTGCTACTCGACCCGAGACCGATCACAAACCGGCCAGGAGCGGCTGACGCCATTGCGGCAACGCTCTGAGCCATCAAGGCCGGGCCCCGGGTGTACGCCGGCAGGATCGCGGTACCGAGCCGCATCGATGGGGTCCATACCGAACCCAGTGCCAACGGGGTCAAGCCGTCGGCACCCATCGCCTCAGCGCTCCAAAGATCGGTGTAGCCGAGTTGTTCGAGCCGCTTGTAACGGTCGATTTGGGCGTGGAGTTGCTGTCCGTCGAAGGGAACGGTCATCCCGTAGCGCTGCATAGCAGGGATCGTGTCACACCCTCTCGGCATGATGTGAAACATGACGAACCAGCTCCTCCTCATCGACTCCACCCCGGCGTGGCGACTCGACCGGGCCACCCGTGCCCAGGGGCTTGAGGGTGTCCGCCAGGCCCGTGCAGTCCTGCGTGCGGTCGATGCCAGGCGGGCCACCGAGGCCACCGAGTCCGAGTCTGCGGGTGTCACAGCCGAAGCGGCCTGACACACTCGGGCCGTGCCTCGTGCTGTCCTCCGCCTCCTGACCAGCCTTCTGGTTCTCAGCGCCGCATGCTCTGGGTCCGCCGACACCGCAACTGACGCAAACAGCACCGACGACACATCCGCCACCCTCTCTCTCGCCCCCACCTCCACCGGCGACGACGGGAACGACGGAGCGCCGACGCCGCCGGCGACGCTACCCGACCAGGCCGACCTCGAGCCGAACGCCATCGTCGAGCGGGTGGTCGACGGCGACACGATCATCGTCGAGATCCACAACACCCGCGGGCGCGTCCGTCTGCTCGGGATCGACACGCCTGAGTCCGTCGCCGAGAACCGACCCGACCAGTGCTACGGCGCCGAATCGTCGGAGTATCTCCGCGGCCTCCTACCCGAAGGCACCGAAGTCACCCTCATTCGCGATGTCCAGGCTCGCGATCGATACGACCGGCTGCTCGCCTACGTCGTGCGCACACAGGACCAACTCTTCGTGAACCTCGATCTCCTCGAACGCGGCTTTGCCGGCGTGCTGATCTACGAGCCCAATTCCTACTATCGCAACCTCTTCGAGGACGCCGAAGATGCTGCGGTCGATGGCGGCATCAGGCTGTGGAGCGCGTGCGGTGGGCCCGATGTACCCCTCGACTAACGTCCCCGCGTGCCGACCCTCGCCGAGGCGCTCGGTCATGGCACCGACGCCCGCTTGTTGATTCTGAGCGCCGATCTCGCCGGGTCGACTCACGCGGCCACCACAGCGGGCATCACGGCGCTGCGAGAAGGCCTCGCCACAACGGTGACCTTGATGATGCCGGGCCCGTGGGCCCGCTATGCGGCCGAGAGGTTCGTGGCGGCGCCTGATCTTGAAGTAGGCATACACCTCACGCTCAACACAGAACTCGATGACTTCCGCCGGGCACCCCTCACACTCGCCTCGAGCCTGCTCGACGCTGATGGGGCTTCCCTCGCACCCCCGCCGACCTGTGGGAGCACGCCGATATCGACGACCTTGCCGTGTTGACCGATCGAGGCCTGACCGACCGACTCGACCAACTTGGCGTGGCGTGGATCGGCTATCGCGAGATTCGCGACGCGGTGCGCGTCGCTAGGATCTAGGCCTGTAAGGCCCCGAGGACAGCTTCGCGAACCGGCCGGAGGTCAAGGAGCCATCGCTTGTGGTCACCCTCGATCTTCCACGAGGCATCCATGAACGCTACGTCGGCGGTCTTGCGACCCTCCAAGACGTCGAGGAACTGGTCGTAGTTGCACGACACGACGATGTCGGGGTCGGTCGCCTTGCCTGTGGCGAGCGCGGTCACGACACCGTCGGTCACAACGGCATGGAACGTCACCTTTCCCTCCGGCGTCGACGCGATCGCATACTGCACGGTCGCTTCGACACGTCCTACAGAGTCGAGTCCATCAAGCACCGACCTAGCAGTGGAAAACCACTCGTCCGACAGCGGGGTGCTCACGAACTGACCTCGGCTGTGGCCCGGAGGCCTGCAAAAAGGTCGTCTTCAGGAAGCTCGGAGTGTTCGTGACCCCGAGCCAGGCGGTAGTCGTCGACGGTGTAAATCGTCTCGTCTACCTCAGGCGGCAAGCCGAACCAGAACCTCGAGTCGGGATCAATCTGAGTTGCGTGGGCAAGCAGACCCTCACGACGCACATGGGCGAAGCCCTCGATCGACACGCGGGTCGTGATCTTGTGATCCGTGTCGGGCCGCTCGAACCACTTTTCGTCATACGGCGACTCGAGCCCATGATTGAGGAACGCCTGATGACGGGCCGCGATGCGAGCCCGGGACCACGACGAGTAGTACGTCTTTTTGACCGACCACGCTTCACCAAGTTCCGGTCGGTAGCCGGGATCAGCGGCACGTTCGGTGGCCGGATGGGTGATCTCGTAGACGCGCAGATGGTCGGGGTGGTTGTACGTACCCTGCTCGTCGGGATAGGTGACAACGACCTGCGGCCGCTCGAGCCGCAACAACGCGACGAGCCGATCAACGGCCTCATCAAGAGGCGCAACGGCGAAGCACCCAGGGTGGAAGTTGGCCTCGCTCTCAGGCATTCCCGAGTCGCGGTAGCCAAGCATGTGCACGGTCTCGTAACCGATGACATCAGCCGCTCTGGCCAGCTCCTGGCGGCGCACCTCACCGAGGTTGTCTTTGACCTCGGGCCGATCCATCGCAGGGTTCAGAATGTCCCCTTCTTCACCACCGGTGCAGCAGACGAGGACGGTACGGATGCCTTCCGTCTTGTACCTGGCGATGGTGGCGGCTCCTTTGGAGGCCTCGTCGTCAGGGTGTGCGTGCACGGTCAGGATGCAGAGCGACTCGGACATGAGGGTGAAGGGTACTCAGCTCACGCGCCTGACGGGTTCGACCCCCATCTCTGCATCAGCATCGGCCTCGACGAACCGCCACCCACAGCGGGGCGAGGGTCTTGCACCCCTGGCTGGAGCCGCCCAGCAGGAGCCCGAGATTGGGGGGCATGTCTTCCTGCTCGCCGCTGATCCACACCACCGCTTGGGCCCGATCATCGATGTCCCGGGCTGCTTTCGACAACCGCAACAGACCGCGAAGCGGCGACCAACCGAGCTTTGCGGCTTGCGCGACCGCCAACTTGAGTCGGTCCTCGGGTTGCCAACGTTGCCAGGGGCTCCGTTGCCGAGCAGACCAAAGACGTGCCCTTCACCCTCAACCAGCGGGGGACAGCCAGCTAGCGCTCCAAGCCCAGTCGGCCTGCGAAGAGTGCTGCCTCCGATGCCGTTTGATAGGAATGACTATGGTGATCCTGGGAGTACTAGCTGGTGTCGTCATCTGGGCGCTCGTGTCCTTCAATCGTTTCGTTGCGCAGCGCCAGGTCATCGAGAACTCCTGGGCGAACGTCGAGACTGAGCTCACTCGACGCCACCACCTGATCCCCAACCTGGTCGAGACTGTGCGTGGCTACGCCTCCCATGAGGCGGACACGCTGCGGAACGTCATTGAAGCCCGAACGGGCGCACTGGGAGCGGTCGGCGGACCTGGCGCCCACCAGGGTGTTGAGAACGTCCTGACAGCCGGACTTCGCCACCTCTTCGCAGTCAGCGAGGCGTACCCCGAGCTCCAAGCCAGCGAACGGTTCCTCGATCTCCACAACGAACTTGTGACCACCGAGGACCGCCTCCAGGCAGCCCGGCGCCTCTTCAACGGCAACGTGCGCGAGTACAACCGACGGGTCGAGTCGATTCCGTCGAACCTGATTGCGAAGCTCGCCCGGTTCCCGAAGCGTGACTACTTCGAGATCGAACCGTCGGCCACCGCAGTACCGAGGGTGCCGAGGACCGACTGACAGTCGGCCCACGCTCGCTGAAGGATGTCGGCGACCGGTTCGACCGAGTGGATCCGACCCTGGACCTGGCCGCTCATTGCGAAGCCGCTCTCCATGTCGCCACCGAAGTAGGTGCCCATCATGTCGTTGGGCGCCAGGCGCGCCGGCTCGTTCGCAATGTCGAGCGATTTGGCCTTCTCGCTTGCCCAGACCCGCATGGCCGGACGGTTGTGGCGGTTGACGATGACCGTGTCGACCTCGGAGCCGTCGACAATCGACTGCTTCCAGTTGTCGTGGATCGGTGATTCCTCAGACGAGACCATGCGCGTGCCCATCTGCACCGCATCAGCACCCATGGCGAATGCCGCCGCCATCGACCGGCCGTCGACGAACCCACCGGCGGCGATAACCGGCACATCGAAGCGCTCGGCGATCTCCGGGACAAGCACGAGACAAGACGCCCCATCGGCGTTCTTGAACCCGCCACCTTCAGCACCCTCGACGACCAGGCCATCGACGCCGGCATCGATGGCCTTCTGCGCTCCACGGATCGTCGGCACCACGTGAAAGACGGTGATACCCAGTTCCTTGAGGCGCGGCACCAGCACGGCCGGATCGCCGGCAGAGGTCGTGACGAAGCCGATCTCGTTCTCAGCGACGAAGTCCACCATCGACGACGGGTCACGGATGTACAGCTGGGCCAGGTTCATACCGAACGGCTTGTCGGTCAGCTCGCGCATCATGGCGACCTCGGCCTTGATGTTGTCGAGTTCCCCCGACGATGTCTCGATGATTCCCATCCCGCCGGCATTGGAGACTGCCGACGCAAGCTGGGATCGAGCGATCCAACCCATCGGAGCCTGCACGATGGGGATGTCGATGCCGAGCATCTCGGTGACTCGGGTCCGCATGTCGCCTCCTCGGTGGCCAGCCTGGTGAACGCTAGGCATCGGCGGCGCGAAAAGGGCAATACGTCGACCGGACGTGGTCGAGATCCGGTCAGCGGAAATCGCGCGAGGCTGGTGCAGCGCCGACCGGGAGCGGTTCGAGACGTTCAGCAATGACGTTGATCACACCCTCTTCTTTCTCGAGGCGGCCCTTGATAAGCAGCGCTGGCGCACCTCGGGCTTCCTTCTTGTAGCGCTGCCAACAGCCCTTGGAGATGATGACGTTGATGAGGCCAGTCTCGTCTTCAAGGTTGAGGAACGTGGTGCCGCCGGCGGTGGCCGGGCGTTGGCGATGGGTGACCACTCCCCCGACGATGACCTTCTCGCCCGACGGGCGATTGATCAACCCGACTGACGTGACCACACCCATCTCAGAGAGTTTGCGGCGGATAAAGGCGGTGGGATGTCCATCGGGGGCGACGCCGGTGGCCCACAGATCGGCATTCGCCAGCTCTTGAGGAGACATACCCGGCAGCGTGGGCGCCTCGACACCGGTGACGATGCCGGGAAGACGGTCGGAGGCGGTCTGGGCCATGGCGCCAGCCGACCACAGCGCCGACCGGCGGTCGATACCGAAGCACCCGAACGCGCCGGACGTCGCCAGCGCTTCGAGATGAGCGAGCGACAGCTTCGGCACCCGGCGACGAAGGTCTTCGACCGACAAATACGGTCGACCAGCGTCGATCTTCTCGGCCAACTCGAGCCCGATGCCGCGCACGTAGTCGATCCCGAGACGGACGGCAACATCGCCGGTGCTGCGTTGGCACGGTTCGAGTGTGGCCATGGCCGCCGACGCGTTGAGATCAGGGGTGCGAACCACGACACCATGCCGACGAGCGTCGCCCACCAGGGTGTGCGGCGACCAGAATCCCATTGGCTGGGCTTTGAGGAGGGCGGCACAGAAGGCGGCCGGGTAGTGATACTTGATCCACGACGAGGCGTAGACGAGGTACGAGAACGACACGGAATGGCTCTCGGGGAACCCGTAGTTGGCGAAGGCGGCGAGCTTGAGCCAGATCTGTTCGCCGATATCGTCGGTGATCCCGTTCTCACGCATGCCGTCGAAGAACCGGGCCTTGAGCTGCTCCATGCGCTCCTTGCTCCGCTTGGAACCGACAGCCTGACGGAGCTGATCGGCATCAGCTGGCGTGAAGTTGCCGACGTCGATGGCGATCTGCATCAGCTGCTCTTGAAACAACGGCACACCGAGGGTCTTGGCGAGGGCATTCTCGAGCAAGGGATGGAGGTAGGTGACCGGTTCGAGTCCGTTACGCCGCCGGATGTACGGATGCACCGACCCGCCCTGGATCGGCCCGGGCCGGATGAGCGCGACCTCAACGACGAGGTCGTAGAAGCACCGCGGCTTGAGCCGAGGCAACGTGGCCATCTGAGCCCTCGACTCGATCTGAAAGACGCCGATCGAGTCGGCCTTCTGGAGCATGTCGTACACCTCGGGCTCCTGGGGAAGGGTCGCAAGATCGACCTCGACGCCATGGTGTTCGGCGATGAGATCGACGGCGTAGCGCAACACCGACAACATGCCGAGCCCGAGCAGATCGAACTTCACAAGACCGGCGGCCGCACAGTCGTCCTTGTCCCACTGCAGGACGCTGCGATCTTCCATGCGGCCCCACTCGACCGGACACACCTCGATAACCGGCCGATCACACATGACCATCCCGCCGGAGTGAATGCCGAGATGACGGGGAAAGTGTTCGACCTCTGCCGCCAACTCCATCACTGGTAGCGGAATCGTGGTGTCGGGGTCTTGCTTGCCGGCCCCGACGCTCCCCCACCGGTCGACCTGCTTGGAGAAGGCGTCCTGTTGACCTTGGGCATACCCGAGCGCCTTGGCCATGTCGCGGATCGCCGACTTGGAACGGTAGGTGATGACATTCGCGACCTGGGCGCAGTGATGCCGGCCGTGCTTGTCGTAGACGTACTGAATGACCTCTTCGCGACGGTCGGACTCGATGTCGATATCGATGTCAGGTGGGCCGTCTCGCTCCGGCGACAGGAACCGTTCGAATAGCAGACCGAGCGACACGGCATCGGCGTTGGTGATACCAAGAGCGAAGCACACTGCGGAGTTGGCCGCCGAACCCCGACCCTGGCAGAGGATGTCGGCCCGACGGCAGAAGTCGACGATGTCCCACACCACCAGGAAGTAGCCGGGGAAGTTGAGGTCCTCAATGAGGTCGAGCTCATGATCGAGCTGAGCCCACGCCCCCTCGACCCGCTCCTCAGTCCGGGACCCGTACCGGCGAGTGCCACCCTCCTCGATCAGCCGGCGGAGAAAGCCCATCTCGTCGAGCCCGTCGGGGCATGGGTACTGCGGAAGGTTGGGAGCGACCAACGAGAGGTCGAACGCACACGCAAGCCCGAGTTCGGCCGCCCGCTGCACCACGCCGGGGTAGCGGGCAAACCGGGCTGCCTGCTCGGCACCCGACCGCAGATGCATCCCCACTGGAGGAAGCCAACCATCGATCTCGTCGAGGCTGCGCCGGGCACGCACTGCGGCGAGAGCCGCAGCAATCCGCTTGCGAGCGACCGAGTGGTGGTGAGCGTTGGCAGTGGCAACGACGTCTACTCCGCACGACACGGCAAGCTCGGCAAGGGCATCGTTACGGACCGAGTCCAGAGGCAGGCCGTGGTCCCACAGCTCGACAAACACGTTCTGACGGCCGAAGTCGCTCACCAGCCGTTCGAGCTCACGCCGCCCCGCGGCCGGACCCTCGGCGGCGAGTGCGGCCGGCACCGGGCCCTTGCGACACGCAGTGAGCACTGCCCAGTGATCACCGGTGCCGGTGCCACCAAGTTCGACCAGCCGTTCATACGGGATACGGGGTGCGCCCTTCTCCCCCGCTAACTGACCTTCACTGATCGCCCGGCCAAGCCGGGCGTATCCTTCGGCCCCCCGGGCGAGGATCAGGATGTGCCGACCTTCTGGGTCGGCAGGCCCCGGACGGCTGAGATCGATCGTCGTTGGTCCCACCGAGCCAGATCGGTCCACCCCCGGTGGTGACGACAACGTGAGTTCGGCGCCAAAGATGGTCGGCAACCCGATCGCCTTGGCTGCCTCGGAGAACCGGACCACGCCGTAGAAGCCGTTGTGGTCGGTGAGGGCCAACGCCTCAAGCCCAAGCCGGGCTGCTTCCTCGGCCAACTCTTCGGGGTGGGAGGCACCGTCGAGGAACGAGAAGTTCGAGTGGCAGTGCAGCTCGGCGTACGGGACCACACCTCGCTGACGGCTCTCGGGCGGCGGCGTATAGGGCGCCCGCTTGCTCGACCAGGCCGGACTGTCGCTGCCATCGCCTGCGAGAGGGTCGACAACGCGACCGGTGGGCGGCCGATCCGAGAGGTGGCGTTCAAGGTCTCTCCACGAGATCCTCGGGTTGGTGAAGCCCATATTTGCACGGTAGCGAACACCTGTTCGCTTCACAAGGTGCAGGTTGGTGCCCGGTGAGCCCTCAGACCAGTCGGCGGTGATACACCGCTCGTACGGCAAGCGCGTCACGCACTTCGCTGGTCATCTCCTCGGCGAACTCCGATCGGTACGCCTGGTCGGTCACGATCTGTACGGCGAAGTTGAGCCCCGACATCATCCCGATGAACGCCGCCACGAGCAGGAGTTGGCGGGTGAAGATCAGCTCGGTGCCGAACACGGCGATGTCGATCGCCCAGTCACGCTCGGAGGTGAGTTCGGTGGCGGTCGTCCACTGGACCAGCGTGTCCTCACGGACCGTGAGCAAGCCGAAGATCACGTAGAACACGGTGACCACGAGCGACACCAGAAAGATCTGGATCCCCTGCGCCACGAAGAGCAACAGGCTCACATTCATCTCCGCTCGCCGCGGCAGCGTGGGGGCATCGGGTGTCGGTTCGTCGTCAGATGGCACCAACTCGGCAACCGGTGTGCCCTCACACCGCGGGCGCACCTCGGACCACATCTCGAACCGAGCGAGATCGACCGTGGTTCGTCGAACTGCCACAAACACGAAGACCGCACCGAGGCTGACGATCAAGCCAAGGACAAGGCCAAACAGCGGCAGCGTCCAGTCGTTGGCGACCTGCCACATTTCGGCATTGATGAAGATGAAGGCCGAGAACACGAGAAGCGTCGGCACCGTTTTCATTGCGAGAGTGGCTACGTCGTTGATCTGGCGCCGCACCTGCCCGAAGGACCAGCGCATCATCGGGAACAGGCCCCATGTCGTGATGACGTAACCGATGCCGAGGACGATCAGATTGAACCCGATGACGGAGATGATGTTGTCCCACACTGCGCCCTGTGAACCGATCACCGTCGGCACGACCGGCAGCAGCACGTACAGCGCGATCTCCCACGTGCCGACGTCGTCCGGCAACGCGAACGGACGGCGCCCACGGATCCAGTTCACAGTGGCAACCGAGGCCACAAACACGCCGAGACACACCGCAAACGCGACGCTTTGCCCCCATCCGGTCCAGCGATCACCAAAGGCCAGGAAGAACTCGAAGAAGACAACCAGCGCGAGGAATGGCGCCATACGGGTGAAGACGTCTTCGGTAGCCGAGTAACGGTCGATCAGGTGCGGTAGACCGCGCCGAACGAACCAACGCTCCGTGAGGTCGGCAGCGGTTCGCGACGGACTCACGGACACCGTTCACCCAGCGTGCCGCCCCGGTGGCTCTGACACATCACCGTGGTCTCAAGCGCGTGCAACGTCGAGACGCCATCATCGTCCTCATCAATGACGAATACATGCCTCAGGGAAATGAGCCGAGTACGCATACGCCCATCTTCTCGCACTCAATCCCAATGTGCTGTCACCTGCCATACACCAGCCTCAAGCGCAACGAGTTGGGCACGACCGTCGGCGGTGACGAGCTGGAGCCTCGCCTGCCGACGATGTGCTTCGGCATCCCACCAGCGCTCGTCGATCGGCCACGGCCCCGACCACCCCACCACCGCCTTGCAGCGTCCCTTGACGATCAACTGCGTGGGTGGCGATGAGAGTAACCCTCGACCGGTGACCTCGACCACGCCACCGGATTCATCAAGGACTTCGACAGCGACTGGGTCGGACAGCAACCGGGTGGGGGACGGAGCCGGGAGTGAACCGGGCCAGGGCGCGACCTCATCGCGCGGGTCGAGCGACCGGCCAGCGAGTTCGACGGTGGCCGCAGGGACCAGCATGAGCTGCTCGTGGGCATGGCGGCCGCCCCGAAACTCAGGCACCAGTACGGACTCGGCCCCGAGTTGGCCCTGCAGACGGGCCGCGACCCGAGCGGCACGCTGATCAACCTCGGTCTCACCACCCCAGAAGCCAAGCTGACGCCCGGTGGCAGCGATGAGTTCGTCGGGGACAAGCGCAATACGGGCGATGCCGCCACTTGGCCTGTTCACCGCCGGCCCGTTGAGCCAGCCGTCGAGCTGCCACCGCACCCGATCAGCGACCGCCGCGTCGGACAACGCCCCCTCATGTCGCCAAAACCGGATGACCTCTTCGCCATATTCGGTCTCGGCTTGGATCCCAACCCGAACACACGTGACGCCATTGCGCCTAAGCCGTCGATGCAGTTCGTCGGCAATCGAGCGGGCAACGAACGCAACCCGGTCGACCCGGTCAGCCGGCGGGTCGATCTCGGCCGAGACTGACCAATCGGCCGGCGGGTAGCGGGCGTCGGGCGGCCGTTCGTCGAGCCCTGACGCCAGCCGATGTGCCCCTTGCCCTTCGCGACCGAACCGGGCGAGGACATCGGCCGCAGGTAGCCGAGCGAGCGCACCGAGTGTGCTGATACCAAGCCGACGGAGCACATCGGTGAGGTCAGACCGTTCGAGCACGTCGATGTTCATCGGCGCGAGGAACTCGGCGGTGGTACCCGGCGGCACCAGCCGGATCGGGTCGGCGGCCCGGGCGACCAGTTCGGCCGCAAAGGGGCCATCAGCCACCCCGACGCGCACATCGGTGCGGCTAGCGACGATCTCGGCCATGCGCTCGCTCACGAGTCTGGCCACCACCTCGTCGCCACCGAAGTAGCGCGATGGCCCGCGGGAGACGAGCGCACACGCGCCAGGACGGGTGACTTCGACTCTGGGGGTGATGTCGTCGAGTACGGCGACGACGGGTTCGAACAACCGTGCTTCTTTCGCTTCGTCTCGCTCGTGGACCGACAGGTCGGGGCAGCGAGCCTGAGCAACCCGTCGCCGCAGGCCCCGCACAACACCATGGGCACGAGCACCAGGCGACGCAGCGACGACCCGGTTGGCAAACAAGACTGCCGACGGTTCGTCGAGTGGCACGCCGGTGGCGACGACCGGCCAGTCGGGACACCACGCGACGAGCGTGCGAACGGGGGCGGCCATCAGTCGGCTTCGGCAACGGAACGGGGTGCGCCTCCGGGGCCAGGCAGTAAGACGTCGAGCGACCGGGGCCGCGCTGCCGCTCCCCTGCCACCTCCGGCAATGGTGGCCTTACGCAATTGCAGCACCCCGTGCCCAACACCGATACCACACCACCGAGACTCGGCGACATCGAGCTGCACGTCGGCACCGACCGGCCACCGCGAACCGATGCTGACCAGCACCGAGCCTCGCTCGCGTAGGCGGGAACCGATTCGGCGAGCATCGGGCTCGTGTAGTCGATGCTTGGGCGAGATGACGATCAGGTCAACCGCACCGATCAGCGCAGCCACCGTCGACGACCATGCGGAAGGCGCGGGATCGATGACCAGCAACCGCTCGAGCACCACTCCGTGTTCATCCGCCGCAACGAGGCCGATGTCGGTGCCACCAACGAACGCCGTCCACGACCCGGCTGCAGAGGGGCCGGCGACAACGGCGAGTGCGAGGGAGGTGGCACCGACCCCGCTGACGCCGACGATGGTCCCTCGCCGCAGCGCCCCGTCAGGGAACAGCGAAGTCAGCGAATCGTGGACCGGGAGGTTCTGCTCACGGGCGAGGGTGAGCGGCGAGACCCGGTCGGCGACCAGCTCGAGTTGGGCGCGCCGCGCGCCTTGATGAGCACCGTCGAGGGTCTCGACAGCGAGGTTCTGCGCGTGGCCCGTTGCCATCCCGCGAGTATCGAACACTTGTTCGCTTTGCGCAAGGAGAAGTCCACCCGGCATCTCGTCGATCAGATGCGCTGCCAGGCGGCTGGTTCGAACAGGTCAGGTTGACGTATCCGACTATCGGCCGCGTCCTGGCCATGTGTGTGCCTCCCATCAGGGGGTTGGTCGTGCATCACAACGCGCCGCCGCCCGAGCCCACAAGGCTCAAGGATTGAGCGTGACCCCAATCTGGTTGGCGGAGCCACTCATCGAGGTGCTCGTACAACCAGTGCAGCGAGTCAAACGCTTGATCATCGATCCACCAATCAACGACGGGGGGCAGCGCCCCGTGGCGATCGATAGTGCTGTCGAGGCTGGTTCCCAGCCATCTGGAATACGGAAGGGTGCCTCTGGGTTCTGATCGACGTGAGACTCGACGTCACCACCACTGCAGCTGCCACTATCGCTCGCAAGGGGGGCACTGCGGTCGTCGACCTGCTTGAACCGTACGGTTGAGGCAAGAAGTTCGAGGTGTCGGTCGACACCCACACGAAGGGCCGCACGCTCGACAGCTACGCACGAGCACGTGCTGCTGACGTGATCGTTCTCATCGATCCAGATCTCGCCAGCCTCCCTGTCGAGATCTCTGTGAAGAAGGCCGGCCTGTTCGGCCGTGGCGTCGCTGTGGTCGTCGACGGGGTCGACGGAGCTCCCTGCCCGATCAACCTCATCTGATAGATCCCCGCCACCCCAGCAACACCGCACGGCACCTCAAACGCCCGCCACCACTCCCCGAACACCGTGACGATCTGCTCGGAGGGCCAGGTGGGCACGGGTGGCCACAGGCTCCAGAGAATCGCAGGAGGGGGGCTAGGGTCAGCGCCGATGAGTTCCGAGGATCGAGTCGCCACCGAGAAGGCCCGCTTTGCGGCATGGTCGAAGGCCGTCGAGGAGTCAGGCGACGAGCCCGCGCTTCCGGCAGCCACCGTCGTCGTACTGCGCGATGGCGCCGACGGGCCCGAGACGCTCATGCTGCGCAAGAACAGCAAAATTGCGTTCGGTGGCATGTGGGTGTTCCCCGGCGGGAAGGTCGACGCAGCGGACTGGGAAGGTGCCGACGATGCAGTGGCAGCCGCTGCGAACGCAGCAATCCGGGAGGCCGCCGAGGAGGCTCACCTGCGGGTCGAACCCGACGAGATGGTGGTCTTTGCCCACTGGGTGCCACCGGCGATCGCACCCAAGCGGTTCGCCACGTGGTTCTTCGCTGCGCCGGTCGACGACGACGACGTGATCATCGACGATGGTGAGATCGTCGACATGACGTGGACCACGCCTGCCGCCGCAATCGACAAGCACCACGGTGGCGAGATCGAAATCGTGCCGCCCACGTGGGTCACGCTCGATCTACTCACCGGCCACGACACGGTGGCCTCGCTCCTCGCGTTCCTCGATGAGCGCCCTGCGCGCTACCACGCCACCAAGGTTGCCCGCGGCGGCGACCACCCGGTGGTGATGTGGCACGGCGACGCCGGCTACGACGCCGGCGACCCGAACGCCGCCGGCCCTCGCCACCGCCTCACCATGCGGCCCGACGGCTACACATACGAAGACGACGGAGCGATCGAGTGACCGAGACGCTGACCGGGCTCACCGGCGCAGAAGTTGCCGAGCGCGTCGCCGACGGTCGCGTGAACGACGTCCCCGACGCACCCGTGCGCACGTTCCCGCAGATCGTCCAGGCGAACGTGCTCACGCCGGTCAACGCGATCATCGGCACGCTCTTTGTGCTGATCCTGGTGGCCGGGTACCCCGCCGACGCCCTGTTCGCCGGTGTCGTCATCTCCAATTCGGTAATCGGTATCGCGCAGGAGATCCAGGCCCGACGCACGCTCGACGCGCTCGCTGTACTCTCAGCTCCGAAGGCCCGCGTCCGCCGCGACGGTGCCACGACCGAAATCGGTGTGAGCGGGGTCGTTACCGACGAGGTTCTCGAACTCTCGCCTGGCGATCAGGTGGTCGTCGACGGTGAGATCCTGTCGGCCTCGGGCCTTGAGATCGACGAGTCACTGCTCACCGGCGAGTCAGACCCGGTAGAGAAAGCGATTGGCGACCAGGTCATGTCCGGCTCATTCGTGTCGGCCGGCTCCAGCCTCTATCGAGCCACCCACATCGGCGCCGAGTCCTACGCTGCCAAGCTCGCAGAAGAAGCCCGTCGTTTTGAGCTCGCCGGCAGTGAGCTACGCCGAGGTGTCAACATCATCATGCGGTGGCTGACGTTCATCATCCCGCCTGCATCAATCCTCCTGCTGCTCCGCCAGCTCGACACCCAAGACCGTTGGCAGGACGCGCTACAAGCCACCGTGGCCGCTGCGGTTGCGATGGTGCCCGATGGGCTCGTGCTGCTGACCAGCTTGAGCTTCATCACCGGTGTGATCGCCCTCGCCCGCCGAAAAGCATTGGCCAAGGAACTGGCATCGGTCGAACTGCTGGCCCGCGTCGACACCCTGTGTCTCGACAAGACGGGCACGATCACCACTGGCGAGATCAGCCTGTCGACCGTCGAAGCGGTCGGCAGCACCAGCGAAGATGAGGCGGCTGCCGTCCTCGGCGCTCTCGGGGCATCCGATCCCTCGCCAAACGCAACCCTTGCCGCCATTATCGAGCACTATGACGCACCTGATGGCTGGGAGCTCACCCGCAACCTGCCGTTCTCGTCGGCTCGCAAGTGGGCGGCCACCGAGTTCGGCGATCGCGGTACCTACTACCTCGGCGCCCCCGACATCCTCTTCGATGCCGACGATCAAACTGAGCGCGCCCAGGCCGAAGCAGCTGCGAACGCGGGTCTGCGCGTCCTTCTCGTTACCCGGTCCGACGATGGATGGCATGACCAGGAGCTCGGCACCAGTCGCACCCCGGTCTGCCTGGTCCTGCTCGAGGACACAGTCCGTCCCGATGCGCCCGAGATCTTTGCCTTTTTCAAGGAGCAGGGTGTTCAACTGAAGGTGATCTCGGGCGACAACCCCGCAACCGTCGCCGAGGTTGCGCGCCGAGCCGGGATCGACGGGGCCGACGCGTGGGTCGATGCCCGAACCATCCCCGACGACCAAGACAGCCTCGCCGACCAGCTCGAGACCACGACCGTTTTCGGTCGCGTGACACCACACCAGAAACGGGCGATGGTTCACGCTTTACAGAGCCGAGGTCGTACCGTCGCCATGACCGGCGACGGCGTCAACGACGTACTGGCGCTCAAAGATGCCGACATGGGTATCGCAATGGGAGCCGGCTCGTCGTCGACCCGAGCCGTTGCCCAGCTCGTCCTGCTCGACAACAAGTTCGCGACCCTCCCCCGCGTGCTCTCGGAGGGCCGCCGGGTCATCAACAACATCGAACGGGTCGCCAATCTCTTCATCACCAAAGCGGCGTACGCAGTGCTGCTCACGGCGCTGGTGGGCATCGCCGGATCGCCGTTCCCGTTCCTTCCCCGGCAACTCACCCTGATCGGCAGTTTCTCGATCGGCGTCCCTGGCTTCTTCCTCGCCCTTGCTCCCAACGAGTCACTCGTCCGGCCCGGGTTTCTCGACCGGGTACTGCGATTCTCACTTCCAGCCGGCGCGGTTGCAGGCGCCGTCACCTACGCGCTCTACGAGTGGGTCCGTCGCCTCGACGGGATCACCCTGGCCGAGGCTCGCACTGCGGCGACAGTGACGTTGCTCTCGATCGGGCTCACGATCCTCATGCTCATCAGTCGACCGCTCAAACCGTGGAAGATCGGTCTGGCCGCGGCGATGGCTGGGCTCTACGCGGTGGTGATGGCGATTCCGTTCGGGCGTGAGTACTTCGAGCTTGACCTCCCGACCAGTGAAGCGTGGGTGGGTGTTTCGGTCGCTGCCGTGGCCGGATCGATCGGCGTGTGGATCACAAGCCACGTATTCGGGCCCGAAGCCACGGGAAGGGCGTCGTGAGCGACGCCGTTCTGATCGAACGGCGAGCGCAGGGGATCCTTCTCGTCACGTTCAATCGACCCGACACGATGAACGCGTTCTCAAGCGACATGTCGGCCGGGTTGATGGACGCACTTCGCTCGGCCGACAGTGACGACACCGTCCGCGTCGTGATCGTCACGGGGGCGGGAAGAGCGTTCTGCGCCGGCGCCGACTTCTCCCCGGGATCAGGAGCGTTCGCTGCACCTACGAAGGAGACGTTCTCGTCCGATCCACTCGACGGCTTCCACCCCTGGGAGTGCCGCAAGCCGGTCATCGCGGCGATCAACGGCCACGCCGTGGGGATTGGACTCACCATGACCCTGCAGTGCGACATCCGCATCGTCGCCGAAGAAGCGCAGCTCGGCATCGTGCAAAACCGCCGCGGCGTGCTGCCGGACGCACACGCCCATTGGACCCTTCCCCGACTGGTCGGGCACGGACGCGCCACCGAACTTCTGCTCACCGGCCGAATGTTCCGCGGCATCGACGCCGCCGCCTGGGGCTTAGCCAGCGAGGCGCTACCGGTCGCTGATGTGCTCGATCGAGCCCTCGAACTCGGCGCGGAGATCGCCACCCACACTGCGCCGGTATCCGTCGGCGTCTCCAAACGCCTGCTCTGGATGTCGGCACCGGCGCCCAACGACATCAACGAACTCGAACGCAACCTCCACCTCCACCTCATGGGCACTGCCGACTCGCGCGAAGGCGTGCAGGCGTTTCTGGAGAAACGCGATCCTGAATGGTCGCTCAGCCCGACCGATGACTGGCCCGAATGGCTCGACGAGCACTGATCGTCGGATCCGGTATCGGCGACCGCATCGCGGATGGCCTTGACGGTTGGGAGATCGAGCGCGCTCCCGGCGGTAGCGGTCCACTCGAGCTCGTGGTGTGGGCCAACTACCCGGCGAGTTCGACACAGCCAGCGCCTCTCGTCGACCTGTCACTCGAGGATTGGCGCGAGCGCTGCGACAGTCCGCTTCGGGACGCAATCGACTTGGCCCGTGACACCCACGGCCGACTGGCCGCAGGGTCAGGGACGATCGTCTTCCTCGTCCCCTTGATGGCCTCGGCTGGTGGTGACCATTTCGCGGCACTGGCCGCACTCGGTGAAGGTGCTCGCATTCTGGCCAAGTCGCTCGCCAAGACCTGGGGCGGCGACGGCATCACGGCCCACGCGGTCACGCTCGACCCCCATGCCTTTCTCGACCCCGCCGATGCAGCCAGAATCGCCACTGCGAACGCACTGCACGACGCACCGCTCGGCCGGGTTCCAAGCGACACGCTCGACGTGGCGCCGATCATCGACTGGCTCAGCACCGAGCCTGCCGCACCGTGGACCGGCGGGTCGCTCATCGTCGACGGTGGACTCTGGATGCCTGGATGACCGGCCTGCTCGATGGAAAGGTCGCGATCGTGACCGGGGCCGGCCAGGGGGTCGGTGAAGGGATCGCCCGCGCGCTCGCACAGGCCGGCGCCACCGTGGTCATCGCAGCGAGACGAGCCGAAAATGGCGAACCCGCAGCCGAGGCCATCCGAGCGCGCTCGCAGAAGGCAAGCTTCGTCTGCTGCGACGTGACCAGCGAGTCCGACGTTGCAGCCGCGATCGATCACGCTGTCAGCCAGCACGGCCGCCTCGACATTGTCGTGCACAACGCCGTGTCACCCCCTGGCCCACCTGCGCCCATCCAAGACGTCGATCCGGCCATCATCGAGGCCCAGATCGCTACGTCGACTGGGGCGGCGTTCCTGCTCGCCCGGGAGGCGTATCCCTATCTAGCGGCGAACCACGGCAGCTTCTTGCTGTTGACCTCGCCGGCCGGCATCGAGGGATCAGGCAACCTGCCGGTGTACGCCACGGTCAAAGCCGCCCAACGCGGGCTTCTGAAGTCACTCGCTCGCGAGTGGGGTCCCGACGGCATCCGAGTCAACGCACTTGCCCCGGTTGCGTGGACGCCGGCGCTGCTCACTGCGACGGAAGCGAACCCGACACTCCTTACCCGCCTCGAGGCTCGTACCTCACTGGGTCACATCGGCGATCCCGAGACCGACATCGGGCCCGTTGCCGTCTTCCTCGCCTCCGACATGGCCCGCCACATGACCGGCCAGACCCTCGCGGTCGACGGTGGCCGATACTTGGGCCTGTGAGCGACGTCCACGTTCTGATCAGCCCCGACGCGGGCCGCGGTCGCACCGCCGGCACGAGCGACGACGTACTCGACCACCTCCGAGCCCTTGGCGCCCACGTAATCGATATTTCCGGCGCCAGCGTCGAGGGCTCGCAGAACAACGCACGCGAAGCGGTGGCGGGTGGGGCAAAACGACTCATCGTGCTCGGCGGCGACGGGATCATGCATATCGGGCTGCAGGCGGTCGCCGGCACCGGGACCGTACTCGGCGTGATTCCAATCGGTACCGGCAATGACTTCGCCCGAGGTCTCGAGTGGATCCCCGACGACCCAGTCGAGGCGGCGGCCGTCGCGCTCCACGACCCCATGGCGCTCGACGCACTGCGCTGCGGCAACCACTGGGTCGCATCCGTCGCCACCGCTGGCTTCAGTAGCGACGTGAACGAGCGAGCCAACCGCCTCAGTCGCCCAAAGGGACCAAGCCGCTACACGGTGGCCACGATCCTCCAACTTCCGCAGCTCACCGCTCGGTCGCTGCGTCTCGACATCGACGGAGAAGTCATCACCCACGCTGCCACGATGCTCGCCGTCGCAAACACCGCTTGGTTTGGGGGCGGTATGCATATCGCCCCCGACGCTGACCCAACGGACGGGTATCTCGACATCACTGTCGTCGCCGATGTCGGGCGTTTGGAGCTGCTGCGCTTCTTCAGCCGGGTTTTCAACGGCACCCACATGAGCCATCCGAAAGTACATGGCTACCGCGGCCGGTCCGTCCGGGTCGCCACCGACGAGCCGCTCGTCCTCTGGGGCGATGGCGAGTTCCTCGGCCCAACGCCATGCACGATCGAGTCCGTCCCCGGCGCACTTCAGATCGCCCGGTGAGCAGAAGACGCCAATGATCGTCGCGGTCACCTGCACTCACCTCGGTGCACCCATTGAGTTCCTTGCAAAGAGCTCATCAGACGCACACGGCGACGCGATCTGAGAACACCGAGCGGCCGTGGGCGTTGCTGTCTGCTTTGCCCAACACAGACCCGAGCCAGGTGTCGGTAGAGCCCGGCGATGGAGTCGACACCGTCGGAGCGCGCACAACCGTCAGCCTGTCCGAGCGGCGCGAAAGCGCCACCTTCGCGAACTTGGTTGCAGGCATCACGGTGCAATGTCAGGGCGCTGACCCGCTGCACTGCGCCGAACTGTCGGTCTACGCCACGTCCCAGGCGACACGGAACCCGATATTGCCGGTGGTCGTGTCAGGAGTGTTCGAGCTGCGGGCCCCGACCCGGTAGCGGTTGCAGTACGAATCATGGCAAAGGTACGAGCCGCCTCGAACCGCACGCTCCTGGGTGAGATCGTCAAACCAGTCGGCTGTCCACTCCCAGGTGTTGCCGGCAACGTCGTAGAGGCCGAAGTCGTTGGGTGGATACGTCCGCACTGGTGATGGACCAACCCAGCCGTCGTCGGCGGTGTTCTCGACCGGGAACCTTCCCTGCCAGATGTTGCACCGGTGCTCGTCATTGGGCAGAAACTCATCGCCCCAGGCATAGCGAGCCTGGTCGAGCCCGCCTCGGGCAGCCTTCTCCCACTCGCCTTCGGTTGGGAGGCGACCACCTACCCAACGGGCGTAGGCCTGGGCTTCCTCCCAGTTGATGTGAACCACCGGGTGATCGTCACGGCCGATCAGGTCGGAGTGTGGGCCTTCGGGATGCCCCCAGTCCGAACCTTCGACGACCCGCCACCACTGCGCGCCGACGACCCCTTGCGTCGGTGGGAAGTCGTCGGGCAGGAGGCCACCGAACACGAACGACCACCCATCGTGCTCGGCGAGCGAGACGAATCTGGTCGCATCGACGAATGCTCGCCACTCAGCGTTGGTGACCAGCGTAGTTCCGATCTCAAACTCGCCGAGGTCGACCGTTCGGACCGGCCCTTCTCGGTCGGCCGGAAACCGCAGGTCGTCGGTTCCCATCCGAAACGGCCCGGCAGGGATCGTCACTCGTTCAGATTGGTGACGATCGATTGACCCGGCCGCTGGCGCGTCGAACGTCGCAGGCCCGCGGTTCGGTGCGCAGCAGGGCGAGTCGGTCACCGACGCAGTCTTGTGGGTCAGACCAGCGATGGCGAGTTCGTGCGGGGACTCACTGGCTCAGACCGCGTTGGCGAGTGCCGTGCGGGCCCGTTCCTCGGCAACGCGCTTGCGGCCGATGATCGGGGTGGTCGGCGCAAAGCCGGCATCAGCCCGTTCACTCTCAGACTCGCCACCCCAAAAGCCGAGTTCACGGTTGGTGCGGGCGTAGGTCTGGCATATTTGGAGGGAGTCGCACGATTCACAGACCTTGCGAGCAGAGGCCTCGCGTCGCACACGGGCCTCGGGGCGTTCGGCGAAGGGAGCGAAGAAGAGGTTGCTCTTGCCGTTGCAGGCGGCGCCTTCCATCCAATCGGTCGGTCCTATCGGTCCAGTTGATTCGGTGGTGTCGATCATCTCGAGCATGGCGTTCTCGCTTCCCTGCGAACTACCGCCACCCCGACCGGAGTAGCACGCGGTTCCTTGTTCGGCTCTTCGCACAAAGCTATGGAAAACCGGAGCATTCGTGCCGCAAATTGGCATGAATGTTAACGCTAGCTCACATCTCTTCTGAAGATTGATGTGCCTAGAGCCAACTGTTCGGGGAATGCGAGCCGACTACCTTAGCCATCAAGGCTGCCCTCGGCCAGCAAACTGTGAGGCCCACCCTCCAGAGTGCCTCCTCCACCACGACGGAGGCGCATATCCCCAACGACAGCTTCATCGGGGATATTCAGGCGACGAGGACACCTGATCCTCCTGACCTGACCAATCAGAACGACCACCGAAACGGGCGTCCGCCAGGGGGTCACGTTTCACGTGTGTGACTATCGCGCCATGTGCGTCGATCTTGACTTCGCAGAACAGGAGCCCATCCCGCAGGCGGCAGCAGAGCGAGTCGAAGCGCTCCTCGCGTCTGGGAAGCTTTTTCGCTATGGCGAGCACGGTGCCAATGAGGCGGACGAGGCACTGCTGGAAGCGGACTTCTTGCCTCACTCGTCGGCCGACGCTTCTGTGTGGCATTCAACAGCGGTGGCGCCTCGCTTGCGGCTGCGCTCATGGCGGCCGGGGTCGCTCGCGACGAGCGCGTCCTGTTGAACGCCTTCACACTCGCCCCGGTTCCCGGAGCGATCGCGCATGCGGGGGCGCAACCGGTCTTCGTTGACATCACCGAAGATTTCCATATCGATCTCGACGACCTCCGTCGCCGCCACGACGCCACCGGCGCTCGTTGGCTGCTGCTGTCGTACATGCGGGGCCACATACCCGACCTTGATGAGGTGTTCGCCGTGTGCGACGAGCGTGCGATCACGGCCGTCGAGGACTGCGCCCACACGATGGGAGCGGACTGGGACGGACGGCCGACGGGCACCGTCGGCGTCGCTGGATGCTTCAGCACCCGGTCCTTCAAGCAGGTGAACTCTGGGGAGGGCGGCCTCCTGGTCACCGACGACGAGGATCTGGCGGCGCGGGCGATCCTGCTGTCGGGCTCGTACATGCTCTACCGCCAACACGGCGCCCCCCCCCCGGACGACGCCTTCGAACGACACCAGCTGACCAC
>JAQWLJ010000062.1 GCA_029247365.1 Acidimicrobiales bacterium | reverse complement strand
CGACGACGTACACTGGGCCGCTGCGGGCTGCTCCGAGATGGTGTCAGCTGACCCCGGCCCGCCGTTCAACTTTTCACCTCCCACGAATGGAGCAAACCGTGGTACTGACCACTGCCGACTACAAGGTCGCCGATATCGAGTTGGCTGGCTTCGGCCGCAACGAGATCCGCCTCGCCGAGCACGAGATGCCAGGCCTCATGGCCCTCCGGGGGAAGTACGCCGATGAGCAACCGCTCGCCGGTGCCCGCATCGCTGGCTCGCTGCACATGACCGTGCAGACCGCTGTCCTCATCGAAACGCTTGTCGCCCTCGGCGCCGATGTCCGCTGGGTGAGCTGCAATATTTTCTCCACCCAAGATCACGCCGCAGCAGCAGTTGCCGTCGGCCCGAATGGCACGATGGATGCCCCCAATGGCACTCCGGTCTTCGCCTGGAAGGGCGAGACGCTCGAGGAGTACTGGTGGGCGACCGAGCAGCTGTTCCGTTGGCCTCAAGGGGCGGGCCCGAACCTGATCCTCGATGATGGTGGCGACGCCACGATGCTCGTGCACAAGGGGCTCGAGTTCGAGAAGGCCGGCTCGGTCCCGGTGGCCGACGAGGACGACTCCGAGGAGTGGGGCGTATTCCTCGACCGCTGCCGCGAAATCCTTGCCGGGGATCCGGCGTTCTTCTCCAAGATTACGCCCGGAATTCGCGGCGTGTCCGAGGAGACCACCACCGGGGTCCACCGCCTCTACCAGATGATGGAAGCCGGCGAACTTCTGTTCCCGGCCGTCAACGTCAACGACTCGGTGACCAAGTCGAAGTTCGACAACCTGTACGGCTGCCGCCACAGTCTCATCGACGGCATCAACCGTGCCACCGACGTGATGATTGGCGGCAAGGTCGCCGTGGTGTGCGGCTACGGCGACGTAGGCAAGGGCTGCGCCGAGTCCCTTCGTGGTCAGGGTGCCCGCGTCATCGTCACCGAGGTTGACCCGATCTGCGCCCTCCAGGCGGCCATGTCGGGCTATGAGGTCGACACGCTCGAGTCGGTTATCGACACCGCCGACATCTTCATAACCACCACCGGCAACAAGGACATCATCCTTGCCGATCACATGGCCCGAATGAAGCATCAGGCGATCGTCGGCAACATCGGCCATTTCGACAACGAGATTGACATGGCTGGCCTGCTCAAGATGTCAGATGTCCAGCGCATCAATATCAAACCGCAGGTCGACGAGTTCGTCTTCCCCGATGGACACTCGATCATCATCTTGTCCGAAGGGCGCCTCCTGAACCTTGGGAACGCCACCGGTCATCCGAGCTTTGTGATGAGTTGCTCGTTCACCAACCAGGTGCTCGCTCAGATCAAGCTGCACGCCGAAGCCGACGACATGGAACTCGGTGTCGAGGTTTTGTCCAAGGAACTCGACGAAGAGGTTGCCCGACTCCACCTCGACGCCCTTGGCGTGAAGCTCACGAAGATGACCGGGGATCAGGCCGATTATCTTGGTGTCCCCGTCAACGGCCCATACAAGCCGTCGCACTACCGCTACTGAGCGAGTCTCTGCTCCGCCACCAGAGCACGAGGTCCGTCGCACCCGATGGGTTTGTCTCGTTCTTCGAGCATGTGAGACGGGTGGGGCTTCGGCCCCGCCAGTCTCGCGTTCGGCGGGAAAGGAACCTGGGTCGCATTGCTGATCCTCGACCCGGCGATGGGCCGATCCTCGGCCCGGCGAGGGACGAGATGCCGAGCCGAGGGGTGACACCAACTAACGTCGGCGGCCATGACAACACGTGGGGTTTGGTTCTCGCCAGAAGGTCTCTCGGGCTCGGAGGTCGCTAACTTCGCCAAACGGGTTGAGGCGCTCGGGTACACACAGCTTTGGGTCGGCGAGACAATGGGCCGCGATCCGTTCGCGCAACTTGCAGCGATGGGCGCTGCGACCACAACGCTCGGTCTCGCTACCGGCATCGCCAACATCTACCACCGCCATCCTGGCGTCATGATGCAGGGGGCGAACACCGTTGCGGAGCAGACGGGGGACCGGATGACCCTCGGAGTAGGCGTGTCGAGCCCGGCGATCGTGAACAAGGTGCGCGGCATCGATTACGACAAGCCGCTGTCGTTCCTTCGCACCTATCTCGATGCCATGGAGAACTCGATGTACACATCGGTCGCGCCGGCGGAGGCCGTGCCGGTCGTGTTGGCCGCGCTCGGTCCCAAGATGCTCGAGCTTGCCGCTGAGCGCACTGCGGGCGCACACCCGTACAACACCACCCCTGAGCACACCGCCATGGCTCGCGAGGTGATGGGTCCCGACGCCGGCCTCTACGTCGAGCAGAAGGTCATCCTCACCGAAGACGCCGAGCAGGCTCGGGCGACTGGCGCCAAGGTCTTGCGGTTCTACAGTCGCGCGCCGGGCTACGTGAATGCCTGGAAGCGCATGGGGTTCACCGACGAAGACATCAGTACGCAGAGCGAACGCCTCGTCGACGCGATCGTTGCGTGGGGTACGCCTGCGCAGATCGAGGCCCGCCTTCACGAACATGCTGACGCAGGCGCCACGCATGTCTGCATCCACCCCCTCGACCCAGCCGAGGGTCAGGGCCGCCCCGATGATGCGGCGCTCCAGGCCTTCGCTCCGAGCTGATGGCTTGGCGCACACCGCCTCGGAGCGGGGTTATGCATCCCCCATCCTCACGGAGCTGTTCTCGCGTTGCGCTCGATCGGGCTGAACAGCCCGTCTGTGGACGCGGTCGTGGTGGGCGACAGTACTGGCTCTTTTCTCAAGACCAGTGCAGAGTGCAGCGGCGCTGATGCCCGCAGCATCGGTGGCATTGTGGACGACAACCGCGCCAAGGTCGGGGCCGATGCGGTAGTCGTTTGCGACGTCGACCCTGATACATCCAAGGTCGGCATTCCGGCCAAGCCTGTCGGTGGTTCCTCCGCCGACCAGAATCTGGAGCAACCTGATGATTGAAGAAGTAACGCGCGACGAACGGGTAACGATCGACATGGTCGACGGTGTGGCCGACGTTCGCCTGAACCGTGGCGACAAGATGAACGCGATGGACGGGCGGATGTTTGCGGCGCTGATCGGCGCATCGGAGCAGCTCAAGGCGACACCCGGCCTCCGAGCCGTCGTGCTGTCGGGGAACGGGCCGGCGTGGTGTGCCGGGCTCGATTTTTCTGGTTTTCAGGCCATGGCCGGCGGCGTTGGTTCCGATGAAGCCGAGGGCACGAGTACTGGGAACATCGGTGCGATCGAGGATGACCGGATCACGCACCGAGCGCAGCAGGCGGTGTGGGGGTTCCGCGAGCTGCCAGTTCCGGTGATCGGCGCGGTCCACGGGGTGGCGTTCGGCGCTGGCATCCAACTCGCTGCCGGGTGTGACATCCGCTTTGTGCATCCCGACGTACGCATGTCGATCCTTGAGATTCGGTGGGGGATCAGTCCCGATATGACGATCACGCATTTGCTGCCCGGCCTCGTCGGAGCCGACGTCGCCAAGGAGTTGATCTGGACCGGTCGGGAAGTCAACGGCGAGGAGGCGGCCCGCATCGGACTTGCCACTCACGTCAGCGACGATCCGCACGCTGACGCTATGGCGTTGGCCCGCACGATTGCCGGCAAGAGCCCCCATGCGATCCGTGCTGGCAAGCGGCTTGTCGAATCGGCGTACGCCGAGGACTTCGCTGCCGGATTCAAGATGGAGCGTGACGAGATTGGTGCCCTGATCGGTGCGCCAAACCAGGTCGAGTCAGTTACTGCCTTTTTCGAGAAACGGCCTCCGAACTACGCCGAGGTTGACGAAGACTGAGCCACTGCTCCTGTCACAGGTTGTCCTTAGCGGCGGGGCCCGTGACCGAACATTCAACCGACGACGCATCGCTTGCGTCGCTTCGCTCCGTCTGGCCGCATCGTGGTGTGGCTGCTGGGCACGCTCGTCAGCTCAAGTTCGGCGAGCGTCGGCGGCGGTCACGGCGTTGGCTGATGCAATGGCAGCGATCGCATCACCCGCCGACCTCGTCACCTGGTGTCCGGCTTCGCCGGCCGCCCTGCGGGAGCGCGGCTATGACCAGAGCGAATTACTCGCCCGCGTTCTTGCCCATCGGATACGGATCCCGGCTCGTCGATTGCTGCGACGTGATCGGCGCGATCGACCCCAGACTGAACGCGATCGTGTCGGGCGACTCATCGGTGCGCGCCTCCGCTCTGCCGGACGGTTACGACGCCATCTAACCGCCCTGTTGATCGACGATGTCGCAACCACCGGCACTACCTTGCTGGCAGCAGTCACCGTTCTGCGCCGCTCTGGAGCTGGCCGTGTGCACGGTGTTGTCGCCACGCGCGCCGAGCATCTTCGTACCGACATGATTGGCGGCGTCGGTGTACGGTCGAAAGGACAACCGATACCCGGAGGGTATGAATGGACGTCTCCATCAGCGCACGGCACGTGAACATCACGCCGCGACTGGAGGAGGTGATCCATGAGAAAATCGGCGGGCTCGACAAGTTCCTTCAAGGCCTTGATCACGCCGAGGTGCACTTCGACGAAGCGCGCAATCCCAGAATCACCGACAAGGAGTTCTGTGAGGTTGTTGTTGAGGGACACGGCCACCACCTGCGTTGCAAGGTGCACGCTCCTGATCCGTTCAGCGCAGTCGACGCCGCAACGCTGAAGCTCGAGCGCCAGATCCGCAAACTCCGGACTCGCCTGCAGAAGCGTCATCACGGCGCGGGGGAAACGCTGCGCCACCTGGACGCTGCGGCCCTTCTCGATGATCTCGGCTCTGCTGCGGTTGACGACGCGTCGGAGGGCGACGCCGAAGCTGACGACGTGGTGCCCGCCATCGTCAAGAGCAAGCGGTTCTTTCTTGCGCCGATGAACGCCGAGGACGCGGTGCTAAAGATGGATCTGCTTGGCCATGGCTTCTTCTTTTTCATCAACGCCGAGACCAACCGCTCCGCGGTTGTCTACAAGCGTGACGATGGCGACGTGGGTCTCATCGACGAAGCGGGTTAGGCAACTTCCGAAACCAGTCGCTAGTCGGTGCTCACCGGCCGAACTTTTGGCCTGTGTCATTCTGATCGTCGGTTGCCGGCCGGCCGGCCGGCTTCGGGTGCGGTCGCCGCTGCGGCGCGTGTGTTTACCGGTGCTTTCCGCACGACCACGGTCGTGACGCTGAGCATGTTTGGGGTCCGCAATCACCAGCGTGACGTTGTCGCCGAACGGCAGCGCCTGACGGCGTGGAATCGGTGCTCCATGCGGTCCGCACAGGGCTGATCCGACCGTGACGCGCGGTCGGTAGACTGCGGCCCACTCATGAGCATCTTCACCCGTGTTCTCCGCAGCGGCGAGGGCCGCAAGCTCAAGGCGCTCGAGGCGTTGGTCCCTGACGTCAACGCGCTCGAACCCGAGTTCAACGCCCTGTCCGACGACGCTCTTCGGGCCAAGACTGGTGAGTTCCGCAGTCGCCTCGAGCGGGGTGAAGCGGTCGACGATCTTCTGATCGAGTCCTTTGCAACCATCCGCGAGGCGGCCACGCGTGTGCTCGGCCAGCGTCACTACGACGTCCAGGTCATCGGTGGCGCCGCCCTTCACCTGGGCTGGGTGGCGGAGATGAAGACGGGTGAGGGCAAAACGCTGACGTCGACCCTTCCGATCTACCTCAACGGTGTCACCGGCAAGGGTGTGCACGTCGTCACCGTCAACGACTACCTGGCCACTCGCGACGCAGAATGGATGGGCCAGGTTCACCGGTGGATGGGCCTCGATGTCGGCCTCGTGCTTGCCGGGAACCGCGACCCGGAGTTCAAGCGCGAGCAGTACGGCGCAGACATCACCTACGGCACGAACAACGAGTTCGGCTTCGACTACCTCCGCGACAACATGGCGATGTCGCGCGAGAAGCAGGTCCAGCGCGGCCACAACTACTGCATCGTCGATGAGATCGACTCGATCCTTATTGACGAGGCTCGCACGCCGTTGATCATCTCGGGCAAGGTGGCTGATGCGGCACAGCTCTATGTCAAGTTCGCGTCGATTGCGCGCGGTCTGCAGCGTGACCTCCACTACGAGGTCGACGAGGAGAAGCGCACGGTTGCTCCGCTTGAAGAGGGCGTTCATGCCGTCGAGCGAGCACTCGGTGTCGACAACCTGTACGACCAGGTATCGGCCAACCTCGTGCATCAACTCCAGGTTGCGCTCCGGGCCAAGGAGCTCTACCGCAGGGACCGCGACTATCTGGTCGACGGTAGCGGTGCCGTCAAGATCATTGATGAGTTCACCGGACGAGTCATGGATGGACGGCGCTGGTCTGACGGTCTCCACCAGGCCATCGAAGCCAGAGAAGGCGTGGCGATCAAGGAAGAAAACCAGACCCTCGCAACGATCACCTTGCAGAACTACTACCGCCTCTATGAACGTCTCGCCGGCATGACCGGAACAGCCGAGACCGAGGCGTCAGAGTTCGTGTCGACGTATGGCCTCCACGTCGTACCGGTCCCTACCAACAAGCCGCTGGCGCGCGCTGATGAAGGTGACCTCATCTACAAGAGCGAGGAAGCCAAGTTCAACGCATGCATCGACGACATCGTTGAGCGCTCTGCCAAAGGCCAGCCAGTGCTGGTCGGCACCGTCTCGGTTGAGAAGTCCGAACTGCTGTCGCGCATGATGGAGAAGCGGGGCGTGGCTCACGAAGTCCTCAATGCGAAGCAGCATCATCGCGAGGCTGAAATTGTTATCCAAGCCGGCCGCCTGGGCGCTGTCACGGTTGCGACCAATATGGCTGGTCGCGGTGTTGATATTTTGCTCGGGGGCAACCCTGAGGGGCTTGCCAATCGAGACGTCCGCGCCGAAGGGCTCGACCCCGATGCCGAGGACGCCCAGCCCCGGTACAAGGAACTCCTCGCCAAGCACAAGGCCACCACCGACGCCGAACGCCAGGAAGTCCTGTCGCTCGGCGGCCTTTACGTGCTCGGCACCGAGCGCCACGAGAGTCGCCGAATCGACAACCAGCTCCGCGGCCGTTCCGGTCGTCAAGGTGACCCGGGTGAGAGTCGCTTCTACCTGTCGCTCGAAGATGATCTCATGCGCCTGTTCGCCACTGGAGCGATGAACTGGGTCATGGAGCGGGCACTGCCCGACGATGTGCCCATCGAGGCGAAAATGGTTACGAAGGCCATCGAACGAGCTCAGAACACGGTCGAGGCTCGCAACGCTGAGACCCGTAAGAACGTTCTCAAATACGACGAGGTGATGAACGAACAGCGCAAGGTGATTTACCGGCGTCGCGGTCAGATCCTCGACGGCGCCGACCTGCGCGACGAAGCCCTTGAGCACCTCGATGACGCCGTCCGCAGCTTGGTCGGGACCTATTGCGTATCCGACATCATCGAGGAGTGGGATCTCGACGCACTGCAGACCGAGATCGTTGGCCTCTGGCCCTCTGCGATCACGGTCGACGACCTTGAGCAGGCTGAGACCCTCGACAATCTCATCGAACTCCTCTACGAGGAGGCGTATGCCCACTACGAAGCGCGCGAAGGTGAACTGGGCGAGGAAATTCTCCGACAGGTCGAGCGTCAGGTGATGCTTCGCATCATTGATCAGCGCTGGCGTCAGCACCTCCGTGAGATGGACTCGCTGCGCGAGGGAATCCACCTCCGAGCCATGGGTCAGAAGGATCCGGCATCGGAATGGCAGCGCGAGGGCTTTGAGATGTTCGGGATGATGATGCAAGGCATCGCACTCGACTTCGTGAAGTACGTCATGCACGTGCAGGTGTCAGCCAAGCCGACTGAAGAGCCTGACGAACCGAACATCACTGGAGTCACTGAAACCAAGAGCGACGCCAACGCCGGCACGTCGGCCACCGCCATCGCGGAGGCCAACGCGCCCGCCGTGCAGAGGGCTCCGGGCCCGATTCAGAAGGCCCCGGTCGTAAAGTCCGAACTCGAGAAGGTTGGGCGAAACGAGCCTTGCCCGTGTGAGAGCGGTAAAAAGTACAAGGCGTGTCACGGTCGCCCGGGCGCCCAAGCCCTCTGACCGGCCCGTTATTGACATCATGCAGGACTTCACCGATCAACTCGTCGCGATCCGACGGCGCCTCGACGAGGCCGCCGGCTATCTGCGGATACCCGAACTCGAACTGCGTCAACCGCAGCTCGAGGTTGAAGCATCGCGCCCCGACCTCTGGGACGACCAAGACAAGGCCCGCAAGGTGACCTCCGAACTCTCGGCCGTCAACGAAGACCTGGAGTTGTTCACCCGGCTGACAGGCGACGTCGATGACGCCGCCACCCTTCACGAAATGGCTCGGGAAGAGGGCGACGAGTCACTCGAGCCCGAGATTGCCGAAGCAGTCGGGGCCATCGAGGCGACGCTGGAGGCGCTCGAGATGCGCTCGCTGTTCACCGGCGAGTTCGACGAAGGTGATGCCGTCTGCCAGATCAAGTCGGGGGAGGGCGGCACCGACGCCCAGGACTGGGCCGAGATGCTGATGCGGATGTACAACCGCTGGGCCGACAAGCGCGGGTTCGAGGTCGAGATCACTGCGGTGTCGGAAGGGACCGAAGCCGGGCTCAGCAACGTCGAGTTCATCCTCAAAGGACGCCATGCCTACGGGCTGATGCAGTCCGAGCACGGTGTGCACCGACTCGTCCGCATTTCGCCGTTTAACAATGAGGGAAAACGCCAGACTGCGTTCAGCGCCGTCCAGATTGCCCCGTTTTTCGAAGAGGTCTCCGACGAGATCGAGATCGACGAGAAGGACCTTCGGATCGATACCTACCGTTCGTCAGGAGCCGGTGGTCAGCACGTCAACGTGACCGACTCTGCGGTTCGCATTACCCACCTTCCAACCGGCCTGGTCACAGCCTGCCAAAATGAGCGGAGCCAACATCAGAACAAGGATCGGGCGATGCAGATGATGGCGGCCAAGCTCCTCGACCTCGAGCGAAAGAAGCGCCAGGAAGAAATCGCCGGCATTACCGGAGAGCAGCAGAATGTCGGCTTCGGTAGCCAGATCCGCAGTTATGTCATGCAGCCGTACCAGATGGTGAAGGATTTGCGCAGCGAGCATGAGACTGCGCAGGTTGATTCGGTCTTAGGCGGCGACATCGAACCATTCATGGAAGCCTGGCTGCGCTGGACCCGGGCCCAGACGACTGATGCGTAGGAGACGCCAATGGGCGACGAACTGCAGGTGGTGATGGCCCTTGAGGACGCCCGGGTGGCGGCCTTGTGCGAGCAGGACGCCGACACGCTCGACCGGCTGCTGAGTGACTCGATGGTCTACGTGCACTCGACCGGTCTGCTCGATACCAAGCAGTCGTTTCTGGATCACGTCCGCCATGGCCCCATCCAGTACAAGTCGTTCGAACGCAGCAACGTTGAGGCGCACGCAGCCGGCAATGAAACCGTGATCGTTCGTGGGGTAGCTGCGGCCGGTATCGAATTCGACGGCAAGCCGATCGACCTCAACTTCCGCTATCTGGCGGTGTGGGTACAGCACGGTGGCGCGTGGCGCTTCGAAGCGTGGCAATCATCCAACACCGGCTAACGACGGCGAGCTGACATGCCGCTCATTCGGAACCCCGCGCTGGTAGCGTCTCGCCGTCGGGCGAACCACTTGCCGACAGGATTCTCATGATCAAACTCGAGAACGTGACAAAGGTGTATAAGGGCGACAGCGTCGCCCTTCGCGACGCCACACTCGATATCGGTAAGGGCGAGTTCGTGTTCCTCGTCGGTGCGTCCGGATCGGGTAAGTCGACGTTCATCCGCCTCCTCAACCGCGAGGAGGTTCCCGAGCACGGCAAGATCTTCGTCGCAGGCAAGGACATTGCCCATCTCGGCGCATGGAAGGTGCCGTACCTGCGCCGCAACATCGGGTACATCTTTCAAGATTTCAAACTCCTGCCGAACAAGACCGTCTCGGAGAACGTTGCCTTTGCCCTCGAGGTCATCGGCAAGCCGAGACACGTCATCAAGAAGCAGGTCCCGGCCATTCTCGAACTGGTCGGACTTACCCAGAAGATGAACAACCGACCCAGCGAGCTCTCAGGTGGTGAGCAGCAGCGCGTGTCGATCGCACGGGCGTTCGTGAACCGTCCGCTGATTCTGTTGGCCGATGAGCCCACCGGCAACCTCGACCCGCAGACCTCAGTCGGTATCATGAAGCTGCTCGACCGCATCAATCGCACGGGTACCACCGTCGTCATGGCCACTCACGACCGCGGCATCGTCGACACGATGCGCCGCCGAGTGATCGAACTTGACCGAGGTCTGATCGTTCGCGATCAGGCCCGCGGCGTCTACGAGTAGGGAAGCGACCATGGCGATCTCCCCGCTCTACGCACTGCGCGAAACGAGCATCAACCTTTGGCGAAATATTCTGCTCACTACGGCCACCATCATCACGATCGGCGTGTCGTTGTTGATGTTCGGCGCCTTTTTCCTCTTCGACTACGCGGTTGCCAACGCCACCCAGCGCTGGGAAGGGGGCATCGAATTCGTCGTTTGGATGAACCCCGAAGCCACACCTGAGCAGAACGCCAACATCCTCGACGCAATCACCACAAGCCCCGAGATACGCGACTACGAGTTCGTTGACCAAGACGCGGCGTATGAGGAATTCAAGGATATTTTCTCCGACACTCCGGAGCTGGTCGAAGTCGTCACCCCCGAGGTGATGCCGCCGTCGTATCGCGTGGTCCCAGTCGACCCCAACGCCGATGTCGTTGAGGAGTTGGCCGGCCAGTTCCAAGGAAGACCGGGTGTGAAGACGGTCGTGTCGGCCAACGACACGATCCGTGGCATACAGGACCTCGCCGATCGCGCCGGGCTGTTCTTGTTCATCGGCTCGTTTGTGCTGCTTGGCGCGGCCACCCTGCTGATCTTGACCAACATCGTTTCCGCCATCCGCAACCGAGCGCGTGAAATCGAGATCATGAAGGTCGTGGGTGCCACCAACTGGTTCATCCGCATTCCGTTCATGCTTGAAGGCGTCGCCCAGGCGATGGTCGGCGCCCTAATGGCGTGGGGCGGTTTGTGGGGGTTCGATCGCTACGTGATCGAAGAGTTCAGCGATCCCGACGGCCTTGAGCTCCTCGCAGGATTCCAGGTGAGTGACAACGAGTTCTTCACCACGAGTGTCCTCGTTCTCGGCATCGCAATCGTCGTGTCGATTGTCGGCTCGCTCGTAGCTGTCACGCGCTACCTCGACGCCTAGCGCTGTCGTAGGGTTTGCCCATGAGCGAACCCAGGGTCATCCACACCGGCGTTGACTTCGGAGAAGGTCCACGCTGGCGCGAAGGACGGCTCTGGTTCTCAGATTTCCATCGTCACGCAGTGTTTTCGATCGGGCCCGAGGGTGGCGACGAACGGGTCGAGCTTCGACTCGATGGTGAACAGCCGTCTGGTCTCGGGTGGATGCCTGATGGCACCCTGCTCGTGGTGGCGATGCTCAGCCGGAAGCTCCTGGCGGTCTCGCCTGACGGCACAATGCGCGAGCACGCTGATCTATCCAAAATTGCGACTGCAAACTGCAACGATCTGGTCGTCTCAGCCGAGGGTCACGCGTACGTCGGCAACTTCGGTTTCGATCTCGACAATGAGGCCGAGTTCGCGGCCGCGTTCCTCGCACATGTGATGCCCAATGGTGACGTTCGAAAGGTAGATCATGCGTTGGCATTCCCAAATGGGGCGGTGATTACCCCCAACGGGTCGACCTTGATCGTGGGTGAAACGTTCGCAGGGCGGTATACGTCATTCACGCTCGACGAGTCGGGCCATCCGGTCAACCCTCGGATCTGGGCCTCGATTGAGGGGGCGCCCGATGGTTGCTGTCTCGACGCAGACGGGGCGATCTGGGTCTCTGACTTCATCGGCGAGCGCTTCGCTCGCCTTCACTCCGATGGCACGATCAGCCGGGAGATTCCAGTCGATGGAGCTGCGGTGGCATGCATGCTCGGAGGGCCCGCCGACAAGACGCTGTACGGGTTCGTATCACCGGGGTCAGGCAAGGACCAGACGGCCGGGCGTGGTTTGACGACGATCATCGCGGTCGATGTGGACGTCCCACGCGCTGGTCTGCCATAGCCGGCTTCGCGGCGCTTAGACCTGCCCACTAGGTTCGAATGCTATGGCAATCGATTTCACTCTCACCCCTGAACTCGAAGACATCCGCGACCGAGTGCGGGCCTTCGTCAACGACGTGATCGCCCCTAAGGGCGCAGAGATCGACGGCGAGGAGGGGCATGCAGGCCTTGATGGCCGTGAGCGAATCGAAGCGTTGGTCGGGATGCGGGAGCAGGCCCATGCTGCCGGTATCTGGCTGCCGCATATGCCGGAGGAGTGGGGCGGCATGGGCCTGGGCCATGTGGAGCTCGCCATGGTGCAGGCTGAGGCCGCCAAGAACCGCTACGGCCCGTGGGTCTTCAACTGTCAGGCTCCCGACGAGGGCAATATGCACACGCTCTTGCACTGGGGTACTGACGAGCAGAAGGTGAAGTACCTCAAGCCGCTCTGCGAGGGGCGCACATGGTCGTGCTTCGCGATGACGGAGCCCGAGGTCGCTGGCTCTGACCCCACCCTCATCCAGACCAAGGGGTATGAGGACGGCGAGGAGTGGGTGATCAACGGCCACAAGTGGTTCATCTCGAATGCCCACCGGGCCAACTTCGCGATCCTCATCGCTCGTACCGAAGACGATCCGGACCTGCCGCAGGCCGCCAACACGGCGTTCTTGATTGACCTGCCGCAGGACGGCTGGAACGAGGTCCGCCAGATCGAAACCATGCACGGCTCAACCGGTCACAGCGAGATCGTGATCGAAGACCTCCGGGTCCACGAGAGTCAGATGCTTGGTGGGCGGGGGCAGGGTCACCTGCTCGGTCAATATCGGCTCGGCCCGGCCCGGCTGGCGCACTGCATGCGGTGGATTGCTCAGGCCGAGACTGCGCTCGACATGATGGTCAGCCGGTCGCTCGACCGGTACAGCCACGGGTCGATCCTCGCCGAGAAGCAGGGTGTGCAGTGGATGATCGCCGACTCTGCGATGGAGCTATACCAGTCGAAGTTGATGGTCCTACACGCCGCATCAAAAATCGACGCCGCCCATCGGGGTGAGAACGTCGACTTCAAGTCCGAAGTCTCGATGGCGAAGCACTTTGTCGCCAACAGTCTTGGACGGGTCATTGACCGGGCCATCCAGGTCCATGGTGCGCTCGGCTACTCGACCGACACGCCGCTTGCCCACATGGCCCAGCAGGCACGTTGGGCGCGGTTCGCTGATGGCGCTGATGAGATCCACCAGATGCGTATCGCCCAGCGCGCGATTGCTGCCTACAAGGACTTTGGCACGACCCGGTCGGCGACCGGCGACCTGCCGGTCTGATGGCTGAACCCGGAGGTGCCGCGAGCCCATTCGATCTGACGGGCAAGATTGCGCTCGTCACCGGCGGGGGTCGCGGACTCGGTCGGGAGATGACACAGGCGTTCGCCGCACACGGTGCTGACGTGGTCATTGCCAGCCGCAAGTTCGACGTTTTAGAGCGAGCAGCGGCGGAGATCACGGAGGCGACCGGCCGAACGATCACGCCCATGCAGTGCCACGTCGGCGAGTGGGATGACCTCGGCGCGCTGGCCGACGAGGTGTATGACCAGTTCGGGCGCATCGATGTACTGGTCAACAATGCCGGCATGTCTCCGCTCTATGAGTCGCCAAGCGCGGTCACCGAAGACCTTTGGCGCAAAGTGATCGACGTCAACCTCACGGGGCCATGGCGGCTGTCGGCCTTGGTGGGCGAACGAATGAAACAAGCCGGCAGCGGCTCGATCATCAATGTCTCGTCGACCGCCTCGGTTTCGCCGTCGGCTGCTGAGCTGCCGTATGGCGCGGCGAAGGCAGGGATCAACAACATGACGGCAGGGCTCGCCAAGGCCTTCGCTCCGGAAGTGCGGGTCAACTGTTTGATGCCTGGCCCCTTTGCCACCGACATCAGCAAGGCATGGCATCCGGGGGTCTTCGAACACTTCAAGACCGCAGTCCCGCTGCAGCGGGCCGGCGAACCCCACGAGATCATCGGAGCCGCGCTGCTGTTGGCCAGCGACGCCAGCGCGTACATCACTGGCTCGATTATCCGGCTCGATGGCGGGGTCTCGGGGATTGCTGGCAATGGCTGACGGCCAGCCAGTCGACCCGTCCATCGTTGACCCCGAGATCCTTCGCGCTTGGATGGACGGCAAGGGTCTGGGTACGGGGCCGCTCGAACGTCTCGAGGCAATCACCGGTGGCACCCAGAACCTGCTGCTCCGCTTCACTCGCGACGGACGAACTTACGTCCTGCGGCGTCCGCCTGAACACAAGCGCACCAATTCCGACGAGACGATGCGCCGCGAGGCTCGCGTCCTCAGTGCCTTGGCGGGCTCAGATGTGCCTCACCCGGGCTTCATCGCCGGTGAACCAGACGAGGCTGTGCTTGGCGCGGCCTTCTATCTGATGGAGTCGATTGATGGCTTCCAGGCGACGGCAGAACTGCCTTCGCTGCACGCTGGTGATCCTATGGTCCGGCGTGCAATGGGGCTGTCGTTCGTCGACGCCATCCTCGCCCTGCACGCCGTCGAGTCAGAGACGGGCGCCCTCGACAGCTTCGGCAAGCCCGACGGCTACCTCGAGCGTCAGGTCCCGCGCTGGCAGGCCCAACTGGACAGCTACAACGAACTCCAGGGCTATCCCGGGCCGGAGCTGCCCCATTTGGACGATATTCAGGCGTTTCTTGAGCAGAATCGGCCGGATCCGTCCCCGACCGGCATTATCCATGGGGACTACCACCTTGCCAACGTGATGTTCCAGCACGACCGGGGTGAGATCGCCGCCATCGTCGACTGGGAACTCGCCACCTGCGGTGACCCGCTCATCGATCTGGGTCTCATTGTCGCCTTCTGGCCCGAGGCGGACGGTGACGCAGGGATGATGTCGGTCCAGCCCTGGGAAGGCTTCCCGACGATCGACGAGATGGTGCGCCATTACGACGAGCGGTCTCCTCGTTCGGTCGAGGCACTCGACTGGTATGCGGTCCTCGCCTGCTACAAGACCGGGATCATCCTCGAGGGCACGCATGCGCGAGCATTCGCGGGTAAGGCCGCGAAAGAGTTTGGCGACCTCCTCCACGAAACGACCGTCGGGTTGTTTGAGAAGGCCGGCCGGATTATCCAGCGAGGCTGACCGGTCAGACCGGTGCCGGCCTTGACAACGTGGTCGAGAACTGGGCGGCCCACGGCCGTCGACGCAGTCGTCTGGACTCAGCCGGCGGAGAACCCTGCGATCCGGCAATCGGTGATGAGCGTTGTCCCTTTCATCGTGATGAGCGTCCCCGGTATCTGAGGATCGCGTGCGGCCAGCCGGCTGAGCGCGTCGTCCTTCTCGGCACCTGTTACGAGGAAGAGGCGGCGACTGGCGCGATTGAGAAGCGGAGCGGTCATTGTCACCCGGCGAGTGCCCCGGTAGGGGAGGGTGATCGCGAGATCGTCGTTGGAGCGAAGAGCGGGGTCGCCCTCGACCAGCGACGCGGTGTGACCGTCATTGCCGAGACCCAACTGCACGAGGTCCAGTGCGGCAGGCGTTCCGGCGAGGTTTTCCACCTCGGCGAGATGGTCGATGAGTGCGAACGGGAGGTCGTCGTCCTCGACCGGCATCGGGTGATAGTGCACGTCGGGTCGGCGAGACACGAGGCGCTCCCGAATCATGGTGTCGTTGCGGTCCGGGGAGCCTGAGGTGGCGACCCGCTCATCGACCTGAAAGAGATGGACTGCACGCCAGTCGATGCGCTCGTGTTCAGCGAGTTCGGCCAAGAACCGGGCCGGCGTCGCACCACCGGAGACGGCCCAGACAAAGTCGCCCTTTTGCTCAATCGCGTCGATCGCAAGCTTCGCCACGAAGGCGGCTGCCTCTCGAGATGCGCTTTCGCCACTAGCAGTGGTGATGACGTCGGTCGTCATTCGTCTTCGGGCCAACACTGGCCCGAAGGAAGCATGACATCAGCAAACTGGGGACCCCAACTGCCGCGCTCGTAGGTGTGGATGGGGGCAGCGTCGTCGAGCGCGCCTTCGACGATCCGCCAGGCCTCTTCGACGCTGTCCTGGCGAGCGAAGAGGCGGAGGTCACCGTCGATTGCATCACCGATCAGTCGCTCATACGGGTCGGGCCCGTCGCCACCGAGCGCCTCGCCGTAGTCGACTGTGAGATCGAGACCCTCGGCGCGCATTTCCTGTCCCGGTGCCTTCGCCTGCATCGTCATCGAGATGACGTCATCGGGCTTCATCCGAAAGTTGATGATGTTGGGTGGGGGCTTCCCGGCGGGTGCGAAGAGATCCTGTGGCGGTTCGCGCAGGACGACACGCGCCTCGGTGACTGTCTCGGCCATTCCCTTCCCGGCCCGGATGCAGAATGGGACGCCGGCCCATCGCCAGTTGTCGATTCGGAGGTTGACGGCGGCGAACGTCTCGGTGTCGGAGTCGGAAGCGACGTTGGGTTCATCGAGGTAACCGCGGTACTGGCCCCGGATCACGTCTTCGCCGGTGAGCGGCTGCACTGCCTTCATGACCTTCACCACCTCGTCACGAAGCGCGTCGGAGTCGCCGGAGACCGGCGGTTCCATGGCGAGCAGTCCGACGATCTGAAGGAGGTGGTTCTGGATGACATCACGGATCGCCCCAACACCGTCGTAAAAGCGACCTCGTCCCTCGATGCCGAATGCCTCGGCCATCGTGACCATCACGCTTGCGACGTGATGGCGGTTCCAGATCGGCTCGAGGAGGCTGTTAGCGAAGCGAAAGACGAGCAGGTTTTGCACCGGCTCCTTGCCGAGGAAGTGATCGATCCGGAAGATCTGCTCCTCGCGGAAATGGCGATGGAGGATCTCGTTGAGTTCGACTGCGCTGGCGAGATCGCGACCGAACGGCTTCTCCACCACGAGACGGCCTTGCTTGTTGAGGCCCACGCTTGCGAGCGAGGTGGCCACCGTGTCGAACAACGACGGAGGAATCGCCATGAAAAACACTGGCCGGTCGATACCTTCGAGCGTTGACGCGAGTTCGGCGAAGGTGGATGGATCCTGGTAGTCGCCATCGACGTGCCGGAGCCGGCTGCAGATCTGCTCGACAACGGACGGGTTACGGTCGGCGAGGACGCGGCGAACGTGGTCTCGCAGGTCGCCAACGGTCCATCCGCTTCGGGCGACGCCGACGACCGGGATATCGAGTCGGCCTTCGACCGTTAGTTCGTAAAGCGCTGGGATTAGCTTGTTTTCGGAGAGGTCCCCGGTAATCCCGAACAAGATGAGCGCATCGGCGTGCTCCATCAGCCTTCCTCCGTCGGCTTCTCGTGATGACCACCGAATTGCATCCGCATTGCCGAGAGCGCTCTGCTGGCGTAGTCGAATTTCTCGCGGCTGGCAAAGCGCTCGTACAGCGACGCAGTGATGGTGTGGGCCGGAACGCCGATGTCAACTGCTGCTTTCACCGTCCACCGTCCCATACCGCTGTCAGACACCCGCCCGGCGAACTGTGCCAGCTGGGGATCTTCTGCATAGGCGTTAGCGGTGAGGTCGATCAGCCAGCTGTTGACGACACTGCCTCGGCGCCACAGCTCGGTGATCGCCGCGATGTCGAAGTCGTACTGGTAGGCACGGGGGTCTTCGAGGGGCGCGGTCTCGGCATCGGCCTGCCGCTCGTCGGTGCCAGCGTCAGCGGCCTCGAGGATGCCAAGCCCCTCAGCGATCGCGGCCATCATCCCGTACTCGATGCCGTTGTGGACCATCTTCACGAAGTGACCTGCTCCGGCAGGACCGCAGTGCAACCAGCCGTGTTCGGCCGGGATCACCTCGCTCGACCGGTTGGCGGTGCGTGGCACGGAGTCGATTGATGGCGAGATTGTGTCGAACAGGGGTGCCATCGCCTGGACTACGGTGTCCTCGCCACCGACCATGAGACAAAAGCCCCGCTCAAGCCCGTAGACGCCACCGCTCGTGCCGACATCGACGTAGTGCAGGTCGTGCTTGGCGAGCTGGTCGGCGCGATCGAGGTCGTGGCGATAGAACGAGTTTCCACCGTCGATGATTACGTCACCTGGGTCGAGTAGCGGCGCCAGGTCATCAATGAGCGAATCGACGAAATGGACGGGCACCATCAACCAAATTCGACGTGGCAGGTCGAGTTTTTCGACCAGTTCGGTCACGTCGTGCGCGCCTGTCGCACCCTCGGCTACGAGCTCGTCGACGGCATTCACGTCGACATCGGTGACCACGCACTCGTGGTCGTCCGCCATGAGTCTGCGGACGATATTTGCGCCCATCCGGCCAAGGCCGACCATCGCCAACTGCATGTATGTCTCCTGGGAACGCCGTTACCAGGAAACTACTTCGCTCAATCGCGCTGCGTGCCGACCTTGAGTTCGTTGAACGGCAGGTTCTTCGAAACATCAATGTCACGGGGCAGACCGAGCACACGGTCGCCGATGATGTTGCGCTGGATCTCGTTGGTGCCGCCCGCAATGCCCCCTTGCAGGCTCGTGAGCGCGAAGCGGGCCCAGTTGCCCCCGTCGCCATCCCAGGCGACGCCGGCCGAGCCGTAGATCTCCATGCCAAGATCTCGAGCGAAGTTCATGTTCAGCGTGCCGATCAGCTTGCCGAGCGAACCGCCGGGACCCGGGGTCTTGCCGGCCTGGAGTTCGGCCCGCGTCCGCATCGAAACGAGGGAGGCGGTGGTCTCCATGATGTAGAGCTGCATCAGCTGGTCACGGATGACCAACTCTTCGATTCGGCCGAGCTTGGTGGCGGTCTCGATCAGCTGATCGGCGAGGTTGTGCCGGACCCCGCTGGTCGAGCCGGAACCGATCGCGACCCGCTCGTACATGAGCATCGCAGTGGCCATGTTCCAACCGTTGTTGAGGTCGCCCAGCAGCTGATCTGCCGGAACCTCAGCGTCGGTGAAGAAAATTTCGTTGAAGTGCTGGCCGCCGTCGATCTGGTTGATCGGACGTACTTCGACACCGGGTGCGTTCATGTCGACGATGAACATCGAGATGCCCGCGTGCTTCGCTACTGCCGGATCGGTGCGGGCGATGATGATGCCGTAGTCGCACAGATGCGCCGTGGTGGTCCAGACCTTCTGGCCATTGATCACCCAGACGTCACCATCGCGCTCGGCCTTGGTCTGGAGGCTTGCGACGTCGGAACCGGCGCCAGGTTCGGAAAACATCTGGCACCACACTGTTCGGGCCGCGATTGCGTCGGCCAGGTAGGTGCCCTTCTGCTCGGGGGTGCCGTACTCGCTCAGCATCGGGACACACATGCCATGCGAGATCGTGAGCTCCGAGGTCATGTTTGGGAATTTGCCGTACTCCTCCCGCCAGATGCGCTCGTGGTCCCTGGTGAGGCTTTGCCCACCGTATTCGCTGGAATAGGTGAGGCCAGCGAGGCCCGCTTCGGTGAGCGCTGCCTGGAAGGTCTTGGCGTGGTCCATGCGGATGGCACCGCGAGGATCGGACTGACCGTTGAGGCTGATGCCGATGGCGTGCTCCTCAAGGAAGGCGGCACAGCGAGCGCGGAATTGGTTGGCTTCGGCAGGCGAGAGGGTGTCGGACATCAGTCCTCCGAGACGTGTTAGTAATCGTTTACATCGTACTGATCAGCCTCGTCGGGGTCGAACCGGGAGACAAATGCTTCTGATCGGGCACCTGTCAGAGGCAACGGTGCAGATTGAATCGGTCTGCTCGACGGATCTAGTCAGATGGCGAGCCGCATTCGGCGCATTTCACGTCATCGCTTGGCTCGCTGTTCAGCAACTTGGTCAGCCAGTTGACCTGCCGAACCTTGCCCTCTTCGAGCTCGTAGAAATCTCCGGCCAGCATGGTCGTGTGGCCGTTTCCCGCGCCGATAAATACCGGGAGATCAACGCCTGCTTCCTCGATGTAGGCCTCGCTCTCGAGCAAGACGTCGAGCACAGTGCGGCCCCCATTCAATGAGAAGAGACTGGCGAATCCGGCCTGGGTCTGGTCTTAGTGGTCATCGTCTCGGGAACGGTCGTGGTGCGGTGCTGGTGGCCGCTGGGGATGTAGTCGACGCTGGCTGTGACGCGGTCGAAGTGGTCTCGCCCGTACGGTCGTCGGAGGAGCCACCGGCACACGTCGAGGCGAGTAGGACGGCGGTTAGTTCGGCAATGGCAAGGCGTCGCATCGTTGTTCCTGCTGGGAAAGCAACCCGAACCGTGAGCTTCGTGGCGCCACTATCCCAAGCGGCTTAGTCCGCACGTGCAGTGAGGCCAGTTCCGTCCTCGGCTGTGAGTGTGAGATGGGTTCCGCGGATCTCAAAAAGGAGAGTGCCGCGGCCAAGGATGCTCGAGAACGCGGCCGAGTACTCGCTGCATCCGGTGAGAGGTGCCACAGCGAGCGTGACGGCGATCTCGGTTACCCGATAGGC
>JAQWLJ010000036.1 GCA_029247365.1 Acidimicrobiales bacterium | reverse complement strand
TGGATCGACACGGACCAGGCGCTTCGGAACTTGGTTCTCAACGAACCCCGCGGCGGCGTATTCCGCCACGTCAATCTGCTCGTGCCGCCGGTCGCTGCCGAGGCGGCCGCCGGCTTTATCATCATGGAGCCATGCCACACGCCGCCGATGTCGGGGAGCAACTCGATGTGTGTCGCGACGGTCCTGCTCGAGACAGGGCGGGTTCCGATGGTCGAGCCCGTCACCGAGTTCACGATCGAGGCACCCGGGGGGCTTGTTGCGGTGCGCGCCGAGTGCCGTGGTGGAAAGGTCGAGCGGGTTGCCGTGCGGAACCTGCCCTCGTTTGCCGATCGCCTCGATGCTGAGGTCGACGTTCCCGGCGTCGGCCCCGTGCGAGTCGATACTGCGTATGGCGGCGACAGTTTCGTACTCGTCGATGCGGCCGATCTCGGCGTGTCGGTCGAACCCGGGGCCGCAGCGGAGCTTGCTGAGATCGGAAGGGCTGTTACCGCAGCGGCGAATGAGCAGCTGGGGTTTCGGCACCCCACCAACCCCGACTGGGCCCACATCTCGTTTTGTCAGATTGCGGGTCCGCTCCTCGAGGGACCCAACGGGTTCGAGCTGCAAAGTACGTCGGTGATCGACCCGGGCAAGCTCGATCGGTCACCGACCGGCACCGGCGTATCGGCCCGACTCGCCGTGATGCACGCACGGGGGCAGGCCGGCGTGGGCGACCAGCTCCTTATGCGGTCCGTGATCGGTTCGGAGTTTCGCGGCCGGATCGTCGAAAGTGCACCCGATGGGTCCATCGTTCCGGAGATCAGCGGGCGGGCATGGGTCACTGGTGTCACCCACCACCTCGTCGACCCGGCCGATCCATGGCCCACTGGCTACCGCGTGGCGGACACCTGGCCTGGGGGTTGAGGCGGGCCTAGGGTCGGAAGCCATGGCACAACTGTTTCGCTTCGGGCTCCAGACCCACGGCCCGATCGAGGGCATGACATGGACCGACACGGCCCGCTATGCCGAGCAGACCGGGTTCTCCTCGCTGCTCATGCCCGACCACTTTCACGATCAGTACGGAGTGCTCACCTCACTTTCGGCTGCCGCAGCCGTCACGACCGAACTCACGGTTGGCGCGCTGGTCTTTGGCAATGACTACCGCCACCCGGTGGTTCTGGCGAAAGAGATCGCCACGCTCGACCACATCGCCGAGGGTCGGGTCGAGTTCGGCCTGGGCGCCGGCTGGATGCGGACCGACTACGAGGAGTCGGGCATGCCGTACGACGCGCCAGGAGTCCGTATCGAGCGATTCCTCGAAAGCCTTCAGATCATCAAGCGCTGCTGGGGGGAGGGAGTCTTCGATTTTGCGGGCGCGCACTACCACATCGACGGCTACGACGGACTCCCGATGCCGTACACCCCAGGTGGGCCGAAGATCATTATCGGCGGCGGCGGTCCTCGCATGCTCGGCGTTGCGGCTGAGCATGCCGACATCGTAGGAATCACTGCGAACCTGCGGGCCGGTGAGGTCGGCCCCGACGCGATCACCGACTCGATGCCCGACGCCTACGACCGAAAAGTGGGTCGGGTGCGAGAGGTCGCGGGCGAACGCGCCGATGAGCTCGAGATCAGCTCGCTGTCGATGAACACCACGATCACCGATGACCGCACCGGCGCTCTCGAGTTTTTCTCCCAGATGTTCGGTGCCCCCACCGAGCACGTCGCCCAGACGCCGGCCCTGATCGCCGGGTCGGTGCCCGAGATCGTCGAGCAACTGCAGGAACGTCGCGATCGGTGGGGGTTCAACTACGTGGTCGTCCAACACAACGATGGTCAGGGCATGGAGCGCTTCGGTGACGTTATCGATGCCCTCGGGGGGACCTGACCGGTCGGATCAGAGCCTGATCACCACGAGATCGGTCGGATCCTGATCCTCGGCCCGGGGCAGGGGCATGACCCGGCGCCGGCGCCCGACCACCTGGATCAACAACCGAGAGTCGTCGGGACCCTCTGCAATGCCCTTGGCCCGCACCACGTCGCCGGGAAGCGCCTCGATGAGCTCCATCAGCGCCGCGCTGGTCGTGGGGCGGGGAAGCTGGTAGAGCTCGGTTTGGTGCGGATCGAGCAGTGTCGGCGGCGGGATGGCGGTGGCGTCGCGGGCGCGCCGGGTGCCGAGGTCGAGCAGGGTAGAGGCGACTGTGCCGTCGAGATCGTCGACGACTGGCATATCGGGCGAGATTCGCAAGACGGCTTGGCGCGCCGCCTCGCGTTCATCGGAGGTGACAAGCTCGGACTTCGAGATGACCACGAGGTCGGCAGGGGTGATCTGTCGTTCGAGCAGGGGTCGGAGCCGCTCATCGTTGAGCTGCTGGGTAACCCCAGTTGCGTCGGCGAGCACGATGACGCCATCGAGCCGAAACCCGTCGGAGTTGCTCCACGGCAGTACTTGCGTGGGGTCGGCAACGCCACTGAGCTCGATGATCACGTGGTCGGGTGGCTGCGGACGCGCCCGCAATTCGGCAAGCGCGGCACCGAGGCCCTCCTTCATCGAACAGCAGACGCATCCATCGGTGAGTTCCATCGTGTCGCTGGAACGTCTTTTGAGCAGGCGGACGTCGATGTTGATCTCGCCGATGTCGTTGACCAGTACGGCGATCGGCCGTTCGGTCTTGCGGAGCAAATCGTTGAGAATCGTGGTCTTCCCACTGCCGAGATAGCCCCCGATGAGTGTCATCGGCACGCGACGGCCGTCCCACGGGGCGATGCCTTCTTCAATGTCGCGCTCTGCTGGGCTAACCGAGGCCATGCGGTGAACGCTATATCGACGCAGTGATACCTCAGTGCTTAACCTTGGGTCATGACGACGTCCGAGCCGGTTTTCTTTAACCCACTCGAAGAGGGCTATCTGGATGATCCGTGGCCGCACCTCGCCGAGATTCGCGAAAAGGACCCGGTTCACCATCTGTTGACCGGTCAGTGGGGGCTCTTTCGGTACGACGACACATTCAGGTTGCTGCGCGACCCGAGCCTGAGCGTCGATGACGACAACGTCGATATGGACGCTCTCGAGCGACCTCTCCGTTTCGAGGACGTCGATCCCGATGATCAGAACCGGTCGATTCTCAACATCGATCCCCCGGACCACACTCGCTTGCGTCGCCTGGTGAGCAAGGCCTTCACGCCGCGAACGATCGAGGCGCTCCGGCCGATGATCGAGCGCATGGTCGACGAAATGCTCGACCAGATGGAAGCTGACGGTAACGCAGATGTCGTCGAGCGACTCGCCTTCCCGCTGCCCTTCGACGTCATCTCCGAGATGCTCGGTATGCCCGATGCTGACAAGGACCTCATCCGCGACTGGAGCGGTGCAATCGTGAAGACGATCGATCCAATCGTCAGCGAAGCAGAGGTCGCTGCCGCGATCGAGGCCGATGAGAAGATGCGGAGACATCTTGCCGACGTCATCGAGTGGAAGACCGCCAACCCGGGTGATGACCTGCTCACGCGCCTGATCGAGGCCGAGGACGACGGTGACACCATGACCGCAAAGGAGCTGCGCGGCCAAGTCTCACTGCTTTTCATCGCCGGTCATGAGACGACGGTCAACCTCATCGGAACAGGGATTCGAGAACTGCTCCGACACCCAGATCAACTCGAGATTATTCGCAAGCACGGGATGCCAGCGACCGGGGTTGACGAACTCCTCCGGTGGGTTTCACCGGTCCAGATCACGCGCCGAGTGGCGACGGCTGACATCGAATTTCGCGGCACGGTGATCCCCCGGGGGGCGTTCGTTCTCGCGTCGATAGCGTCGTCGAATCGCGATCATGCATTTTGGGGATCGACCGCCGACATCCTCGACCTGAGCCGCGAGAACGCGGGCCAACACGTGTCGTTCGGCTCTGGCATCCACTACTGCCTCGGGGCCTCGCTGGCGAAGCTCGAAGCCGAGGTAGCGATCGAGAGCTTTGTAAAGCGGTTCGGTCAGGTCGACGTCGTTGGTGAACCGAAGTGGAACGGTCGGATCAACCTTCGCGGGCTTGACGAACTCATCGTCCGCACCCGCTGAGCATCAACTGTCGAAGGTCTCGTCGAGCATTGCGTTCAACTCGGCCTCAACTTCGGGTCGAACTGGGTCTTGCCAGTTTTCGATGCACCGCTCGGCCAGTGGGATCGGCACGTTCTGACGACGCATGTCGTTGTACGAAACGTGGACGCTCGGTGGAATGTGGGGGTCGAAGGACTTTTCGTAGGCCTCCGAGCTCTCGGCGATCCGGTCGAATCCGTTCGACATGAGCGCACCAGTGATCCCGGCGATCTGCCGCGCAGTATTTACCTTCGGCTTCACGATGCCGGCTCGACCGGCTCGGCGGGCCTTGATCTCAATCCAGGTTTCGCGCACCGCACGACGAAGACGCGCCCAAGAAAACTCCATTGACGGATCGTAGGGCTAATTGCCGGCCTATGTCAGCGGCGGTCATCTTCCCAGCGAGCCCGGAGCTCACCGTCGCGACCGCGCACCATTTCAACGGCTTTCTCGATGACCGGCCGCAACTCGGCGGATTCGAGCCATTGAATGCCGAAGTACTCGAGGCTATCGGCTTCGCGGCGGTGCCGAATGATCGCCTGACCATCGACTCCCCCGAACCGCGCGGTTACGACATCGCCCACCGCGGGCTTGACGGAATTCTGGGCCTCGATCAGTGCGCCGCCGAGCGAAAGATCAATGAGAAAGGCCTTCTCCACTGTCTCGTGGCGACGACGTCTGAGCCTGACCGACTGAACATTCCAGCCGATCTGAGGTCGGTGTTCTCTGAGCGAGCAACGAGGAAGAAGCCGATCGAGTCGGATCGCGGTCGCCATACCGGAGATATCGGCACCGACGAGTCAGACATGAGGCTACGATCCGATTTTTGCGCCCAGTGATGGAGTCTTCTGTGTCCTTGATCCATGCGAGTAGCCTGCCCGACGTCGCGATTCCCGAGGTGTCGATCACCGACCACGTGTTTGCGAAGGCGTTGGCGTATCCCGATCGCATTGCTGTGTCCGACGGCCATGGCAACGAGTACACGTTTGCCGAGTTGGAGCGGGCGTCTCGCAGCCTCGCTGGCGGCCTCGTTGAGCGGGGGATGGGAAGAGGTTCATGCATCGCGCTGATGGCGCCGAATCTGCCCCAGTACCCCGTCGTGTTCCATGGCGTCGCAACTGCGGGCGCCACACTCACCACGATCAATCCGACCTACGGTCCCGGCGAGGTCCGACATCAATTGCAAGACGCCGGCGCGAACGTCCTCGTCACGATCGGAATGTTCGTCGACGTCGCCCGCGAGGCGATCGAAGGCACCGACGTGACCGAGATTGTCACGATTGATGCTGTCGAGGGCACGACACCACTCGCTGATTACATGGGTGCGCCGATCCAGCAGGTCGAGGTCGATGTCCGCGATCACGTCATGGTGCTTCCGTATTCGTCGGGAACTACTGGCCTGCCCAAGGGTGTGATGCTCACCCACTACAACCTGGTGGCGAACATCTGCCAGATGGAACACGTGCTGGTCTACACCGATGACGAGGTGGGCCTGTCGGCCCTGCCGTTCTTCCACATCTACGGCATGCAGGTGCTGATGAACGGCATGCTGGCGAACGGGGTCACGGTTCTCACCATGCCTCGGTTCGACATGGAAGAGGCCCTGCAACTCGTCCAGGACCACAAGGTGACCCGGTTCTTCGCTGTGCCACCGATGGTGCTCGGTCTCTCGCAGGCGCCGATTGTTGGTGACTACGATCTCTCGTCGGTCAAGCAGGTTTTCTCGGGTGCAGCGCCGCTGACGATCGACCTTCAGGAGGCGTGTGCAGCCCGGATCGACTGCGAGGTGGTTCAGGGCTTTGGTATGACCGAACTCAGCCCCGTGACCCACTGCACGCCCGAGGGCCGCAACAAGCCGGGTACGAGTGGCGTGGCAGTTAGCAATGTCGAGAGCCGAATCGTCGACCCCGAGACCGGCGACGATCAGCCTGTCGGCGAACGCGGTGAACTGTGGGTCCGGGGACCGATGGTTATGAAGGGCTATCTGAACAATGAGCAGGCCACCGCCGAGACGATCGACGCCGATGGGTGGCTCCACACCGGTGATGTCGCCATCGTCGACGAGGACGGGTATTTCTCGATCGTTGATCGCATCAAGGAGCTCATCAAGTACAACGGATTCCAGGTGCCACCGGCGGAGCTCGAGGGTCTGATCGTGACCCACCCCAAGGTGTTCGATGTTGCGGTCATCGGGGTGCCCGACGATTCCGCAGGCGAGCTACCCAAGGCCTTCATTCAGCTCGCGCCAGGCGAGGACCTCACTCTCGAGGAACTGCAAGAGTTCGTGGGTGAGCACCTTGTCTCGTATAAGCAGATCCGGCTTATGGAGACCATCGATCTCATCCCGAAGAGCGCCTCGGGAAAAATCCTGCGGCGTGAACTTCGCGGTCGGTAAATCGGCGCAGGCTCACACCGGCGGTCTTCGAGCGTCATTTAGCCACCGGTGAACTCTTATCCTGCACGCCTATGGATGGTGCTGCTCGATCCGTGCTTACTGAACTCATCGCCGAGCGAGGGGCCCTTGTTGTCGATGGAGCGACGGGCACCCAGCTCATGGCGGCCGGCCTTGAGGCTGGCGATGCCCCGGAGCGCCTGAATCTGGATCGCCCCGAGGTCGTGCACGGGCTTCACGAGTCATACGTCAACGTGGGATCCGACATCATTCTGACCAACACGTTTGGGGGGAGCCGGTACCGACTGAAGCTCCACAAGCTTGACGATCGCGTGGTTGAGATCAACCGAGAGGCCGCCCGCCACGCCCGCGATGTGGTCGATCCACTACCGCGCCGCGTCCTGGTCGCTGGTTCGATCGGGCCGACCGGTGAACTCATCGCCCCGCTCGGTGAACTCGAGCCGGGCGACGCAGTTGCGGCGTTTGCCGAGCAGGCCCGTGGCCTCAGTGAGGGCGGCGCCGACCTGCTCTGGATTGAGACGATGTCGTCGATGGAGGAGGTCGAGGCCGCAGTTCAAGGGGCTCGCACCGTTTCTGATCTGCCGATCACCGTCACTCTCAGCTTTGACACGGCGGGTCGCACAATGATGGGTGTCACTGGAACCCAGGCTGCGATCCGGCTCCGCGAGCTCGGCGTCGCCGCCTTCGGCGCCAACTGCGGGAACAACTTGGCTGACACCGAGGCGGCGCTCGCCGAGATGGTTGCGGTGGCTGGCGACACTCCCGTTATCTCGAAGGCCAACGCGGGCATCCCGCACTGGCATGGCACTGAACTCGTGTACTCCGGGTCACCTGATGTGATGGGTGCCCACGCAGACCGGACGCGACGCGCCGGGGTGACCATTATCGGTGGTTGTTGCGGCAACGACCCGTCGCACCTCGCCGCGATACGCGGTGTCCTCGATGGCACCCTTCCGGTGCCCGACGTCGACTTCACTCCGGCCAAGCGGGCGGCCACCGCGACCCGTCGGCGGTCTCGACGCCGCGGTTGAGCTTTTGCGTCGAGGGTGATGCCCCGGCCACGCTGCGGTATGGCCTCACCTCAGCTGTCGCTTACCCTCATCACCTTCGCGGCGGCCGATCCAGACGACTGGTCGCATCTGGTCGATCGGGCCGTGGCGGCTGACCGGGCTGGGCTCGATCGCCTTGCGCTCTCGGACCATGTCGCCTTCGGAAGCGATCTGTCGGCCTATGCCGATCCGGCCAAGGGGGGAATTGACGACGGTCGTCAACCGACCGGCCCCGATGGGCTGTGGCTTGAGCCGTTGACCGTCGTCTCGCATTTGACTGCGGTTACCAGCCGCGTTCGGTTTGCAACCAATATTCTTCTCGCGGCGCTCCGGCGCCCGGTCGTCCTTGCCAAAACCGCTGCGACGATCGACGTGCTCTCGGGCTCGCGACTTGATCTCGGCGTCGGCGTCGGATGGCAGGCTGCCGAGTATGACGCGGCCGGCCTGTCGTTTGCCGCGCGTGGTGCTCAGCTCGATCACACGCTCGCCGTTTGCCAAGAGATCTGGGGCAACGACCAGGCGTCGTTCGAGGACGAGCGGCTGACCTTCTCCAACATCTATCAGAAGCCGAAGCCGGCCAACGGGGGAGTGCCGATCTGGGTGAGTGGCACCGTCAACCGTCGAGCGATGACGCGCCTCGCCCGCTTTGGATCGGGGTGGATCCCTTGGGGGCCCGATGCCGCCGACCTCATTGCATCGATTCCGCGTATGCGGGCGGCTGTGGCGGAGGTCGGTGGTGACACGACCGAAATCGAGATCGTTGGTTCGCTACCGACCCGCTTCAACGATGCTGGAGTGATCGATGTGGCGGCGACGATGCAGTCTGTCCCCGCCCTCGTGGATGCTGGCGTGACCGACTTCCGCAGCAATGTCCGCTTCGACTCGACCGGCGAGGAGCTGACCGATCAGATCGGCTCGCTGGTGACAGCATTTCGCGCAGTCAGCGTCTGAACTACCAGCTGTCGATCATCGGGCGGCCACGGCGGTTCGTGTCTGGGGCGGCCGCGAGGATCTGCGCAACCCGGCGCCGGGTGTCCGCTGGATCGATGACATCGTCGATTTCGCCGTGGGCTGCGGCGTTCAGAGCCTTGGAGTTCTCATACATCCGGGCAACGAGCTCTTCGTAGCGTTCCTGGCGTCGATCGGGGTCGTCGATTGCGTCGAGTTCGCGGCGGGCGCCGTGCTTGACTGCCCCCTCGATGCCCATGCCGCTGACCTCGCCGGTCGGCCACGCCACCGACAGCAGTGCGGCGTGCATCGAACCGGCCGTCATCGCCATCGCCCCGAGGCCAACGGCCTTGCGCAGAATCACAGTGACGAAGGGGACGCTGAGGCTCGCCCCGACCACGAACATACGGCCGAAGTGGCGGACCTGGGCTGTCTCCTCGGCATCGGGTCCGACCATGAAACCCGGTGTGTCGCAAAGAGAGACGATCGGCAGCCCGTGGGCATCGCAGAGCTGCATAAACCGAGCCGCTTTGTCGGCTGCATCCGAGTCGATCGCACCGCCGAGGTGGGCGGGATCATTCGCCATGATTCCCAGGGGACGTCCCTCGATACGGGCGAGCGTGGTGACGACCGACTGGCCCCATGACGGTCGTAGCTCGAGCACCGAGTCGATATCGGCCAACGTGTGGATCGCATCGCGGACTTCGTAGACCCGCTTGCGGTTCTCGGGGACGACGTTGCGCATAGCTTCCTGCTCGGGAGCCTCCCACTGCTCGAGCCGTCCCTGGAAGTAGCTCAGGTACTGCTTGGTCAGCTGGACAGCATGGACTTCGTCGTTGGCTACGAGGTCGACGACACCGTTGGCGATGTGTACGTCGATCGGACCGATGTCCTCTGGGCGGAACACGCCAAGGCCGCCCCCTTCGATCATCGCTGGCCCAGCCATGCCGAGGTTGACATCAGGTGTGGCGATGATCACATCGCACACGCCGGCCAATGCGGCGTTACCGGCGAAACAGCGTCCGCTGACAATTGCCACGGATGGGACGTGCCCACTTAACTTTGCGATCCAGGCGAAGGTATTGAGCTGAAGGCCGGCCAGGAACGGTGTGTCGGTGTCGCCGGGGCGCCCACCGCCACCTTCGGCGAACAGCACCAACGGAATCTCAAGCTGATGTGCCACCGACAGGAGACGGTCCTTCTTCTCGTGGCCACGGAAACCCTGGGTCCCAGCAAGCACGGTGTAGTCGTACGACATCACAGCGACTTGGGAGCCGGTCTCGCCGAACAAATCACCGTTCACGGTTGCTAACCCCCCGACGATCCCGTCGCCGGGTGTCGTGGCGATGAGGTCATCGACGTCTCGTCGACCTTTCTGTGCCGCGTACATGAAACTCCCGTACTCCTGGAAGCTGCCCTTGTCGACAAGATCGGCCAGGTTCTCGCGGGCGGTCCGCCGCCCTCGACCGTGGACCTTGGCGATCGCATCCGGGCGAGCGTCGTCGGCCAGGAGCGCTCGCCGCGCATGCAACTCAGTGAGATCGGCGCGATCGGCCGCGACAGCTTCGACCGTGCTGCTTGACGCTGCGACCGCTGCGCCGGGGGCGATCGTTGCGACCACTGTGCCCGCTTTCAACACCTGGCCAGGCTCGACGTGCATCTCGACTATCACACCGGCCTCGGGAGCTCGAACGAGATGCTCGATCTTCATCATCTCGACGATCACCACAACCGTGTTGGCTGGTACCGCTGTTCCGGCGTCGAGCGGAACGTCGACCACGGTGCAATCGGTCGGAACCGAGATCTGGACTGTCATGGCGGCAAGTCTCGCGGAGCGCACGTTCGGCACCAAAACCGTCCAAACCGGTCGTTGCCTCATCGGCCAAGCGGATCCAAGGTGCGCCCGAGGCGTACCGCATGTTCTAACGTCGGGTGTCCAGAGAGAGGGACCGACGTGAGCAACAATCGACGAGATGTCATCCGGATGAGCGACGACGAACTCATCGATTTCTTGGCGGCCCAGAAGAGCTTGCAGGTCGGGACACTCGGCCACGACGGCAGCATCCATTTGTCAACGCTTTGGTTTGCGATAGTCGACGGCAAGATCGTTTTTGAGACGTACACGAAGAGCCAGAAGATCGTGAATCTGCAACGCGATCCCCGCATCACGGTGTTGGCCGAGGACGGCTTCGTCTACGAGCAGCTTCGAGGAGTGATGATGAAGGGCACAGCGACCCTTGTCGATGAGCCTTCCGCTGTTCACCCGCTCGCACTCGAGGTGCTAGCCCGCAACCAGCCCGAGATTCCACTCGAACTCCTCGAGCAGGCCGCGGAGCACATGGCATCGAAGCGAACCGCGGTGATAGTTGAGCCGATCAAGACGATCAGCTGGGACCACACGAAGTTGTAGCGGGGTCAACCGAGTCGCAGGGTCTCGAGGGGCTCGAGTCGGGCGGCCTTGACGCTTGGGTAGAGGCCGGCAAACACGCTTGTGCCGAGTGCTGCTCCGACGCCGATCAGGTACAGCGTCGGAATGCCGAGGTAGTGCGAGGGCAGGGCGGCGCCAAACAGGTCGAGTTCGGGGGCGAGCACGTATACCCAGCCGGCGATTCGGCTGGCAAAGACCACGATCCCAATGCCAAGGAGGGCACCGAGAAGGCCGCCCATTAGGCCAACTGCGACTGATTCGAGCAGAAACTGCCAGGCGACGAGCGATCGGTGGTGTCCGAGCGCACGACGAATACCGATCTCGGCGGAACGCTGGATTACCGAGATCGACATGACGTTCGCAATACCAACGCCACCGACGATGAGCGCGAGAAGTCCCATCGCAGCGACGATGATCTGCAGGGTGCTGTCGGCGGCGGCTTCAGCTTCGAGTGCATCGCTGAGGACCGTGGTTGCGGTCTCGCCACTGTCGCCAAGGTTGATGGCGGTGCCCATGACCTCTGCGGTGAGTTGCGTCTCGCCCACTTGGGACCGCACGTACACGGTGTCGGGTTCGAGTCCGACGGCGAAGTCTTCGTCGGCCGTCGTCGCGGGGATAATTACCGCGTTGTCGAAAACTGAGTCGAGCGGATAGCTCTCGACGACTCCGACCACGCCGTAATCGATGCCGTTAAGGCGAATCGTTCGCTGCCCGATTCGGAACCCGAATTCATCAGCCAGGCCGATACCGATTACAGCGGACCTGGCAGCAGTCTGCTGATCGAAGTCGTTGAGCCAACGGCCCGTCACGAGGTCGACCTGCATCACGCTAAGAAAGTGTTCGTCGGCGGTCAGGACTGGTGTCGGGAACGCGGTGTAGTAGTCCTCAGCTGCCTTGTACGGCGTGGTGATCACGCCGCTGACAGCCTTGGTCGCCGTAGCCCCCTCGACGGTGGATAGCTTGGAGACGCGCTCAACGACGTCTTCTGGATATGCAGGTTCTGCGCCGAACGAACCTGATGCTTCACCCCGAATCAGGTTGTCGCCCAGGGCGGCCAGGGTCGCTTGGAGGTCGCCCTTGGCCGACTCTGTGAGGCCGACCGCCGCAACGATCGCGCTCACACCGATGATCGGTCCGAGCATGATCAAGAGCGTGCGACTCCAGCGGGCGGTGAGACCGCTGGCGGCGACGCCGAGAAGGTCGCGAACATTCCTCATGACGCACCTAGCGTTCCGCCAAATGAAGAGATGACCTGGCCGCCGCTCAGTTGCTCGTCGGCGACGATCTTGCCGTCGCGCATCGATACTCGCCGGTCGGCGGAGGCGGCCACCGCCGGATCGTGGGTGACGATGGCGATTGCTCGTGAGCCGTCTTTGAGATCGCGAAAGATTTCCATGACATTCGCAGCATTCGTGCTGTCAAGCGCGCCGGTGGGCTCATCGGCGAGAAGTAACTGTGGTTCGGTCACGATTGCGCGAGCGATCGCACAGCGTTGTTGCTCGCCACCCGACATCTGCACTGGCCGGTGCTCATGGCGGGGTGCCAGGCCGACAGCGTCGAGCGCGCTCATCGCTTTCTCGCGGCGTTGACGAGTAGAAAGTCCGCGGTAGAGAAGCGCGGTTTCGACGTTTCGACGGGCGTCAAGGTGGGGGATCAGGTGGAACTGCTGGAAGATGAAACCCACCACGTCGCCTCGGAGCGCCGACCGGACCCCATCCGACAGATCACTGACCGAGGTACCTGTGACTTCGAGGGTACCCAGCGAAGGGAGATCGAGGAGGCCAAGCAAGCCGAGCATCGTTGACTTACCGGAGCCCGAAGGGCCAACGATCGACATGAAGTCACCGGTCTCTATCGTGAGCGATACCTCGTCGAGCGCGTGGACTTTCACCTCCTCGCCGTAAATGCGGGAGACGTTCGTGAGACGAAGGAGCGGGGCGTTGGTCATCCGCCGGTGACGTCGACCACGATCTGCTCACCGCCGGCGAGTCCACGGACGACTTCCGTGAAAGAACCCTCCTGAATGCCTGTCTCGATGATGACCTCAGTTTGGGCCCCGGTGTCGAGGTCGATCACCCGAACGACGGTCTCCCCTGTGGCGTTCTGGTAGATCGCTGCGCGGGGAACGACGATCGCGTCGATCCGTTCGTCGAGCACGACCTCAATCCGCACCGTCGCTCCGTCCACCGCGAAGAGTTCGGTGTTGGGCTCGACCACCCCTTCGTAGCGTTCGGCTCCACCGTCGGTGATTGTCGCAGCGTCGTCGAGTTCGGTGATGGTGCCGGCCACGCTTTGATCACCGGCCTCGATCTCGACTGTCACTGCCTGGCCGAGTACCAACTCGGACCGGTCACTCGGGCTGGCGATGAGATTGATCGTGAACTCCGGCTCCGTAAGGTTGAGTAGCGTCCTGCCAAGTTGAACGGTCTCTCCTTCGTCCACGAAGACCGTGCCGACACGAGCCGGCCAGTCGGCGATGATCATGTCACTGGGCACAAAGATGACATCGTCATCGATTGTGTTGATGATGACGTCGACCTGGGTGCGGCCTGCGGGGAACGTGACCGTGCCGGTGAGGACCTGGAAGTCGACACCCATCGTGGCGGTGCCACCCACTTGGTAATCGACCGAGATGTCGCGGCTCGGTGCCTCGTCAGCGCGGATGCTGAACACGACGGCGCCCCCTTCCGGCACGGTGACCTCGCCCCCAACGATGGTGAGTTCGGGGTCGTCCTCGTCTTCGATCGTGACTGTTCCGGTGGTTGGATCTGCGGTCGTGTACTCGCCGTCGGTCGCAGGCTGCAGTGACAACGTAATTCGTTCGATCGGCTCGATTTGGTCGTCTTGCAGTGTCGGGACCGTCACCGTGATCTCATTCTCGCCGGCGGGGAAGAGGACACTCGGAGCGTCGTCTTGATTGGGATAGTCGTCGCCTTCTTGAGCGGAACCAATCAGCATGTAGCCCACTTCCACATCGCGACCGAGTTCGTCGTCGGCGACGATTGTGAACACGGCGTCTTCACCCTCTTCGATCTCGTCGTCTCCATCGTCGATATTCACCGATAGTTGTGGGATCTGGTCAGGCGTGGAGTCGATGATGGTGACCGTCATCGTGTTGATCGGGGCGACGTCGTAGTTGGTACCTTCACCGATCACATTTTCGGGGGTGACAGAGATTGTCCAGCTCTCGTCGTCTTCGTCGAGGTCATCGGCCAGGACCTCGAGAGTCAGAGCCAGGGTCGTCTCGCCCGCCGGCCAGACGATTGGGGTTTCTTCCAACGGGTCGTCGAGGTAGTCGACGTCGATGTCCGGGTCCGCGACGTCGTCGAGGTCGCCGCCAATGGCATCACCACCGAAGGTCAGGTTGATCTGGGTATCGACGTCGGGTGCTGGGCTGGCTGTGAGGACGACGTCGAGGGTGTTGCCTTCGGCGACGGTGTCCTCGGCGAGAGTGACACCGATGGCAGGGGTCATTACTTGCGCTGGTACCACTGGCATGCCGCTGCTCGGCAGGTTGCCATCGGATGCCCCGGACAGTTGGCTCGGCACGGATGGTCCGATGCGAATCGCCTTCGAGTCCTTGTTTCCGACCGTGTAGCCGTTGCCGTTGGTCAGGGTGATGACGATCGTCTCTTCTGGCTCGGGGGTGGCCCCGCCGTAGCCGTAGTCGACCTGCCATTGTCGTAATGCCCGGCGCGTGTCCTCTGTGTAGAGACCATCGACGTTGCCGGGGTCGTAGCCCCCGTTTCTGAGAATCTGTTCGAGCTGCAGGACGTCGGGCCCGTCGGATCCAACGTCAAGCCGCCGGTAGAACGAGAAGTCGCCGTTCGCAGCGACTGCCGGGCGACCGTCAAGCGCCAAGATCACGTCGCCGGGTGCGATCTGGTCGCCGTCGTTGACTGCGATCTGGCTGACGCGCCCGTCAAACGGCGAGTTGATGGCCTGGAGTTCGTCGCGACGCAGTTCGCCATTGAGTGTGAGCTCGTCGCGCAGCGTCTGGCGGCTGACGGTGTCGACCAGAAGCTCAATCTCGCTGCTCTCGTCGGGATTATCGTCGCCGGTCCACTGCCAGATCATTACGAGCCCGGCCATGATGATGATGACGATGAAAATTCCCATCGTCTTGTTTCGAGTGAGCTGTCCCATAGTCAGGAGTCCTCCGCCGCGAGTTCGTCTTGGCATTCCCCGACATCGTCGGAGTCGATCAGTTCTTCGCCGGGCGGTGGCTCCCATTCGCCGGTTTGAGTGAAGTTGAAGAGCAACCCGATGTCATTCGGAACCGGATCCGGAATAAGCCAGCCGCGCCCGATCATGCAGTCACGGAACAGCAGGAAGTCTCGATTCTGGGATTCGATCTCCTCGGGTGTGAGGTCAGCCTGAGCGGCCGATACGGCGGCAATTTTATTCTGGATATCGCTGCGCGTTGCACAGAGGATCAACGAGTCGATGTAGGGCTGTTGGTTCTGCGGAGCGTCGTCGCCGAGGCTCGGGTCTGGCACGCCGATGAAGTCGGTGCCTTCCGCAGTCATGCAGCTTTGGAAGACCTCGATAGCCCCAAATAGATCCTCTTGGGGTGATTTCTCGCCGGCCTGTGGGAGAGTCGTCGCCGTCGGTTCGTCGCTGTCGCTGTCGCTGTCGCTGTCGCTGTCTTCATTCTGGTTGCTTTCGCCGGAGTCGTCGGCGGGTTCCATTGCGGTGATGTCAGTCCCGTCGACCGTATCGACGCTGATGTCACGAATGACAACGCTGCCAGCCTCGGTCGCGCCAGAACCACTACCTCCGCATGCTGCGGCGAGCAACGGAAACACGAACAGAGCAATGAGGATGCGCACAAGAATTTGGTCCACACTTCCCTCCCGAATCTGGGTGAAGCTAGCGGGGCGCGACCCCGTTCCCGTAACGGTTTCAGATGGGTTTGAACGTCGGTTGACGTCGGTTCGAGTCATGGAAGGCCTTCGAGGAATGGTTCAGACGGTAAGGGCGGTTCGTGCCGCGCTCAGGCGGCGGAGAAGCTCAGGTCGCGTTCGGACGGTTGCTACCGGAATCAAGGTCATCGCAACGGCATGTGCGGCCTCGGCCTGGAGGTGATCAGGATCGGGCGGCAGGTCCGCTGAGACCCATTGGGCAATACGCACGGCGAGTTGGATCATCAGTGACTCGGCGAGGAGCTGCACGGTGGTAATAAGCTCGAGGTCTCCGCACTCGGCGGCTTCGAGGATCGCAAGACCGGTCGCCAAACCATATTGGCGTAATGGTCTCAGACCCGAACCTGAGATCGCCGGTCCGAGGCCTTCGGCATAGACCGACTGGATCAAGCTTGTTGGAGCTGTCACCCGGGTGATAAGGCAATCGGCGATCCGGAAGCAACGCTCGATGGGATCACCACCCAGGGCAGCCAACTCAGGTTCGATTGCCTCCCCGGCTCTTTCAATGACGGCGATGAGCACGTCTTCTCGGCTCCCGATGAGGTTGTAGACGGTCGGCACACTGACACCGGCAGCACCGGAGAGCGCACGCATCGTGAGCGCGCTGACGTTGCCTTGACTGACCAGGTCGGCCGCAGCGTCGACGATGCGGTCGCGGCGCTCCTTCATGCCGCGTTCGCGGATCGTCCCCTGTTCACTATTGTACACGTGCAGATATTT
>JAQWLJ010000033.1 GCA_029247365.1 Acidimicrobiales bacterium | reverse complement strand
ACGTCCGGATTAGATGCAGCGGGGTTTCTGACCCCGCATGACCCACAGGAAGCAACCATGGCCACCAAGGCGATCGTCGGCGAAAAGGTCGGCATGACGCAGGTCTGGGACGAGGAGAACCGAATCGTCCCGGTCACCGTTCTGCGCGTGTCCCCGTGCCGTGTCGTTCAGGTCAAGACACCTGATACCGACGGCTACAGCGCCATCCAGGTCACGCAGGGCGTGAAGGATGCCGGAAAGCTCACCATGCCCGAGGCCGGGCACTTCGACAAGGCGGGCGTTGAGCCTGGCCCAACCCTCGTTGAGTTGCGGCTCGACGATGTCAGCGACTTCACCATTGGCCAGGAACTCTCCACAGAGATCCTTGAGCAAGGCGAACTCGTTGATGTCACTGCGGTCAGCCGTGGCAAAGGCTTCGCCGGCGCAATGAAGCGTCATGGATTTGGCGGTGCTCCCGCCAGCCACGGTGCTCACAAGAACCACCGCAAGCCCGGTGCTGTTGGTCAGTGCGCCACGCCAAGTCGCGTGTTCAAGGGCAAGAAGCTCCCGGGTCGTATGGGCAACGACAAAGTCACCACACTCAACCTCGAGGTCGTCAAGAGCGATCCCGAGGCCCAGGTACTGCTTATCAAGGGCTCCGTGCCCGGCGCCCGTGGCGCCACCGTCATCGTCCGTAACGCGGTGAAGGGAGCCTGATCATGGCAAGTGTCACAATCGTCACCCAGGCCGGCAAGTCCGCCGGGAGCACCGATCTGGCTGAAGCTGTTTTTGGCGTCGAGCCCAATATGCCAGTGATGCACCAGGTCGTTACCGCCCAACTTGCGGCGAAGCGTGCCGGTACCCACAGCACCCTCACTCGCCGTGAGGTGCGTGGTGGCGGCGCCAAGCCGTGGCGCCAGAAGGGTACGGGCCGTTCCCGCGCCGGCACCACCCGGGCACCGGGTTGGGTTGGCGGCGGCGTGGCCCATGGACCCAAGCCCCGCGACTACAGCCAGAAGACCCCAAAGAAGATGATCAAGCTGGCGCTCGCCTCGGCGCTGTCCGACCGGGCTGCTGACGGCAACGTCATGGTCGTCGACAAGTGGGAGTTCGAGTCTCCCAGCACCAAGGCGGGTCTCGCTGCTCTCGACGCCATCGGCGCCGAAGGCAAGATCCTCGCCGTGCTGGGCGACGAGGATGTCAACGCCTGGAAGAGCTTCCGGAATCTCACCGCCGTGCACTGTCTGTACATCGGCGAACTCAACACCTACGACGTGCTCAACGCCGATGTCGTCGTGTTCACCGAAGCCACGCTTCCCACCGGCGAGAGCAACAGCTCTGCCGCTGACTCCACGGAGGAAGAAGAGTGAAGGACCATCGCGACGTCCTGATCCGCCCCGTTGTCTCTGAGAAGTCGTACGGGCTTCTTGAGGAAAACGTCTACACCTTCGAGGTTGCCAAGAGCGCTTCGAAGCCCGAGATCCGTGACGCCGTCGAAGCCCTCTTTGACGTCTCCGTGATCAAGATCAACACGCTCAATCGGGCCGGGAAGCGCAAGCGTAACCGCCGCACCGGTGGCTGGGGCCAGCGCCCCTCACAGAAGCGTGCCCTCGTCACCCTCGCCGAGGGTGACTCGATCGATCTGTTCGAGGTCTGATCATGGCGATCCGTAAGCGCAAGCCCACTAGCCCCGGCCGTCGGTTCCAGACGAGCTCTGATTTCTCTGAGATCACGACTTCGTCGCCCGAAAAGAGCTTGCTTGCCTCCAAGAGCAAGACAGGTGGCCGCAACAACTACGGCCGCAAGACCAGCCGTCATCGTGGCGGTGGTCACAAGCAGCAGTACCGCGTCATCGACTTCAAGCGCACCAAGGACGGCGTGCCGGCGACGGTAGCTACCATCGAGTACGACCCGAACCGCACCTGCAACATTGCGCTGTTGCACTACCACGACGGCGAAAAGCGCTACATCCTCGCTCCTCGGAGCCTCGAGGTTGGCGACAAGCTCGAATCCGGCCAGGGCGCAGAGATTCGCCCCGGCAACGCGTTGCCGCTCCGCTACATCCCGGTCGGCACTACCGTTCACAATGTCGAGCTCAAGGCGGGCGCTGGTGCCAAACTGGGTCGTTCGGCTGGCACGTCGATCCAGCTGGTCGCCAAGGAAGGCGATTACGCCACCCTGCGTCTGCCCAGTACCGAGATGCGGCGCGTGCCGATCGACTGCCGGGCAACCGTCGGCGAGGTCGGCAACGCCCAGCACGAGCTCATCAAGATCGGCAAGGCCGGCCGCAACCGCTGGAAGGGCGTCAAGCCCCAGTCTCGCGGCGTGGTCATGAACCCGGTCGATCACCCCCATGGCGGTGGTGAGGGCAAGACTTCGGGTGGTCGTCACCCGGTGTCCCCCTGGGGCAAGCCCGAGGGCCGAACCCGCCGAAGCAACCAAGAGTCCGACAAGTTGATCGTGCGCCGTCGCCGGACGCGCGGTTCGCGGAGGTAAGTGCAATGCCGCGCAGCCTGAAAAAGGGTCCGTTCGTCGACGATCATCTGTTGAAGAAGATCGACGCCTTGAACGAGACCGGCGAGAAGAAGGTCGTCAAGACCTGGAGTCGCCGCTCCACCATCATCCCCGACATGATCGGTCACACGTTGGCCGTTCACGACGGCCGCAAGCATGTCCCGGTGTACGTCACCGAGGCGATGATCGGTCACAAGCTCGGTGAGTTCGCTCCAACCCGCACCTTCAAGTTCCATGCGGGCCAGGAGAAGGGGGCTCGTCGCTAATGGCCGGTACCAAGACCAACGAGCGTCCGGGCACCCGCGCCAGGGCGTCACACGTCCGCAGTTCGGCCTACAAGGCCCGTGAGGTCCTCGACCTCATTCGTGGCAAGTCGTACGCGGAGGCCGCAGAGATCCTGCAGTTCTCTGAACGCGGTATCTCCGAGGACATCCTCAAGGTGCTCGACTCGGCCGTTGCGAACGCCGAGCACAACGACAGTCAGCTCGCCGAAGAGCTCTATGTCTCGGCGTGCTACGCCGACGAGGGCCCAACGCTGAAGCGTTGGCGCCCCCGTGCCCGTGGACGTGCCACTCGTATCCGTAAGCGCACCTGCCACATCACGGTTGTCGTGAGCCGCTACTCCGACGCAGAGCTTGAGGCCATTCGTGAGCGTGAGGCCGCTGCCGGCCGTTCGGGTTCGACCCAGGCCGCTGAGGCCCGTCGTGCCCGTGTTGCCCAGAGCCGGGCTCGCGACGAGCACGACCACGATCACGAAGAGGTGAGCGTCGAGGACCAGGCCGCTGAGATTGTCGACGCCACCGCAGCGTCGATGGCCGAAGCGGGTGAAGATTATGACGCCGAGCAGGCCGACTCGGACCAGGATCCCGTTGTCGATGCCGATGACGCCACCCCGTTCGGGCCACTTAGCCACGCCCCGATCGACGACGTGCACGAGGCGCCCGAGGGTTACCCCATCAAGGGCAATGCCGATTCGATGAAGTATCACCAGCCCGAAGGCCGCTGGTACGAGCAGACTGTCGCCGAAGTGTGGTTCGCCACGCCCGCGGCCGCCGAAGAGGCCGGCTTCACCGAGGCCGGAACGTCGGCCGACGAGGGCGACGCAGCCGAGGAAGAGGAGACTGACTGATGGGTCAGAAGGTCAACCCGTACGGCTTCCGCCTCGGGATCACCACCGATTGGAAGAGCCGCTGGTTCGCCGATCGCCAGGAGTATGCCGACAATGTCGTCGAGGACTGGAAGATTCGCGACTACCTGCTCAGCGAACTCCCGCATGCGGCTATCAGCCGAGTCGAGGTCGAGCGCACCCGTGAGCGGCTGCGTGTCGACGTCCACACCGCTCGTCCGGGCATCGTGATCGGCCGTCGTGGCACTGAGGCTGACCGCCTTCGCGCTGGTCTCACCAAGATCTCTGGAAATGCCAAGGTCCAGCTCAACATTCAAGAGATCAAGCAACCCGAACTCGACGCTGCGCTGATCGCTCAGGGCATCGCCGATCAGCTCGCCGGCCGCGTTGCGTTCCGTCGGGCCATGAAGCGCGCCGTCCAGAACGCCCAGAAGGCCGGTGCCCTCGGCATTCGGGTCCAGTGCTCGGGTCGCCTCGGTGGCTCGGAGATGGCCCGCACCGAGTGGTACCGCGAAGGCCGTGTGCCGCTGCACACCCTGCGCGCCGATGTCGACTATGGCTTCCGCGAGGCCAAGACCACCTACGGCCGCATCGGCGTCAAGGTCTGGCTGTATAAGGGCGACATCTTGCCCTACAAGACCCAGACCGACGACAAGGCCACGCTTGAGGCTGCGATGGCCGCCGGCGAAACGTCCGGCCAGAGTAAGCCCCGCAAGGTCGTTTCCAGTGCCGCTCGTAAGCGTGTCGCCACCCCCGAGACCGAGGGTGCCGAGACCGAGGTCGAAGAAGAGCCAGCACCGTTGATCAAGGAAGCCGATCCTGAGTTCGAACGCCTGCTCGACGAGGAAGATGCCATCGAGGCGTCGACTCGTGAGCAGAGCGAGACCCCGAACTTCCGGGCGAGCGACTGAGGTAGTGCCATGTTGATGCCAAAGAAGGTCAAGCACCGCAAGCACCACCGGGGACGTAACGGCGGCAACTCCAAGGGAGCCACCGAGGTCACCTACGGCGACTTCGGTATCCAGGCTCTCGAGCCTGGCTGGATCACTGCCCGTCAGATCGAAGCTGCTCGTATCGCCATGACCCGCCACATCAAGCGTGGCGGCAAGGTGTGGATCAACGTCTTCCCCGACAAGCCCGTCACGCAGAAGCCCGCCGAAACCCGCATGGGTTCGGGTAAGGGAAACCCCGAGAAATGGGTTGCTGTCGTGAAGCCGGGTCGGATCATGTTCGAGCTGTCGTTCCACGACGAAGAGATCGCCCGTCAGGCGATGAACCGTGCCATCCAGAAGCTGCCGATCAAGGCGCGCTTCGTGAAGCGTGAGGAGGGGTTCTAATGGCTAAGGCCAAGGCCCTCGCCGAACTCAGCGACACCGATCTCATCGAGAAGATGTCGGACGCGAAGGAAGAGCTGTTCAACCTGCGCTTCCAGTTCGCTACCGGTCAGCTCGAAAACTCGGCCCGCATGAAGCAGATCAAGAAGGAAATCGCCCGGATGCTCACCGAGCTTCGGGCCCGCGAAATCGCCGACGCTGAATCGCTGGGCGAGGCGGAGTTGGAGAGTGAGGCTTCCAATGGCTGAGCAAGCAACGTCTGAAGCAGCCCGCGAGAACGCGCGCAAGGTCCGTGAGGGCGTCGTCGTTTCCGACAAGATGGACAAGACCGCTGTGGTCGAGACCATCGATCGGGTACGTCACCGCCGCTACGCCAAGACCGTGCAGCGCAACAAGAAGCTCCACGTCCACGACGAGGAGAACACGCTGAACGTCGGCGACCGCGTGCGTGTCCAGGAGACGCGTCCCATGTCGAAGAACAAGCGCTGGCGTCTCGTTGAGATCTTGGAGCGTGCGAAGTGATTCAGCAGGAATCCCGTCTACGGGTCGCCGACAACTCGGGCGCCAAGGAGGTCTTGTGTATCAAGGTTCTTGGCGGTTCGAAGCGTCGTTATGCCTCGATCGGTGACGTCTTCGTTGCCACGGTCAAGGATGCGATCCCCGGGGCGCAGGTCAAGAAGGGCGACGTCGTCAAGTGCGTTGTCGTTCGTGTGAAGAAGGAAAAGCGTCGTTCCGACGGCAGCTACATCCGCTTCGACGAGAACGCTGCGGTGCTCATCAACGAGCAGAAGCAGCCGCGCGGCACCCGCATCTTCGGCCCGGTCGGTCGCGAGTTGCGCGAGAAGCAATTCATGCGGATCGTGTCGCTGGCTCCGGAGGTCCTTTGATGCCTGCGAAGAAGAGCAAGAAGCAGAACATGAAGATCATCAAGGGGGACCGAGTGGTCGTGATTGCCGGCAAGGACAAGGGCGCTGAAGGCGTCGTTGCCCTGGCGATCCCCGAAGCGGGCAAGGTCGTTGTCGAAGGCATCAACATCGCCAAGAAGCACCAGGCCCCGACTCGCGCCGACCAGCAGGGTGGCATCATCGAAAAGCCGATGCCGATGGACGTCTCGAACGTCGCAGTTGTCAGCCCCAAGGACGGCAAGGCCACCAAGGTCGGCTACAAGATCAACGCCGACGGCAGCAAGGTTCGTATTTGCCGCCGTACCGGGGAGGAGATCACGTGAGTACCGCAATCCTCGCCCCTCGTCTTTGCACGAAGTACAAGGAAGAGATCCGGGCCCAGCTCATGGACACCCTCGAGCTCGACAACATCATGCTCGTTCCGAAGATCGACAAGATCGTTCTGAACATGGGTGTCGGTGATGCAGTCGGTCAGGCCAAGCTCCTGGAGGGCGCGCTCTCCGATATGGAGACGATTGCCGGCCAGAAGCCGGTCGTCACCCGGGCCAAAAAGAGCCTCGCCAGCTTCAAGCTGCGTGAGGGTCAGGCCATCGGCTGCAAGGTCACCCTGCGGGGTGACCGTATGTATGAATTCCTTGATCGCCTCATCTCTTTGGCGATCCCGCGAATCCGCGACTTCCGCGGCCTCCCGCCGAAGGCCTTCGATGGCAACGGCAATTACACGTTCGGTGTGACCGAGCAACTCATGTTCCCCGAGATCGACTACGACCAGGTCGACACCACCCGGGGAATGGACATCACGATCGTCACCACGGCGAAGACGAACGAGCAGGGCAAGGCTTTGCTCGAAGCGTTCAACTTTCCGTTCCGACGCGAGGGGCAGTGACCCATGGCGAAAAAAGCACTCAAGGAAAAGCAGCAGCGCACCCCCAAGTTCAAGGTGCGTCAGTACACCCGTTGCCGCCGTTGTGGCCGGCCCAAGTCGGTGTACCGGAAGTTCGGCCTGTGCCGGATCTGCCTCCGCAAGATGGCGCATGCCGGCGAACTGCCGGGCGTCAAGAAGGCCAGTTGGTGAGGAGGAGCTGAACGATGACGATGACTGATCCGATTTCCGACATGCTCACCCGCATCCGCAACGCCAACGTTGCGATGCACGACGAGGTTTCTATGCCCTCGTCGAAGCAGAAGGTGGCGCTCGCCAAGGTTCTCAAGACCGAGGGGTACATTTCCTCGTTCGCCGAGGCTGAGAATGGTGAGAAGCCTGGCAAGACGCTGACCATCGAGATGAAGTACAGCCCCGAGCGGGCTCGTGTCATCTCCGGTCTGAAGCGTGTATCCAAGCCCGGTCTGCGTATTTACCACCAGCGCAACGAGATCCCCCGTGTTCAGGGTGGCCTCGGTGTGGCGGTGGTATCGACCAACAAGGGCCTCATGTCCGATCGCGAAGCACGGAAGAACCGCATGGGCGGCGAAATCCTGTGCTTCGTGTGGTGAGGAGCGAACTATGTCTCGCGTAGGCAGCGCACCTATCGCCGTGCCCGGCGGCGTCGAAGTCTCGATCTCAGGATCATCGATCTCGGTCAAGGGCTCCAAAGGCACGCTTGAGCGTGATCTCCCGGGCGGTATCACTGTCCGTGAGGAAGAGAGCACGCTTCTGGTCGAACGTCCTGATGACTCTGGCGAATCGAAGGCTTTCCACGGCCTCTCGCGGTCGCTGATCCAGAACATGATTGTCGGGGTCACCGAGGGCTTTACCAAAGAACTCCAGATTCAAGGGGTCGGCTACCGAGCCACAGCGAAGGGCAGCAATGCCCTCGAATTGGCGCTTGGCTTCAGTCATCCGGTCAGCATCACTGCGCCGGACGGCATTGAGTTCGAGGTGCCCCAGCAGACTCAGATCTTTGTCAAGGGGATTGACAAGCAGCTGGTAGGCCAGGTGGCAGCCGACATCCGCAAGTGGCGCAAGCCTGAGCCCTATAAGGGCAAGGGCATCCGGTACGCCGGCGAGCGCGTCATTCGCAAGGCCGGAAAGGCAGCGAAGTAATGCCCGATATTGCCAAGAAGCGTCGCTACCTCCGGATCCGGCGTCACAACCGGGTCCGCAAGACCATGCGTGGAACTGCGGCTCGTCCGCGCGTCGCAGTTTTCCGGTCGAACAAGCACATCTCGGCGCAGGTCATCGACGACCTCGCCGGCATCACGCTCGCAAGTGTGTCGACCACCGAGTCGGCACTGCGCGGCCCAATCAACAGCAACATCGAAGCGGCTTCCAAGGCCGGTGCACTTCTGGCCGAACGGGCCAAGTCTGCCGGTGTCGAAGAGGTCGTATTTGACCGTGGCGGCTTCCGCTACCACGGCCGGGTCGCGGCGCTCGCCGACGCGGCTCGCGAGGGAGGATTGAAGTTCTGATGGCTTTTCAACGCAATGAACGCGAACCGAACCCGCGCGACGGTGGCGAAGGACTCCGTGAGTCCCGCGTCATCAACATCAATCGTGTGGCCAAGGTCGTCAAGGGTGGCCGTCGTTTCTCCTTCACCGCTCTTGTGGTGATTGGTGACGGCGCTGGCCAGGTTGGCCTCGGCTACGGCAAGGCCAAGGAGGTGCCCCTCGCGATCCAGAAGGGCACCGAAGAAGCTCGCCGCAACCTGTTCACCGTCCCGATGGCCGGCAGCACGATCGTCCACGAGACGATCGGCGAGCTCGGTGCCGGCCGCGTGATGCTAAAGCCTGCCGCTCCCGGCACCGGTGTGATTGCGGGCGGCGCCGCCCGCGCCATCCTCGAAGAGGCTGGCGTTCACGACGTGCTGTGCAAGTCGCTCGGTTCGGCGAACCACATCAATGTGGCTCGCGCGACCATCAACGGCCTGCAGTCGCAGCGTCGTCCCGACGAAATCGCCCGGCTCCGTGGGCTTGACCCTGACGAGTTCCTTCCCGGCGCATTGTGGAAGGCGTACCAGGAGAGCGAGCGCGGCGAGCATGCGCCGAAGATCGATGAGGAAAACTGATGGCGCTCAAGGTCACTCAGCTCAAGAGCAATATCGGCTGCAAGCCCAAGCAGCGAGGCACCCTTCGGGCCCTCGGTCTGCGCGGTATTGGCCGTACTAACACCCTGCCTGACCGTCCCGAGATCCGCGGCATGATTGCCCGGGTTCCGCACCTGGTCAGCGTCGAGGAGGTCGAAGACTGATGGCGATCAAACTTCATGATCTCGAGCCGGCCGACGGCTCGAATAAGCGTGGCAAGCGCAAGGCGCGCGGTATTGGCGGCAAGGGCGGTAAGACCGCAGGCCGCGGTACCAAGGGTCAGCGCGCTCGTAACACCGTGCCAGTGGGCTTCGAGGGTGGCCAGATGCCGCTCCTCCAGCGTGTCCCCAAGCTGCGCGGTTTCACCAACCCGTTCCGCGTCGAGTACCAGGGCATCAACCTGGACACGATCGCCGAGTCTGGTCTCACCGATGTCTCGCCCAAGTCGCTTCTGGCTCGTGGTCTTGTGAGCAAGGGCTCGCTGGTCAAGATCCTCGGCCGCGGCGAACTCACCACTGCGGTCAACGTGAAGGCCCACGCCTTCTCGAAGTCTGCCGAGGCTGCCATCACCGCGGCTGGAGGTACCGTCGAGATCCTGCCCAAGCCGTTCGGCGTCCGTCCGGCGCACGGCAGCTTCAGCCAACACACCAACCGATGATTGTTTGCGGGCGTCTTCGGGCGCCCGCTTCGGTCGTCTGACCGCTCCAGGAGCGTCACGTGCTGCAACGAGTTCTGAACATCTTCAAGGTCGCCGACCTGCGCGGCAAGATCCTGTTCACCCTCATGATCATCGGTATCTACCGCTTGGGCGCGTTCGTGCCGGCGCCGGGTGTCGACATCGAAGCAGTGCAGCTTCTGCGCGATCAGGCCAACGAAGGCGGCATCCTCGGATTTGTTCAGCTCTTCTCTGGCGGTGCGCTCACCCAGCTGTCGATCTTTGCGCTCGGCATCATGCCGTACATCACGGCGTCGATCATCATGCAGATCCTCGGTGTCGTCATCCCGAAGATCGAGGAGTGGCAGCAGCAGGGCGCGGTTGGCCAGCGAAAGATTACGCAGTGGACTCGGTACCTCACGATCACCATCGCGGTCGTGCAGTCGACGTCGTTCGCCTTCTTGTTCAACGGCGGCGGTCTTGTCGGCGGTGAGCTTCGGTTGATCCAGAACTTCGGTGCCTGGAGCGTCTTCGTTGTGGTGCTCACTCTCACCACCGGCACGGCGTTGCTGATGTGGATGGGCGAACTCATTACCCAACGCGGTATCGGCAACGGCATGTCGCTGATGATCTTCACTTCGGTCGTGTCGACGCTGCCGGCGCAGGGTTCGCTCGTGCAGGCCGAGAACGGCACGCTCGCCCTCATGATCCTGATCGCCGTAGCGGTTCTGCTGCTCGTCGGCATCGTGTTCGTTGAGCAGGGTCAGCGCCGTATCCCGGTCCAGTTCGCCAAGCGGGTGGTCGGACGTCGTATGTACGGCGGCCAGTCGACCTACATCCCGTTGAAGGTCAACCAGTCCGGCGTGATCCCGATCATCTTTGCCAGCTCGGTGCTGTACCTCCCGAACCTGATCGCTGTCGCGCTGCCCGACGAGGGCATCGGGGGCTCGATCCAGCGTTGGGTCGATAACCACTTGGCCAACCCGACCTCGCCGGTCTACCTGACGTTCTTCGGCCTGATGATTGTTGGCTTCGCCTACTTCTACACGGCGATCTCGTTCGACCCGGCCAAGAAGGCCGACACGATCCGCAAGCAGGGTGGCTTCATCCCGGGCATCCGTCCCGGCCCACAGACCGAGGCGTACCTCGCCCGGATCCTGTCCCGCATCACCTTCCCGGGGGCGTTGTTCATTGCGGCCGTTGCTCTGGTGCCGTCGATCCTCATTGCGGTCACGATCGGCACCGATACACAGTCTGGCGCTGGCGCTGGTGCTGGTGGATTCGCCTTCGGCGGTATCTCGCTCCTGATTGCCTCGGGCGTTGCGCTCGAAACCATGAAGCAGATCGATAGCCAGCTGATGATGCGCAACTATGAGGGCTTCCTCAAGTGACGGCGCTTCGCATGGTCATTCTCGGCCGTCAGGGGTCGGGCAAAGGGACCCAGTCTGTGCGGATCGCCGATCGGTTCGGCTGTGTGCACCTGTCAACCGGCGATGTCTTGCGCGCTGCGGTCTCTGCAGGCAGCGAACTCGGTCAGCAGGCTGCTGGTGTCATGAACTCGGGCGGGCTCGTCGGCGACGACATCATGATTCCGCTGGTCGAGGAGCGTATTGGCCAAGACGACATTGTCGCCGACGGCGTGCTGCTCGACGGTTTCCCCCGCACCGCAGATCAGGCGAACGGGCTTGAAGCAATGCTGGCCGGCCTTGGCCAGTCACTCACCCTGGCGATCAACCTCGACGTCCCCGCTGAGAATGTGACCCAACGAATGATGGATCGGGGTCGTGAAGACGACACCCAAGAAGCCATCGCCCGCCGTCTCGGTCTCTACGACCAAGAGACGGCACCCCTGCTCGATTGGTTCGCCGAACGAGACCTTCTGGTCGCGGTCGACGGGCTTGGTGAGGTAGATGACGTCTTCGCTCGCCTCGAGGAGGTTATTTCGTCCCGTCTGGCATAGCCGGGCAGGGTTGGTCGGCATCGCTATCTCCGGTAGCATTGTCGACTGGCCTAAGACGAAAATTACACCGCGGCTCCATTCCGGAATCGCATGTTTCCAGGAGGAAACGCTCTGCCGAAGTCCAAGGAAGACGCAATCGTCCTCGAAGGGGCCGTTACCGAGTCGCTCCCGAACGCAATGTTCCGGGTTGAGCTTGAGAACGGCCATGAGGTGCTCGCGCACATCAGCGGAAAAATGCGCATGCATTACATCCGTATCCTGCCCGGCGATCGCGTCCAGGTGGAGCTCACCCCCTACGACCTCCAACGAGGTCGTATCACCTATCGCTACAAGTAGTTCTCCCCATCATGAAGGTTCGACCAAGCGTTAAGAAGATCTGTGACAAGTGCAAGGTGATTCGTCGCCGCGGCCGTGTCATGGTCATCTGCGAAAACCCGCGTCACAAGCAGAGGCAAGGCTGACATGGCACGTATCAGCGGCGTAGACATTCCGCGCGAGAAGCAGGTGGGCATTAGCCTCACCTACATTTTTGGCATCGGTCGCAAGATTGCGATTGATATCTGTGACGCCACAGGTATCGAGTCGACTACTCGGGTCCGAGACCTCACCGAGGACGAGGTCGCCAAGCTGCGCTCGTTCATCGATGCGGAGGTCCAGGTCGAAGGCGACCTGCGTCGTGAGGTGTCTCAGGACATCAAGCGAAAGATGGAAATCGGCTGCTACCAGGGCCTGCGCCACCGTCGTGGTCTCCCGGTCCGGGGTCAGCGCACTCATACCAACGCACGAACGCGCAAGGGTCCGAAGAAGACCGTTGCCGGTAAGAAGAAGTAAGGACCATGGCTACTCCTTCCAGTCCGCGTCGTCGCCGCGGCAGCAAGAACGTCACGCACGGCGTGGCGCACATCAAGAGTTCGTTCAACAACACGATCATCTCGATCACCGATCAGCGTGGCGACGTGATCGCGTGGGCATCTGCCGGCAACGTCGGCTTTAAGGGTTCGCGCAAGTCCACCCCGTACGCAGCGCAGATGGCTGCCGAGCAGGCAGCTCGCCGGGCGATGGAGCACGGCGTCCGGAAGGTCGACGTGCAGGTCAAAGGCCCCGGTTCGGGCCGCGAAACCGCGATCCGTTCTATTCAGCAGGCTGGCATCGAGGTGACCGGCATCAAGGACTGCACGCCGATCCCGCATAACGGGTGCCGTCTCAACAAGCGTCGGAGGGCCTGACATGTCGCGCTACACCGGACCCCGCGCCCGCGTTTCGCGGCGCCTGGGAACCAACATCTGGGGCACGAAGGGCGAGACGATCGCTCTCGACAAGCGCCCCTACCCGCCGGGTGAGCACGGCCGGTCGCGGCGTCGTGGCTCGGTGAGTGAGTACCTCGTGCAGCTCCAAGAGAAGCAGAAGGCTCGCTTTAGTTACGGCCTCACCGAGCGCCAGTTCCGCAACGTCTTCGCCGAGGCTTCGCGCCGTCAGGGCGTCACTGGCGAGAACATGCTGCGCTTCCTCGAGCTTCGTCTCGACAACGTCGTGTATCGCGCTGGCTGGGCCGCCACCCGCCCGCAGGCTCGCCAGTTTGTGGGCCACGGCCACCTCAACGTCAATGGTCGCCGGGTCAACATCCCGAGCTACCGCGTCCGCAAGGGCGATGTCATCGAGCTGCGCCCAGCGGCCCGTGACTTCACCGTCGTCCAATGGAACCTCGATGTGCTCGACCGTCAGCCTCCGGCGTGGCTGTCCCGGAACGACCAATTCGAAACCACCGTCCTCGAGCTGCCCATCCGTGAGCAGATCGACATCCCCGTCCGCGAACAGCTCATCGTCGAGCTCTACTCGAAGTAGCAGAGGTACCGATGCTCGTCATCCAGCGTCCCACCGTCGAAGCGATCGATGAAGCCGAGGGAAACCTCCAGCGCTTCGCCATCGGCCCGCTTGAGCCCGGTTTCGGTCACACGATCGGCAATTCCCTTCGTCGCACTCTTTTGTCGTCGATCCCGGGTGCTGCCGTCACCCAGGTTCGGTTCGATGATTCCCTGCACGAGTTCGGCACCATTGCCGGCGTCGCGCAGGACGTCACCGACGTCATCCTTAACCTCAAGGACCTTGTCCTCGTGGTTCACAGTGACGAGCCGGTCACGCTGCGTCTCGACGCTCGCGGACCAGCTGACGTCACCGCAGCGGATATCCAGCCGCACCCCGACGTCGAAGTCCTCAATGGCGGCCTGGCCATTGCCACACTCAACGGGAAGGGTCGCCTTGCGGTTGACCTCACCGTCCAGGTGGGTCGTGGTTATGTCTCAGCCGACAAGAACAACACCAGCTCGACGATCGGCGTCATCCCGATCGACTCCATCTACTCGCCGGTCCGCCGCGTGAGCTTTGAAGTCGAAACACAGCGCGTGGAGCAGTCCACCGACTACGACCGCCTCGTGCTCGAGATTGAAACCGATGGCTCTATCAGCCCTCGCGAAGCGCTTGCCTCCGCAGGTGGGACCCTCCGGGCGCTGGTGCAGCTCGTCGAGGAGATGAGCGATGAACCGCAAGGCCTTGAGCTCGGTGAAGCCATCCAGGCTGCGTCCGGTGGTCCCGACATGGAACTCCCCATTGAGGATCTCGAACTGTCGGAGCGTCCCCGTAACTGCCTCAAGCGTGCCCAGGTGAACTCCGTTGGCGAGCTGCTGCAGAAGAGCGAAGACGACCTTCTGGCCATCACTAACTTTGGCCAGAAGAGCCTTGACGAGGTCATCGAAAAGCTTGACGAGCGAGGCCTCTCGCTCCGGAATCGAGACTGAACATGCCTGCACGTCCCCGCAAAGGTAAGCGTTTCGGCGGTAGCGCAGCGCACCACAAGGCCATGATGGCGAACCTAGTCGCTTCGCTTATTGCCGCTGAAGGCATCAGCACCACTGAAGCCAAGGCGAAGGCTATGCGTCCGATCGCCGAGAAGATGATCACCAAGGCCAAGAAGGGTGGGGTACACAACCACCGCGAGGTGGTGAAGTTCCTTCGTGACCGCGAGATGGCCACCAAGTTGTTCGACGAGATCGGCCCTCGCTACGAGGACCGTGCGGGCGGCTACACCCGCATCATCAAGCTCGACCCTCGGACCGGTGACAACGCGCCGATGGCTCGAATCGAACTGGTCTGATTTTCGCTGCGAGTTTGCGACATCTCGTGTCGCTCATCCGCAGAATCGAACGGCCGCTTCGACCGGCTTCGCCCACTCGAAGCTCTGACAAAAACGCTGATCGAGCAGCCCCTCTTTGGAGGGGCTGCTCGCCGTTTTGGGGCCCGTTCCTCGACCGGAACCGTTGAGGTTGCCCGGGCTTGCCAGGGTCTGACCGCGCGGCTGCGGGTCTGGTCGGCCGGCCACTTGTCGTGCGTTTCCTTTGGCTCGGTCTGCCAGGAATCCTCAACGTGTGGTTTGCTCGCTGGCCGGGATCAACGCCGCGATCACCATTGCGCCTTTAGGCCATACGAACTGTTTTCCGCGAGCTACGACGGATCTTTGCGCCGAAACATCAGCGACGATCCGTCTTCCATGAGACAGGTAAAAACGACGCTGAAAGATGTCGAGTATGGCAAGAATCTTTATGACTCATCGGGTCAGCGATTACGACGCGTGGAAAGCGGTTTACGACGAGGACGCACCCCGCCGCCAAGAGGGTGGACTGAGCGAAGGCGGTCGCTATCACAGCTCTGGTGATTGCAACTCGTTCCTGATCGTCTGGGACATGGACGCCGACGTCGGCGAAGCAACTGCCGCTACCGAGGGACTGCTCGCCGACCCTGAGCTGGCGCAAATGATGCAAGACAACGGCGTTCTGGACAAGCCCGAGTTCTGGGTCGCCTGACATCGTTCGCAACCGAACGGAAGTCAATGAGCCAACTGGTTGGGGGGTTCATCTGGTTCTCCAGCGTTGCCCAACACGAGGCCCGAGTCATCGAGGGCATCGCGCGCGCCTCTAGCCTGACGGTATGGCCACACGAGTTGTCGCGCCGCCGCCTGCCGGACACGTTCGCGTCCGGATGACCGTTGCGTACAACGGGACGACTTTCCATGGCTTCGCCACCAACCCCGACGTCCGCACCGTCCAAGACGACATCGAGGCGGCCCTCGCCACCGTGCTTCGCGAACCGACGCCGACGACGTGCGCAGGCCGCACCGATCGCGGTGTCCATGCCCGGGGCCAGGTCATGAGCTTCGACGCAGACGCTGGTCACTTCGAGGCGCACGCGCTCACCCGAGCGCTCAACCGGATGCTCAGCCCGCACATCGTTGTGCGCGAGGTTGCCGAAGCGGCGCCCAACTTCGACGCTCGTTTCTCGTGCGTCGGGCGGAGCTACCGGTACCACGTCAACAACACGCCCGTGCCCGATCCGCTGCTTCATGATCTGGCCTGGCATGTCCACGAACCGCTCGAGATCGAAGTGATGCAGCAGGCGGCCGACCGGATCCTCGGCACGCACGATTTCACCAGCTTTTCCAAGCGCAACAAGTCGAAAGAGCATCAGACGTTCGTGCGTTCGGTGGAGCAGGCCCAGTGGCAGCGGCACGGCGATGCAGTGCACCTCGACATTACGGCGAGCGCCTTTACCCACCAGATGGTGCGGAGTCTTGTCGGCATGTTCGTCGAGATTGGGCGGGGTCGCCGGCAAGCGACCGATATGGGCACGGTGCTCCAAGCCGAGAATCGCGCCGTTGCCCCGACGCCCGCGCCGCCGCAGGGGCTCGTATTCATGCTGGCGCAGTATCACGAGTGAGTGAGAGAGGCGCGCATTTCGCGGCGCCGACGATTGTTGTTCCCGGGTGGCCCCCGTAGGCTTGACGGTCGGTCCAGGGTGCTCCTGTTTGACGCCAGACCCATCAGATCGTTCGAAGTTTCCGCGGAGGAAGCGTGCCCACCTACACCCCGAAAGCCAGCGAAATTCAACGCTCTTGGCACGTCGTCGACGCCGAAGGCATGGTGCTCGGCCGCCTCTCCACTGAGGTTGCCAATATCCTGCGTGGCAAGCACAAGGCCACCTATACGCCGAACATCGACATGGGCGATCATGTCGTCATCGTGAATGCCGAAAAAGTGGTCCTCACCTCCGGCAAGGCCGATCGCAAGCTCGTCCACCGCCACAGCGGCTATCCGGGCGGTCTCAAGTCCGAGACGTACGCGGCGAAGATGGCTCGAAAGCCCGAGCAAGCCGTGATGGACACCATTCGCGGCATGATCCCCAAGACCCGCCTTGGTCGTGCTCAGATCTCCAAGCTGAAGGTCTACGCCGGCCCGACCCATCCGCACGCGGCGCAGAACCCCCAGCCGCTCGAGATCGCGCACGCCGCCCACCGGCCCCGCGCCTAGCGAGGAATATTTCGATGCCTGCACCGCTTTGCCAGACCACCGGCCGCCGCAAGCGCTCCGTTGCTCGGGTTCGTTTCGTCCCCGGCTCCGGCGCCGTCACTGTGAACGGCCGTCCCGTCGACGACTACTTCCCCTCGAAAGTGCAGCGCGAGGCGTTGCTGGAGCCGCTCACCATCACCGAGACAATTGAAAACTACGACATTGACGCCACCATCCACGGCGGCGGTACCACCGGCCAGGCCGGCGCCCTGCGTCTCGGCATCGCCCGTGGTCTTGTCGAACTCGACGGCGAACATCGCGACTCGCTCAAGAAGGCTGGTTTCCTTACGCGTGATCCGCGTAAGAAGGAAAGCAAGAAGTACGGCCTCAAGAAGGCCCGCAAGGCCCCGCAGTACAGCAAGCGCTAGTCCCAGCCTCCGGGCTGCGATGGCAAAGCGATTTCCTCATCCAAAGAGGCAATCCGCCCGGCTTGGCGGGCGGCAGCCGATGATAGTGTCGTGACGCTCCGTTTCGGCACCGACGGCATGCGCGGCGACGCCCGTACCGAACTCACCGCTGCGCTCGTGCAAACGCTGGCTCAGGCCGGTGCCGAGGAACTCGGGATCACTGCGTTCGCGGTCGGTCGCGACCCTCGACAGTCGGGCCCTGACCTTGCCGCTGCCGTCCATTCCGGTGTGGCCGCAGCAGGCGGGACGTCCGCCGATCTCGGTGTGGTTCCAACACCCGCAGTGGCGCTGTGGTGTGCCAACCACCGGGTGGCCGGCGCGATGATCTCGGCATCGCACAACCCCTGGCACGACAACGGTGTCAAGTTTTTTGCTCCGGGCGGGAACAAGCTCGGCGACGCGGTCCAGGACCGAATCCACGCACGTTTCGAACAGCTCCTCGGTGAGTCGCCTTCCGCGGTGACGTCCGATGTCACTGATGCCCACTCGGTTGCGGCTGAGGCTCATGTGGCCAGCGTGGTCGCAAGCTTGCAGGGTCGGCGACTCGACGGCCTCCGCGTCGTGGTCGACGCCGCCAACGGTGCCGCCTTTGAGGTGGCACCGGATGCACTCAGTCGGCTGGGTGCCGACGTCACACTCATCCACGCCGCTCCCGACGGAATCAATATCAACAACGACTGTGGTTCGACCCACCTCGAGTCGCTCCAGACCGCAGTGGTTGAAAACGGAGCCGATCTTGGTGTGGCCTTCGATGGAGACGCCGACCGGATGCTCGCAGTCGACGCTACCGGCGGGTTCGTCGACGGTGATCAGATCATTGCGATGTGCGCGCTTGACGCGAAGGCGCGGGGAACGCTCGCCGAGGACGCTGTGGTTATTACGGTCATGACCAACCTCGGCTTCCGTCGTTCGATGGACGCTGCGGGGATCGAGATTGTCGATACCAAGGTCGGTGACCGATATGTACTCGAGGCGCTCGACGCCCGACAGCTGTCTCTCGGCGGCGAGCAGTCCGGGCACGTCATCTTCCGCGAGCTCGCCTCGACGGGTGATGGCCTTCTCACCGCTGTGCAGCTGCTCGATGTCGTCGCCCGATCAGGTCGGTCGCTCGAAGAGCTGGCGACCGAGTCGATGACCCGTCTACCTCAGGTCCTCAAGAACGTGAAGGTGGCTGAGCGGCCCGCCGACATCGATGCTCCACTGGCGCCATTTATCGACGCATCGCTCGCGCGGATGGCCGGCCGGGGGCGTGTCCTTATCCGCCCCTCGGGCACGGAGCCCCTCATCCGAGTGATGGTCGAGGCCGACACCGATGCCGAGGCGCAGATGGAAGCCGACGGACTTGCATCGGCGGTCGAGTCACTCTTCGGCTGAAGAGGGGAGGGGCTGACGCTGCGAGCTCGTGGGTGTCTCCACCTCCTCTGCCTTTCGCAGCGATCATGATCGCGTTCGCCTGCTGACCGGGTCCGGTTCGATCTCGGTCCTAAACTGCTGAACGCTGGCGTTCGACTTGTACGCAACCTCTTCTCTATCGGAGGCACATTCCTATGTGCGGGATCATCGCCGTCGTTCGGCGCCCATCGACTCGTGAGACGCCGACGGCAGCCGCCGTCATTGACCTGGTGGCCGGGCAGGCCGCCCGAATGGCGCTGGGCACTCCGGACCTGAGCGACGCGCTCACCGAGGTGGGCCGTCACCTCGCCGAAGCCGACGCACTCCTCCGGGGGGTTCCCGGGCTGCGCCTGATGCTCGCCGACGACGGCCTCGGTCCGGCGCTGATCCATCACTGTGACGAGATCCTCGCCGCGGTGGCGGCCGAAGAAGAACGGCTCGAGCGCGATAGTGGCCTTGCCACTGCCGAAGTCGAGCGGCGCAACCAGGTGCTCATCTCGATTCGCGACGGCGTGTGGGCGATCACCCGCGATCGGCTTCGGGCCGCGCAGGTCGTCGCTGGCCTGTCGGGTGGCGCCCGCACGACGGGGACGCTCGAAGCCTTCCTGTCGGTCCATCAGGCGCTGTCGGCGATCAACCGCCTCGAGGTCCGCGGTCGCGACAGCGCCGGACTTCACGTGCTGGTGCACGACCATGCGCTGGACCTGAACGACCCAGTCATCGCCGCCGAGATCGAACGCCGCTCATCGGATCCGAACTTCGGCACCGGTTCGGTCCGCCTTGTCGGAGACGTGCTGAGCATTGTGCACAAGACCGCGGCCGAGATCGGTGAGCTAGGCGACAACACTGCCATCATCGCGAAGGGGTTCGCCGACGACGCGCTCTTGCGCGCTGCGCTTGCCAATGACACCGCCCGCACACTGGTGCTCGGTCACACCCGCTGGGCATCGATTGGCATCATCTCTGAACCGAACGCCCACCCGCTCAACAGCGAGCTCCTCGACGCAACAGGCCCGTATGTGGTCGGTGTCCTGAACGGCGACGTCGATAACTTCGCCGACCTCATCGCCCACGAGGGCGTTACCATCGCCCCCTCGATCACCACCGACGCCAAGGTTATTCCGTCGATCACAAGCCAGCGGCTCGACGAGGGTCTCGACTCGGCCGAAGCGTTTCGTCGCACCGTGTCTACCTTCGAAGGTTCGGTTGCGATCGGCGCATGCACCGCGGCCGCCCCCGACAAGCTGCAGCTCGCGCTGCGGGGCTCGGGCCAGGCCCTGTACATCGGGTTGGCGGAAGACTCCTACATCATCGCGAGTGAGCCCTACGGCGTCGTTGAGGAGACCGCGAATTACGTCCGGATGGATGGTGAGAGGCCCGGTAACCTCGAGAATCCGAACGCAAGTCGCGGCCAGATCATCGAACTCGACGGCGACCTCGCCGGCACCACTGAGGGGATGCTTCGCAAGGCCTACGATGGCACCGACCTTGCGGTCACTGACGCCGATGTGGCAGTTGCCCAAATCACCACCCGCGATATCGACCGCGGCGATCACCCCCACTACCTGGTGAAGGAGATCGGTGAGTCGCCGACCTCTTTCCGTAAGACCCTTCGCGGCAAGATCGTCGAGACCCCTGACGGCATGCGCGTCTCCCTTGGCCCGTCGGTGATCCCTGACGACCTGCGTGCCCGCATACGCGACCGCAAGATCACGCGGGTCCTTGCGATCGGGCAGGGGACCGCTGCGGTTGCTGGTCAGGCGCTCGCTGCTGGGCTCAACGCGATCACGCCGAACGGCGAGATCGAAGTCGAAGCGGTGCTTGCCACCGAGCTCTCTGGCTTCCGGCTGCGTCGCGACATGAGTGACACCCTAATCATCGCGATCAGCCAGTCGGGAACGACGACCGACACCAACCGCACCGTCGACATTGTCCGCAACCGCGGCGCGAAGGTCATCGCCATCGTCAACCGGCGCGGTAGTGATCTCACCGATCGAGCCGATGGCGTGCTCTACACATCGGACGGTCGCGACGTTGAGATGTCGGTCGCTTCGACCAAGGCGTTCTACTCCCAGATCGCAGCCGGCTTGCTGTTGTCGATCGCCATCACCGACGAGCTGCTGGGCGACGAGATGGCCGATGACCGCGCTGGCCTTCTCAAGGGGGTCAGCGAGCTTCCCCGGGCAATGGAGACGGTGCTCAGTCGCCGTGACCTCATTGGCGAGGCGGCCCGTCAGTTCGCGCCAAGCCGGCGGTACTGGGCGATGGTCGGTAGCGGCCCCAACCGCATTGCGGCGCAAGAGGTCAGGGTCAAGCTCAGCGAGCTCTGCTACAAGTCGATTGCGGCCGACAGCACAGAGGACAAAAAACACATCGATCTGTCGTCCGAGCCACTGATTTTCGTGTGCGCGGCCGGGCTGACCGGTTCGACCGCCGACGACGTCGCCAAGGAAGTCGCGATCTTCCAGGCCCACAAGGCCGCGCCGATCGTCGTTGCCGACGAAGATCAGAGCCGCTTCAGCAGCGCCCTTGCGGTAGTGCCGGTGCCGGCTGTCGATTCGCGGCTGGGCTTCATCCTCTCGACGATGGCCGGCCACATCTTCGGTTATGAAGCAGCGCTGGCCATCGACGCCCAGGCTCTGCCATTGCGCGAAGCCCGGAGCGCCATCGAGCAGGCTGCGGCGCACCCCGATATGAGCGGCGAGCAGGCGCTGGCCTCCGTCGAACCGACGCTCGCCAAGGCTGCGTCCGCCTACTTCGATCTCCTGCGCACGGGCGAGCTCAACGGCCACCTTGAAGCTTCGACTGCAAGCAGGGTTGCGTCGCTCCTGCGCTTCGCGCTTGGCAGCTCGCCGCTCGACTCCTACCAGATCGAATACGGCAAGGTCGGCACGCCGGCCGTCGTCCTTGACGACCTCGCTGCTGCGCTCACGCTTGGAATTGAGGAGCTCACCAGGCCCGTCGACGCGATCAAGCATCAGGCGAAGACCGTCACCGTCGGCATCTCCCGGTCCGACGAGACACTCCTTGAGGTTGCGCTCAGCGCAGCTGTTCTCGAGGCCGGAGCGCCTCGCGACCGGCTCAGCTACGCCTCGCTCCGCACGTTGGCCGACCTCGATCCCGCAATCGAAGAAGTCCTGGGTCACACCCGCTACCGCATCGAGGGTATGGAGGGCGGTGGCGACGGCGATGCCACTGCGGTCGTCGTCGACCGGGGCGGTATCAGCCGCAACATCCCGTCGCGTACCGACCGCAACCCGACCCTCAAGGGGACGAAGCACCAGGTTGCCGTCGAGCGCCGCGTGTTCGTTGCGCGGGGCCGGAGCGACGACCGCACGGTGGTGATCGTCCCGGAACTCAAAGACAACGTCACGACCGGGATGACGCTGTTACAGGTGAGGCTGGCTGAGACACTGACCTCGGCTGCGGCTCGAGGTGTGCTGCAGGGTTACCGCTACCGCTACACCGCGCTTCGCGACGCAGTGACTGAGACCGAGCCGACGTTCCGTGAAGATCTGCTGGCCCGGCAGCCGGTCATGGACCTGCTGACGATGCCGATTCAAGATCTGGCCGACCGCTGGCGCTCCACCTGAGCGACGGTTCACGTGCTGCGCGGCCGGTAGGGTCCGGGACGTGATCGGCATCGGAACCGACCTGGTCGACATCGACCGTTTTCGTGCGACGTTGGCACGGACGCCAGGGATGCGCACGCGCCTGTTCTGCGAAGCCGAGTTGGCCTACGCCGACATGTCGAGCGATCCGGCTCGTCCGCTTGCGGCCCGTTTCGCGGCGAAGGAGGCTGTGCTGAAGTCGTTGGCGAGCGGTCTCGGCGCCATGCGGTTCACCGATATCGAGGTCGTCCGCCACGACGACGGCCACCCCGAACTCGTCTTGCACAGAGACGCGTTCAACTTCGCAGCTGGGAAGGGTGTCAACCGTTTCCTGGTGACGCTCACCCACACCGACACCCTTGCCCAGGCCGTCGTGGTGGCCCTCGCCTAGGACGCACTGATGATCCCGGTTGTCACGCCAGAAGAGATGCGGGCAGTCGACGCGGCCGCGACGGAACCCGTCGATGTCTTGATTGAACGGGCCGGACGAGCGGTCGCACGCGCTGCGGTGGGGATGATGGGTGGCACGTACGGCCGTCGGGTGACCGTTGTCGCCGGGCCGGGCAACAATGGGGCGGACGGGCGTGTTGCCGCGGCGGCGCTGGAGCAACGCAGTGTGCGGGTCCGGGTCGTTTCGCCTGATGATCGTGACCCGCTGGTCGGCGTTGACCTCGTGATCGACGCGGCGTTTGGCACCGGCGTGTCGCGCCCGTATGCGTTCCCCGAAGTCGCACCCGGCATCCCCGTGCTTGCGGTCGACATTGCGTCCGGAGTCGATGGCCTGACTGGCGAACTGCTCGGTCGCCCTCAGCCCGCTGACGAGACGATCACGTTCGTCGCGCTCAAGCCAGGGCTACTCCACGAGCCGGGCCGTTCACTGTGCGGTCGCGTTCAGATCGCGCCGATCGCAGGGCTCGATGTCGCGGGGGCGTCAACCCATGTCGTCGAGCCGTCCGATGCCGCGACGTGGACGCCGTTCCGGGGAGCCGGCGACCACAAATGGAAGGCGGCACTGCGGATCATCGGTGGTTCCACAGGTATGACCGGGGCGGTCGAGCTCGCAGCGAGCGCCGCAAGCCGGGTTGCCAGCTATGTCGAGGTGGCCGTCCCAGGGCGCAATGGCGTCGATCGCCCGATCGAGGCCGTGGGACGATGGCTCCCGGCGGCTGAATGGGGGAGCACCGCTACGGCCGATCTCGACCGGTTCGAAGCCGTACTCGCCGGCCCAGGACTACGCGATCCCGGCGAGCTCGAGCCCCTTCTCGGCTGTGGTCAGCCGCTGCTGCTGGATGCGTCGGCGCTCGTGCTCGAAATCGCCGGTGCGATCCGGGGCCGCGAAGCTCCGACGATCGTCACGCCTCACGATGGCGAGTTCATCCGGCTCGGTGGCGGCGGTGGTGCCGATCGTATTGCCGCCACCCGTGACCTTGCCGTCGACCTTGGTGCGGTCGTGCTTCGCAAGGGGCCCACGACCATCGTTGCGTCCCCCGATGGAGCGGTTCGCATGGTCACGAATGGGGGTCCCGAGCTCGCATCGGCCGGCACGGGCGACGTGCTAGCCGGTCTGGTCGCAGGGCTGCTGGCCAGTGGCGCTGAGGCCTTCGACGCCGCCGCGGCCGGCGCCTGGATCCATGCCGCCGCGCCGTCAGGTCGGGTCGGTGTGACTGCGTCTGATCTGCTCGTATCGATCCCAGGCGTGCTCGAGCGGCTTCGTGGCTGAGCGGACAATCCTTCTTGTCGAGCCGCTCTTCGCCGGATCGCACCGGGCGTGGGCACAGGGGTGGAGCCAGGCATCGCGTCACGACGTGCACGTGCTCGGCGGGTCCGGTGATCGGTGGCGTCGGGGCATGCGAGCAGGGTCAGCAGTCCTCGCTGATCGAGCGGGTGAGTGGGTGGCCGCGCATGGTCGACCCGACCTGGTCGTTGGGACCAACATGCTCGATCTCGCAGCGTTTCTGGGTCTGAGCCGCCGGACGCTCGGCCCGGTGCCAGCGGTGCAGTTCATGCATGAGAACCAGCTGAGTTACCCCCGACGACCAGGCGAGAGGCTCGAGCCAGGGCTGGCGTGGATGCAGTGGCGAGGTCTCGTCGCCGCCGACGAGATCTGGTTCAACAGTGAGTATCACCGAACTGCGCTGTTGAACGGACTGGCGATGCTCGACGATGAGATGGACTCGCCCGTCGATGCCGCTTCGGTCGCGTCGAAGACGTGGGTCGGGTATCTCGGGATCGAGGTCGATGCGTGTCGGCGTCCTGTCGCCACCGCTGGACCGCGCCGGCCACTCGTGGTCTCGAACCAGCGCTGGCACCATGACAAGGATCTCGGCAGCGTGCTTCGAGCGATTCGGACTGCGATCGATCAGGGATTCGACTGCGATGTCGCCTTGCTCGGCGACCCGACCGGTGGTGAGGCCGACGATCTCGCCCCGCTCATTGCCGAGTTAGGGGAGACCGTCGTGGTTCGAGGCCACCTGCCGCGCAACGAGTATCTCGAGGTGCTGCGACGAGCCGACGTGGTCGTTTCCGCAGCGCGCAACGAGAACTTCGGGATCGCAGTCGTCGAAGCAGTGGCGGCAGGAGCGTGGCCGGTCGTACCCGATGCCCTCGCCTACCCAGAAGTGATTCCGGCCGAATACCACGCCGCTTGTCTCTATTCGTTGGGCGGTCTCGGGGTGCGGCTTCGCGAAGTGGTCGGCCGGATTGCTGCCGGAGAGCGTTCACCTCACGGATTGGCCGAGTCGATGGCTCGGTTCGACTGGTCGATGGTGGCAGCCGAACTCGACGGCCGGGTCGAGCATCTTCTCGAACGGGTCCGAGCGGTCTAGCGTCGGTCTCATGCAGATCGGCATCGAGGGCGTGCTCGTTGGACACCGCACCGATGAGCAGGCCAAGACGGGCTGCACGGTGGTGCGCTTTCCTGAGGGGACAGTGGGTTCCGGTGAGATCCGAGGTGGGGCGCCCGCCTCTCGCGAGTTCGCGCTCCTCGACCCGGCTCGGATGGTGCAACGCCTCGATGCGATCGTTCTCTCGGGTGGATCCGCCTACGGGCTCGCAGCCGGCGACGGCGTGATGGAGGCCTTGGAGGCGGACGGTGTCGGCTTCGAGCTCAGAGACGCAGTCGTTCCAATCGTTGTGGGCTTGTCGCTCTATGACCTCGCAGTCGGCGATTCCACCGTCCGGCCCGATGCTGCCTGGGGTCGTGATGCGCTCGCTGCGGTATCAGATGACCCGGCCATCGGAGCGGTCGGTGCCGGTACCGGCGCGACCGTTGGCAAATGGCGTGGCCACGACGCGATGAGCCCGGGTGGACTCGGTATCCACCGCGTTGAGCAGGGCGATCTGGTCGTTACGGCGATCGTCGTCGTCAACGCGCTCGGTGACGTCGACGACGGTTCGACCACGGTGCGCGTCCTCGACGGTGAGCGGGTTTGGCCCGAGCCCCCCGGCACCGAGGCCGAGGCTGACCCAAACACTGTCATCGGGGTCATCGTGACGAACGCCGCGATCGACAAGGCCGGTTGTTTTCTCGTGGCTCAGGGAGCCCATGACGGTCTGGCCCGGGCTGTGTTCCCGCCCCACATGCGCAGCGATGGCGACGGGTTCGTCGCTGCGGCAACTGGTGAGGTTGAGGCGCCAGTCGACGAGGTGCGCCTCGCGGCGGTCGTTGCGATGGAAACGGCCATCCGTGAGGCGGTGGGTATCCTTTCGGAGTAGCTGTCCGACGGACACGAGGCCCCATGCTCGTCTGTACAACCCACCACGTCGACCAAACGCGCCTTCTCGCGGCTGCGGTTGCCGGGCTGGCTCGGGACGGCGATTTGATCCTGCTGGTAGGCGACCTTGGTGCGGGGAAGACGCACTTCACCCAGGGCTTCGCAACCGCGCTCGGTGTCGCCGATCGGGTGACGAGCCCCACGTTCACCCTCGCCAACCGTTATGTCGGCGACATCATCATCAACCACCTCGACGCATACCGGGTCGAGCAGATCGTCGAAGCCGAAGACCTCGCCCTCCCAGAGCTGTTGGAGGATGGCGTGACCCTGATCGAGTGGGGCGACAACCTCACGCCTGTCCTTCCGCTCGACCGCCTCGAGGTCCGTATCGTCATGGGGGATGGCGACGATGACCGCCGACTCGAACTCACCGGTGTTGGCCCGGAATGGGCGGCGCGTTGGGTCGACCTCGAAGCCGCTCTCGCCCCGTGGCAGGTGGTCTGATGTTGATCCTCGGAATCGAGTCCGCAACGACCCGGGTCGGATGCGCAATCGGTGGCCATGAGGGTGTCCTGGCCTCGGCGCATTCGTCGCGTGGCCGGCGCCACGCCGAAGCGCTCGCGCCACAGATCAAGTTCATTGCCGAGCAGGCCGGCATCTCCCTGCGCGAGATCGGTGCCGTCGCAGTCGATGTTGGGCCGGGGCTCTACACGGGCCTCCGGGTCGGGGTTACGACTGCGCTCTCGGTTGCGACCACGCTGCGGGTTCCCATGATCGGCGTCACGTCGCTTGATCTGCTGGCGTTCCCTGCGGCGCTGACCGACCGCAAGATCGTGGCCGCAATCGATGCCCGTCGAGCTGAGGTCTTCCACGCGTCGTACCGTCGGGTGCCTGGCGGCGTGCAGCGAATCTCCGAACCGGCCATCACCCGCCCCGGCGACCTTGTCGCCGCGATCGAGGCCGATGGCGAACCGGCCTTGGTCGTGGGTGACGCAGCCGTCGCACACGCCGACCTGTTCGGTAGTGCCCACGGCGTCGAAGTGGCCGACGAGAGCTTTGCCCATCCGTCGGCGGGTTCGTTGGTCGCACTCGCGCACGCGCGAGCGCTGCGAGAAGAGTTCGTTCGGCCCGACGAGATCGAGCCCCTCTATCTGCGGCGCCCTGATGCCGAGGCCAAATGGGACACCGAGGCGGGCGCATGACTGGGCTCCGGATCGAAGCGATGGCTGGCCGCCATATCGACGCTGTCATCGCCATCGACGCCGTCAGCTACAGCCACCAGTGGAGTGCGGCAATGTGGCGTTCGGAACTCGCGGCGTCGGGCCGTCGTCACATGGTCGTGATCGACGACGACTCTGTCGTCGCTCACGCGGGCACGCTTCAACAGCTCGATGAGTTGCACGTCACCACTGTTGCCACCCATCCCGGGCACCGTGGTCGCGGTCACGCCACCCGACTTCTCGTCGACCTCCTCCGTGCCGGTGTTGCCAGCGGGGCCGAGGCCGCGACCCTTGAAGTTCGGGCCGCCGACCGGGCCACCCACCGCGTTTACGGTCGGCTCGGGTTCAGCCCTGCCGGCATCCGCCCCGGCTACTACTCGGCGCCCACCGACGACGCGGTGATCATGTGGCTGCACGACTTGTCGTCATCGGAGGCACAGTCGCGAATCGACCGCTTGGCAACCGACATCGAGAGCCGGGAGGCCCGCGCATGAACGCCGATCGCATCCTTGGCATCGAGACCAGCTGTGACGAGACTGCGGCTGCGGTGGTGTCACGCGGTAGTGATGTGATGTCGTCGGTTGTGTCGAGCCAGATCGAACTGCACCGTCGCTACGGCGGCGTCGTCCCTGAGGTCGCCAGCCGCGCCCATGTCGAGCTCCTGATGCCCGTGGTGGCGCAAGCAATCGTCGAGGCCGGTGTCGAAGACCGCGAGATCGAAGCGGTCGCGGCCACCCACGGACCGGGCCTTGTCGGTGCGCTGCTCGTGGGCGTGTCTGCGGCCAAGGCGATGTCGATGGTGTGGGACGTGCCGTTCGTGGCCGTGAACCATCTCGAAGCGCATCTCTATGCAGCATTCCTTGAGGAACCCGACCTCGAGATGCCGCTGGTGATCCTGTTGGTCTCGGGAGGTCACACGATGCTCATCGTGATGGAGGACCATCTTCGCTACCGGGTGCTCGGTGGCACCCTCGACGATGCGGCAGGTGAGGCATTCGACAAGGTCGCCCGATATATGGATCTTGGCTATCCGGGGGGTCCGGTCATCGATCAGCTCGCCATGGAGGGTGACCCGGCGGCGATACGTTTCCCGCGTGCGATGGCCAATGGTGGGTGGGACTTCTCTTTTTCTGGTGTGAAGACGGCCGTGGTCAACCATGTCCGCAAGCACCCCGACGCCGAGGTGCGCGATGTCGCCGCCTCGTTCCAGGAAGCTGTCGTCGATGTCCTGGTTGGCAAGGCCCGTCGCGCCGCTCGCGAGGTGGGCGCGAAGGGTCTCTGTCTTGCCGGAGGCGTGGCTGCCAACTCCCGGCTCCGCGAGAAGATGCTCGACGTGTGTGTGGCTGACGGCTACCGGGCATTCCTGCCGAGCCGGGCGATGTGTACCGACAACGCCGCGATGGTCGCAGCGGCAGCCTGGTGGCGCCTGCAAGCCGATGGTCCCTCACCCCTCGATGTCGGTGCCGATCCGTCGCTGCGCCTGCCCACAATCAGCTGATTGCGATATTTCGGTGCAGCGGTCACCGAGGCGTCGCGTTGTCATCCTGGGCTCCTCGTTCTAGTCTTAGCACTCGCCGGTCTCGAGTGCTAAGCGCCTCGAGATCGGCTTGTCCCAGCAAAAAGACAAACCCGATCTCGGAGGATCGAATGAGCCTGCAGCCCCTCGAAGACCGCATTGTTGTGCGGTCAAGCGAAGCCGAGTCCACCACTGCAAGCGGTCTCGTCATTCCCGACACCGCCCAAGAGAAGCCCCAGCAGGGCGAAGTCATCGCCGTCGGCCCCGGCCGACGCAGCGACAGTGGCGACCTCATCCCCATGGACATCGCCGTTGGCGACGTCGTCGTGTACAGCAAGTACGGCGGCACCGAAATCAGCAACGAGGGTGAAGACCTGTTGATTCTCAACGCCCGCGACGTGCTCGCAAAGATCGGCTGAGGAACCAATCCATGGCCAAGATCCTGAAGTTCAACGAAGAGGCCCGTCGTGGCCTCGAGGCGGGCGTCAACAAGCTCGCTGACGCCGTCAAGGTGACCCTCGGCCCAAAGGGCCGCAACGTGGTGCTCGACAAGAAGTTCGGAGCGCCCACCATCACCAACGACGGTGTTTCCATCGCCCGTGAGGTCGAACTGGAAGACCAGTTCGAGAACATGGGCGCCCAGCTGGTCAAGGAAGTTGCGACCAAAACCAACGACATCGCTGGTGACGGCACAACCACCGCGACCGTGCTCGCCCAGGCCCTCGTTCGCGAAGGTCTGCGCAACGTCGCCGCTGGCGCCAATCCCATGGGCCTCAAGAAGGGCATGGAGAAGGCCGTTGCGGCCGCCGTCGAGAACCTCGCCGGCCAGGCCGTGCAGGTCGACGACAGCAAGGACAAGATTGCCCAGGTTGCGTCGATCTCTGCCGCTGACTCCTCGATTGGCGAGGTCATCGCCAACGCGATCGACAAGGTCGGCAAGGACGGCGTCGTCACCGTTGAAGAGTCGAACACCTTCGGCATGGATCTCGACTTCGTCGAGGGCATGCAGTTCGACAAGGGCTACCTGTCGCCGTACTTCGTCACTGACGCCGAGCGCCAAGAAGCGGTTCTCGACGAGCCTTACATCCTGTTCAACCAGGGCAAGATCACGAACGTGCAGGATCTCCTGCCGGTTCTTGAGAAGGTCATGCAGTCGGGTAAGCCACTGCTGATCGTCGCCGAGGACATCGAGGGCGAGGCCCTCGCCACCCTCGTGGTGAACAAGATTCGTGGCACCTTCAACTCTGTCGCTGTCAAGGCGCCGGGCTTCGGCGAGCGTCGCAAGGCGATGCTGCAGGACATGGCCACCCTCACCGGTGGTCAGGTCATCGCTGAAGAGGTCGGACTCAAGCTTGACTCGGCTGATATGAGCCTGCTCGGCTCGGCCCGCAAGATCGTCGTCACCAAGGACGACACCACCATCGTCGAGGGTGCTGGCTCCAGCGCCGACGTCGAGGGTCGCGTCAGCCAGATCAAGGCCGAGATTGAGAACACCGATTCCGACTGGGACCGCGAGAAGCTCCAGGAGCGCCTCGCCAAGCTGGCCGGCGGCGTTGCCGTCGTCCAGGTCGGCGCTGCCACTGAGGTAGAGCTCAAGGAAAAGAAGCACCGCATCGAAGATGCCCTCTCCGCAACCCGTGCGGCCATCGAGGAAGGCATCGTCGCCGGCGGCGGTACTGCGCTGCTGCGCAGCCGGGCTGCTGTCATTGACATGGCCGGTTCGCTCGAGGGTGACGAGGCCACCGGCGCTCGCATCATCGCTGCGGCTCTCGAGGCTCCTACCAAGCTCATTGCGGCCAATGCTGGCCACGAGGGCGCTGTCATCGTGCAGGCCGTCGAGGCTGCGTCTGGCTCCAACGGCTTCGACGCCGCCACGGGCGAGATGGTCGACCTCATCGACGCTGGTGTCATTGACCCGGTCAAGGTCACGCGTGCTGCGCTGCAGAACGCCGCCTCGATCGCCGGTCTGCTCCTCACTACCGAGGCGCTCATCGCCGACAAGCCCGAGGAAGCCCCGGCGATGCCGATGGGTGGCGATCCGATGGGTGGCATGGGCGGTATGGGCATGATGTGACGCCCTGGGCATCACATCCCCACGAGGGATTGTGATTCCAGCGTTCACATGAGCTGATTCGACCAACGGTCCTGGGCTTCGGCCCGGGACCGTTGTCGTTTTTGTCTTCCCTCGGTGTGGTGGTGCGGCTGGACCGGCGAGCTGCCGCGCTGCCGCAGAGCCACCGTGGGTTGCCGCCAGCTGGCAACTCGTGTCGCCGGCGTGGAGCGGTAGCGCGAGGCATGGATGGTGGCGCCGCCGCCGTCAGACTGATTGGACCGGTGCTGGTGATCGCGGTGGTCGTGGTTGAGGGGGCCGACGAGGTCTAGGCGAGCGTCGTTCTGACTGAGTTCATTTCGCAGCGAGATGGCATCGACGTGTCGAACGAGTCGTTCAGCGGGTTGAGCCGCAGCCGACTACGGTCGGCGCCATGTCGATTCCTGCCGGCTCGATCGGTCGTGTCGTGATCGCTGCTGATGACCTCGCTGCCCGGGTGGCTGAGATCGGCGCGCGAATCACCGAGGACTACCAGGGGCGTCAGCCGCTCCTCGTCGGCGTGCTGAAGGGGGCATTCGTTTTCATGAGCGACCTCGCCCGCTCGATCGACCTGCCGGTCGAGATCGACTTCATGGCGGTGTCGTCATACGGCTCAGGAACGTCATCGAGTGGTGTGGTCCGTATCGTCAAGGACCTCGAGACCGACATCGAAGGTCGAGACGTCATCCTGGTTGAGGACATTGTCGATTCGGGTTTGACCCTTAAATACCTCACTCAGGTCCTTGGCGATCGCAAGCCAGCGAGCCTCGAGATCTGCGCCCTACTGGTGCGCGAGGGCGCGCAGGATGGTGGCGCGAAGTACTTCGGCTTCCCGATCCCTTCCGATTTTGTCGTTGGCTATGGGCTTGACGTTGCGGAGCACTACCGCGAGCTCGATGCGATCCACGTGTTTGAGCCCGCCTGACAAGGCGGGTGGCGGCCCAGATAAACTCAGGGCTATGTCCGAGTTGGTTTCCCCCAAGCCCCTCATCCCGGGTGTCCACGCGCCCGAGGTTGACCAGGCCCGCATCTCCGCCGCCGTGCGTGAGATCCTGATTGCGATCGGCGAAGATCCTGATCGCGACGGCCTGCTCAATACGCCGTCTCGCGTTGCTCGCATGTATGCCGAGATCTGCTCGGGGCTCCATCAGGAGCCCTCCGAGCATCTCTTCACCCAGTTCGAGGCTGACCATGACGAAATGGTCATGGTCCGCGATATCCCGCTCTACTCGCTGTGCGAGCACCACCTGATTCCGTTCCTCGGCGTCGCCCACGTTGCGTATATCCCAGGCGATGACGGTTACGTCACCGGCTTGTCGAAGATCGCTCGTCTCGTTGACGGGTTCGCCAAGCGTCCACAGGTTCAGGAGCGGCTCACAAACCAGATCGCCAAAGCGATGGAGAGTACGCTCGCCCCGCGCGGTGTGCTCGTGGTGATCCAGGCCGAACACCTCTGCATGTCGATGCGCGGCGTCCGGAAGGCCGGAAGCTCCACAGTCACCTCCTCGGTGACCGGCATCTTTCGCGAGAACGTTGCCACGCGCGCCGAGGCGATGCGCTTCATCGAAGGACGCTGAGCAACGTGAAGGTGATGGGTGTCGTCAACGTCACGCCCGACTCCTTCAGCGATGGCGGCCACCATGACACGATCGACACTGCGATCGCCCACGGGCTCGCACTGCTCGACGACGGTGCCGACCTTCTGGACGTCGGGGGCGAGTCAACCCGCCCCGGAGCAACCCCGGTCGCCGAGGCGACCGAGATCGCTCGCGCCATCCCGGTCATCGAAGGGATCGTCGCAGAGCGGCCTGGCACCCTGATCTCGATCGATACCAACAAGGCCTCGGTAGCTGATGCGGCCGCTGCGGCCGGAGCCACCATCCTTAACGACGTCACGGCGTCGCTCGAACACGTCGCCGCCCACAACGGCATGGGCTGGATCGCCATGCACGCCAACGGACCGAGCCAGACCATGACGGATGACACCTGCCCCGACGATGTGGTCGGCAAGATCGCCGACTTCCTGGCCGATGCGGCCGGGCGGGGGAGGGCCGCCGGCGTTCGCAAGATCTGGATCGATCCGGGTATCGGCTTCGGCAAAACGTTCGACCAGAACCTCGAACTGGTCGCAAACCTCGATGTCTTCATCGCCATCGCGCCGACGGTTGTCGCAGTGAGCCGCAAAGGAAGTCTGGGCCGCCTGCATTCCCGTAGCGATGGGCTCGACGAACCGGTTCCGATCGATGATCGCCTCGAGGCATCGCTCGCAATCGCAACATGGGGTGGGTTTTTGGGGGCTGACCTCGTCCGAGTTCATGATGTGCGGGCTACCGTCCACGCCGTGGGGGTGATTGCTCAATGAGAGGCAAGTGGGCGCAAGGTATCGAGCCGCGCAACTTCACTTGGGTGCTCAAGGACCAGGTGGCGGTTTGTGAGCGGCCTGGAGGGCACGGATCGAACCATCGCAAGGTCCGTCGACAGGAAGAGATTATCTGGCTTCGCCAGAACGACTTCGATTTCGTCATGTCGCTGTGTGGTTCGAACGCGAACCTGCACAACTACGAGGAGATGGGCGTTCCGTTCCATCACGTGCCCTTTAGCGGACCCGCAGCCGGGCCGCTGAGCCTCACTCGCGCGATGTCGTCGATCCGCGACCACGTAAACGCGGGGGACAAGCTTGTGGTGCATCGCGATCAGCTTGGCGAGCGTGTCTTCGGCCTCGTCGCTGCCTACCTGCTCTGGATGGAGCTTGTCCCTGACGGACCGCAAACCATCAGCATCACTGAGCGACTGTTTGAGCGCGAGCTCGGCCAAATCGCCCGCGAGACCGTTGCGCTGGTCGCGAAATGCGACGCTTCAGCCGATGTCCCTGTCGACGCTTTCGCCCACACGCCGCCCGAGGAGATTGACGACGGTGGCGACGAAGATCTCGACGACTGAGATGGCCCACTCGCCAGTGATCCAGCTCCGAGGTCTGCGGCTCGCCTGCGTCTGCGGTGCCCTCCCCGAAGAACAAGACCGACGTCAGCCCTACGAGTTCGACGTCGATATGGTCGCTGACGTCGCAGCTGTCACCACCGACGACCTTGCCGACACGATCGACTACGGCGCTGTGCTTGCGCGGATCGAGGCCGTCACGGTCAACGAGTCGTTCCAGCTTTTCGAGCGGATGGCGACGAGGGTTGCGGAAGCAATCCTGGAAGATACGCGCATTGACGCAGTAACGATTGAGGTCCGCAAGCTCCGGCCGCCGGTTCCGCAGGATCTCGCGTCGAGCGGTATTCGGCTCACCGTTACCGCATGACCGGGCGCCCCTGTCGGCGAGCACTTCTTGCCCTTGGGTCCAATCTGGGTGATCGTGCCACGTTGCTTCGCAACGCCGTTGCGACGATCCCCGACGTCGTCGACGTGTCGTTCGCATATGAGACCGATCCGGTCGGCGGCCCTGACCAAGAGCCCTTTCTCAATCTGGTCGTGATGCTCGACACCGAACTGACGCCCTACGAACTCCTTGAGGTGTGTCGAGCCCGGGAGGCAGCTGCGGAGCGGGTACGCAAGGTCCGGTGGGGTCCTCGGACCCTTGATGTCGACGTCTTGTGGGTCGATGATGAGACGGTCGACGACCCGCCAGAGTTGATCGTGCCCCATGCGCGTATGTTCGAGCGGGCGTTCGTCCTGGTTCCGCTTGCCGACGTGGCTCCTGACGTGTTGCCGGCCGGCTACGACGTCGATGCCGCTGCGGGTGCCGAAGGCGTCCGACGGCTTGGGCCCCTGGGCGAATTGTCGTAAAGGCCGTCCGGGTCGTCAGTACCGGGCAGGCCAGTCGCTGGCGTCGTCAGCGCGATCGCTGATCGTGATGGCCGTTAGGTGATCGTCAACGACGCTGTGATGGTGCCGAACCGCTGACCCTGTGCCACGCTTGAGCTATGAGTGAGGCGTACATCATCGACGCGTGCCGTACCCCGCGTGGGGTCGGCAAGCAAGGAAAGGGCTCGCTGGCCCATCTCCACCCGCAGCACCTCGGTGCCACAGTGTTGAAGGCGCTCCAAGAGCGCAACGGATTCGACACGGCCGACGTCGACGACGTCGTCTGGGGGACCAGTTCGCAGGTCGTCGAACAGTCCGGAGACATTGGCCGCATGTCGGCCCTCGCAGCGGGCTACGACATTAAGGCCAGCGGCGTCACGCTCGACCGTTTCTGTGGCTCGGGTATCACGTCGGCCAACATTGCCGCTGCGTCGGTCAAGTCCGGTCTCGAAGACCTGGTGATTTCGGGCGGCACCGAGATGATGTCGCTCCCGAAGAAGGGCCTGCTCCCGATGGGCGGCGCCAACCCGGTGCTCGATGAGCTTCACCCGCAAGCCCATCAGGGTGTGTGCGCCGATGCGATCGCAACGATGGAAGGCATCTCCCGCGAAGCGCTCGATTCGCTCGCCGTTCTCACGCAGAACCGGGCCGAGACCGCAATCAGGGAGGGCCGGTTCGACAACAGCCTGATCCCCGTCCATAACCTTGACGGTTCGGTAGCGCTTGATCGAGAAGAGTTTCCTCGGCCCGGCACCACCCTTGAGGGGCTGGCAAAGCTGCAGCCATCATTCGAGGCGGTGGCCGACTATCGCCACAGCGAGGACGTTAAGACGTTCCGCGAACAGATCAACCGGCGCTACCCCGACGTGGACATCAAGCACTTCCACCACGCCGGCAACAGCTCGGGGGTGGTTGACGGTTCGGCAGCGATCCTGTGGGCCGGAGCGGACTTTGTCCACGCGCACGGTCTCAAGCCGCGAGCCCGGATCGTGGCCATGGCAAACATGGGCGACGATCCAACCCTCATGCTCAACGCGCCGGTGCCGGCCGCCCGCAAGGTCCTCGAGAAGGCGGGTATGACGCTCGACGACATTGACGTGATCGAGATCAACGAGGCGTTCGCTGTCGTGTCGGAGAAGTTCCAGCGTGATCTCGATGTCGACCGCGAGAAGGTCAACATCAATGGCGGCGCCATGGCGCTCGGTCACCCGATTGGCGCGACCGGTGCGGTCCTCATCAACACGGCCCTCGACGAGCTTGAGCGCCAGGACAAGCAGCTTGGCCTGATCACCATGTGCGCTGCGGGCGGCATGGCTCCGGCCATCATCATCGAACGGATCTGACATGAGCATCGAAGGCGATTACGAGCCGAGCACCTGGGGCTGGGTCAGTGATCAGGTTGCGAGGTATGAGGCGTCGGGTGGCACCGAGGCCAACACACTGATGGATACCGGCATGCCGATCATCGTCACCACGATGATGGGGCACAAGAGCGGCAAGGTCCGCAAGGTGCCGCTGATGCGGGTCGAGCATGAGGGCGAGTACGCACTCATCGCGTCGAAGGGGGGCGCACCGGCCCACCCGGGCTGGTACTTCAACTTGCTCGAGACCGACGAGATCGAGTTGCAGGATGGCCCTGCGCCGGGTGTTTACACGATCTGCGAAGTCGACGGTGATGAGCGGGCTGTGTGGTACGCCCGCGGTGAAGCCGTCTATCCGCCGTATACCGACTATGCGGTTAGCGCGACCGAAGCAGGGCGCACGATCCCCGTGTTCGTCGCATCGCCGAAGGAATCTCGTTGAGCGATCATCCGGCGGACTGGTATCCGGATCCCGGTGGTCAACACGAGCATCGGTACTGGGACGGCCTCAAGTGGACCGACAATGTCGCGAGCCACGGCCGGCAGAGTGTGGATCCGCTGACCGCAGGTGCGCCCCTACCCACCACCGGGCAGACCGCCGAGACGGTCCAGAATCAGGTCGCTGAACAGGCGGGGGTCGTCGGTCCTGGGGCCAGCAGTGGGATTCTCGAGCAGCCAGTCCTGGTGGTGAACCAGAAGGCCAAGCTGATCGAGCTCAACAATGAGTACGCGATCTACGACCAGAACGGCACCCAGATCGGGGCCATCCGTCAGGTGGGTCAGACCGCTGCAAAGAAGCTTTTGCGTTTTTTTGGCAACATCGACCAGTTCTTCACCCACTCGTTGCAGTTGGTCGACATGGCCAACAACATCGTGCTGACCGTCACCCGCCCGGCGAAGTTCTTCAAGTCGAAGATCCACATCGCCGACGGTGCGGGCAACGCGGTTGGCTCGATCGTGCAGCAGAACATGATCGGCAAGATCCGCTTTTCACTCGAGGTGGGGGGCGACACCATCGGCTCGCTCAACGGCGAGAACTGGCGGGCGTGGAACTTCAACCTGCAGGACGAGCAGGGCAACGAGATCGCTCGGATCACCAAGACTTGGGAGGGGGCGATGAAGACTCTGTTCACCACGGCCGACAACTACGTCCTCCAGATCCACGCCCCGTTGGCCGATCCGATGCGATCGCTCGTTATCGCGTCCGCAGTTTCGGTTGATCTGGCGCTCAAACAGGACAGCCGCGGCTTGAGCTGAGTCGCTCTCGGCTGAGCAGTGCGTCTGGTCCGGTAGATTTTCGGCGTGCTTCTCACGATCGATGTCGGTAACACCCAGACCGTCCTGGGTCTCTACGACCCCGGTGCCGACGATGGCGAGGGGGCGGGGGTCGGCCTCGTCGACCACTGGCGACTCTCGACCAACCACGAACGCACCGCCGACGAGTACTCGGTCTTGGTGCGCTCGCTGCTCGACACTGCAGGTGTTGACTTCGACAACGACCTGACCGGCGCCGCGATTTGTTCGGGTGTCCCCCGCGTCCTTGCAAGCCTCCGGCAGATGGTGATGCGCTATCTGCCGTTCGAGCCGATCGTGATCGAACCCGGAGTCAAGACCGGTATGCCGATCCTCTACGACAATCCGAAGGAGGTTGGCGCTGACCGTATTGCGAATGCGGTCGCGGCTTACGACCTGTACGGCGGACCGACGGTCGTCGTCGACTTCGGGACCGGCAACAACTTCGACGTCATCAGTGAGAACGGTGAGTTTCTCGGCGGTGCGATCGCCCCCGGTATCGAGATCAGTCTTGACGCGCTGTTCGGTCGCGCAGCCGCGCTGCGAGCGGTCGAGTTGCTCGAGCCGCGCAGCGTGATCGGGAAGTCAACGGTCGAGTCGATCCAGAGCGGTACCGTCTATGGCTTCGCGGCGATGATCGACGGCATGGTGCACCGGTTCGCCGATGTGCTTGGCGAGATCAACGTCGTGGCGACCGGTGGACTGGCCCACCTCATCTCACCGGTGTCCGGCACCATCGAACACGTTGAGCCATTCCTCACCCTCCACGGTCTCCGGATCGTGCATAACCGAAACCTCTGATGACCGACTTTCCCTATCGCTACGACGTCACGCACTCCGTCTCGGAGATCGTCGACGCGCACACTGACCTCGAGGCTGGCACCGAGACTGACACCGTGGTCACAATTGCCGGCCGCCTCATGTTGCGGCGTGATCAGGGCAAGCTCGCTTTTGGCACCCTGCAGGACTCGAGCGGTCGAATTCAGCTGTTCGCGATGGCGAAGTCGACGCCAGAGTTCGACGGTTTCACAGGGCTATCGATCGGCGACTGGATCGCTGTTACCGGGATCGTAATGATGACTCGGCGCGGCGAACTCAGCGTCCGCGTCGACGGATGGACCGTGCTCGGGTCTGCGGGGCGCTCATTCCCCGACAAGTGGCACGGCATCTCTGATCCCGACACCCGCTACCGGCAGCGGTACGTCGATCTGTGGGTCACCGATGAAGCCCGCCAGACCTTCACCCAGCGCAGCCAGATCGTGGCGTCGATGCGCCGACTTCTGCACGACCAGGACTTCGTCGAAGTCGAGACTCCGATGCTGCACCCAATTCCCGGTGGCGCGCTCGCCCGACCCTTCGTCACCCATCACAACGCCCTCGACGCGGACCTCTATCTCCGCATCGCGCCCGAGCTCTACCTGAAGCGGCTCGTCGTCGGCGGCATGGAGAGGGTCTTTGAGATCGGCCGGGTGTTCCGCAACGAAGGCATGTCGACGCGGCACAACCCCGAGTTCACGATGCTTGAGCTCTACTGGGCGTATGCCGACCATGCTGACATGATGCGGCTCACCGAGGAACTCGTCGCTGGCATCGCCACCGAAGTCCTCGGTACGACGACGATCGAGTACGACGGTCGCGAGGTCGACCTCTCGACGCCGTGGCGTCGCGCCACTATGGAGGAGCTGATCGCCGAGCACGCCGGCGTTGAGGTCAGCCTCGACACGCCGATCGACGAGCTGCGCGCCATCTGCGAGACATTCGGGGTCGACACCAAGGCTCACTACGGCCCTGGGAAGCTCATTCTCGAGCTGTACGAGAAGACCTGTGAAGCCGAGCTGTGGGGTCCGGTGTACGTCACCGACTACCCCATCGAGGTGTCGCCGCTGTCTCGGGAGCACCGGGAGCGGCCCGGATACGCCGAGCGGTTCGAGGCCATCGTTGCAGGCCGGGAGCTGTGCAACGGCTTCTCCGAGCTGACCAATCCGGCAATCCAACGGGAACGCTTCGAGGCGCAGGAAGCCGACCGCGATGCTGGCGATGACGAAGCCATGGTGGTCGACGAGGACTACCTGCGGGCGCTCGAGTACGGGCTTCCCGGCACGGCCGGACTCGGCGTCGGTGTCGACCGCTTGGTGATGCTGTTGACCGGCACCACCACCATCCGTGACGTGGTGCTGTTCCCCACGCTCAAGCCCGAGCAGGTCAGCGGTGCTGCTGATGGCGAGCTGGTCGACGAAGAGGAGTAGTGGCCGGCTTCAGCTGATGGCCGCTCGGCGGATTCGTCTGCTCGCTCGCTAGGGGACGAGATCCTCGCAGAGAGCCAGCAGGTCGGCCGCGACCAGATCCCAGTCGTAGGCTGCTCGGCGCTCGATCACGCCGGCCTTGCTGACCTGTGATCACCTGCCCACAAGGTTCGAGTGGTTCATCGATGATCTGGCCCCCCGTTTGCCTCGGTATGGGTTCGTTGCGAGTCGGGGTTGCTGTGTTGTTGGTCCTCCTCGCCAACGGCTGGCAGGCTGGCGGTGATGTTCGAGCCGCTCCACACCGGCGCCGACCCCGAGGTTGGCGAGCACCGCCACATCATCGTGACCCGCTCGCGGGTCATCGTTCGCGGCCATGGCGATACCGGTTCTCGGTCGTTGCACCGACACGAGGCTGCAGGTCTGTTGGGACGGGATCCCGGCGACCTCCTACTCGGCCGGCTCGGCGATGTCCACTACTGGGCCTCGCACCTCGACGACAATGAACCCGACCTGCCCGATGACCATCACCTGTCCGACTTGCGGTCGCTGCACGGCCGACTCTCCGACGAGGAGTGGAACATCGCCGGGCGTGCGACCCAACTCGTCGACTGGGCTCGCGATCACCGCTTCTGCGGTCGGTGTGGGCTCGAGACTGAGCTGGCCTCGGGCATGCGGGCGATGCGGTGCCCCGAGTGCGGGCTCACGTCGTTCCCACGACTGTCGCCGGCAGTGATCGTTTTGATCGAACGCGACGACGGTCGATGCCTGCTTGGCCGCAACGGACTTTGGGATATCCCGATGTACAGCACCCTTGCCGGATTCGTGGAGCCTGGTGAGACGCTGGAAGACACGGTCCACCGCGAGGTCTTTGAGGAGGTCGGGGTGCGGGTCACGAACATCCGCTACTTCGGTAGTCAGCCTTGGCCGTTTCCGAATTCGCTCATGCTTGGCTTTGTCGCCGAGTACGCCGGCGGTGAGGTCGTCGTCGATGGCGAGGAGGTCGTCGATGCCCAGTGGTTTGCCCCTGGCGAGTTGCCGATGACTCCGCCGACGATGTCGATCGCCGGGCAGTTGATTGCCAACTGGATCGAGCGCGTCGTCTAGCTCATCGGCCGTACACCGACGGCAGCCGTTCCGCTCGGTAGACGACCCAGCCTGGCCCACCGTGCACCTCGAGGCCCCACACGAGGTCACCCCCCGAGCTGTCGGCGGGCATTACCTCAATAATGCGGGCGGACAGTTCAGGGAAGGGCTCGAGGCCGTTGAGGCCGCCGTCAACGATGAGAACGTTTCCGTTGGCGAGTCGGTCGACGTCGCCGACAAAGCCGGCGAATAACGGCGTGCCGTCCTTTTCGGCCCGGTATTCCCACACTTGCGAGATGGTCTTCGCGTCGGGGTCGAGCACGTACTCGACGGCTCGGGAGTAGAGGTTTGGTGAGCCGTCCGTTCCGAGACGTCGGTTGCCGTTGTCGTAAACGAGCAACGACGACCCGGGCCCGACCTCGGGGGCGTGCTGGTAGCGGTGCCAGTCGCCGTTGAGGAGTTCGAGATCGCCGAGGGGCCCGGAGTGCCAGAGCAGTTCACCGGCCGCGCCGTCGGCATCATCCTTCCATCGCAGGGCGATCACCGCGTCGAGGTGCCGGATCGAGACAAGCAGTGCGTTGGTCGACGGATCGACCTCGATGGCATTGGCGTGGGTCCAGTCGCGCACCAACGGGTCGATCGGCGCGTACAACCAGTTCGGAAAGACCCAGGAAAGCGGGAAACCGCACAGGTTAAAAGCGACCGGGTCGGCGCGCGGATCGAAGTAGTCGAAGAGCGAGAACTCGTTCAGGATCGCGCCGGTCTCGGGGTCGTACAGCACGACGATGTCGGCGATCAGGTGGTATGAGCCGTCGAACTCGTCGGGGTCCTCGCCACACACTGGTTCATCGAACCCGTCGAGGATGCGCACCTCGGTTGAAAGGGTCGCGTGGGTGCGGTCGGGCAGCAGCGAGTGTTCGTGGTGCATCGAGTCGACGTCGACGACGATCGGGGAGTCGCCGACCACCTGCCGCCCGAACTCGTCGAGGAGGTAACGACCGGTGATGATCGAACCGGCCCACTCGTCGAGGACATCCCCGCGTAGGTCGATTCGCCTGGCGAGCGTGTCGTTGTACTCGACCAGGATGGTGCCGTCGTCGAGCATCTCGGCATCGCCCATGGTGTGGTCGGTGTGGTGGTACCAGACGATCTCGCCAGCCTCGTCGACCATCACGAGCCAGCCGGTGCGTGGTGGTTCCTCACCCCGTCCGATGTTGATACCGAACCCCTCGCGAATGTCGAGGAGATTGAACAATGTGATGCCATCGTGCATTGCCTCGGGCCGCGCCATGTCGACGACTATCGGCGGCAGTGCGTTGGGCAGGCTCCCAGAGGTCACGGTGACGGGCCGGGTCCGACCGACGGCACAGCCGGCCTCGAGCAGCAGTACCTCGACGGTGTAGGTCGTGTTGGCCCGCAGCCCGGCAAGCAGTGCGGTGACTGTGTCGCCGTTGCGCTCGGTCGGCGGAGGTGCGGGCCGATGGCCACCCGACTCCGACAGTGCGACAACCGCCTCGTAGCGGACTGGGACCTCGCCGCGCAGGTCGGCGAGGAGGGGATGGTTGTCCGCGGTCACGGTGACCGCGGCATTGTCGACGATTGGCAGATCGTTAGGCACAGCCCAGTCGTCGCACCCATCATCCTCGACTGTCGCCGACGTCGTTGGCGCCACCGTCGTGGTGTTCGTGGTGGAGGAAGAGGTTGCCGGTCCGGCCGTGTCACCTGCTGTGCCACCGGAACATGCCGCTGCGAGCGACGCAGCGATGATGACGGCGATCGCGCGTTGCGTCGGCGCAACCCGAAAGCGAAGAGATTGAGCTTCGAGACGCACCCTGGCCAGCACTGGCGTCAGCGCAGCGGGGCGTTGGCGCGGGCAATGAGATCATCGCTCGCAGCACGCAGGGCGGCGGCTCCTGGCGTGTCGGGAAGATCCGACAACACGCCGGCGGCCTTGTCGGCGAAGCTTTGTGCAATGTCAAGAGCGATCGTGACACCGTTGGTTTCGCGAATGAGGGTGCGGGCACGGTCGCGTTCGTCGAGGGTGATCTGCGCAGTGAGAAGAGAGCGCAGCCCAGGCCCGACCGCTGGATCGTCAAGTGCATGCAACACGGGCAGAGTGTAGATGCCCTCGAGAAGATCGTTGCCGGTGGGTTTACCGGCCTCTTCATCGGTGGCGATGACGTCGAGGATGTCGTCGACAATCTGGAAGGCCATGCCGTAAGCGAGCCCGAACTCGGTGAGCGACTCGACGACAGGCCGAGGCAATCCTCCGACGATTGCGCCGATGCGGCATGCGGTGCCGAGCAGTGACGCGGTCTTGCCGAAGATCGAGCGCTCACAGGCATCGACCGAACGGTCGGTGTCGAACTGCGCTTGGAGCTCCTGTATCTGGCCGTCGCAGAGCAGGGTGATCGTGGTCGCAAGCAGCCCGGCGACTTCCGTGCCGAGCGCAGCGGCCAACTCTGAGGCCCGGCCGAGCAGATAGTCGCCGGCGAGGATGGCCCTGTGGTTGCCCCACTCGGCGTTGACGCTATTCACACCTCGGCGGGTTGTTGCGTCGTCCATGACATCGTCGTGGTAGAGCGAACCGATATGGACAAGTTCGACCGCACAGCCGCCGCGGATCACGTCGAGCGTGGCGGGTGCCCCAGAGAAGTCGAGCGCCGCCGCAGCGGCCATCGCGAACCCCGGACGCACGCGCTTTCCGCCGGCCTTGATCAGGTGGCCAGCGATTTCGGTCAAGAAGTCACCATCTGCGGCTACAACGCGCAGGAGTTCTTGCTCAGTTCGAGCGAGATCGTCCATCATCGGTGGAAGGATCGCGAGCGGGTGGCCCATTGTCCAAAGGGTACGCTGATCCTCCAACGATCGGCCATATCTGCTGGTGTGCCTGATGCCACGCATCCGTGTCGCTACGAGTGTCCGTTGTAATGATTGCGTGAAATCGGTGGTGACTCTGCCGATGACAGATAAAAACCAAACGATCATGTCGGTCCGTCGACGGCCCCAGCCCGATACGCACCGGTACACTCGTCGAACGGGCCAGTCCGGCCCGTAGCTTCGACCCCAACCTCAGGGAGGACAACCCGATGTTCGAGCGGTTCACGGACAGGGCTCGACGAGTGGTGGTGCTGGCGCAGGAAGAAGCGCGCCTGCTGAACCACAACTACATCGGCACGGAGCACATCTTGCTCGGCCTCATTCACGAGGGCGAAGGTGTCGCAGCCAAGGCCCTCGAGTCGTTGGGCATCAGCCTCGAAGCGGTTCGTAACCAGGTCGAAGAAATCATCGGCCAGGGAGGCTCGTCGCCCAGCGGCCACATCCCCTTTACACCGCGGGCCAAGAAGGTCCTCGAGTTGAGCCTCCGCGAGGCACTGCAGCTCGGCCACAATTACATCGGCACGGAGCACATTCTTCTTGGCCTCATTCGCGAGGGTGAGGGCGTTGCTGCGCAAGTCCTCGTCAAGCTCGGCGCCGATCTCAGCCGCGTGCGCCAACAGGTCATTCAGCTTCTGTCCGGCTATTCAGGTTCTGGTGGCGACGGCGGTCCGGGCTCCGGTTCTGGCGAGAAGGCCAGCGCCACCGCTGGCGGGTCCACTGCCGGCGACGCGTCGGGCTCGCTCGTGCTCGACCAGTTCGGTCGCAACCTCACCCAGGCCGCTCGAGAAAAGTCGCTCGATCCGGTCATCGGTCGAAGCCGCGAGACCGAGCGAGTCATGCAGATTCTCAGCCGGCGTACCAAGAACAACCCGGTGCTCGTTGGCGAGCCCGGCGTCGGCAAGACCGCCATCGTCGAAGGTTTGGCCCAGGCGATCGCCGACGACACTGTCCCCGAGACGCTGCACAACAAGCAGCTGTACACCCTCGATCTGGGGGCATTGGTCGCTGGCTCCCGCTACCGCGGTGACTTTGAGGAGCGCCTGAAGAAGGTTTTGAAGGAGATCAAAGCCCGCGGTGACATCGTTTTGTTCATCGATGAGATTCACACGCTCGTCGGTGCCGGCGCCGCCGAAGGTGCTATCGACGCCGCATCGATTCTCAAGCCCATGCTCGCCCGCGGCGAACTCCAAACCATCGGTGCCACGACCCTCGATGAGTACCGCAAGCACCTCGAGAAGGACGCTGCCCTCGAGCGTCGGTTCCAAAAGGTCGTTGTCGAGGAGCCATCGGTCGCACACACGATCGAGATCCTTAAGGGCCTGCGTGATCGTTACGAGACCCATCACCGAGTCACGATCACCGACCAAGCGCTCGTCGCTGCGGCCAACCTTGCCGACCGCTACATCTCCGACCGTCACCTCCCCGACAAGGCGATCGACTTGATCGATGAGTCGGGCTCTCGTCTGCGCATCAAGCGCATGGAGACTCCGCCGGAGTACAAGGAGCTCGAGGCCGAGATCGCCGACGTCGTTCGCCAGAAGAAAGAGGCGGTCGAAGGTCAGCAGTTCGAGGAGGCAGGCCGTCTCCGCGACAAGGAAAAGGAACTCCTCGCTCGCCGCGAGTCGATGGAGTCAGAGGCCAAGGCCTCCGGTCTCGACCTGTTCGATGAAGTCGACGAAGAAGCGATCGCCGAGGTCCTGTCGCTTTGGACTGGCATTCCGGTCTACAAGCTCACCGAAGAGGAGACCGCCAAGCTTCTGCGTATGGAAGACGAACTGCACAAGCGGGTCATCGGCCAGGAAGACTCGATCAAAGCGGTCTCCCAGGCGATCCGCCGCACTCGTGCTGGCCTGAAGGATCCGAAGCGGCCGTCCGGCTCATTCATCTTCCTCGGCCCGTCTGGTGTCGGGAAGACCGAGCTCGCCAAGACGCTCGCCGAATTCCTGTTCGGCGATGAGTCGGCGCTTATCAGCCTCGACATGTCGGAGTATCAAGAGAAGCACACGGTCAGCCGCCTCATCGGCTCGCCCCCTGGCTATGTCGGGTACGACGAAGGTGGTCAGCTCACCGAGAAGGTGCGCCGCAAGCCGTTCTCCGTCGTGCTGTTCGATGAGGTCGAGAAGGCCCATCCTGACGTCTTCAACACGCTGCTGCAGATTCTTGAGGAGGGGCGCCTCACCGACTCGCAGGGCCGGTCCGTCGATTTCCGCAACACAGTGCTGATCATGACCTCGAACCTCGGGACCCAGGATCTCCGCAAGGCGAACCTCGGCTTCACTAAGGCCGATGAGGCGATCAACTACGAGAGGATGAAGGAGAAGGTCAACGATGCGCTCAAGGCCCATTTCCGGCCGGAGTTCCTCAACCGCATCGACGACACCATCGTTTTCCACGAGCTGAGCCAGCCAGAGGTCCGCCAGATCGTCGACCTGATGATCGCCCGCACGGCCGAACAGCTGGCCGGCCAAGGCATGGGTCTTGAGCTGAGCGACGCTGCCAAGGACCACCTTTCCGTCAAGGGGTACGACCCGGCGCTCGGTGCCCGTCCGCTTCGTCGTGCGATCCAACGAATGGTCGAAGATCCGCTTTCGGAGAAGCTCCTTTACAAGGACTTCCGCGCCGGTGAGATCATCATTGTCGATGTCGAACCCGACGAGGCAGGCGAGCTGCAGATCGTCTTCCGAGCTATTGAGGGCTTTGAGCCCCCGACGCCCGAACTCGAAGACGCCCTCGACACGATGTAGGCCACCGGTGGCTCGCTCCCGCTGACAGGTATTTTCTTGAACTGGCCGGCGCCGGTCTCGCCCAGCGAGTCGTGGCCCGGCCGGTTCTCGTTTTGGCCGGTTTGGCGGCGCGATGACGTCGTTGTTCGGTGGAGAATCACATACGTATCGGCTGCGTGGAACCGCACGGCGGCACCGACCGTCTAGCGTCAGGAGCTATGACTCGGGCGAGGAATGTCGTTGCCGCAGTGCTGATGACGCTCTTCGCGTCCAGCTGCCAGGTCGACACCACGGTCGATGTCGCGATCGAGGATGATGGCTCGGGCCAGGTCACGGTCACGATCGCCGCCGACGCAACCGCGGTCTCACTACTCACCGACGACCCAGCCAGCCTAATCTTCGACGACCTCACCGATGCCGGCTGGGACGTCGACGGCCCGGTCGTCGACGATGGCGGCATCATGCTGACGGCGTCCAAGCCGTTCCTGTCGGCCAACGAGCTCGGCTGGGTGCTGAGCGAGATCTTGGGTGACGGTCTGTTGTTCACCGACGTGTCGCTCGAGCAGGAGCACGATTTCTCACCGATCGACCTGCGGCCAGCCACCACGTCGTATGCCTTTGCAGCGACCGTCGATCCGATGCCCAATCTTGAACTGCTCGGTGACGACGGGTTGGCTGCGCTTCTCGACCAGCAGCCGCTGGGTCGTTCGCTGCTGCGGATCGAGACCGACTCGGGTGTGTCGTCGTTGACTACCGCGCTTGGTCTCACGCTCAACGTCACCATGCCGTCGGGTGCCAGTTCCGATACCGGCGAGGTCGCCGATGACACCGCGACGTGGACCTTCAACTACGGCGACCCGGTCACCCAGATCGATGCCCGTGCGTCGGTGGATGACATTCTGCCGAGAGTCTGGGCCTTGATCGCAATCATCGCTTCGATCCTTTTCGTGCTGGTTGTCCTGAGCCAGATCGCTACCTTCGTTGTCGGGAAGCTTCGGACGCCGAAGGGCCGCCGTCGTCGCGATCAACGCCAGCGGGCGCAGCGGGCTGCCACTCGTGAAGCCGAAGCAAACCGACCGCGACGCCGTCTGCTCCGCCTGCTGATCGTCGACGTCCATGGCGTCATCGTGCGCCCTTCCGACCCGGTCGAAGGTCTGCTGATCCCGCTGATTACGGCCGAGCGTCCCGACACCGATCCCGAGCGGATCCGTCACCAGCACCGTCAGTTGATCCTCGGCCGTTCATCGCCTGAGGAGTTCTGGAGCGAAGTCGGACTCGGCCCAATGGCCGAGGAGATCGAGACCCGCTACCTGTCGTCGTTCCGACTCGTGCCCGGTCTGCATCCCTTCCTCGACCGGATGGCGACCTCACGCCTCCCGGTCGCCGCAATCGGCAACCAGCCCCGTGTGTGGGGTGACCGGCTGCGCCGGATGGCATCGCTCGAAGGTTCGGTTACGAACTGGATGGTCAGCGGCGATGTGGGGTCGGCCCTACCCGAGCCCGCGCTGTTCGAAGCCACTCGTCGCACCATGTCGGTCGATCTCTACGACTGCTTCTACCTCTCGAACAACGTCCAACATCTCGACGCGGCACGCGAGCTCGGCATTGCCACTGGCTTGTTTGTCACCAGCGCTGAGATGGCGCCTGAGACTGATCACACGATTGTGCGCGGCTTCGATGATCTCCTCCGTAGTCGCGGCGCCTGAGCACGTCACACCTTGCGCCTAGGGTTCGCTCTATGGCCAAGACCAGATCGGTTCATCGCTGCACTGCCTGCGGGTGGGAGTCCGCCAAGTGGGCGGGTCGCTGCGACGGCTGTGGCGAGTGGAACTCCCTTGTCGAAGAGCTCGATGTCCGCGATCCGTCCTCCGCGACCTTCGACCCTCCCACGTCCGAACTGGCCCGCATCGGCGATGTCACCGATGGCGGCGCCACCGCCCACCCCACCGGTGTTGGTGAGGTCGACCGGGTGCTCGGCGGCGGGCTGGTCGACGGCTCGGTCACGCTCATTGGTGGCGAGCCCGGTATTGGCAAGTCCACCCTGTTGCTGCAGTTAGTTGGGTCCACTGCTTCGGCAGGGCTGGTCAGCCTGTACGTCTCGGGCGAGGAGTCGGCCGGCCAGGTCAAAGCCCGTGCCGATCGGCTTGGCGCGATTCACGATGACCTGTGGCTGGTCGCCGAAACCGCCCTCCCACACATCCTCGCTCACCTCGAGTCGATCAAACCCGATGTGGTGGTGATCGACTCTGTCCAGACGCTGCACGATCCCGCGCTTGCCTCGGCGCCGGGATCGGTCGCTCAGGTTCGCGAGTGCGCCAATCGGCTGGTGGCGCATGCCAAGCGGCACGGCACCACGGTCCTGCTCGTCGGCCACGTCACCAAAGAAGGCACGCTGGCGGGTCCTCGAGTGCTCGAGCACGTCGTTGACACCGTCCTTGAGTTCGACGGCGACCGGCATCACGGGCTGCGCTTACTGCGAGCGACGAAGCACCGGTTTGGCGCTACCACCGAGGTCGGTTTGCTTCAGATGGACGCAGCCGGTCTTGCCGCGGTCGACGACCCGAGTGGGCTCTTCCTGGCCGATCGCGTCACCGGCATCAGTGGATCTGCTGTCGTGCCGACCGTGGACGGCAACCGCCCGCTGCTGGTGGAGGTGCAGGCGCTGGTCGCCCAGTCGAGCCTCAGTAATCCGCGTCGGTCTGCGCAGGGCGTCGATTCGGGGCGGCTGGCCATGTTGCTGGCTGTGCTCGAGCGCCGATGCGGTCTCCAAGTCGGCACCAACGACGTGTACACCCTTGCGGTTGGTGGCGCGCGTGTCTTTGACCCCGGTGCCGACGTCGCGCTGGCGCTCGCCATCGCGTCGTCGTTGTCTGGTCAACCCCTCGGCGATGATGTGGTCGCGGTCGGCGAGGTCGGCCTCGGTGGTGAGCTGCGCCAAGTCAGCCACCTTGATCGGCGTCTCAACGAAGCGGCCCGAATGGGGTTCCGGCGGGCGATCGTTCCGCAGGGAACCACCGTGCGGGTCGATGGTCTGCAGACGCTCCAAGCGCCCACGTTGCGGGCTGCGGTCGCTCTGGCTGACGTGGGCAGTGAGGGCTGACCGAGTCGGTCAGTGGCTCCGGATCGAGAGCTGCTCACGGTTGGTGATGATGTAGCGCCGATCGTTCTGGGCGAGCCATCCGAGCTTGACGAATGACGCGATCGCTTTGTTGACCCGTTCGCGGCTCGCGCCGACCATCCCGGCGAGCTCTTCTTGGGTGACTGGCAGCGTGAACTCGTCGCTCTCGCCGGCGAGCTCCAAGAGTCGCTTCGCCGTGCGACCGGTGACATCGAGGAACACAGAGTCGGCGAGCGCCTCGTCCATGGACCGCAGCCGGGTAGCGAGTAACTTCACGACGTTCCAGAGCTCATCCGGCCGCTCCTCATAGAGCACCTGCACTGGCGTGTACGGGATCTCGATGGCTTCGGAGGGTTCGAGGGCTCGGGCTTCGGCGGAACGCCCCAGCCCGTCGAACAAGCCCATCTCGCCGAAGAGGTCCCCTGGCTCCATCAGGGCGATGACGCTTTCACGGCCGTCAATGGACTTGTTGGCGATCGCGATCCGTCCCGACGTTACGACGAACAACGAGGCTGGTTCGGCGCCTTCGGCGAACAAGACGTCGCCACGATGGAGGCGTCGTTCGATCGCTTCGCTCGCAATTCGTTCAAGGACGTCGTCGTCGAGCTCGCCGAACAGCAAGGTCGATCGGAGTAGGGATGAAAGCATGGTGGTGTCAGACATCAGCGCGGCCCACACTAGGGGAGATGAGTGGTATCGAGGATGCTTCGGTGTGGACGGTTGTGGTTGCAGCCGGATCAGGTACTCGCTTCGGCGCGCGCAAGCAGTTTCTCGACCTCGGTGGAGTTCGAGTGATCGACCGCACGGTGGCGGTTGCGGCTGGCCAAAGCGACGGTGTCGTCGTCGTCCTTCCGGCTGATGCGGTCAATGTTCCGGTCGTCCCCGCAGGAACCGAGTTAGTGATGGTGGCGGGGGGCGAGTCTCGTTCGGAGTCGGTTCGCAATGGCCTTGCGGTGGTCCCAGCAAACTGTGGTGTGATTCTGGTGCACGACGGTGCTCGCCCGATGGCGTCGGTGGCCGTTTACGAGCGGGTGATCGCCGCAGTGCGCAACGGTGCCGTTGGCGTGGTGCCCGCTGTCCCGGTCGTGGACTCGATTCGTCATGCCCAAGCCGGCGCCGTCGACCGCAGCCCGTTGGTCGCGGTCCAGACCCCACAGGGGTTTGATGCCCAAACGCTGCGCGCCGCCCACGCGTTGGGCGCGGATGCGTCCGATGACGCCACCTTGGTCGAGGCTGCGGGCCATGTGGTGGTCATTGTCGAGGGCGACCCTCGCAACGTGAAGCTCACCACCCCGTTCGACCTCGAGGTTGCCCGCCTCGCCCTCGCAGAGGAGGCCCCGTCATGACCGACGCCGAGATCCCGTTCCGGGTCGGCCAAGCGTTCGACATCCATGCTCATACCCACGACCCCTCCCGGGTGCTCGTTCTCGGCGGCGTTGCATTCGAGGGTGCAGCCGGTCTCGCTGGCCACAGCGATGCCGACGTGATCGCCCACGTGTGTGCCGATGCACTCTTGGGTGCGGCCGGACTCAGTGATATCGGCCAGATGTTCCCCGACACCGATCCTGCGCTCGCCGGTGCTGACAGCATTGATCTCCTGCGGCGCGCCGCTTCGGCTGTCCGCGAGGCAGGCTGGCGTCCTGGGAACATCGACTGTTCGGTTGTTCTCGACACGCCGAAGCTCGCTCCCGTGAAGGATCTGATGCAGACCAACCTGTCCGAAGCTGCCGGCGCGCCGGTCACGATCACCGGGCGTCGCACCGAGGGCGTCGGTGCCCTAGGACGCGGTGAGGGCATCGCTGCGTGGGCTGTCGCCCTGATCGTCCGATGAGCGGCCGCAGCTCGAATCGGGGCTCTGGAGGCAAGGGGCAGAAAGGTGGGCGGAGCCGTCCGCCGGCGAAGAAGGCCGCCAAGCGCGGTGGCAAGGGCGCGACGAACAACCGACGAGGTGGACCCGGCCCGCGGCGCAGTGATGGCCAGCGCGGGACCACACCGATCCGTGCCGCTGACGAGGGGCGCGGAGATGCGCATCTTGGTGGCGATCAGGTGGAGGGGCGTCACGCCGTCCGCGAACTGCTCATGGCGGGCACGCGACGCACGCGCGAAGTGATCCTGGCCGGCGATCTCGATCCCGCACCGATCCTCGACGACATCATCGATCTGGCCGACGAGCAGAAGGTGACGTTGCGCGAACTCTCGCGCAACAAGTTCGAGTCGATGACCCGCACCGAGGGGGCTCAGGGGGTGCTGGCGATGGCGCAGCCGCTTCGATCCACCCCACTGGAGGAACTGCTCGATCCCGAACGTGACGGGACACTGCCGTTCTTGCTGTTACTCGACGGCATTACCGACCCAGGCAACCTCGGGGCAATTCTGCGAACCGCAGAGTGCGCAGGTGTAACCGGCGTGGTTCTTCCTCGGCACCGTGCTGCGCACATCACGCCCACCGTTGCGAAGACGGCGGCAGGCGCGATCGAACACCTGCGCATAGCGGTTGTCGGCGGCTTGCCTGCGGCGATGAAGACCTTGACGCAGAACGGCATCTGGACGGCCGGCCTTGATGCCGGTGGTGATCGCAGCCTCTTCGATCTGCCCGTCGCCGACGAACCGATCGCCCTCGCACTCGGCGCTGAAGGCCCCGGCCTGTCCCGACTAGTTCGGGAACGCTGCGACACCGTCGCAAGCATCCCGATGGCAGGCGTGCTCGACAGCCTCAATGTCAGCAACGCGGCGGCGGTCGCTGTTTACGAAATCACCCGCCGCCGCAGCGAAGCTGGCGGCGTTTGACTGGAGCCCGCGACAGGAGTCGAACCTGCGACCTGCTGTTTACAAGACAGCTGCTCTACCAACTGAGCTACACGGGCGAGGCCCCGAAAACGGAGCGAACAGAGTCAGGCTAGAGGTCGCGGCGCCGCCGCGGCCGCTGAATCTGTCATGCTGTCGGGAATGAACGTCGCTGGGCGACGTCTCGATGAGGGAGTTTCACAGCCGATGACCACCCACGGACGCTACGCCGCTTCGGATTCATCGTTCGCGCAGTCCACCGGTAACGCCGCGAGCAAGGGACTTGCGCTGATCGCTGTTGCGGTCGTGATTGGCTTCCTGCTGCTATGGCAAGGCGGCGTCGGAGGCGACAGCTCAGGAGAGGTCACCGCCACCGACGACGCGTCGAACGACGACGGTGCCGACGGCGCATCGTCGGACGGCAGCGACGATGCCGATGCCGGCGATAGCTCGGGTGACGACAGTGGCGAGGACCCTGCGGTCGATGACGGTTCGGGCGACGATACGACCAGCACTACGGACACCACGCCGGTGACGCCCACCACCCGCCCGCTGGGCGAAGTCAAGGTGGCGGTCGCCAATGGCGTCGGCGTCTCGGGCCTCGCCGGTCAGCAGGCCCAGCTGCTCACAACGGCCGGGTTCGTGACCGTGGCAGTCAACGCAGCGGCCAACACCGAACTCTCGGCTGTGTACTACATCGACGGTTACGCCCTTGAGGCCGAAGCTGTCGCCATCGAACTCGGCGCCACCGGTGCGGTACTGCGGGCCGCAACAGATCCCGGTGCGTTGCTTGCCGACGCCAGCCAGGTCGAGGGCTTCCACATCTTCGTCGTCCTTGGCTCCGATCGAGTGCTTGGCTGACCGAGCCGAGGCAAACATCCAGTGGCGGCGTGCAGGTGATCCCCCACGCGGTCTGGACTGCTCGGGGACCTCGACGGCGGACCCGCTGCGATCACACGGCCACTCCTGATCAGGTGCTTCCTTCTCAGGGGATTCCCAACGTGCTGGAAACACTGATGCAGAGTCGTAGTGGCTTGTAATCGTGCCGGGTCGACCCCTGGTTAGCTGACGCCGCACGTCGTCAAGGTCGTTCGCGGTCGGCCAGTCGAACTGCGATCGAGGTCGCGTCGGTACCCGCAACGAGCGGTGCCCGCGCCCCACGCAGACCGCCACTACCTCTAGTGGTCACGAGCTACCCGTCGACCTCCGCAAACGAGGTGGGACCAGCGTTAGGAACAAGAACAACCGGCGCGGTTCCATGAGCAACGGGAGTTCGGGCAGGATGGGTGGATGCGCCTGCTCGCCTGCGCCGACAAGTTTCGCGGCACGCTCGACGCCGTCGGGTTCGGCGCGGCAGTGACGGCCGGCGCGCCCGGGTATGACGTCGCAGTCCAACCGATGGCTGACGGTGGTGAAGGCACGCTGGCCGCGTTCGGTGGCGCGAACCGCACCACGGCGGTCACCGGTCCGCTCGGCACCGCGGTTGATGCGGGCTGGCGCCTTTCGCGCGGGCGTGCGGTGATCGAGATGGCCGAGGCGTCGGGCTTGCTGCTCGCTGGCGGTGCTGACGGCAACGATCCGATGGAGGCCACCACGGCTGGGACGGGCGAGCTGATCGCCCGGGCTGTCGAAGCCGGTGCGGCCGAGATTATTGTCGGCCTCGGCGGGTCTGCGACCACCGACGGTGGACTTGGGGCGCTGCGCGCATTGCCAGCTCCATCGCGGCTCAAGGGTGTCGACCTCGTCGTTGCGTGCGACGTCGAGACGCAGTTCACCGACGCGGCACGTGTCTTCGGCCCCCAGAAGGGGGCGTCGAAGGCGCAGGTCAGGCTGCTGTCCGCTCGCCTCGAGCGATTGGTTGAGGTCTACAAGGACGAACATGGCGTCGATATCTCCGAGTGTCCCGGTGCAGGGGCGGCAGGGGGTCTCGCCGGGGGGTTGGTGGCTGCCGGAGCGCGGATCGAGTCCGGGGCGATGCTGATCGCGGAGGCCGTGGAGCTCTACGAACAGATCGAAGCTACCGATCTTGTCATCACCGGTGAGGGCCGTGTCGACGCCACCAGTTTCGATGGCAAGGTCGTGGGTGCGGTTGTGGATTTCGGCCGGGCTGCGGCGCGAGCATCACTCGTCGTCGGTGGTGTCATCGACGCTGACGTCCGGGCTCGCCTTGATGAGCGGGGCGTGGGCTGGATCGACCTCAGCGACACCTACGGCGCCGATCGGGCAATGGCCGAGACGGCGGACTGTGTCGCTGAGGCAGTCAGCGGTTTCCTTTCGCCGTGATGGCCCAGAAGCCGGCGGCGACGATCGCGACGACGATCAAGATGAACCGGAGCGTCCCGAGGATCGTGAAGAGGATCCAGCGCATCAGCAGCACGACGATGAGCAACACGACGGCACCGATGAAGATCTGGGCAGGAAGCGATGGGCCTGTTGGTGCGGGTTGCTCCGTCGTCATGTCGCAATTGTACGACCGCATGAGGGGCAAGGACGGTCGGCTAGGCGAGGGAGTGGACTCGTTGGCGCTCGTCGTCGCGGCGCAGCTTCACGAGCGCAGCGGCGACGTGGCGGAGTGCATCGGCCTGGCTGTCTTTGTTCATCGACTGCTCGACCACATCCCGAACGACCATCTCGGGGCTGCCGCTCAGGCAGGCAACGAGTTCGCTCAGCCGGTCGTTGAGCAGAGCGGTATCAGTGGGCATACAGAACCTCGGGTGGTGAAAGCTGCGTGCTAGGTGAGGTGTCGTCACCAAGTTCCGTCGACTGAACCATTTTCTGTCGAAATGGCCCCAATGGCCTGCTCGCCCATGTCGTCCGCCTCATGCTTGGCCGCTACCATCAGCGGCGGTGGCCCTTCTCCGGATCCCAAACACGCTGCGTCCGCTTGCCGGCGGCGCAGCGGAGATCGGCGTTGCGGCTGAGGATCTCGGCGCAGCAATTCGTGCAGTTGCGGCCGAGCACCCGGACCTTGCGGACCGGATCATCGACGAAGCGGGCCGCCTGTACGGCTTCGTCAATGTCTTCGTCGGTGAGGCTGAGTGCCGCACGCTCGACGGGCTGGAGACGCTGCTCGGTCCTGATTCCGTTGTCTCGGTCGTGCCTGCAGTCGCTGGTGGCTGATCGGTGATCGTTGGGTTGCGATTCGGGACCTGCCGCGGTTGAATTAGCAGTCGAGGCACGAGAGTGCCAACGCCCCTCAACCGTCCTCCGGAGGAATGATGGCCAAGACCATTCAGTTCGATGAGCAGGCCCGTCGTGGCCTCGAAGCGGGCATGAACCAGCTCGCCGACGCTGTGCGCGTCACGCTCGGCCCCAAGGGTCGCAATGTCGTGCTCGAGAAGAAGTGGGGTGCCCCCACGATTACCAACGACGGTGTCTCGATCGCCAAGGAAATAGAGCTCGAGGATCCCTTCGAGCGCATTGGTGCCGAGCTCGTCAAGGAAGTCGCCAAGAAGACCGACGACGTCGCCGGTGACGGCACCACGACCGCCACCGTCCTCGCCTGGTCGATGGTGCGCGAGGGTCTTCGCAACGTGGCCGCCGGCGCAAACCCGATGAGCCTCAAGAAGGGGATTGAGGCCGCCGTCGAAGCCGCCGTTGACTCCATTCGCGAAAACGCCCAGGACGTCTCGGAGAACAAGGAGCAGATCGCCAACGTCGCTGCAATCTCCGCAGCCGACGCCGAGATCGGTGCCACTATCGCCGATGCGATCGACAAGGTCGGTAAGGACGGCGTGATTACTGTCGAAGAGGGCCAGACATTTGGTCTTGAGCTCGACTTCGTCGAGGGAATGCGCTTCGACAAGGGCTACATCTCGCCCTACTCGGTCACCGACGCCGAGCGCATGGAAGCCGTGCTCGACGACCCGTACATCCTGTTCGTGGCCTCGAAGATCAGCAACGTGCGTGAGCTCGTGCCGGTTCTTGAGAAGGTCATGCAGTCGAGCCGTCCACTGCTGATTGTGGCCGAGGACGTCGAGGGCGAAGCCCTCGCCACCCTCGTTGTCAACAAGATTCGTGGCACCTTCACCTCGGTGTCGGTCAAGGCCCCGGGCTTTGGCGAGCGCCGTAAGGCGATGCTGCAGGACATGGCGATCCTTACCGGCGGTCAGGTCGTGAGTGAAGAGGTCGGCCTGAAGCTTGACGGTATCGGCCTCGACATGCTCGGGTCCGCTCGCAAGATCGTGGTCGCCAAGGATGAGACGACCATCGTTGAGGGCGCTGGCGACGGTGCCGATGTCAACGGTCGCATCGCCCAGATCAAGGCTGAGATCGAGAACACCGACTCCGACTACGACCGCGAGAAGCTCCAGGAGCGCCTGGCCAAGTTGTCGGGTGGCGTCGCCGTTCTCAAGGTTGGCGCTGCCACCGAGGTGGAACTCAAGGAGAAGAAGCACCGCATCGAAGACGCGGTCAGCACCACCAAGGCCGCGATCGAAGAGGGCGTGGTCGCCGGCGGTGGCACCACGCTGATCCGGGCTCAGGCTGCGGTCAACGCCATGGTCGACTCGATTGATGATGCTGATGCTCGGGTCGGTGCCCGAATGGTCGCCCGTGCCCTCGAGGGTCCGCTCACCCAGATCGCCGTCAACGCCGGCATGGAGGGTGGGGTGGTGGTGAACAGCGTTCGCGACCTCGATGGCAATAATGGCCTCAATGCGGCCACGGGCGAGTACATCGACCTGGTCGAGGCAGGCATCATCGATGCTGCAAAGGTGACCCGTTCAGCGCTGCAGAACGCAGCGTCGATCGCTGCGTTATTCCTCACGACCGAGGCCGTCATCGCCGACGCCCCCGACGAGGGTGGCGCCCCAGGTATGCCGGACATGGACTTCTGAGCCGAACGCTCGAAAGTCTCCAGGAGGCAGTTGAGACCAGAGAAAGCTCGCTGTTCCTATAGAACCGAAGCTCGGCCCTCGCATTGTGCGGGGGCTGGGCCCGTTTTCTCGGTGGGTTAGGGTGCGGCCATGCCGGATCTTGAATTGCATCCGTTGAACGCGACGCTGATCCCGCTGCTTGGTGAGTGGCAGGGATCGGGAGAGGGCGCCTACCCCACCATCGATTCGTTCTCGTATGGCGAGATATTGGTGTTCGGTCACGTCGGCAAGCCTTTTGTGGCGATGAATCAGCGCACCAGGGAGCGCGAGTCGGGCCTGCCCTTACATGCCGAGGCTGGCTACTTCCGACCGCAGGGTGATGGCACAATCGAGTTGGTACTGAGCCAGCCGTCGGGAATCGTCGAGATACTCACCGGTACGATCACCGAGACAGAGGCTGGCGTCGAAGTCGACGTGTCGTCGGTCGGTGTTCACACCGCACCGTCGGCGAAGCTCGTGAGAGAGACCCGTCGGCGTTACGTGGTCAAGGGTGGCACGCTCACCTGTGACTTCTGGATGGCGGCGATGGGCGAGCCGCTCACACATCACCTCACGAGCAGCCTGATCCGTCAGGGGTAGTTGGGCTGATCGCGCCCGCCCTGTTGAGGTTTTGGATGATCCAGAGGTCCTCGAGGCAGGCCGCAATGGCGGTGGCTCTCGATACGAGGTCCTCCGGTGGGCTCTCCCACCTGAGCATCGCGCCGAAGCGGGCATGAACAGACGGTAGTTGGACTGGCGCAGGCGTAGCCTGGGGTCTATGAGCCCGCGCAAGCGCAGCGAGCAGCGACTAGTCCGGCCGTGGTCGTTCGGCGAGCCGAGTCGTGGCCGCCGACCGGTAACTCTTGCCGTCGAAGAGCCGATGGCGATCGAGCTTGACGGCCACCGAGTCGCGACCACGATGCGCACGCCGGGGAATGACTTCGAGCTTGCGGTCGGCTTTTGTCACAACGAAGGTCTTCTTGACGGCCACAAAGTGCTTGAGGTCAAGTACTGCGCCAACGGCTCGGCCGCAGCGACGGCGTTCAACATTGTCACGGTGTCGACGGGCGGCAAGGCCCCTGAACCGACCCCTCGGCTCGCGACCACGACCTCGTCGTGCGGATTTTGCGGCACCGACGAGATCGATGAGCTCGCTGCGAAGCTCGACCCTCTGGTCGGGGATGCGATCGAGTGGGGTGTGCTCGCCGACGCACCCATCAAGCTCCGGCCCATGCAGGACCTGTTCGACGCCACGGGTGCCGTGCATGCTGCGGGTGTGGTCGACGCCGAGGGTGGGGTTGCGCTGGCCCGAGAAGATGTCGGACGCCACAACGCAGTCGACAAGCTCGCGGGCCGGATGCTTCTCGACGGTCAGTTGCCGGCGACCGGCAAAGCGGTTGTGGTGAGCGGGCGGGCCAGCTTCGAGCTCGTCCATAAGGCGTGGGCAGCTGGCTTCCGGGCTCTGGTTGCCGTCAGCGCGCCAACGGCGCTCGCGGTTGCTACCGCGCAACGAGCTGGCCTTCAGCTCGGTGGGTTCGCACGCGATGGCGCGCTCGAGATCTACGTTGACGCCTGAGGAGGACAGGTTGACGATCAAGGTTCTTGGCGTCCCTTACGACACGCACTCGTCGTACCTTCGGGGCCCAGCTCTCGCGCCGCCGGTCGTTCGAACGGCACTCAACAACGGTTCTGCGAATTGGTGCACCGAGGACGGTCGTGACTTCGATCCAGCCACGGGTGCCGATTGGACCGATCTCGGTGATCTCGAACTCCCCGATGACGTCCACGCGGCGACCGCGCTAATACGCAGCGCTGCCGCCAAAGCCATCGCCGACGGCTCGAAGCTGCTGTCCATCGGGGGCGACCATCTGGTGACATGGCCGCTGGTCCAGGCGATGGCTGAGCGGTATGCCGACCTCACCATCGTTCACTTCGACGCTCATCCCGACCTCTACGACGAACTCGACGGTGACCGGTACTCCCACGCCTGCCCGTTCGCCCGGATCATGGAGGAGGGCAAGGTTGGCCGTCTCGTGCAAATGGGGATCCGCACGATGACGCCACACCAACGCAAACAAGCCGACCGGTTCGGCGTTGATGTTTTGGAGGCACGTGACACCGAGGCCTCCGTGCCCGCCCTGACCGGACCGGTCTATGTCTCGATCGACATCGATGTGCTCGATCCGGCGTTCGCTCCTGGCATGTCACACTTCGAACCCGGGGGCTGGTCGACTCGTCAGCTCTTGGTTGCGCTGGCGCAGGTCAGTGCGCAGGGCGTGGAGGTGGTCGGCGCTGACCTTGTTGAGATCAACCCCGACCGAGACGTCCACGGCCTCACGGCGATGGTCGCGGCGAAGCTCTTCCGCGAGCTGCTCGGGCTGATGCTCCCCCGCTCTATCGGGTGAGAGGGTGCCACTCGGCGCGGGACTCAGATAGCCTTTTGAGGCTCTCCCCAAATGTCGAGAGCGAAACCCTTTCTTGGAGGACTCATGTCTAAGCGACTGCTGCAGCTTCTTGCGCTGCTGCTCACCCTCGGTCTCTTCGCCGCCGCCTGCGGCGACGACGACGGCGGTGGCGAACTCGGCCTCGTCGCGGCCGACACGCTCACCGTCTGCACCGACGTGCCCTACCCGCCGATGGAGTTCGAAGATCCCGATGCGGAAGGCGGCTTCACCGGCTTTGACATCGAGCTGATGCGGGCCATCGCCGACGACCTGGGCCTCGGTCTCGCCGTGGCGACCCCGGGCTGGGACGCAATCACCAGCGGTCTCGCGACCGAGGCTGGCGACTGCGACATCTCCGCAGCGTCGATCACCATCACCGAAGAGCGCGAAGAGAACATCGATTTCTCCGACGCGTACTTCGAGGGCAAGCAGTCGCTCCTCGTCTCCGACGGCAGCTCCGCCGGCGCTCTCGCCGACCTTGGTGCAGTTGCCGTTCAGTCCGGCACCACCGGCGAGATCTGGCTGCAGGACAACACCCCAGCCGGTGTCGATGTTGTTGCATTCGACGACATCGGTGCGCTGTACCTCGCGCTCGAAGCCGGTGACGTCGACGGTGTGATCACCGACCTCGTCGGCAATCAGGGCTACGTCGACGACACCGGTGGGGCCATGGTCATCGAGTCCTATGAGACTGGCGAGTTCTACGGCTTCGCGGTCCAGGAAGACGGCGCCGAGGATCTCCTCGCCGCCGTGAACGAGTCGCTTGCCAAGCTGCAAGACAACGGCACCTATGACGACATCTACGGCGAGTGGTTCCCGGGCGCCTGAGCCTGAATCACAACGTTTGATCCGATGAGGGGTCGGGCCGTAAGGTCCGGCCCCTCATTCGTTTTCTCATGATGCCAAAGCTCACTCCGCGTCAACGCGCCCGCTACTACCAGATCGCGATGTACGGCCTCGCGGCTGTCATCGTGGCTCTGATCGTCGTCGCCGCCGATTGGCCGAAGGTTCAGAAGAACTTCTTCAACACCGAGATTGCGGCCGACATGTTCCCCGAGGTCATCACCTCGGCGGTGAAGAACACCGCGCTCTACACGGCGGTGTCGTTTGTGCTCGGCATGGTGCTGGCGCTGGCGCTGGCGCTGATGCGGCTGTCGAGCATCAGGCCGTTCCGTGCGTTCGCGATCGCCTATATCGAGCTGTTCCGTGGCCTGCCCGCACTCATCACGCTCCTGTTCGTGGGGTTCGGGTTGCCGATCGCGTTCAGCGGCTTTCGCATTCCCGGTGGTGTGCTCGGCCGAGGTTCGGTCGGTCTCGCCATCGTGGCGGGCGCGTACATGGCCGAGACGCTGCGGGCCGGCATTGAGGCAGTGCCAAAAGGGCAGACTGAAGCTGCCCGATCGCTCGGCATGTCGCAGACGCGCACGATGTTTACGATCATCTTGCCTCAGGCCTTCCGCATCATCATCCCGCCACTGACCAATGAACTCGTGCTCCTCATCAAGGACACATCGTTGTTCTTCATCCTCGGCTCGACGCCAGGAACCAAGGAGCTCACCAAGTTTGCTCGCGACTTCATGAACGCCGAGCGAAACGCAACGCCGCTCACCGTCGTGGCGGTTCTGTATCTGCTCATCACGCTGCCGCTCACCTTCCTTGTGCGGCGCCTCGAACGATCGGCGGCCAAAGCCCGATGACGCATGCCATTCATGTCCAACAACTCCACAAGTCGTTTGGCGACCTCGAAGTTCTGAAGGGCATCGACTTCACCGTCGAGACCGGCGAGGTGGTCTGTGTACTCGGGCCGTCCGGCTCGGGAAAATCCACCCTGCTTCGCTGTATCAACCGTCTCGAGGAGTCCAACGGTGGATCGATCCTGATCGACGGGGCCAACATCACCGAAATCGATGCCGATGTCGACAAACTTCGTGCCGACATCGGAATGGTCTTCCAGCAGTTCAATCTGTTCCCGCATCTCACCGTGCTGAAGAACCTCACCGTTGCGCAGACCGGCGTGCTCAAACGTCCCAAGGATGAAGCGATCGGTATTGCCCGGGAAACGCTTGAGCGGGTCGGCCTGTCCGACAAGATCCACGCGTACCCGGCCCACTTGTCAGGGGGGCAGCAGCAGCGAGTCGCAATCGCTCGTGCACTCAGCATGAAGCCGAAGATGATGCTCTTCGATGAGCCCACGTCGGCCCTCGACCCTGAACTGGTGGGGGAAGTTCTCGACGTTATGCGCACCCTCGCGTCCGAGGGCATGACGATGATGGTGGTTACCCACGAGATCGGCTTTGCCCAAGAGGTCGCCGATCGAGTCGTGTTCATGGACGACGGCATCGTGATCGAAGAGGGTGCTCCCGACGAAGTACTGCGGAACCCGAAGGAGGATCGCACCAAGCAGTTCCTTCGGATGGTCCTCGAGACGTGAATCGATGATCAGTCCTGTCCGATTTCGCCAGGCGCTTGTGCGTCCGCCATCACCGTCGGTTGTCGACGGCTTGCGAGCCATTGACGGTCCCAATCCCGACTACGGCCGATTTGTCGATGAGCATCGCGCCTATCTCGACGCGCTCGACGCAGCGGGCGTAACCGTCGAGGTCATGGACGAGCTGCCCGGCTACCCCGACGCGGTGTTCGTTGAAGACGCTGCGCTGTGCATTGGTACCCACGCTGCGGTTTTACGGCCAGGCGCGCCGAGCCGGGCGGGCGAGGCTGACGCCGTTGTCGCTGATCTCGAAGCCCGCTTCGCCACCGTGGCACGCGTCGAGCTTGGCTTTGTCGACGGCGGCGACATTCTTGTCACGACCTCAGAGGTCCTCGTCGGCTTGTCGGCCCGCACCGACCGGGTGGGAAGCGACGCCCTTGCGCAAGCGCTCGGACCGACAGGCCTGCCCGTCCGGGTTGTTGAAACACCGCCTGATGTCCTCCACTTCAAGACCGACTGCGCAATCGTTGACGAGGGCACGATCTTCTCGACTGCTCGCCTGGCGGCAAGCGGATGCTTCGAGGGGTACGAGGTCATCGTCTGCCCGGACGGGGAGGAGCCTGCCGCCAACCTCATCCGGGTGAATGACGTCGTTCTCATGCGGACCGGTTTCCCCCGAACGGAGCGGACCCTTCGCGGCGCGGGCTACACCGTGGTCACGATCGACGCGGACGAGGCTGCCCGCATCGATGGCGGCCTCTCGTGCATGTCGCTGCGCTGCAACTGGTAGTCGGACCCCAGCATCGCCTGGTCTGTCACAAGCTGGTCCGTCACAAAACGGTTCAACCTAGAGCGCGAACTCCAGCAGGCGTTCGTAGAGCGGAACCGCTTCCTCGAGGATCGCTCCGAGCCGATCGGGCACCGGATGGCTCGAAGGCGAGCGACGTGCGAAGGCTGTCGTCTGATGGACGCTGGTGTACCAGTGTTTGGCCCAGACGCCATCCTCAGGTTTCGGACCGGCTGGCCACGAGAGCATCGCCGGATCGAAGGTCAAACCGAGCGATTCGCACACGGCGGCGAGAATTGCTGGCGGATCGGCCAGCAATCGCTGCGAGTCGATGACGACTGGCCGGCCGCCTTCGACCAACACGGCGTCGAGAAGTTCGACACATTCGGTCAGCCCGGTGTCGGCCAGCGTGCACTCCGGCACCTGAATCGACAGCGACGCAAGCATCTGGACCGGGTCGCGAGTCAGCAACAGGTTCTGGGTGCGGGCTAGATGAGCCCGATCAACACCCTTGAGGTGATGCGCCATCTGCTTCACGTACAGATGTGGCGTGGGGTACTCGCCAAAGATCACGTTGTCGATCACGTCGTTTGGGTCGCTCGATTGGCTCGCGATCACCTCGTCCGGATCCGGATGGCCTCGCGTGTCGAGCGTCATGTTGTACGCGTAGAACGGCTCATCGAGCACTGCGAAGTCGGCCCGTTCCCGCCACGAGTACATGAGTGCCGTCGAGATGTTCCGCGGCCCCGACCAGCATTGGATGATCATTGCTTGTCGCCGCATTCGCAGACCGCGGCAGCGCGCCACATCACGAACGGCTGCTCACGTCGGCCTCAATCTCGGCCTCGTAGAGCTCGCGTAAGCGCACCGTCATTGGGCCCTGCTCGCCGGTACCGATGGTGCGGCCGTCGACAGTGTGCACCGGCGTGAGCCCGCCGAATGTGCCGGTCACGAACGCCTCGTCGGCGGAGTACACGTCGGTCAATGAGAACGGCGCCTTGTGCACGGCGATGCCGGCGGCTTCGGCTACGTCGCACACGAGGGCTGAGGTGATGCCGTTGAGGTTGTACTGGCCGGTTGCCGTCCAGACTTCGCCCTTGCGGATCACGAAGAAGTTCGTGGCGTTGCAGGTTGCGACCGCGCCGGTTGGGTCGAGCATCAGGGCCTCGTCGGCACCCGCGTTGGTCGCCTGGATGAGGGCGATCACCTCGTGAAGCTTGCTGTGGCAGTTGAGTTTCTGATCAAGCGTGTCGGGCGGCGGTCGGCGCACCGTGGCGGTGAAGAGCGAGATGCCTCGATCGCGCACGTCGGGGTCGGCGGCCTTGTGCTCTGCGATGATGACCATGTTCGGCCCGCCGATGTTGTTCGACGGGTGCTGACTCGGTGTCTTCTTGTCGCCGCGGGTCACCATCAGCCGTGCGTGGACCATGTCGTTCATGCCGTTGCGGTCGACGGTCGCCCGCAAGGCGGCCTCAACCCCTGCCCGATCCATCCCGATGTCAAGATCGATCGCCGCGGCCCCGGCGAAGAGTCGGTCGAGATGGTGGTCGAGATGCGCAAATCGGCCGTGGTGGAGCCGGATGCCCTCCCACACGCCGTCGCCGACGAGGAAGCCGGAGTCGAAGACTGAGATCTTCGCTTCGTGGCGGGGGAAGAATTCCCCGTTGATGTAGATCTCGATCGTCTCGTTGCGCTCGTCGGCGAGCGCCTGATGCGTGCTTCGGGCCATGGGCGTCACGTTAGGCCGGGGCCGCGGCGACGCGGTGAGCCGGAGGCAGGTTGCCGAAGCGATGCAGCGTTGTGCTTACTGCTTGCTCGCGCACAAAGTGGAGCAGCTCGATCCGGCCGACGGAGACGACGGGCGCATCCGCGAGATACACGTTGGCTGCGTTCGCAGCGTGCCTTAGTTCATCGCCGATCGGCACGCCGACCACACGGAGCCGCTCGATGTCGAGGCTGGCGAGTCGGGCTGCGAGTTCGGCGTCTGGTTCGTGGGCGGCGTCGCTCTCGATCAATTGCACCCCGGCCGTCGCTGCAGCTCGCCGGGTCAGTTCGATGGCTCGGGGGTCCGATCCCAGACCGCGACGAAGCACGATGCGGTCGAGCGGGCGGTACCGCAAAACGTTCGCTTCACACCGGAGGGCGGTGGGGTCGTGGTCGACGGCGAAGTGGTTGGACCATGCGATGGCGTAGTCGTCGTTTGCCTCCGGGGTTAGCTGCGTCCAGGTACCCAACTGTGCGACGTAGTTCGGTCCTCCTGCCTTCGCTCCGGGCCCGACCGCCGAACGCTTCCAGCCGCCGAAAGGTTGCCGCTGGACGACTGCGCCCGTGATGGCCCGGTTCACGTATGCATTGCCGACCTCGACGCACTCGGACCAACGCTTCACCTCGGCTGGGTCGAGCGAGTGAAGCCCCCCGGTCAGCCCAAACGCACTGTCGTTTTGGATTCGCACCGCCTCATCGAGGTCCGTGGCTCGCATGAGCCCGAGCACGGGGCCGAAGCACTCGGTCCGATGGAACCACGAGCCCGGTCGAACCCCTAGCCGAATGCCCGGCGACCAGAGGTTTGCGTCATCGTCGATGAGCCGAGGTTTGATCAGCCACGACTCATCGGGGTCGAGTGCCGTGAACGCTCGCATGAGACGTTCGTTGGCCTCGCCGATCAGCGGAACCATCATCGTCGTCGGGTCGGCTGCAAGCCCAAGCCGCAGCGAGTCGACGGCGTCCACCAGCTGGCGGCGGAACCGGGGTGAGTCGTAGATCGACCCCACCAAGATCGCAAGGCTCGCGGCCGAGCACTTTTGGCCCCCGTGCCCGAACGCCGAACGAACGAGGTCGGCGACGGCGAGATCAAGATCGGCGTGTGGCGTGATGACCAAGGCGTTCTTCCCCGACGTCTCGGCGAAGAGCTTGAGCGCCGGATTCCAGCGGCGAAAGAGGTCGGCGGTTTCGCTCGCCCCCGTGAGGATGACCGCGTCGGCTTGCTCGATCACGCGGCGGCCCGCGTCGTCGTCGCCGGTCGGGACGAAGGCGCACAAATCGGCGGGCACGCCGGCTGCCAGGAGAGCGTCGTGGACGACCGACGCGCAACGGCGGGTCTGCGGCGCCGGTTTGAACAGCACTGCGTTGCCGGCCGCAAGCGCAGCGAGCACGCCTCCGGCGGGGATCGCCACCGGGAAGTTCCACGGTGGCACGACCGCGACCAGGCCGAGCGGTGTGAACTCGACACCCGGGCCCCGGAGTTCCGTGGACCGATCCGCGTAGTAGCGGGCGAAGTCGATCGCTTCACAGATCTCGACGTCGGACTCCCCGAACGTCTTCCCCGCCTCCGCAGCCATTGTCTGCAGGAGCAGTCCACGGCGCGTCTCCAGCTCGCAGCCGACGCGGCGGAGCACGTCTCGACGGTCCGCCGCGCTACGCCGGCGCCACGCAAGCCGCGCTTCGCGGGCCCGCTCGGCGGCCTGGTCGACGGTGTGGGGCTCGGTGATCGGTGCGGTGGCGAGTGTCGCTGGCGGGAGGGATCGCACGCGCTGCAGCCAAGCACGATTGGCTGGAAGGGTCGGATCGGTTTCTGCATCGTTACGGAAGAGTCCGGCGGTGGCGACCGCTGGGGCAGAGTGGCACGAGCGGTGCTGGGAGCGTCGGGCGCCGATCTCAGGTCGGTCACGATCGACGATCGATGTGTGGAACCGGGCCGCCTCGGCGGCGAATACCGCGCCGCCCGGCTCGAGGTCGAACAGGGCACGGAGGAAGTTGTCTGGCGCAGCGTTCTCGTCGAGGCGACGGAAGAGGTAGCCGACCGCCACGTCGAAATCGGCTGGATCGACCGCCGGTGTGTAGAGCAAGGGCTGGGCCTCGCCGGCCAGCGATGCGGCGACGGCTCCCGTTTGCGCCTCGGCCATGCCTTGGAGCATCTCGAACTGCACCCGGTCGGCCACGCCACGCTCTCGGGCGAGCACCAGCGTCCACGCCACGTGGAAGAGGTTGTGGCTGGCGAGTCCGATGCGAAGGCCCCGCAGGCGTTCAGGATGAAGCACCCAGTCGATGCAGCGGGCGTAGTTGGCGTCGGTGTCGGACTTGGTGTCGTACGGCGCCTGCTCCCAGCCGTGCAGGGCCGCGTCAACCTGCTCCATCGCAAGGTTGGCACCCTTCACGAGCCTGATCTTCACCGGCGCCCCACCGGCCTCGACCCTCGCCGCCGCCCAAGCGCTGAGCCGCTGAAGCGCCGGGAGAGCGTCGGGCAGGTAGGCCTGAAGCACGATCCCGGCCTCGGCGTCGAGCCGTTCTGGCGCGCCGAGAACACGTTCGAACGCGTCGAGCGTGAGCCCGAGATCGTGGTACTCCTCCATGTCGACGTTGATGAAGGTCGGCGGCGATGTCGCACGTGCGTGGTCGGCTAATTCGGCGAGACGGGCGGAGACGCGCTCAAGCGAGTCGTCCCAGGCCCACGGGTTGAGCTGCGCCACCACGCTCGAGAGCTTCACCGAGACGTAGTCGACGTTCGGTTGGCCGAGGAGTTCGATTAGCGCCGCATGACGACGGTCGGCCTCGGCATCACCGAGCACCGCCTCACCGAGGAGGTTGACGTTCGATGCCCACCCACCGGCTCGCTGCTCGGCGAGGTGGGCGGCGAGGGCACTGGGATCGGACGGCGCAACGAGGTGGCCGACGATGGTGCGCATCCGCCGGCGGGCGAGGGGCATCACCAATCGGGGCAAAATCGGGCCGACGATCGCGCCGGCGCGAAGCAGGAGCCGATCGAGCGGTGACAGGAACGACGGCAACTGCTCCGAACGAACGACCCCGGCCAGCTGGCGGGCGGCGACGCGATCGTCGTCGGGCCGCGCCACGCGATCGATGAACGCCATGACGAACGCAAGCCCGGCCGCATCGGCGACAACGCCTTCGAGACGGTCCATCGTCTGCCGAGATCGGCGGGTCTCGTGCGCAGCCGCCTGGAGGAGCCACCGTTCGACGAGTTTGACGGCGGGTGCAGCGGCCGCCAGGGCGTCATCGGTCGGATTCATGGCTTCATCGTGGAGGATCCGCTGATGGGCGGTCTTGTACGATGCGACCACCGATGGTTGGTATTTCGCACAACGAGGGCGATCTGTTCGCCTGTCAGCCCGAGCTCCTCGGGCTCTTCGAGACGCTGATCAACGTCATCTTCTGTGCGAAGGACCGAGCGGGAACTTACGTCGCCGTGAACTCCGCGTTCGTCCGGCGGACCGGACGGACGTCGATGGCCGAGGTCATCGGCACGCGCGCCGCCGATCACTTCGGGCCGGAGCTCGCCGAGCGTTACGAGGAACAGGACGCTCACGTCGTCGAATCGGGCGCGCCGCTCTACGACGAACTCGAACTGATCCGGCGGATCGACGGTGAGCTCGGCTGGTACCTCACGACGAAGCTCCCGGTTCGAGGTGAGGTGGCAGACGTGGTCGGTCTCGTCTCCGTGAGCCGCGACCTCGTCACGCCGTCGGACGACAACGTCGGTCTCGAGAACCTGCGCGGCGTGGTGCAGCACGTGCAGGAACGTCATCCCGGGCCGATCCGGGTGGCCGATCTCGCCGAGGTGGCCGGCTGTTCTGAAGCCCAGCTCGAACGCCGGATGAAGCGGGTGTTCGGTGTGACAGCGACCCAACACATCCTTCGAGTGCGGGTCGAGGCGGCGACCCGCATGCTCGCCGACACCGATCTGCCGATCGCCCAGGTCGCGGCGGCGTGTGGCTTCTACGACCAACCCGACTTCACCCGTCGGTTCGGTCGCCTCACCGGTACGACCCCGGCACAGTTTCGGGTGCACGCTTCGAGTCCTCCCGGCGACCCCTCGTAGACTCGCTACATGCTCGAACCGGTCGTGACATCCGAGGGCGTTGCTGTCGTCCACCTCTTCTGCGCCCGTACGCCCGACACCGACGATGACGCCGTCATCGCAGCCGTCGAGGATGCCCAGGGGACTGAGGTGCAGGTCGTCGCCGTCGCGATCCTCGGACACAAGGCGGACCTGTGCTTCATGGCGCTGCACGCCGACTCGTGGAAGCTACGCGACTTGCAAACCGGTCTGACCAACGCCGGTCTGAGGGTCGTCGACAGCTTCGTGTCGATCACCGAGCTCTCCGAGTACGCGCAGGGCATCCCCGACGAGATGAAGAACATGCGGCTCTACCCAGAACTCCCTCCGGAATCGAAGAGCGCCTGGTGCTTCTACCCGATGACGAAGCGGCGAGACGCCGATCAGAACTGGTATCGGCTGCCTTACGATGAGCGCAAGGCGCTCATGTACGAACATGGCACGTCGGGGCGCAAGTTTGCGGGTCGCATCGTCCAGCTCATTACCTCGTCGACTGGTCTTGACGACTGGGAATGGGGCGTGACGCTCTTCGGGGCGAAACTCGACGACCTCAAGGACACCGTGTACACGATGCGCTACGACACCGCGTCAGCCATCTACGCCGACTTCGGACCCTTCTATACGGGCATGATTGGGCCGGTCGAAGAAGTGGTCGCCCGGACCCGCTGAACGGTCGGCTCTCGATCATTTCCGACTTCCAGGCCTATACTCCATAGCCTTAACGGCCTCGCGGTGCCGTTCCATCCACCGCGCGCTTATCCCAATGGAGGGGACTAAACCTATGAAGCTTTCACGCAAGCTCATGATGCTGCTTGCCGTGCTGCTTTCCTTCTCGCTGATCGCCGCTGCGTGCGGTGATGACGATGAAGACACCAGCACGGCCGCCGCCGGGGATCACCTCGGTGATGGCTCCCTCGGCACCGTTACCGTCGAGCCAGGCGCTGCCATCCAGGTCCGTTCGTTGAACGCGATCTCCGGTGACGTTGCCTTCCTCGGTATTCCGAACGAGCGTGGCGTTGCCGCTGCGATCGCCGACTACGGCCAGATCCACGGCTTCGACGTCGATCTCGGTGCTGGTCTTGACGACCTGTGCTCTGCCGACGGTGGCCAGGCTGCTGCGCAGCAGATCGTCGCTGACGAGCAGGTTGTCGGTGTTCTGGGCACCTCATGCTCAGGCGCTGCTACCGCCGCTGCTCCGCTGATCAGCGAGGCTGGTCTCGTCATGATCTCCGGCTCGAACACCTCGCCAGCGCTCACTTCGGACCTCCTTGGCACCGCCGGTGAGAACTACAACGCGGGTTACTACCGCACCGCGCACAACGACCTGTACCAGGGCGCCGCCATGGCTGAGTTCGTGTACACCGAGCTCGGTATGACCACTGCGGCTGCCATCCACGACGGCGACCCCTACACCCAGGGTCTCGCTCAGGCCTTCTATGACGCCTTCGAGGAGCTCGGTGGCACCATGACCGGCTTCACCGGTGTCAACAAGGAAGACACCGACATGGTCCCGGTCCTCACCGAGATCGCTGCTGGCTCTCCCGAGGCTCTGTTCTTCCCGATCTTCCAGCCAGCCGGTGACTTCGTCGCCGACCAGGCGGCTGGCGTCTCTGGACTTGAGAACACCCAACTCCTTGCTGCCGACGGCCTCCTGGTTAGCGCCTTCTTCGAGCTCGAGCAGTCCGAGGGAATTTACTTCTCGGGTCCTGACGTCCGCTTCGGCGACAACGTGAACGAGAGCACCGGCAAGACCGCTGCTGAGGTTCTGGCCGACTACGAGGCCGCTCACGGCGAGGCTCCGTCCGCTCCGTTCTGGGGTCACAGCTACGACTCGGCTGCGATGCTGCTCGAGGCGATCGACGCCGCCAGCTACGTCGACGGTGACGGCAACCTCATCATCGACCGCGCCGGCGTCCGCATGGCCCTCGACGCCATTTCCGGCTACAGCGGTGTCATCGGCACCATCAGCTGTGACGACTTCGGCGACTGTGGTTCGCAGAAGATCACCGTTGTTCTGCACACCGATTCCAGTGACGTGGACATGGGTATGTCGAACGTTGTGTTCGATTACGCCCCGTAAGCACCTGATCCGACGCTGATCGTCTGATCAGCTCTCGAATCCTAGAAACGGCCCTCGCTCCGGGTGAGCGGGGGCCGTTTCGCGTTACCCTAGAGGGCTGAAACGCGTGCTTTGGAGGGGGAGCAAGTGACCACAGCAATTCGATCCAGGGCAGTTCCGCGCACCGGTGTCGACTGGTTCCTCACCGTCATGCGGACCGGCTTGAGTTTCTTCTTCATCTCGGGCGTTGTGCTTTTTCTTTTGCAACAGATCGACCCCCAGAATCCGATCGCTGGGGTGCTGAACCCGGATGCCACCGGCCTCACGGCCGACCAGCTCGAGGGTCTGGTCATCTCTGGCCTCTCGCAGGGCGCCATGTATGGCCTGATCGCCCTCGGGTACTCGATGGTCTACGGCGTCCTCGGGTTCATCAACTTCGCCCATGGCGAGGTTTTCATGGTCGGTGCGATGACCGGCATGATCACCTCGAACAAGCTCGAAGAAGCCGGCATTTGGGAAGACGCCTTTCCCGTGGCACTGGTGTTCATCATCCTTGTCGCCATCGTCTGCTCGACGGCCACCGCGGTAATCATGGAGCGGGTCGCCTACCGGCCGCTGCGGGGATCGCCCCGTCTGATCCCGCTGATCACCTCGATCGGCGTGTCGTTCCTCATCCAAAACATCTCCATTGTCCTGTTGGGCCCCGGCGCCAAGTCGTATCCGAGCCTGCCGGACTGGCTGTCGCAGAAGCGTACGATCCTCTTCCTCGAGATCGAGGGCACGAAGATGATGGTGGTCCTTGTCGCCGCGATCTCGATGGCGGGCCTCTGGTATCTCGTCGAACGCACCAAGACTGGCAAAGCGATGCGCGCCGTGGCAGAAGACAAGGAGATCGCCTCGCTGATGGGCATCGACGTCAACCGCACGATCGTCACCACGTTTGCCGTCGGCGGCGCAATGGCCGGTGTGGCCGGCATCCTCTGGGGCATCCTTTTCCGCTCGGTGATTCACACCACTGGCTTCCTGCCGGGCATCAAGGCGTTCAGCGCGGCAGTGGTTGGCGGTATCGGCAACCTGGGTGGCGCGATGGCTGGCGGCCTCACACTCGGATCGGCCGAATCGCTCGCACCGCTTATGGTGCTCGAACCATGGGGAGTCAACGGCGTATCGCAGTTACGTGATGCTGTCGCCTTCCTCGTGTTGATCTTCGTTCTGTTGGTGAAGCCCACCGGCCTGTTCGGCGAGCGTCTGTCTGCGGAGGACCGGGCATGAGCACAACCGAAGAAACCACCGAGATCCTTCCCTCCCGTGACGCGCTGGACCAAGACTGGCGCAAGGTCGGCAACCATGGCCTGCTCTTAGGCCTTGCCCTGATCTTCGTCTCGCTGGCAAACATGCCGGTCAGTCTTGATACCCGCACGATCATCGAGCCGCTGCTGAGCATGGGCTACCTCTCGCTGATTTGGATTCCTGTCGTGATGGGCTTCGTCGTCTCGTCGGAGAAGGTGCTCGAGGGGATCGCCTACCACGACAAGGGCGCACGCGAAGTCGCGGCCGGTGGCCTGGTCGGTCTCATCGGCGGGCTCGGCCTGTCGCTCCTGGTCATCCTGCTCGACACCTTCAACCTCCGCGATCCGCTGGTCAACTGGAGCCCGGCGCTGCTCGAGCTGTTGCATTTCGACAACGGCATCGGGTTCGGCGTGGTCATCTGGCCAGTCATCGGCTCCGGTCTTGGGCTCTTCGGCGGCGCGCTCCACGTCCTCCCGTCTGTCGCCCGCACGGTCGTCGGGTGGATTGTCGGTGCAGTGCTCGTCGTGGCGGTCTTCGAGACCGTGATCATGGATTTGCTCACCGAACGTCTCCCGTTCGAGTTCATCACCGACTGGTTCTATTTTATCCGAGGCGGCCTCTCGCAGCAGGGTGCGATCACGGTGGCGATCATAGGTGGCGCGCTCGGCTACCTGCGAGTGCTTGGCCAGCGGGGAGTGGTCCCCACGCCGGTGCAGAACTACAAGCAACTCGCCGGCCCCGAGCGTGCCCGGGCGAACACGCTCGTCATCATCGCCTGCGGCATCGCCACTGCGATCCTGCCGCTGCTGCTGGGTCGTATCACTAACGAACTCCTCGCCAACGTCGGTCTGTTCGTCTTGCTGGCCCTCGGCCTCAACATCGTGGTCGGGCTCGCCGGCATTCTCGACCTCGGCTATGTGGCGTTCTTCGCCGTTGGTGGCTACGCCACGGCCATCCTCACGTCGCCCAACCGCGGCGAGTCGTGGCCCGACTGGATGCCGCAGAGTCACTGGTTCGTTGCGTTGATCGTGGTGATTTTGTTCGCCATCCTCACCGGCTTGTTCATCGGCGCCCCGGTCATCCGCATGCGCGGTGACTACCTCGCTATCGTGACGCTCGGTTTCGGCGAGATCATTCGCCTCCTCTTCCTGTCGGACTGGCTGGGTGGTTACACCGGTGGCGCGCAGGGCGTCACCAATATCCCGGGTGTTGATCTCGGCTTCGTCGAGATCAAAGGCACCGATCCACGGGCGGTCTTTTACCTCGTTGCCGTGTTCTGCGCGATCGCGATCTACGTTTCGTGGCGCTTGGAGAATTCGCGGCTCGGTCGCGCATGGATGGCGATTCGCGAAGACGAGTCGGTTGCCGAGGCAATGGGCATCAACACCGTTAACGCGAAGCTCATGGCCTTCGTGGTCGGTGCTGTGCTGGCATCGTTCTCGGGTGCGATCTTTGCGGCGAAGGTCGGTTCGGTCTTCCCCACGTCGTTCATCATTTTGGTATCAATCGTGATCTTGGTGGTCGTCATCGTTGGCGGCATGGGCAACATCCTCGGTGTGATTGCGGGCGCAGCGGTGTTGATCGGTGTGCTCGGTGGCCCGAAGCAACCAGGTCTGCTCGCCGAGTTCTCCGAATTCAAGCTGCTGATCTACGGCGCGTTGCTGATCTTCATGATGCTGAAGCGACCCGAGGGTCTCGTTCCGAACGTCCGCCGTACGCGAGAGCTGCATCAGGACGAGTTCTTGCAGGATGCGTGGTTGCGGAGTCAGGTGGATGCCGATGAAGAAGACGGCGCGCCGAGTGGGGAGGTTGCGCCCGCATGAGTGAACGTCTTCTCACCATCGACAATCTGAGCGTCACGTTCGGTGGCCTCCACGCCCTCCGCAACCTTGACTTCCACGTCGACAAGGGTGAAATCGTGTCGGTCATCGGCCCGAATGGTGCCGGCAAGACCACCTTCTTCAACATGATCTCCGGCATGGTCGCGCCTACTGAAGGCGACATCGTCTTCAAGGGTGAGTCGCTGGTTGGTCTTGACCCCAACCAGGTCACTGCCCGTGGCATCGCTCGCACGTTCCAGAACGTTCGCTTGTTCGCCAACATGACAATCCTTGAGAACGTCATGGTTGCGCAGCACTGCCGCACCAAACAGGGTGTGTTCGGTTCGTTGTTCAACACAGAGGCTTTCAAGGAAGAGGAGGCAGAGATCCGCGAGTGGGGTGAGAAAGTCCTGGGCTTCTTTGGCTCTCGACTCGTCGGCTACCGGCTTGACCAGCCGGCCTCCGTGCTTTCCTACGCCAACCGGCGTCGACTTGAGGTCGCTCGGGCGATGGCCACTCGGCCCGAAGTCATCCTGCTCGATGAGCCGGTGGCGGGCATGAACCCCAAGGAGTCCGAGGAGTTGACGGGCCTCATTGGAAAGCTCCGCGACGACTGGGGCTTCACGATTGTGATCATCGAGCACGACATGGGCGTTGTCCGCGATGTGTCCGACCGGGTGGTCGTGCTCGACCACGGTGAGACGATTGCCCAGGGCAGTTACCAGGAAGTGTCGACCAATCCCGACGTGATTGAGGCCTACCTTGGTCGTCCTGCGGAGGAAGCATCATGAGCGAGACCGTCGACGCCCGTACGCCCCTGCTCGAGTTGCGCGGCATTAATACGCACTATGGCGCAGTCCACATCCTCAAGGATGTGGACCTCGCGATCTACCCAGGCGAACTCGTTTGTCTGCTTGGTGGCAATGCATCGGGCAAGTCGACCACCCTCAAGACGCTGCTCGGCATGGTCACCCCGACCACCGGCGACGTCGTCCTCGACGGCGAGGTCGTCAACGACAAGCCCACGTCGTACCGCGTCGAGCGCGGCGTCACGATGGTCCCCGAGAACCGAAGGCTCTTCAAGCGCCTGTCGGTAAAAGAAAACCTCGAGCTTGGCGCCTATCTGCGCAACGACAGAGACGGCATTGAGGAAGACCTCGAGCGGATCTATGGCATGTTCCCGCGGGTCAAGGAGCGTCTCAACCAGAAGTCCGGCACCCTTTCCGGTGGCGAGCAGCAGATGGTTGCGATGGGTCGGGCGCTGATGGCCAACCCCCGCGTGCTCCTGATGGACGAGCCGTCGATGGGTCTGGCGCCGGCGTTGGTGCAGACCAACTTCGAGCTGATCCGGCAGATCCACGAGGAAGGCGTTGCGATCTTCATGGTTGAGCAGAACGCCAACATGGCGCTCTCCATCGCCGATCGGGGCTGGGTGCTGCAGACGGGTCGGGTCGTTCTCGATGACACGGCACCAAACCTGCTCGCCAACCCTGAGTTGCGGGCCAGCTACCTCGGCGAAGGCGACCGCTAGCGCACGGCTTCGGCGGCGACAACAGGTATTCGCCGACGGCAAGGTGGCTGTCGCGCCGCCGTTATCTCGAGTAACCCTGCCGCTGCCAAGGTTGAGTCGCGCGTCAGGCCCGAAAATCGTCGACGGACGCCCATGGCGTCAACCGATCGGGGGGCATCAGTAGGTGCAGGAGTGCTCCGGTCGGTGATGCCATCGCTCGCTCCATTGCCGGACCGAATTGCGCAGTTCGTTCGACCCGCTCGGCGTGCATACCGTAGGCCTCGGCGATGGCAACGAAGTCGGGGTTGACAATCGGCGTGCCGCTGATGCGTTCGGGATAGTTGCGTTCCTGGTGGGCTCGGATCGTGCCGTACATCGCATTGTCGAATACGAGCACGATGGGCTCGAGCCCGGCCTGACGGGCCGTTCCCAGCTCCTGCATCGTCATCTGGAGGTCACCGTCGCCAGCGAAGCAGATGACGGTGCGGTCGGGATGAGCAGCCTTGGCCGCGATCGCAGCTGGCAAGCCGTACCCCATGGTGCCGTTCTGGGGAGCTAGGAGCCGAGCATCGGCACCGTAACGGAATAGCTTTCCATTCCAGATCGAGAAGTTGCCGGCTCCGTTGGTGATGATCACGTCGTCGGGGAGGTTGGCTTCGAGCCACCGCATCCCCTCGGCCATGTCGAGGTCGCCGGGTTGGGGTGGCGCTCCGAACCCATCGAGGAACGCAGCCCGACGCGTGGCCCGCCACTCGGCCCGCTGTGCAGCTCCCGTCACGGTGCGGTTGCGCAGGAGGCCGATCGTCACCGACGGGTCACCGCAGACGCCAACCGTGGTTGGGTAGATCCGGCCGATCTGGGTTCGCTCGGGATGCACGTGAACGATCCGCTGCTCGGGTTCGTTGAGGTCGATCAGCGTCCAGGCAGCGGTGGTCATCTCGCCGAAGCGAATGCCGAGTCCGACGATGACATCGGCATCGATGATCGTGTCGCGCACGGGTGCAAGCATGCTGATGCCTGCCTCACCCACGTAGTGGTCGCTGTGGTTGTCCATCAGGTCGTGGAACCGCCACGCGGTGACGACTGGGATGTCGTTGGTCTCGGCGAAGGCGGCCAGGTCGGCGCGAGCGTCGAGGGTCCAACGGCCACCGCCGGCGATGATGACCGGCCGTTCAGCCCCTGCCAGTTCAGCAACGATTGCGTCGATCTCGGTGCTGGTCGGCGTGGCCCGTTCGACCTCGAACGGGGCCACGTTGGTTACCTCGGTCGAAGCCCGGAGCATGTCTTCGGGCAGTGCGACTGCCACCGGTCCGGGACGGCCCGACACCGCGATCTTGAACGCATACTGCATCGTCTCGGCCAGGTCGTCGACATCGTCGACTTGGGTCACCCATTTGGTGAGCGGTCCGAGAAAGCGCCGGTAGTCGACCTCTTGAAAGGCTTCGCGCCCCATCTCATGGGTACTGACTTGCCCGATCAGCACCACCACCGGTTGTGAGTTTTCACGGGCGGCGTGGATGCCGACCGAGGCGTTGGTGGCGCCCGGCCCGCGCGTGACCAGGCAGATTCCGGGGGAGCCGGTGAGTCGGCCCCAGGCTTCGGCCATGTAGGCAGCTCCGCCTTCCTGGCGGCAGATAACGAAGTTGATGTCGGTGTCGTGGAGCGCGTCGAGCACGGCCAGGTAGCTCTCGCCCGGCACGCCGAAGGCGTGGGTGACCCCGTGGGAGACGAGGGTGTCGACCACGATCTGGCCGCCGGTGCGGGTGGCGCCCACGGGCTAGAGGTCTTCGACTGCGGGGAATGTGTCGGGGTGGACGATGTCGACGGTCGCTGAGCGCTGCTGGGCGAGCATGCCGCCATCGACCTTGAGGACATCGCCGGTGACGTAGCTCGAGTCTTCGCTGGCGAGGAACAGCGCGGGCCCGGTCATGTCGTACGGGTCGCCGATTCGCCCTGCAGGGATGTTGACCCCGCGGTAGGCGCGCGCTTCGGTGTCCATACCTGCGGTGTCGATCGAGCCGGGCATCAAGGCGTTGACTCGCACGTTGTAGGGCCCAAGGTCGAGCGCCATGGCGCGAGTAAGGGCCTCGATGCCACCCTTGCTTGCGTCGTAGGCGGTGAAGCTTCGATGGGCTCGTGTGGCTCCCCCGGAGCTCATATTGATGATCGAGCCGCCGCCCTTCTTTGCCATGATGCGGGCGGCGACGTGACCGCATAGGAAGTGCCCGGTGAGGTTCACATCGATGATCCGTCGCCACCATGCTTCGTCGGCATCGAAGAAGTGCAGCATCGGGCTGACGAGGCCCGCGTTGTTGACCAGCACGTCGACGGTGCCGAAGGCTTCGATCGTGGCATCGAAGACGCCCTGGACCTGCTCGCCGTCGGAGACGTCGGCAGCCGCTGCGATCGCAGTGCCACCTTCGTCGTTGATTCCGGCGGCCACCGCCCCGGCTGTCGCTGCGTCAACGTCGTTGACGACCACCGACGAGCCGACCGAGCCGAAGCGCTCAGCGATCGCCTGGCCGATTCCCTTGCCGGCGCCGGTAACGACGACGACCTTTCCTGCGAGATCCGGGTGAGTCATGCGCCGTACGCTAGCGTCCGCGGCCTACAGGAGGAGCGGCCATGGCGTGGATCGAACGGGTCCCGGACGATGAGTGGAGCGGCGATCTCGAACCGCTCCGTGAGCGGGTTGCTGACCGCGGTGCGAACCGGATCGACAACATCATGAGCGTCCACTCGCTCAACGCTGCGAGCGTCGCCGCCCACGATGGGCTGTACCGCTCGGCGATGGCGGGAACGAAGACGCTTCGAAAGGCCGAGCGTGAGTTGGTCGCCTACGTCGTTTCCGACATCAACGATTGTCACTATTGACTCACACACCACCGGCGCGGTCTGCGCCGGCTCCTGAAAGACGACGCGCTAGTGGCTCGGATCGACGAGGGCTGGGAGACCGCGGGGCTCGATTCGAAGCGGGTCGCGATGCTCACCTATGCGGTGAAGCTCACGCAGGCGCCGGGCGAAATGGTCGAGGCTGACGTCGACGCTCTACGGGCTGTCGGCTTCACCGACCGCGATGTCCTCGATATCTGCGAAGTGACGGCCTACTACGCGTACGCCAACCGGATTGCTGATGGCCTCGGGATCGAGGTAGAGGACTGGTATCCGCCAGAGCCGCCGATGGGCCATTGGGGCGAGGACAGATGAGGTTCTTCACCGACGCCGACATCGGCGCGGCGCTGCCGTGGCCCGCACTGATCGAGTCGATCGAACAGATCCTGGTCGAGCCGGGTGCAACCGCGCCCGCCCGCACACTCCATACGGTGCCCGACGGCAAAGGGAATGACGCATCGTTTCTGCTGAAACCTGGATGGGTCGCCGGCGAACTGATCGGCGTGAAGGCCGTAACCGTGTTCCCCGACAATGGCGCTCAGGATCTCCCGATGGTGCAGGCTGGCATGCTGTTGTTCGACGGCGCGACCGGGTCGCTCGTGGGCGCGTGTGAGGCAAACGTGCTGACCACTCGCCGCACCGCAGCCGCCTCGGCGGTCGCCGCGAAGCGGCTCGCCCGGGCCGATGCTCGAACGCTGCTGATCGTCGGCTCCGGTGCCCTCGCCCCCATGGCGGCGCAGGCCCATGCTGCGGTTCGGGACTTCGACTCGATCTGGGTGTGGGGGCGCGATGCCGCGAAGGCCGAGGCTGTCGTCGATGCAGTCGCTGCGGAGGGTCTCTCGGCCGAGGTGGTCCCTGATCTCGACACGGCGGTGGCGCAAGCCGACGTGATCTCGTGTGTCACCGGAGCCACCCAGCCGATTGTTCGCGGTGAACTGCTGCGCCCGGGTGCTCACGTCGATCTGATCGGTGGATTTAACCACGCCATGCGCGAAGCCGACGATGACGTCGTGCGCCGGGCATCGGTTTTCGTCGACACCTACGACGATGCGGTCATCGCAGGCGATATTGCGCAACCACTCGAATCTGGGGTTCTCACCCGTGCTGATCTGGTCGCCGATCTCGCCGATCTCGTCGCCGGCACGCATCCCGGTCGCAGCAGCGACGACGAGATCACGATGTTCAAGTCGGCGGGAACCGCACTCGAAGACCTGGCGGCCGCTCAGCTCGCGACCGGCTGACCGTGAGCGGTAGCGAGCTGTCGTTCGCGCCCTGACCGGCAGATGAATGACGTCTCGTCGGGCTCGTCGACAATGAACGGCAAATGCTTCTCTCGTTCAACCGGCTGTAATCGTGCCGTCCGGCGTCATCAGCACGGCAGAGGCGGCGGCGAGGGCGGTGTAGGTCGCTGTATCGACCGTAAAGACCGGCACCGTGATGTCGTAAAGCTCTTCGGCGGCAAGGACGCCGATCACGAAGATTTCGTCGGCCTGCTGCATGACGATGCCGGCCGGTCCGATCCCGGCCCGGAGCACCTCGGTCAGCACCGATGAACCGCTGCTCGAACCTCGGCCCGACGGCATCACAAGGATGCGGCCGACGACGGATTCGCCCACCTGGGGATGGGCTTGGTCAATGATGATGCCGGTCTTCGGGTCAAGGCCACCCCAGAAGCTGACCGGCTCTTCGAGGTGAAGGACCGGGCCGCGTGCCTCGCCGGGCATCAGGACTCGTTCGGCCTCAGGCATCGGCCCACACGCTCTCATCGCGCACGATCTCGCCTCGCACAGCGGACTCGACACAGTCCTCCACCGAGCCGAAGGCGACATCGAGACCCAGATTTCCAGGGGCGTAGTAGGCCCACTTCGCCGAGTCGGTCATGGCGATCCCGTCGACGGCTTCGATGATCGGGGTGATGTAGGTGCAGGTGTCGGTCACGATCTGCACGCCGCTGGCCTCGAGACGAGGCGTCCAGCCCCGCAACGCAATCTCGTTGGCAACGCTGCGTCCGGTGTTGATGTAGAGCCGAACGCTCGGGTGGATCGGTCGGTCGTCGAGCAGGTCGACAACCCGTCCGAATTCGGCGACCGAGTAGTGCGGCGTGCCCAAACTGACGACGCCGAGCCGAGACGACGACGAGGTCGTCAGCTGATCTCGAGCCAGCCGGATATCGGCCGTCGTCACCGCATGGGTTTGCGCGGCGGGTTCCCCACCGAGCGCCGCATCGAGGGTTGGCGCCTCCGGAGTCGAGCCGACGAGGTGAAACATGCCGACCGCGCCAGCGGCTGCGCCGGCTGCCCCGAGGGCCTTGAGTGCGTGTTCGGCCACCCCGTCCGGGGCACCGACCACGACTGGTACGGCTTTTCCGACCTGCCGGCCGATGTGGTGACCGAGCAACGGGTAGAACGCGTCGAGTGCGGTCAGCCGCTCGGGCAAGCCGCTCACGTCGAACACGACCGTTGCTCGGCGGTTGGCGTCGAGATGCAGGCCGGCGAGCGGAGCGCGGCCGGTGATCGCAGCAGAGATGTCGAGAAAGTCGCCATAGCGGTGCGTGCGGGCGCCGAGGACGGAGTTCGCGAACACGATCGCGTTCGACTCGGCCCACACGACATGCTCGCCGAGGTTCGGGCGGTTGTCCTCCTGATACGGCGCGCACGTGAACGTCGGTCGGCAGCCCATTCCCTCGTAGAGCTCCATCAGCCGCCGCCCTTGCTCAGCGGTATGGGCGTCGCCTCGAAAGAGTTCGGGGTGGATCAGGTCGAGGGAGCTGACGTTGAGCGTGGCAGGTACCGATACCTGGGCGCCACCGTCGGCGAGCCGTTGGGCGAAGTCGACGCTTGCTTGGCCGTTGTAGAGGCAGGAATCGATGTGGGCACCGGTGATGTCGATCAGGCGCTGGGCTTGCATTACTTCGGCGGTGCGGCTGACGACGCGCATTGCGAGCGCAGCGGCAGCACCGCCGGCGCCGTTGAGAAGTGCCTGGTCGCGGTCGTCAAGGGTGAGCGGCATCGGCGTCACCGTAGTCTGACGAGGTGGAAGCGCAGCCCGAAGCGACGCTCGCGAACGACGAGGCTCAGCTCGCCGCCTTCGCGTTCGACCTCGCTGAGCGCATCGAAGCCGCGATCTCTGGCTGGGTCGTGCGTTCGCTGCGCGAGATAGGCGGTGTTGCCTTCAACCCAGCAGCTGCGCCCGGTGTCGCAGAGGAGACCGTCGCCGTAGTCATGCCCGCGCTTCGAGCCGCTCTCGCAGCCGATGTCGACGCTGGCGTGGGCTCTCCGTTGGCGTCGCTCAGAGCAGGTGTCACACCGATGACCGAATGCCTGTCTGCCTGGGGGTCGCCCCACCCTCCGAGAGACGAGTTTCACGAGCGGCAGTTCCCGAATGACCCCTACCAACTTGGGCCGGCCGCGTTTGCCGACCTTGACCCCTCGCTCCACGAGCCGGGACTGCTGTGGGGCGCGGCCCGGGCCCATGTTCATCTACGGCGTCGTCGCGAGGCTGGCCATGGCTGAGAGGGTTGTGATCACCCGAGATCTGATGGACGGCAGCCGATTTCGGTCAGCCGCTCCTGGCGTCACGATCGTACGGTCGGTCGATGCCAGCGAGCTAGCCGACGCAACTGTGGTGCTGCTCGATCTCGCACTCGGCATCGACCCGGCCACTGTCGTGGCCGATGGCCGGACCGTCATCGCTTACGGCGCGCACGTTGACGACGAAGCGCTTGTCGCAGCGAAGGCAGCCGGTTGTGCCGATGCGCTCCCGCGCTCGATCGTCTTTCGCCGCGCTGCGGAGCTGCTCGGCTGATTTGGTCGGGCCTTCGGTGGGCCCCCCCGAACGTCGGTCAGGTTGCCCTCAGGCTTTGGTGCTCGCCCGAGCGTTGCGTTCGCCGTACGGCCGACGTTCGGTAACAGACGGATCAGGCTCCGGAAACAATCCGGAAACGTTCGTTTCTTACGTTTGGGCTTGTACCCCGGGGACACGTCGCGGGGGTGGATCGGGAGGAAGACAGATGGAAGGTGGCGACATCGCCTGGATGTTGATCAGCACGGCGCTCGTGCTGTTCATGGTCCCGGGCCTTGCCCTGTTCTACGGCGGCATGGTCCGCTCGAAGAACGTCTTGAACATGCTCAACATGAACACCTACTGCCTCGGCATCGTGCCGCTGCTGTGGGTTGTGCTCACGTTCTCACTGGGGAACAGTGGCGACGGTGAAGGCCTCGAAGCATTCATCGGCAACCTCGATGTGCTGGGGCTCTCCGACGTTAAGGGTGCCGACGCGCTGATTGCCGTTGCCTTCTCGATGACGTTCGCTGCGATCACCCCGGCGCTGATCGCCGGCGCCGTGGCCGACCGTATGAAGTTCTCGGCTTGGGCCATCTTCGTGCCGGTCTGGAGCTTGCTCGTCTACACGCCGGTCTTCTACTGGGTGTACGTCGGCTGGCATCACAGCAAGCTCGACCCGGCCGCCATCGACTTTGCTGGCGGCACCGCAATCCACATCAACGCCGGTGTTGCGTCGCTTGCGCTTGTCATGGTGCTCGGCAAGCGGGTTGGATGGCCCAACACGGCGATGCCGCCCCACAATCTGCCGTTCGTCATGCTCGGCGCCGGCATCCTGTGGTTCGGTTGGTTCGGTTTCAACGGTGGTTCGGCCTTTGCCGCCGACGGCGTCGCCGCCCAAGCTGTTCTGAACACCTTTGTCGCCGGCGCCGCTGGCATGATCTCTTGGCTGTTGATCGAGCGACTCCGCGACGGTCACGCCACCACTCTTGGCGGGGCTTCCGGTGTGGTCGCCGGTCTCGTCGCCATCACGCCAGCTGCGGGCTTCGTTGGCGGGCTCTCACCGATCGTCTTTGGTGCGCTCGCCTCAGTCTGCTGCTACTTCGCCATTCAGCTCAAGGGCAAGTATGGCTACGACGACAGCCTCGACGTCGTTGGCATCCACATGGTCGGCGGCATCGTCGGCGGTGTGCTGCTCGGCTTCTTCGCCGATGCGAGCATCGGTGGCGTCGATGGCCTGTTCTTCGGTGACGGTGCGCTCGTGGTCAGTCAGCTCATCGCCATCATCTCGGTCATCGCCTTCTCGTTCATCGTCACCTACGCCATCGCCAAGGCGCTCGATGCCACGATGGGAATCCGGGTGAGCAACGAGGACGAGCTCGCCGGCCTTGATCAGACCCAGCACGCCGAGACGGCCTACGTCGACTGATTGGCAAGCGGTACCCTCGGCGGCATGCACCGTCGAGTGGTTCGCTGAACGATGAAGACCATTCCCGCCACCGCTGATGTCGTCGCCGACCGTTCTTTGGTCGGGACGGCGTTGGCGGAGGCGTACACCGCTGCAGTCGACGGCTGGCTCAGCTTGGTGATCGATGAGGTCGGCGATCTCCCCGGCTTCGCCCTCGCCGCGGTCGGTGGGTACGGTCGCGGCGATCTCAGCCCCGGCTCCGATCTCGACTTACTGCTTGTCTGCCAGTTCGAAGGCTCCGCTGCCGGTGTTGCCGAACGCATCTGGTACCCGATCTGGGATTCGGGTATGAAGCTCGGCCATGCCGTACGTACGGTTGACGAGGCTCTCGATCTGGCGGCCGATGATCTCGACACGGCGACGTCGCTTCTCGAGATCCGCTGCCTCGGTGGCAGTGACTCGTTGGTCGACGACCTCAAGCGGCGGGCCCTCCAGCAGTGGCGCGACAACCGCAACGGCATGCTCGACCAGTTGAGCGTGCGTTGCCGCGAGCGGCACGCATCGTCTGGCGAGCTTGCGTTCCTTCTCGAACCCGACCTCAAACTTTCCCAGGGCGGCCTGCGCGACCTGCACACACTTCGGTGGATCGACCTTGCCGACCGCGATCTGCTCGAAGAGAGCGAACGCCAAGCCCTTGACGAGCCGCACCGCGTCTTGCTGTCGGCGCGTATCGAGCTGCATCGATCGACGGGCCGGGCCAACAACCAGCTTCTGTTGCAGGAACAAGACGAGGTTGCCGATCGCCTCGGCTACGGCGACGCCGACGACCTCATGGCCGATGTGGCTGCCGCAGGCCGAACCGTGCAGGGCATTCAGGACGCGGTGCTGCACCGCATTCACCTGAGCGGCCAACGTCGGCGCCGGCTCCCCAAGACCCGCGACCTCGGTCACGGCATCCAACTCGCTGATGACACGGTCCGCCTCGATGCCGATACCGATGCCGCCGATCCGGTCCTGCCGTTGCGAATCGCACTCCGTGCAGCACAACACGATGCGTTCATTGAGCGTGACGTGCTTGACCGCATCGCTGACGAGGGCACGCATCTGCCCGACCCGTGGCCGGACGAGGCCCGCGATCTCTTCGTTGACCTCCTGCTCACCGGGCACGAGATGATCCGTGTGGTGGAAGCGCTCGATCAGGTTGACCTCGTCACTCGTCTTATTCCCGAGTGGGCGCCCAATCGCCACCGACCGCAGCGCAACGCGTACCACCGGTTCACCGTTGATCGGCACCTGCTCGAGGCGGCGGCGGAGGCAGCCGAGCTCGTCGACCGGGTGGAGCGACCCGATCTGCTGGTACTTGGCGGACTGTTCCACGACATCGGGAAGGGCTACCCGGGCGACCACAGCGAGGTCGGCGTCGGACTGGTCAATACCATCGCGACGCGCATGGGGTACCCGCCCGAAGACATCGAGGTCCTCGAGGCGCTGGTGCGTCATCACCTGCTGTTGCCTGATATCGCGTCTCGTCGCGACCTTGATGACATCGGCACGATCATTGCGGTCGCCAACGCGGTGGGTTCGGTCGGCACCATTGAGCTCCTCGCAGCGCTTACCGAGGCTGACTCCATCGCTACCAGCAAGTCAGCGTGGGGCGGCTGGAAGGCCGAACTCGTTCGCGAGTTGGCGACCCGAGTCGTTGCCTATCTGCGCGGCGAGCACGAAGAGGAGCCGACGTCGAACTTCCCGTCGGTCGAGCTGCTCGAACAGGCTGCGTCCGGTGAGCGGCTCGTAAAGATCGAAGGAAACCTCGTCACGGTGGTTACCCCCGACCGCGCTGGCGTGTTCAGCCGGGTGGCCGGCGCACTGGCCTTGCACGGCATCGACATCCTCGACGCCAACCTCACCACCGCCGAGCGCATGGCGATCGATGAGATCCGGGTTGAAGGCGGTGTTGCGTTGCATGAACGGCCCGGGGCGGTCACTCGCGACATCGATCGAGCCCTCCGTCGCGAACTTGCCATCACCGCGCGCCTCCTCCGGCGGGCCAAGTCGTATCGTTTCCAGCGGGTGTCGACGGCGAGACCGACTGAGCCTGAGGTGATCGTCGACAACGAGATCTCGGCCACGGCGACGGTGCTCGAGGTGCGTGGGCCGGACTCGATTGGCTTCCTGTACCGAGTCACCCGGGCCTTCGTCGAACTCGACCTCGACATCATCCGGGCGAAGGTCCAGACCCTTGGTTCCGACGTGGTCGACACCTTCTACGTGCGAGGTCCAAGCGGTACCAAGGTCACCGATCCCGAGTACCTTGCAGAGATTGAACTCGCCGTGCTGTCGGCCATTGGCGCCGACGCCTGACCCGAGGCTGCCTTCTCTGTGACCGATCACCCTGCCACCGAACGAGAGCTGCTGCGTTGGGCGGAGGCATTGTCGGCCACTGCGATCACCGGCCTCGGTTTCACCGAGAATCTGTACGAGCGGGAGCGCTTCGAGCAGGTGCTCGAGATCGCCGCCGACATCCGTTCGCACGTGGTGGGCGGGCTCGACCCGAACCATCAGGTGCAGGAGTGGCTCGACCGTATCGGTAGCGGTGTCGCCGGCTATCAGACACCGAAGATCACCGTGGGTGCGGTTGTCGGTAACGACGACGGTGAACTGCTGATGGTGCAGCGAGCCGACTCTGGCGTCTGGCTCTATCCAACTGGCTGGGCCGACATTGGCTATTCGCCGGCCGAGGTCGTGGTGAAGGAAGTCAAGGAAGAGACCGGCATCGAGTGCAATGTGGTGCGGCCGATCGCCGTGCTCGACGGTCAGCGCCGAGGGTTTACCCGAATCCCGCTCGTCTCGCTCGTCTTCCACTGCCAGGCCACCGGTGGAGCCCTCGAAGCGCATCCGCTCGAGTGCACCGACGTTGGCTTCTTCGCCGAAGATGCGCTTCCGGATCCAACGGCCGGTGCCGATCTGTGGGCCGAGCATGCATTCCGGGCGATCCGAGGCGAAGATGTCCCCGTCTTGTTCGACTCGCCCCGCGATCCCATCTGGAAGGGCGACCCCATGTTGGAGATCGAGTGACCATCACGGCGACCATCGACCACGGAACAACCCGAGATGGCCTGATCCAGTTACGACGCCGCTGGACCCCGTCGGGTCCGGCCAAGGCTGCAGCACTGCTGATCCACGGTATGGGTGAGCACAGCGGTCGCTACGAACACGTTGGAACTCGGCTCGCTGAGCACGGGATCGAGACGATCGCGATCGACAACCGGGGCTACGGCCAATCCGGTGGGAAGCGGGCCTACGTCGACGACTGGAGCCACTTCCACAACGACATCGAAGATCAGCTCGCAGAAGTTCGCGCGCTCGGCCTTCCGACGGCGATGATCGGTCACTCACTCGGCGGCCTGATGGCCACCGGCTACTGCGGTACCGACCGTCCTCAGCCCGACGCGTTGATCGCATCGGGTCCCGCGCTCGCCGCAGAGCTCGACGGCAAGGCGAAGATGTTGGTGACCGTTGGTCCCGTTATTCGGCGCGTTGCGCCTGGCTTCGAGCATCGCGACGAGTGGGACGCCACCGTTTTCGCCGAGGACGTGTCGGTCGGTGAGCGGTTTATGGAAGATCCACTGCGCGTGGACTTCGTCACCATCTCGCTGGCGCTCGAGTCGATTGACGCAATCCAGCAGGCCCGGGCCACGATCGGCAACATCGACATTCCTGTTCTCTGCGTCCACGGCGCGAAGGACAAGCTGGTTCCCGTCGGTGCATCAGAAATTCTCGAGACTGTCCCTGGCGCGAAACGGATCGTCTACGACGACCTCGGTCACGAGGTCTTCAACGAACCAGACGGGCTCGAGGTCGTCGATACCTGCGCCGGTTGGGTCACCGACGTGCTCGGGGTCTGACGCTCAGTCGACGTCGCGGAGGAACTCTTCGACTTCGGCAACGAGAAGTTCCGGATCGTCGTTGAGATCGTCGGCCTCGTCGAGATCCCATGCGTCTTCGAGGTCGCGGACGTACTCGAGGGTGTCGTCATCTTCGGCGACGAGTTCGTCGACTTGACGCTCATATGACGCTGCGGCGATCTCGAGGTCGGTGACGAACACGCTGGTGCCGAGCAGTTCGCAGACTTTGTGCACGAGGGCGAGCCCTGCCTTCGGTGACGGGGCGCCCGGCACGTACGACGGGACTGCAGCCCAAAACGACGCGGTTGGGAAGCCAGCAGCGGTGGCCTCGGTGGAGAGCACGCCGACGATGCCGGTGGGGCCTTCATAGCTCGATGCGGCAAGGTCGAGCTGATCCATCAGCGCCGGGTCGTCAGTGGCGCCGTAGACCTCTACGGGACGGGTGTGCGGCACGTCGGCCAGCAGTGCGCCGAGCGTGACGACTCGACTGGCACCGATCGCACGGGCTACGGCGACGACCTGTTCGCAGAACGTACGCCAGCGAAGCTGTGGCTCGAGTCCAAGCAAAACCACGATGTCGTTGCCGCTCGACGATGCCCGTCCCGCGAGGAGTTCGTTTTCGGGCCAGGTGATGGAGCGGTTGCGGTCCTCATCGAGGTGCACGAGTGGTCGCGTGGTGCTGAAGTCGTAGTAGCGCTCGGGGTCAATCGATGCGAGCGGGGTGGCGTCGAATCGTTCGGCGAGGTGACGCGCCGCGATCGTGGCGGCGTCGCCGGCGTCGTTCCATCCCTCGAACGCAACGATGAGAACGGGGTTTCGGAGATCGGGCGTGGCCCGGAGCCAGTTCAGGTCGTCAGCGGGTTTCTCGGCCACCCGGACAAGCTATCGGCGTGACTCAAACAACCGATCGGTCGGCGGCTGGGTCCAGTGCAGGAGTCGCTGTCGGGGGGCGCCCCATGTCCGATGCGGGTTTCTCAGCTCGGAGCTCACCGACGTCGATAGTGGAATCGGCGGGCGGTGGGCGTTGGTGGCGGCTTAGCTGTCGAGTTGTGCGGGCTTGCTGTAGCGGTAGACGTTGGTCTCCCGGGGCACGAATCCGATGCGTTGGTAGAGGCGGTTCGCGGCCTCCCGCGACGGCCGAGACGTGAGGTCGACGGTGATCGCCCCCCGGTTGAAGGCATGTTCGATTGCGGTCTCGTTCAGCAGTCGGCCCACACCCTTCCCGCGGGCGTCGTCGTCGACGATGACGTCTTCGATCCAGGCTCGGATACCGGTTGGGATTGGGAAAACAACGAGGGTCAGCACCCCGAGAACGCCGGTGGCGTCGGACGCAACGAAGAACGAGTTCGCCTCGTGACGGCAGATGCGGTCGAGGTCGTCCAACGACGGCGGCAGATTTGACGACGACAGCTGAGGAACCAGGCGCTGCATTGCGGCGTGCAGATCGGCGGTTGCCTCGGATGCGATGGTGACCTCGACCATCCCGCCACGGTATTACGCCGGAGGGGGTGGTGCGGACCACGGCGCGTCGGCGAGGTAGTCCTCGGCCGGTATCGACTCGGTGCGGAAGTAACCGACTGGGAGCCATAGATCGCCGATCGCGGCCGAGTAATGAATCTCCCACTGGTGGGTGGCGACGTAATTCGCAAGGTCATCGCGGAAGAGTTCGGCGTAGGCCGATACCGCCCGCACGTAGTAGTCGGTGTTGTTGTACCCCCACAGTGCTCGTTGCATGTCGTCGGGGCCGCCCCGCCGCACGAGGTAGCGAGCTGCGGCGGGGATCGCGTCGTAGGGGTCGTTGATGTCGCCGTTGCTGACCTCTTGCCAGGTCGTGGGGAGGAACTGCATCGGCCCTTGGGCACCAGCGGTCGACGTGCCCCGGATGCGCCCGTACCCGGTCTCCAGCAGGTTGATCGCGGCCAGATACGTCCAGTCGATCCCAGTCTCGTCGGATGCCTGTCGATACAGCGCGAGGAGTTCGTCGGCGGGGAGCGGCTCGACGATCTCCCAGGCGGGGACGTTCATCGGCGGATCGCCACCGGGGATGCCGCCGATCTGCTGGCGGGCCGTGACGTGACGTTCGATGGTCCACAAAAGATCAGGTGGGGCAGCGGCCCACAGCGGTACCAGCCAGTCGGTATTTCGCCCGATATGGCGGTAGTGCATCTGCTGTTCATGGGCGAGATCGGCGAAGGCCAACTCGCTCGGGTCGGTTATGCGCAGCAAGCGCTCGAGTTCGACGATCCGTTCGGCCACTTCTTCGCCAGAGGTCGCGACCCCCGGGTATCGTCGGCCATTGGGGGCAACCTCACCATCGGGAGGACCGGGTGGGGTCGTCGTGGTCGGCGTGGTCGTCGTGGTGAACGCGTCCACTGCGGTCGAGGTGGTCAGCTCCGCTGGAACTAGTTCGGCGCGTTCACCCGCGCACGCAGCGACGAGCGCGCCGACGGCGAACGCAAGGACAAGCCGGCGAATCACGATCGGAGCAGGCGGACGACCGCACCTGACAGTGACATGGCCACCATCTCGCCATTCGGGTCGAAACTGAAGTCGACGAGGGCGCCGCCCGGTATGCCGATGTCGAGGTCGACAAAGACGACCTCTCCAGAGTTGACCGAGATGGCCCACAGCCCTGCCGTGCAGTAGTCGCCAAAGACATACGCGCCGACGAGGTCAGGAATCGCATCACCGCGGTAGACCTCGCCGCCTGTGATGCTGCAGCCCTTGAGGTCGCCGGTGTGGCCGTAGACGAACACCGGGTCGACGTTGCCCTCCGGACGTTCGCCCCGGAACTCCTCGACGCCCTCTCGAAGATTCCAGCCGAGGTTGGCACCGAGGCCCCACCCGTTCGCGCTGAGTAGGAGGGTTATCTCCTCCCAGCGATCTTGCCCGACATCTGCGATCCAGAAGTCGCCGGTCACGCGATCGAACGACACGCGCCAGGGGTTCCGAACGCCGGTCAGGAAAGTCTCGGGAACGCCGCCGCCTTCGGCGAAGGGATTGTCGGTCGGGATGACGTAGGGCGTATCGGTATCCGATGGTGTCGGATCGATCCGGAGAATCTTCCCGAGCGCCGTGCTGGGATCCTGCCCCGCCTCGAGCGGATCATCGGAGCCGCCGCCGTCACCCACTGCGATGTAGAGGTGACCGTCGGGGCCGATGGCGAGTGCTCCGCCGTTGTGGTTGCCGAAAGGCTGTTCGATCGTGAGCAGCACCACCCGCTCGCCAGGTCGGCCGACTGCGTCGAGCAGGAACGCTTCGACCTGGGTGTCACCCCGACCGTTGGTGAAGTTGATGTAGAGCGCCTCGTCATCTACTGCGAGGCCGAGAAGCCCGCGCTCACCGCCGGTGCGAATCTCTTCATTGATGTTGAGCACGATGTCACCGACCTCGCCGCTCTCGGGATCGACAACTTTCACGAGACCACCGCGTTCGGCGATCCACCACTCGCCGTTGGGAGCGACGACCGCATCGATCGGCGATTCGAGTTCCACGACAACCTCGATCGAGACGTCGACGAGGCGGAGGTCTGCCGCGTCAGCGGTGACTGTCGTGTCGGCGGGGTCGTCGTTGCTCTTGGACTGCTGCTCGCCGCGATCGGTGTCGCTGGGGGCCGTTGTGGCTTCGGGGACAGTGGTAGCGGCATCGACCGGAGCGGAGTGAACGCCATCGTCGGAAGTGCAGGCAGTGGCGAGCAGCGCAGCGAGGGCAAATGAGGAGATGAGACGTGTCATGACCGGTCGATGTGGCGGATGAGCCCTTCCTGTACGACGTTGGCAACCAGCCGTCCATCGCTCGTGAACACCCGGCCCGTGGCGAGTCCGCGCCCGCCGGTGGCCGACGGCGTGTGCTGGTCGTAGAGCAGCCACTCATCGGCCCGGAACGGACCGTGGAACCACATGGCGTGATCGAGGCTGGCCATCATCAGTTCTCCCTCGGGCGGTCGGCCGTGGGGGAGAAGCGAGCTGTCGAGCAGTGTCATGTCCGACGCGTAGGTGAGCAGGCATGTGTGCAGCACCTGTCCGTCGGGAAGTTCACCATTGGCCCGCAGCCACACCTGCTGGGTGGGTGGTTCGGGTTCGGTCCGTTGGAGCGGGTCTGTGGTGACGTAGCGCATGTCGATCGCACTCGGCCCCCAGCGATCGTCGATGTTGGCGGCCGCGAACCGTTCCTCGCGAGTCGGTAGGCCCTCGGGACCGACCACCTCGGGCATTGGGTCGCTGTGCTGGTAGCCGGGTTCGGCGACGTGGAACGAAGCCGACATGTGGAAGATGGCCCGGTCGTGCTGAATGGCCACGACGCGACGGGTCGTGAACGATCGGCCGTCGCGGATGCGGTCCACCTCGTACAACACCGGCACGCTCGGGTCGCCCGGTCGAAGGAAGTAGGCGTGGAGCGAGTGGACTGGACGGTCATCATCGACGGTACGGGCCGCAGCGACCAGCGCCTGCCCGGCGACCTGGCCGCCGAAGATCCGCTGGCGGTCCTCATCGGGATTCACCCCTCGGAAGATGTTGACCTCGATTGGCTCCAGGTCGAGGAGGTCGATGAGTGAGTCGACGAGGGCTTGCTGCATGAGACCAGTCTGCCCGCTCCTGCACTCAACTCGGGGCCGACCGCAGCCGACAGGAGACCGGTGGGAGTAACCTTCACTCCTGTGACTACGACGATCGCGCCGGCGCGCCACTTCATCGCTGAACACGGCGAGAAGCTGATGCGCTACTGCGGCGTGTCGGTGGTCAATGTGCTCACCGGCCAGGGCCTCCTTGCGCTGTGTCTCACGATCTTTGCCTTCGGTGGCGTTGTGTCGCAGGTGATCTCCGCGACCTTGTCTGCGATCCCGGCGTACATCCTGAGCCGCCGGTGGGTGTGGAAGCAGAGCGGACCCGACTCCTTCCGAAACGAGGTGCTGCCGTTTTGGACCATGGCCCTGATCGGACTCGTGTTCGCCGTTTCGGCCATCGCCGTCATGGAACAGTTCACCGACTCGACGCTTGTTCTGATGGCGACAAGCCTTGTTGCGTACGGCGTGGTCTGGGTCGCGAAGTACGTGGTGCTCGACAAGATCATGTGGCGCACACCGGCCGATGCCGCGTCGACCTGACGTGGCGATCGACGCGAACCTCCTCGCTTCTGCCGTGTCCGCCCGCGGTTTCATGCCGCCCGACGAAGGGTTGGCGTTGTTCGATGCGGCGGAAGCTGTGTCGGTACCAGGCCCGTTCCTTGAGGTGGGCAGCTATTGCGGCAAGTCGGCGATCTACATGGGCGCTGCCGCGAAGGCGCAGGGTCGAGTGCTGTTCGCGCTTGATCACCATCGGGGGAGCGAGGAAAACCAGGCGGGGTGGGAACACCACGAGCCCCATCTCGTCGATCCTTCGGTCGGCAAGATGGATACGCTTCCGACCTTCCGTCGCACGATCCACGATGCCGGTCTCGAAGGTACGGTCGTTGGGCTTATCGGTGATTCACCAACCGTCGGTTCGGTCTGGCAGATCCCGCTAGCACTGCTGTTCATCGATGGCGGTCATGGCAGCGAGCCTGCACATCGCGACTACGAACTGTGGGTTCCCCACGTTGCGATGGGCGGCACGCTTCTCATCCACGATGTGTTTCCCGATCCTGCCGACGGCGGCCGGCCGCCTTATGAGATCTACTGTCGGGCGGTGGAGTCGGAGGCCTTCCGTGAGGTCGGGGTGACCGGATCGCTGCGACGGCTTGAGCGGATCGCCGAAGGAAGCTGATCTCACGTTCGCGTTCGGTGCTCGTCGCCGAGATGGTGATGCTTCACGCGGCTGGTCACCCTTGGTGGCCTTTGCCGGTTTGTTGTTCGCCGCCTGTGGCTTCCAGTCGAGGCGCCAGTTGGCTCGCGTTCCTCGCAATGGCGGAACCGGCTGGTTCAGTCGCCGACCGTCGCCTCGGCATCGACTGGGTCGATGTCGATGATCGCAGGCAGGAACGAGTGGTCCGCAAACAGGCGCGCCGCCGGGCTTGTGCCTTCAATTGCCTCGGCGCACAGCACGACCGCTGCCGCGCTGTAGGTCGACCGTTCGTCGTCTGGGAAGAGCACGAGGTCGGGATGAACGATACCGGTGACGTACTTGCCGTCGTCCTCTCGCGTTGCTTGGGCGGCGCGGAACAAGTCGATTGCAATGTTGCGCTCACCGACCCCCAGGTGTGCCATTGCACACTCACACGTCTCGGCAGTGGTTACCCACGGACGATCGCTGACGCAGCGAATGCCCTTGTCCTCAAGACTGAACGTGTTGAACCGCTCGGCGAGATGGGCGCGGCCCGCTGCGCCAGAAATCACGCCAGAGAGGACTGGGTAGTACCAGTCCATCGCCCAGCGGTGTTTCGGCGAGAACGCCTCGGCTCGTTCGTGGCGGATGGCATGGGCGAGCTGGCCGAGTGACAGCTCCCAGTCGGGACGCTCCTGGCCGAGTTCTTGCGCAATGGCGATCGCGCAGCGAAGCGAGTGAGCGATCGACGACGAGCCGGTGAGCAGGGCGAACGACCATGGCGTGCCGTCGGGATGGCGGGCCCACAGGATCTCGCCCCGCGGCTGCTGCAGGTCGAGAACGAACTCGATCGCTCGATCGACAACCGACCACATCGACTCGATAAAGCCCTGGTCGCGGTAGAGCAGAAAGTGATGCCACGCGCCTGCTGCGATGTAGGCGATGACGTTGGCATCGAGCTTGTCTTGCTCGACCTCATGCTCGAGGTAGTACTGATGCCACGAGCCTTCTGGGCGTTGAATGTCGACCAGCCACTGGTACGCCGCTTCGGCCTCGGTCCGGTGCTCACCGATCGCAAGCGCCATTGCCGCCTCGATGTGGTTCCAGGGGTCGGCGTGACCGCCGGGGAACCATGGGATCATGCCCGACGGCAGCTGCCAGTCCGCGATGTGGGCTGCGGTGTCACGGATCTGGCCTGCGGTGATCAGTCCAGGGAGGTCAGGAGCTGGCATTGGCTGCCTCTCGGATCTCGGTGAGACGCTCGTTGCGAAGCGGTGATTTTGTCGCCTGCACGATCAGGCTCTTGCCCAGCACCGGGTTGAGCAGCTTCTCGGCTGTTCGGGTGAGCCGCGGCTGCTTGACGATGTCCCACTCGAGCAGCTTGTGGTACGTACGGACCGACCAGTTGTCGTCGACCTCGTTGTTGACGCCAACCGCGCACCGGATCCACCAGTACGGGGAATGCAGGGCGTGTGCCTTGTACGACACGGTGGGGTCGAACCCGGCGCCCGACAGCTTCTCGCGCACCTCCGACTCGGTGTAGATCCGTACGTGGCCGCCGACCGCCTTGGGGGCGTGGTACTCGTCGCTGATCTTCCAGCAGATCTTCTCGGGGAAGGTCGCCGGGATTGTGGCCGCGATCGTTCCGCCGGGCTTCAGAATCCGGAAGAACTCGTCATAGGCCGCGATGTCATTGGGGATGTGCTCGAGGACCTCGCTCGCGATGATCTTGTCGAACGTGTTGTCGGGGAACGGCAGGCGGGTGCCATCTCCTTGGACCTGCGTATGCATCAGTTGGCCATCGAAGAGGCCGTCGTCGATGAGCAGGGGCGCGGTGTTGCGGATTGCTTCAAGCTCAGGCATCGCCATGTCGCAGCTCACGACATGGGCACCTTTCACCAACGCTTCGTAGGTGTGGCGACCGAAGCCGCAGCCGAGATCAAGGAGCATGTCGCCGGCGCGCACATCGAACTTTGTGTAGTCGACCGTCAACATCAGTGCTCCTCGCTTGGAATGAGGCCCAAGGTCTCCGAACCCTTTCGAGATCCGCTCATCGGTTGACTCGCTCTGCGTGTTCGTCGAGCACGGCGCGGTACTGGTCGACGGTCTTGATGGCGGTGTGGCGCCACGACCACTGGCTCTTGACCCGGTCGCGCCCGGCTGCACCGACCCTGCCCCGCAATTCGGGATCGTCGAGTGCTTCGCGGATTGTGGCGGCCAACGCATCGCTGTCGCCGGGCTCGGTCTGGAAGCAGGTTTCACCGTGGGTTCCGGTGACTTCGGGAAGGGCCCCGCCGGTGGTGGCAACAAGGGGCACGCCGCACGACATCGCCTCGATCGCCGGCAGCGAAAATCCTTCGTAGAGCGACGGCACACAGGCGATCTCGGCTTCGCTGTACAACTCGACGATGCGCTCGTCGGGTACCCCACTCACAAAGTTGACGCAGTCGTCGAGCCCGAGTGCGGTCATGGTTTGCGATGCATGTGAGTCGGGACGGCGCTTGCCGATGATCGTGAGCTCCATGTGGCGCTCGGTCCGGAGCTTGGCAACTGCCTCGAGCAGAAACTTGAGGCCTTTCATTGCGACGTCGGCCGAGGCGGTAGTCACGATGTGGCCAGGTCGACGCTCGACGCCGGGGACCGGCAAGAACAGGTCAGGGTCGACGCCGACGGGGACCACGTGGATCTTGTCGAGATCGACACCCTTGTCGGCCGCGATGTCTTGCTTGGAGTTCTCCGACACCGAGAGGATCCGTGGCATCCGCTGCGCGACCTGGGTTTGCATCTTGGTGAAGGCGTACCAGCGGCGCTTGCCAAACTTCTCCCACGGGGTCCGGGCGTGTTCGAGTTCGAGCTTGCGGTCGACGGTGATCGGGTGATGGATCGTCTCGAGGATCGGCCACCCCTGCGTGTGGAGCTTCAAGATGCCCCAGCCGAGCGTCTGGTTGTCCTGGATCAGGTCGAAGTCGTCGCGGCGCTTGCTCAGCTCCCGCCATGCCCGCCAGCTGAACGCCATCGGTTCGGAGAAGTTGCCGGTGGAGAACGACAGGTGCTCGATTGCGTCGGTCCAGTCCTTCCACTCCCACAGGCGCGGCTTGCGCATCGGGTGCGGATCAGCCCAGATGTCGAGGCTGGGTAGTGGATGGAAGGGGATACGTTCGTCGATGATCGGGTAGGGCGGCCCGCCGAACACCTCGACATGGTGGCCGAGATCGACGAGTGCCTTCGTGAGGTGGCGACTGTAGACACCCTGGCCGCCCACGTGCGGCTTGCCGCGGTAGGTCAGGTAGGCGATCCGAAGGGGGGAATCGGGATCGGGGGGCGTCCACGGCATAGGGCGTCAAGGCTACGGCTACCGGAGGGTAGGTTGCGACCTGTGAGAGCACTGGTTCAGCGAGTCAGCGAGGCATCAGTCACTGTCGAGGGGGAAACCATCGGCCGGATCGGCCCGGGGATTTTGGCGCTGATCGGCATCACCCACAAAGACACCGAAGCCCAGGCCAAGAAGCTGGCCGACAAGGTGTGGAATCTGCGGATTTTCGACGACGTTGATGGCGTGATGAACCGCAGCGCGGCCGACGAAGGTCATGCCGTGCTCGTGATCAGTCAGTTCACCCTCTATGGCGACACCCGCAAAGGCCGCCGTCCGGGCTACGCCGATGCGGCGCGCCCGGAGGTGGCCGAGCCGCTGGTCGAGGCGGTCGTGAACGAGCTACGGGCGCTCGGTGCCGTCGTGGAGACCGGGCGCTTCCGCAGCGAGATGGCCGTCGCCCTTGTCAACGATGGACCCGTCACTCTTTCGCTTGAGGTCTGAGCTGTTGCCGCTCGGTCGCCAGGCCACCGCTAAGGCTGCGACACCGAACACGATCATCGGCCAGGCGCCCCAGCGGACGGCGAGCGTCGTGCCGTTGCGAAGTTCGATCGTGTCGTACAGGACCTTCTGTTCGCTGATGGCTGTTCGTTGTTCGACGTGACCGTCGGGGTGAACAACGGCGGAGAAGCCGGTGGGCGCAGCCTGCAGGACCCAGCGATCGGTCTCGATTGCTCGAAGGCGACTCGATGCCACCTGTTGCGTTTGGACGATCGTGAGCCAATAGCTTGACCCGTTGGTCGGGTTGAGCAGAGCTTGGCCGCCGTTGCCGATCGCGTCGCGGGCGCGGTGGTCGAAGAAGATCTCCCACGAGATGGCAACACCGAAGCGGCCGACGTCGGTGTCGAGCACTGCGGGCTCGGTGCCAGGTCGCACGTCACGAGACGGCAGTTCGTCGGAGAAGCGTTCGATGAATGACCGGAGCGGCACGAACTCGCCGAACGGGACGAGACGCACCTTGTCGTACCGATCGGTGACGGTGCCGTCGGGCGACTGGGCGATCGAATAGTTGGCGTTCGCACGGCCGTCGTCGGTGCGCTGGAACCAGCCGCTGATGACGACGGCGTCGATGTCGGCAGCGTGTTGGGTGAGCCGATCGGTTGCTTCGGTGATGCTGAGCAGTGGCTCGTTGCATCTGTCGGGGGTCCGACGGTCGTCGGGGGAGGGGTGGACGACGTCTTCGGGCCAGATGACGAGGTCGACATCGCGGTCGATCGACTCGCTGGCTTCCATGTGCCGTTCGAACACGGCGCGTGTCTCGCAGAGATCGGCCCGTGTGTTCTGGGGACCGCCGCCCTGCACCACTGCGACGTCGATTGTGTCGACCGTGTCGACGGCCCGGCCGGCAAGGTTGCCTCCGATCGTGCCGAGTGCGAGCGCAGCAGCGACACCGAGGGCGGGTATCCACCGACGCTCGAAGAGATCCGCGACGCCGATTCCCGCGAGGGCAACGAGCCCCGAAAGCAATGGCGAACCGAACAAGCGGGCGCTCAACGCCCACGGTGTGCTGACTCCGATCATGGCGTAGGTCGCAATCGGCGTGCCGCCGAACGGGTAATTCCAGCGGATCAGTTCGACGAGGACGAGCGCGCCGACGAACGCAAACCGTCGAGTCCAGTCGCCATCTGTGGGGGTCGCGGCTCCGACAATGCCAGCCAGTAGCGAAAAGATGAGCACCGCGACCGGCCAGCCCGGTGCCGTGAGATCGACCATCCACAGGGTCGCAGGGGTGGCCCACGCCAAACCGACGAGGATCGAGATTCGAAACCGCTGCCTGGCCGACTCGACCCGCAGCAGCCGGAACCAGAGTGCGATGCCGATGAGCGCTAACGGTCCCCAGCCCCACGGTGGGAGCCCCGAGGCAATGAAAAAACCGGACGCAATGGCCTGGATCCGGCGATCCGTTAGCACGCGTTTTTCCAGGGCCGGTTCACGGCCAAGAGGCTACAGAACTAGACCCGCTTGCCGCAGACGGGCCATGGCTGACGGCCCCGCTCGCTCCACAGGGCACGGGTCATGGCGTCTTGCCACCAGGGGTCGACGTCGATTGGGTCTTCGCTGCTGAGCCAGGGGAAGTGGCGGCCGGCTACGTCGTTCCAGGTGGTCTGGTCGAATTGGTACGCCCCGCGGTAGGTGCCCGACGGCGAGATCGCCTGGTAATTGTCGGTCGATTCGCACATGCGAAGTCGGAGCAGTTCATCGGGGGAGAGGACGTCGCTGGTGGGTTCGGTTGACTCGAGGTAGAGCGCAATTTCCTCGGGGGTGCAGGCGGAACCGATCAGCATGATGCCCACCGCAAACGCGGCGAGTCGGATTCGAGTGCTCATGAGGGCTTCCTCCGCGGGCTAAGACCCGATTGGGCGTCTTTTCCGGTGATTCGTTCTCACGACCGCTGGTCGTGGGCAGGGGGCGGGCGAATCACTGACGCCAACAAGCTCACAAAAAGCTACGCGGGTTCCGTCACACAACCGCAACATTGTGGCGAAAGTCACAGCTGTGTGATTTGTGCTCGTTTCGACCTCAGCACGATTCGATGAGCCGCCGCAATTTGCAACGTGGCCAGCGATCCGCTCGACGTGGGGCCAGTTGCGTCAGGCGGCGCCAGCGGCGCGACCCTGCCGAACACAGGCGGGTAGGCCAAGCCCCCGCATCTGCGCGCCGGTCAACACGACGCCGGGCATGGTGGCGGCCACTGCGGCATCGAGGGCATCACAGCGGTCGAGATGGCCCGGCCGGTACTGCGGGAGCGATTGCCTCCATGGGGTGATGCGAACGGTCGGCTCACCGCGGAGGCCAACGGTCTCGACGAGCTCGTCACGGAGCTGGGCAACGAGGTTGTCGGGGTTGAGGTCGAGCCAGCGTCCATCGTCGGTTCGGCCGGCCGACACGCGCAAGATTGCATGCCTGCCGTCGTCGTAGTGGTTCCACTTCGATGATGCCCACGAGCACGCCGTCATGAGCAGGCCCTCAGTGCGTGGGACGAGAAACCCGGCACCGTCGAGAGGATGGTCGATTTGGGCCTTGTCGATCACGAACGTGACGAGGACAGCGTCGCCGTAGGCGAGATTGGCCAGGGGAACCGCGGCGTCGGGTGCAAGGGGCGAGATCAGGCCGGCGGTAATCCAGGCGGGGGTCGCAAGAACGACTCGGTCGGCTGGATGGGTCCCACGTTCGGTGCGCACGAGCCACCCGGTGCCGTTGCGTTCGAGGCCGAGGACGGCCTCGCCGGTGCGAACCTGCTCACCGAGTTTGGTCCCGAGCGCGTCGATGATGCGGCGATTCCCGCCTTCGAGGCCGTTGAAGACTGGTCCACTGGCGGCGGCCTGAGCCCTGTTCACCTGCGCTTGGAGCGCGTCTCGAAGCGAGCCGCCGGCTTGTGCCGCCTCGGCGAGCTGCGCCGCACCGGCATCGATCGACAGGCCGTCGGCGTTCCCCGCGTTGATACCCCCGAGTAGTGGATCGATCAGCCGCTCGAAGACCTCGTTCCCGACCCGCGGCCGGAGGACCTCGCCGACCGACGCGTCGCCGGCGAGGGGCGCAGCGGCTGTGTCGATCCGGTCGGCGAAATCGGCCACACCGGCGGCGGAGACGATGCCGCTTGCCGCAACGGCATCGACGTCGAACGGGACCCCGAGAACCGATGGCGATGGGATGGCCCGTAGCGCGCCGTTTGCCCAGATGAAGGCGCGCGCCCCGGTGGGCGATACGAGGTCGTCGCCCAGGCCGAGTTCATTGCAGAGCTCGACAACCTCGGGCTGGCGGGCTAGGAAGCCATCGGCCGCCATGTCGACGGGGAACGGGAGGTCGGCGCCATCGATGAAGCCGGAGTCGATCTTCCCGCCGACACGGTCGGTCGCCTCCAACACAACCGCGTTGCGTCCGAGGCGGTCGGCCTCGTAGGCCGCGGCGAGACCGGAGATTCCGCCCCCGACCACCACGACCCGGTCGCTCATGAGCCTTCGGGTGCTCGGTCGTTGACGATTCCCTCCTCGTGGACAACGCGCACGACCTCGGTGAGGACGTCGGGATCGGTCGTCGGCATGACGCCGTGGCCGAGGTTGAAGACATGCCCGGGGTGTCCGGCGTTGGCCGCGAGCACGTCGCGGGCCGCGTCACAGGCGACCTCGGCTCCGGCGAACGCAACCGTTGGGTCGAGGTTTCCCTGCAGCGCCTTTCCTGGACCAACGCGTTCGCGTGCGGCTCCGAGTGGCACCCGCCAGTCAATGCCCACCACGTCGGCGCCCGTCGCTGCGATCTGGGGCAGCAGTTCGCCAGTGGTGACCCCGAAATGGATGCGAGGGACGCCGGTTTCGGCGATCGCGTCGAGGACTTTCTGGCTGTGGGGGAACACATAACGCTGGTATTGGGTCGGGCTGAGCGACCCGGCCCACGAATCGAATAACTGGATGGCGGAGGCACCATTGTCGATTTGGCTGCGAAGTGAAGTGATCGCCAGGTCGGCAAGGCGGTCACACAGCGCGTGCCAGAGTGGCTCGTTGGCGAACATCATCGCTTTGGTGTTGACGTAGTCGCGGCTGGGGCGACCCTCGATCAGGTAGGACGCGACGGTGAAGGGTGCGCCGGCGAACCCGATGAGCGGCCGGTCGAGTTCGGCGACGAGTTGCCGGACGGTCTCGAGCACGTACGGCGTGTCGACCTCGGGGTCGAGTGGTCGCAGGCGGCCGAGGTCGTCTTCGTGGCGGAACGGTTTTTCGACCTCGGGGCCGACGCCGGGGGTGACGGTGAGACCGAACCCGATCGCGTGAGCAGGCACGACGATGTCGGAGTAAAGGATTGCGGCGTCGACGTCGTAGCGGCGGACTGGCTGCAGCGTGATCTCGGTCGAGAGATCAGGGTCGGCGATCGCGTCGAGGATCGTTCCCGTGCCGCGAATGGCCCGGTACTCCGGAAGGGACCGGCCGGCCTGACGCATGAACCACACCGGGACCCGGTCGTGTGGGAGGCCTCGGCAGGCTCGAAGAAAGGGGTGGTTGTCGAACCGTGCGTTCACGATGCCGAGGCTACCGGTGCTGGGTGAATCAACGAGGAGCTGGGCGACCCGTACGATGCGGGGCATGCGGTGCACCCTCCTCGTCTCCCTCGCGGTCGCTGCGTTGGCCGCAGTTGGGTGTGGCACGGTTTCGATCGACACGACGACCGAAACCGATGTCGGCAAAGTCGATGTTCAGGATGCACCGGTCGAAGCGGCCATCGGTGTGGTGGAGACAACGGTTCCAGAATCGACCACGAGTTGGGCTCCGAATCTTCCGGAGGAAGCGGTCGGCAGCGACGGTGACGTTGGCGAGACTGAGCCATCGGGCTCGCCCGATGCCGTGCCAGCCGAGTCGACGACGACTGGGGCGCCGGAGGCGACGACAACGACCGGGGTACCGACGACGTCGACCACCCTCACGTCGACCACCACGACGATCCCGCTTGAGTACCACGAGGTCGGCCACATGCAGTTCGCGTGGGCCGGCGATCTCGCCGTGTATTTACCGGTCACTCGCTACGAGACGGTCGGATTCCACGAGTCGGGTCACGACGGCGCGTTCCAGCTCGACGTTGTTGGGCTCACCGATTGGATGACCCTGGCCTCGCGTGGTCGGGGCACCGGTTCGCGTACGGCAGCCGACATCGTCGTGCCGCCCAACGAACCGATCGTTGCTCCCGTCACCGGCACGGTCATTCGCGCCGGCACCTACACGCTCTATTGCGATCACTCCGACAACTTCATCGTGATCGAACCCAACGGTCGCCCTGGCTGGGAACTCAAGATGTTCCACTTCGAGGGATTGGCCGTTGGCGTGGGCGACGGCGTTGTCGCCACCGAGACGTTCATTGGCTCGTCGGGCCGGATTCTCCCTTTTGTGTCGCAGGTCGACGAGTTCACATCCGAACCGTCGAACGCTCACGTGCACATCGAAGTGATCGACACATCGATTCCTGACCGCCCCAGCAGCGGTGGCGGCTGCTAGCGGGTCAGACGGCGACGTTGGCGAGGATCGCCCGGATGCCGTCGCCTTCGCGACCAGCGAGCACGCGCTCAGTGGCTGCACGCCCGGCTTCGCAGGCCCGGTGCCGCAGTGTGTCGTCGTTTCGAGCGAGTTCGGCCAGCTCAGGCGCCGCCGGTTCGACGACCATCACCGCGGTGCCCTTGCTGCGGATCTCGGCGACCTCGGCATCGAGCTTGTTGCTGAACCACATCCGCTCGGCGTCGTCGGTCCAGCTACGAGTCTCGGGAGTGGCCGTCTTGACCGACGAGATGATCACGAGGTCGAAACCGAGCGCTGCGACCAGATCGGCGTTGGTCGACGAGTGGACCGCGCCATCGATGTACTCGCGGTCGCCGATACGTGTCGGGGTGTAGAGCGCTGGGATCGCGGACGATGCCTGCGACGCTTCGCCTGGCGTGCCGCGAACGTCGTCGCGTCCGAACACGATCCGCTTGCCGTCGTTGGTGCGCACAGCAACGATCCATAGCGGCTGCGTGGGCCAGCCGTCGGAGAGGAGTTCGTCGATTCGGGTGGCGATCGCTTCGCCACTGCGGTTGCCGTTCGGTAGGAGTCCGAACGCAAACCGGATGGGGTCGACGTTCCATGGTGGCCACATGGCGCGCAACGACATCTTCGGCGACGACGGCAGATTGACGCGATCAGAAACCGGCTCGTCGTACGGCGTGACGATTCGGCCGGTGATCGCTTGGCCGTCGGGTGTGAGGTCTCGGCTCAGATGCCGGTTCTCGACGTCGACCGGGGCGAGGCCGGCCCGCAACGCCGTCGACGTGAACGATCCTGCGGATGTGCCGACCAGCAGTTCGGCCGAGCGGGCGTCGAAGCCCGTGTGCTCGGCGAGCGCGCCAATCACACCGCTGTGCCACGGGTCGCCCTTTGGGCCACCGGCACTGAACACGACACCAATCGAGACCACCTCAGCAGGGTATCGAGCTGTTCCGGTGAGGCGTTTTGCCCCGGCCGGATCGAGTCCAGATCTGGATAGGATCTTGTGCTCCACTGTTGAGGAAAGTCCGTGTCCGAGCGTCATCCCGAACTCGATGCAGAGCAGACGTATCTCGACTTGGCGTACGCGTGCATGGAAGACGCCCGCGAGCGCGCAGCGGGGGTCACCGGCGGGTATGAGCCTCAGCGAGGCGGCACTGAACAACACCGACACGAACGCGAGTCGATCGTTGAGGTGGCGGTCCAGCGACTGACACAACTGAACCTCGGCGACCGAGCCCTCGTGTTTGGCCGAATTGACCTGCAGGAAACGGGCGAACCCTTCTACATCGGTCGTCTCGGCGTCTGGAACCGCGAGCAGGATACGGTCGTCGTCGACTGGCGCGCGCCGATTGCCGAGCCGTTCTACCGGGCTACTGGGCGCGAGCCCATGGGTATCGAGCGGCGGCGGCACTTCGCCACCCGCGGCCGGACGCTGCTCGGAATCGACGATGAACTGTTCGGTGATCTCGCGTCGGGAATCGGCGAACGCGAGGTGCGGGGCCAGGGTGCACTCGTCGCCGCGATCGAAGCGTCGCGCACTGGCCGGCTCGGCGACATCGTCGCCACGATCCAAGGCGAGCAGGACGAGATCATTCGCGCTCCGATGCCCGGCGTCCTGCTGGTGCAGGGCGGGCCCGGCACCGGCAAAACGGTCGTCGCCCTCCACAGAGCCGCCTACCTCCTCTATACCCACCGCTTTCCCCTTGAGGGCCAGGGCGTCCTCGTTGTCGGCCCGAACCGGTTGTTCCTCGCCTACATCGAGCAGGTTCTGCCATCGCTTGGCGAGGCCGGTGTCGAGATCGCGGTGCTCGGCGATCTGCTGCGGCCGCGGGTGCGGGTCGACCAGCTCGACGATGAAGCCACCGCAGTCGTCAAGGGTGACCTTCGCATGGTGAAGGTGCTTGCGAAGGCGGTCAACGATCGCGAACGGCCCCTGCTCGAGGACTTCAACATCGGCTTTGGTATTCAACGGCTGCGTCTCAGCGTTGGCGACTCGCGAGAGATCATCCGTGAAGCCCGTCGTCGGTCGCGGGGGCACAACTCCGGCCGCAAGATCGTCGAGGACCTCGTCTTTCAGAAGCTGGCGGCGAGTGCCCGCAAGCCGGTCGAGGCTTCTGCGGTGCGCGAGCGTCTGCGCGGGAAAATGCCCCTGCGCGAGTTGTTTGAGCGGATGTGGCCAGTCCTCACCCCTGGTCACCTGCTCCACGATCTCTTCGGATCGAAGGCGCTCCTGCGCTCGGCCAACCGGGTCGGCACAAACAGCGTGTTTACCGACGACGAAATTTTGCGGCTCCACCGAGCCCGATCGGCTCACGCCCAAGAGGTCATCTGGCGCTTCCCCGACGTTCCGTTGCTCGACGAGGCGCGAGCGCTGCTCGGCTATCGGCCGGGCAAGCGCGACGAGGACGCCGTGCGGACGTACGGCCACATTTGCATCGACGAGGCCCAGGACCTTTCGCCGCTGGAGCTGCGAATGGTCGGACGCCGCTCGCTGAACGGCTCGATGACCGTCGTCGGCGACATCGCCCAGGCGACCGGCGCCTGGGCCAATGATGGGTGGGACAACGTCCTCGCTCAACTCCCCCAGAAACGCGATGTGCAGCGTCGTGAGTTGTCGATCGGGTACCGGATTCCGGGGCCAGCGATGACGCTCGCTTCTCGGGTTCTCCCGCATGCTGCGTCGGGCCTCCAGCCCCCGATGCCGGTGCGAGACGACGGCGAAGTGCCGACGGTTCTTCGGCTCGACCGTCTCGCCGACGGCCTTGTGGAGGCGGTTCTTGCCGAACTCGACGCAGTTGGCACAGGCAATGTGGCTGTGATCGTGCCCGGCTCGCTCGTTGCGGAAGTCAAAGCGCTCTTCGACGCGGCCGCCATCCCGATCGGTGGTGCCAACCGGCATGGGCTCGATCAGCGGGTCACGCTGGTGCCGGTCCGGCTCGTGAAGGGGCTCGAGGTCGACTCGGCGGTCGTGGTCGAACCGGCGCGGATCATCGACGAGGAATCCCAGGGCGTTCGGTCGCTGTACGTTGCGCTGACCCGTGCCACAAAGCGGGTCGCTGTTGTGCACGTCGATCCGCTTCCTGCGATGCTGCGCTCGTGACCGACACGGCGAACCCGCCCTACGACGTCTCGCTGCTGCCTGCGGCTGGCGACGCGCCTCGTTGTGCTGCGCATGGGTGGTCGATCGCTGTTGACCCGGGGGGTTCTGCGCTCCACGTTGACGAGGTCGTCATGATTGACGTGCCGTTGCCGTGGCCCAAGCCGGTGTGGGCGGTTGATGGGTTTACCCACATTCCTGAAGCCGTCATGGCCGCCGGCGAGGCCGGCCGTCGGGTGCGAGCGCTCGCTGCGGTGCCGCTCGATGACGGCGTGCGACGCATCGTGGCGTACGAACGCGTCGATGGTGTCGGCCCGATGGTTCGGCACGAATGGCATGCCCCTGATGTCGACATCGCCGTCCTCGCCGACCGGCTCTTGCGTAATGGCCTGGGGTCGGCCGACAGCCACCGGGTCGATGTTGCGGCCGGTCACCGTGAGGTCGCGATCTGTGCCCAGGGGTCACATGACGTCTGCTGTGGCGCCGACGGCGTGCGGCTCATCGACGAGCTGCATGCGGTTCGCCCGGACTTGTCGGTCCGCAAGGTCAGCCACACCGGCGGTCACCGCTACGCTCCGACGGGCCTGACGTTCCCTGACGGCCGTATGTGGGGGTTTGTTTCTGCTGAGGAAATGGGACGCATCGTCGATCGAGACGGGTCGCCGGCCGATGTCGCCGAACGCTGCCGAGGCTGGATGGGGGCCGAACCCGTGGGCCAGGTTGCTGAGCGGGCGGTGTTTGCTGTGATGGAGGACTGGTCGGTCGACGATGTGGCCCGCCACGTTGAGGTTTGCGAAACTGACGAGGGCTGGTCGTGTGTGGTCCGGCTCGCGGCCCGGATTTTCGACGTCGCGGTCGTGCCTGGCCGAGCGGTCCCTGCCGTCGCCTGTCGAGCTGAAGGTGGCTTGCCCGCCAAGCCCGGACGCGAGTTTCGGGTGACGTCGGTTCGCGAACGCTGATCGCTTCCGCTTCCCGCTGACGTGCCGCCCCGATTCGTCGGCGCCGTGGGCGCCGCGGTTGGCTGACTTGAACTGATCAAGGGCTCTGCCGATAACGTGTAAGGGATGCTTGACACGGCGTTGGCCCCGAAGGGGTTCTCGGTTGACTCGGTTCACGTACGGCTTGCCGGTGGCGAGGTGCTTCGTGGCGTCGACCTGCGGGCCGAACCAGGGCAGCAACTCGCGGTGCTCGGCCCGAGTGGCTGCGGCAAGACCACGCTGCTGCGGGCGTTGGCGGGGTTGCAGCTGATCGATGGGGGCGAAATCACCATCGGCGACCGGGTGGTCGCGTCGGGCTCGACGCACATTGCGGCCGAGGATCGTGGGGTCGGCCTGGTCTTCCAGGACTGGGCGCTGTTTCCTCATCTGACAGTCGCAGCAAACGTCGCGTACGGCCTTCCGGCTGATCAGCGTGGCCGCTGGTCGATCGGTCGACGGGGTCAGGCCCGGGCACGCGCCTCTGTGCAGCACCTTCTCGACATGGTCGGTATCAGCGGACTCGCCGGCCGTATGCCTGGCTCGCTGTCGGGCGGCCAGCAGCAACGGGTGGCCCTCGCTCGCGCCCTCGCGCCCAAGCCGTCGGTGCTGCTGCTCGACGAGCCCTTCTCGAGCCTCGATACCAGCCTTCGAACTTCGCTTCGTACTGAGGTCGCTGCGCTGCTTCGGGAACTCGCAATCACGGCGGTGATTGTCACCCACGACCAGGATGAGGCCTTCGTGCTCGGCGACGAGGTCGCGGTGATGCGCGATGGCGTCGTCGTGCAGCACGCACCACCGGCCGAGCTCTACGCCCACCCCACCGATCCGTGGCTGGCACGGTTCGTCGGCGACGCCGACGTGCTCGCCGGGGACGCCCGGGGCGATTGCGCATCGACGGCGATCGGGCGGGTTCCGCTCGAGGCTGGGACCATCGGTGGGGTCGACGTCATGGTCCGTCCTGAAGACGTCGTGCTCGAGGCGGGCGGTGACACTGTCGTGGTCGCAGTCGAGTACTACGGCCACGACGCCGTCACTTCGGTCCGCACCCGCTCCGGCGATGTTGTCCGCAGCCGCACGACCGGCGCGCCAGCGTTTGGTGTTGGGGATCGGGTGTCGGTGCGGCACTCGGGGGTGAAGAGCATCGCCTTCCCTCGTACAGTATGACTAATGTCACTTGTTAAGTCCGCCTAACAGCAATACCGTACCTCCTCATGACCAACTCCAAGCGCCTGTTTGGCGTCCTCCTCGCCTTCATCTTTCTCGCCACCGCGTGCGGTAACGACAACGAGACCACTGCCGACGGTGGCACGTCCGAGTCGATCACCGTCTACTCCGGTCGTAGCGAAGACCTCATACAACCGCTGCTCGATGCATTCACCGCCGAGACGGGGGTTGAGGTCGAGGCCCGCTATGGCGACTCCGCCGAGCTTGCCCTCCTGATCCAGACCGAGGGCAGCAGTTCGCCCGCCGATGTCGTTATTTCCCAGAGTCCGGGCGCGCTCGGCCTGCTCGCCGGAGAGGGTCGTCTTGCCCCCCTGGGCGACGACCTCACGTCGATGGTCGGCGCTGGTTTCCGGGCCTCCGACAGCACCTGGGTCGGTATCACCGGCCGGATCCGTGTCGTCGTCTACAACGCTGATCTCGTCGACGCCGCCGACCTTCCCGACTCCGTCCTCGATCTGACCGACCCGGCCTACGCCGGTCGCGTTGCCGTTGCCCCGGGGAACGGGTCCTTCCAGGATTTCGTCACCGCGATGCGAAACGAACTCGGCGATGACGACACGCTTGTGTGGCTCGAAGGTATGGCCGCCAACGATTCGCCGAACTACCCGAAGAACTCTGCCATCGTCGAGGCCGTCGGTCGTGGTGAGGTCGAGATGGGCCTCGTCAACCACTACTACAACCTCCGCGCCCTCGAAGCTGACCCGTCTGTTGCTTCGGTCAACCACTTCCTGCCCGCCGACGACCTTGGTGCGCTCGTCATCGTCACCGGCGCTGCGGTCCTGAGCTCGAGCGATGCGCCGGCCACCGGCCAGCAGCTCCTCGAATGGATGCTCAGCGAATCGACGCAGGGGACCTTTGCAGCCGAGACGCAGGAATATCCGCTTCGCGATGGCGTCGCCAGCCCCGATGGGGTACCGGCACTCGATGGCTTTGCGGTCGACACCATCGACTACGACCTGCTCGGCGACGGCCTTACTGGCACGATTGAGCTCATCCGCTCGAGTGGCATTGAACAGTAGTTCCACCCCTGCGCCCGAGACGGCGAACGCTGGGAGCACTGCTCCCAGCGTTGCCGACCCCGGACTTCGGCCCGGGCTTGCGCTGGCGGTCGTTGCGGTTGGCGTCGTGTTCCTCAGCCCCTTCGCCTACGTGGTGTGGCGCAATGTCGATCTCGGCACCGACCTCGGCGAGATCATCTGGGATGCCAATACTGTCCACCCGTTGCGCCGCAGTCTCTGGTTGGCGAGCACCGTCGCGCTGAGCGCGGCCGTGGTCGGAACCGGGCTGGCCTGGTTCACGGTCCGGACCGACCTTCCCGGCCGCCGCGTCTGGCGGATCCTTGCCCCGCTGCCGCTTGTGTTCCCGAGCTTCGTTGGCGCCACTGCGCTGCTCGCGGGCTTCGCTACCGGAGGGCTCATTGAGGAGATCCTGAGCCCGTTTGGCATTGACGCTCTACCAAGCGTGCGCGGCTTTCGAGGTGCGTGGCTCGTGCTCACACTCTTCACCTACCCGTACGTCTATCTCCCGGTTGCGGCCCGGCTCTCGGCCCTCCCGCCGTCGCTCGAGGAGTCGGCGCGCCTCCTTGGCCGATCGCCGTGGGTCGTGTTCCGCACGGTGGTCCTCCCCCAGACCAGCTCGGCGATCTGGGCCGGCGTGTTGCTCGTGTTCCTCTACGCGGTCAGCGACTTCGGCGCGGTTGCGCTGTTGGGATACGACACACTCACCGAACAGATCTACGCCGACCGCCTGTTCAACCAGCCCCGGGCCATGGGTTTGTCGCTGGTACTTGGTGGCGTGGCGCTCGTGGTGGTGATGGCCGAGCGCTCGCTCGATCGGCGCCGCCAGCAGGTCGAGGTCACGCGTTCCCGCGAGGCTCTGCTCGTCCCACTCGGCCGATGGACGCCGGTTGTGTGGCTGGCGGTCGCTGCGTTCCTCGGCAATGCCCTCATCGGTCCGGTTGCTGTGCTCGGCTTCTGGGGCTGGCGCGGCCTCACCGCCGACGTCGAAACGGTCGGCCTCTCCACCGACCTCGGTGCGCTCGTCGGGCCCACGATCAACTCAGCGGAAGCCGGTTTACTCACCGCCGCAGTGGCGGTCGCCGTGGTACTCCCGGTCGCCTGGGCCACCGCCCGCCATCGCAGCCGCTTGGCTGGCGCGGCCAACGCCATGGTTGTTGCAGGGTTCGCTTTGCCGGGCGTGGTGATTGCGTTGTCGCTCGTGTTCTGGGCAATCGACGCGCCGCTGATCTCGGCCTGGTACCAAACGCTCCCGCTGCTCATCGTCGCCTATGTGCTCCACTTTGGCGCGCAGGCGACGCGGGCGGCCCGGGTCGCGGTCGACGCGGCGCCCCGCCGCATGAGCGATGCCGCTGCCACCCTCGGAGCGTCGCGCACCCGTCGTTTCGTGAGTGTGGAGCTGCCGCTGATGATGCCGGGTCTCCTGGCTGGCGCCGGTTTGGTCATGCTTTCGACCATGAAGGAACTGCCGGCCACCCTGCTGCTTGCGCCGATTGGCTTCGACACGTTGGCGACCGAGATCTGGAACGCCGGTGACTCCGGGGCGCTCGCCCAGAGTTCCCTCGCCAGCCTTGTGCTTGTTGCCTTGAGTGCGGTGCTGACCTGGGCCGTTGTGCTTCGGCGGATTGACAACTACTGATCGCTGAGCGGCCCACCCGCCAGGGGCGGTTCCCGAGCCTCAGCCCGCGCTGACGAGGATGCGGGCGCTGGCGAATCCACCGACGCCGATCGCTGCGCCACCGATCTGGACCGTGGCGGTCCCGTCGGGTGACATGGCGGTGATGGTGCCCTCGGAGCCGGGGGTGATCGACGATGACTCGAGAAAGTCGAGCATGCCTTCGGTGAACTCGAGCTCTTCGGGGATGCGTTGGACCACGAACGGGTTGCCGACGCCGACCTCTTCGAGGGTGATCAACGCCGGCGCTTCGTACGCACTCCCCGGGATGGGGTTCCCGTGTGGGCAGGTGGTGGGGTCGTCGAGGCGGGCCATCATGGCCTTCTCGACCGTGGGAGAGATCACGTGTTCCCACTTGCCGGCTTCCTGATGGGCTTCTGCCCACGACAAACCGAGGATGTCGGTGAGGAAACACTCGGCCAACCGGTGCCGGCGGACCACGGTTTCGGCCAGATGCAGCCCCTTCGTGGTGAGCTTGATCTCGCGGCCGGCCTCGATCAGGCCCTCGGCCTCAAGCCGTTTCATCATCTCGCTGACGGCGGGGCGAGACACGTCCATCCGTTCTGCAATACGGGCCTGGATGACGTCGAGGTCGTCTTCGCCGAGTTCGTAGATCGTTTCGCAGTATTCCTCGAACGCTGGGTGCCATTCCGGGGACTCGTACTCGGACATAGCCGCAGTCTACTCCTCTGGCCGGTTGTCGTCTCCGCCGTTGAGGCGGGTCGGGAGCCATTGGTCGTCGAGTGTCCCAGGTAGGCCGATGGCGACGATTTGTGACTCGCCGATCAGCTGGTCGGTTGGGAGGAGCGACCACCGCTCGCCGACCCGCTGAAAGACGAACGGCTGTGTTGGGGTTGCGACGAGTCCCTTGGCGCGGACCACGCCGGGCGGCAGCGCTTCGGCCATGGCCCGAACCGTTGCTTCGTCGGTCGTGCCGCCGCGCCAACTCCAGGTCTCGAACGGCACCCCACGATCGTGGATGTGGCCCGGCTCGGCGTTGTCGGCTTGGGGTTCGAGATCGATCAGCACCTGCGGATCGATCTCGGCCTGGGTTGCGGCCACGGTCGGGATGTCAGGGGCGTGCTCGGCGACGACGGCAGCTGCGGCCGCAGCATCGCCGAGGTCGGCCTTGTTGAGCACGATCAGGTCGGCGGCACGGAGTTGGGCTCGAACCGTCTCGCCGACATAGGGGTCGACGACGTGGCGGCCGATAGCAGCCGTGTCGACCAGCACCACGACGAGGTCGAGCCGGTACGGCTTGGCATGGCAGAACGCGGCGATGCCCGCAGGGTCGGCGACCCCACTCGCCTCGATCACGAGTCGTTCGGGAAGGGGGTCGAGCATCGACAGGTCGTCGAGTGCCCCGGCGAGCCCGTCGACCAGCGAACAGCAGATGCAGCCGTTGGGAAGTGTGACCGTCTTCCCGTCGCCGTGATCGAGTAGTTGCGCGTCGATGTCAAGCTCGCCGAAGTCGTTCACCATGATCGCGATGCGTTCGTCGGCAACCGACAGCAGGTGGTTGAGCAGTGTGGTCTTGCCGGCGCCGAGGTAACCGCCGAGGACGGTGACCGCGACGCGATCGGCCGTCACGGTTTCACTGACCGGTTGCGGCGGGGAACTTTTTGCCCCCGAGGACCGTTCCCCACACGCCGATGTTCTTGAGTTCCATCGGGTCGACCTCGTACGGGTCTTTCTCAAGGATCGCGAAGTCGGCGTACTTCCCCGATTGGATCGAGCCGATCTCATGGTCGAGCTTGAGCTGGCGGGCGGCCTCAACGGTGGCGCCCTTCATGGCGGTCTCGACTGAGATGCACTCGTCGGGCCCGAGCGTCTTGCCCGTGGAGGTCTGGCGGTTCACCGCGCACCACATGACGTGGAGGTGGCCCATGGGTGTGATTGGCGCATCGGAGTGGAACGAGAACGGCACACCGAGACGCTCGGCCGTGCCACAGGCATCCATGCGGGCAGCGCGCTCGGGGCCGACGGTGAACTCGGCGTGTTCGTCGCCCCAATAAAAGATGTGGTTGCTGAAGATGTTGGCCTGCATGCCGAGCGCGGCCATGCGGGTGTACTGCGACGGTGTGGTGAGCTGACAGTGCTGCACCGTGTGGCGATGATCCCAGCGGGGGTGCCGCTCGAGCACCTCTTCGACCGCGGAGATGAACACTTCCGAAGCCTCGTCGCCGTTGCAATGGCAGTGCACGGTGAGCCCTGCCGTATGGAAGATCTCGAGCGTGTCGGGCATTGTCTCGGGTGCCATCACCCAGATGCCGTTCTCGGCGTTGCCTTCTGGCGGGTTGTGGTAGTAGGGCCACGTGATCCGAGCGGTGAACCCCTGGATCGAGCCGTCGAGCATCAGCTTGATAATGCCGAACTTGAGCTTGTCGTTCGTGGGGTTGTCGCGGCCATCGACCACGAGCTGTGCGAGTTCGTGAAGGTCCATCGGCCCGCTGAACGTCGAGCCGGCGACCATGACGCGGGCGGGGTAGTCGGGGTCGTCGGTGACCTGGCGCCACTCGTTGAGGCCTTCGTCGGTGAACGGGCTGCCGCCCAGATCGGTGATGGTGGTGTGCCCGGCATTACGAGCCTCGTAGGCGAAGCCCCATTTGGTCTCCGGGCTGTTCATGTCGATGCGCATCTTGCGGAAGCCCGACGTCGCCAGCCGCATGGCAGCCGGCTCTTGGAGTTCGCCGTTGGGCTTGCCGTCGTCGCCGAGCTGGATGCCGGGGGTCGGGTCGTTTTCGGTGATCTCTTCGCGGCGCAGCATCTCAGAGTTGACCGTGGCGAGGTGGCCGCTGGCGTGCTGAATGAAGATCGGTCGGGTTTCAGACACGGCATCGAGGTGGCGACCGACCAGCCGCTCGCCGGGCAGGTAGATCGGGTCGAGCCCCCAGCCGATGAGCGTCTCGCTCGGGTCGTCCACTTCCATCTCGGCCTCGCGCAGGCGTTCCTGTACGGCCTCGATCGTCTTGCAGCCGGCCCACACCTTGCCGTTGGGATCGCGGCGATCGAAGAAGCCGAGGTACGTGTTTGCCCACATGCCGCCGGTCATGTTGTGACTGTGGGCCTCGATGAAGCCCGGTGTGATCACGTGGTCGACGAATGTCTCGTCGATGGTGTGTGGGCCCCATGACCGCAGTTCGGCAAGATCACCAACGCCGAGGATGCGGTCGCCTTGCACGGCGACAGCTTCCGCGAAGGGAAGTCCGGGATTCATGGTGATGATCCGACGGGCAAGATAGATGACGGTGTCGCTCACAGTGGTCCTTGGACGCTCGGCCAGTTAGGGAAGTACGATCAGAATCCTCTGGTAAACACCTTAACAAATTTGTTAGGGTCCATAACCAGTGGAGATGGCGCCGCCATCTTGAACTACAGGAGGGGACCTCTGTGAGGAAACGACTACTCGCGCTGCTGGCGATCCTGCTCAGCTTCGCAATGCTCGCTGCCGCGTGCGGTGACGACGACAGCGCCGGCGACGCCGGCGACGACACAGCGACGGAGGACGACTCCGGCGACGACATGGCCGACGACGACGAACCTGCCGAGGACGACGACGAGTCGACCGCCGACATGTCCGACGTTGCCGAAGAAGCCGAAGACAGCGACGCCGGTGACTCAGGCGCAGTTGACTCCGGCCCGGTGGCTGGTGGCACGCTGTTGATCCAGAGCACGCAGGTGCCGCGTCATCTCAATGGCACCGTTCAGTCGGGCTACGCGACTGCGGTACCCGGCACGCAGCTGAACGCCTCGCCGTTGTTGTTCGACGAGAACTTTCAGCCGCAGCCGTACCTGGCCGAGAGCTGGGACATCTCCGACGACGGTCTCACCGTGACCCTTAACCTCGTGCAGGACGCCGTCTTCCACGATGGTGAAGCAATCACCTCCGCCGATGTGAAGTTCTCACTCGAGACCTCGCAGGCCAACCACCCGTTCAAAACGATGTTTGCGGCGGTGGCCAGCGTCGACACCCCCGACGACCACACGGTTGTGATCAACCTGAGCGAACCGCATCCGGCGATCCTGCTTGCCATGTCGCCGGGTCTTCTCCCGGTTATCCCCGAGCACGTCTACAACGACGGCCAGCCGATCAAGGAGCACCCGTGCAACTCCGGTACCGACTGCTTTGTCGGTTCGGGTCCGTTCACGCTGGTGGAGTACGAAGCTGGCTCGATCATCCGCATGCAGGCTTTCGAGGACTTCTTCATCCCCGAGCGTCCGTATCTCGACGAGATCATCATCGAGATCGTGCCCGACGCAGCTTCGATCGTCATCGGCCTCGAGAATGGCGACACCGACCTGTCAGCCACCCTCGGCGGTGCAGCCAACGTGGTGCGCCTCCAGGAGAACGACGACGTGATCGTCACCGCCGACGGCCACGCAGCCGTTGGTCCGGTCCAGTGGCTCGAGTTCAACCTGGCCGATCCCGCCCTGTCGGACGTTGTCGTTCGTCAGGCGATCGCCGATGCGATCGATCGCGAGTTCATCAGCGATGTTCTTGATCTGGGCACGACGTTCCCGGCCACCACGGGCATCCACCCCGGCAGCCCCTTCCACAACCCCGACACCGAGCATTACGGCGCCGGCATCGAGGCAGCTCAGGCTCGCCTCGCCGATGCCGGCATCGATCCGAGCAGCATCTCGCTCGCCATCGACTACATCCCGGTCTCGGGCTCACAGCTTGCCTACGCCGAGTACATCGTGCAGCAGCTCCAAGATGTCGGCTTTGACGCCGAGGTCAACACCACCCCCGACTTCCCGTCATGGGCTGGTCGTGTTGCTGCCGGTGAGCACCAGATGACGATCAACAACGTCTGGAACTGGGGCGACCCGGTGATCGGTGTGCACCGCACCTACCTGAGCACCAACAACGTCGGTGTCATCTGGACCAATAACACGGGCTACAACAACCCCGATGTCGACGCGCTGCTGGCTTCGGCCGGTGCCGAGTTCGACTTCGACACCCGTGTCGACCTCTACGGTCAGGCCCAGGAGACCATCAACCAGGACGTCCCGATGGTGTATCTCAACACGCCGCCGTTCTGGCAGGCCTTCCAGCCGCGAGTCCAGAACCCACCGATCGGCATTTGGGGCCAGCTCGGCCCGATGCACGACGTGTGGCTGGCTGCCGAGTAGCTGGTGCTGCTAGTTAAACGAACATGAAACAGATCACGGCCAGGATCGCCTGGAGTCTCGGGCTGATCCTGGCCGTGATCGTCATGTGCTTTACGCTGATCCACCTCGCCCCCGGCGATGTGGCGATCGTTATCGCCGGTGACAGTGGAGCTGGCGACCCCGAAGTCATCGCGGAGATCCGCGAAGACCTCGGCCTCGACCAACCGTTCGTGGTCCAGTTGGGCGGCTACGTCGGCGATGTTGCCCAGGGTGACCTCGGAACCTCATACCGGTTCAACGAGCCCGTCACCGATCTGATCACGACGCGGCTCTGGCCGACCTTCCTGCTGGTCGGCACCGCCGTGAGCTTTGCGATCGTCCTTGGGGTGCTGGTGGGAGTGTTCACGGCCCGGCGCCCCGAGAACCCGATCAGCCACGGCGTCACCGTGTTCTCACTCACCGGCTACTCGATGCCTGTCTTCTGGACCGGCCTGATGCTGGTCATCATGTTCGCGTCGAACGTCCGGTGGTTCCCCGTCTCCGGCATGCGCGATGTCCGACTCGACGGCAACTGGCTCGAAGAGTGGATCGACATCGCGCATCACCTCGTGTTGCCGTCGATCACGCTCGGTGTGATCTATCTCGCCCAGTACTCGCGTCTATCCCGAGCTTCGATGCTTGAGGTGCTGCAGTCCGACTACGTCCGCACGGCGCGTGCCAAGGGCCTCGCGGAGCGCCGGGTGGTCTATAAGCACGCCTTGCGCAATGCCGTCATCCCGGTTGTCACCGTCGCCGGCCTGCAGTTTGGCCAGATGCTGTCGGGAGCGTTGCTGGTTGAGACGGTCTTCAACTGGCCTGGCCTCGGGCGACTCGCGTCCGACTCCGTGTTCCAGCGCGATGCGCCGGTGCTGCTTGGCATTCTCATCTGTTCGGCGTCGCTCGTGGTGATCATCAACATCCTCACTGACCTTGTCTATCGACTTATCGATCCGCGCATCCGAGTGGGAGGTGCTTCCTAGTGACTGCCGTTTCACCCGAGCAGGGTGATCTTGGGCCTCCCGGCCGCCAAGCCCTCCGCTTGTTCGTTCGCAACAAGGCGGCTGTTTTCGGCGCTTTGCTGCTTACGGCCATCGTCTTCATGACCCTCTTCGGCTCGTTCTTCTACGATCAGGATCCGAGTCGGATCATTGCCCGTCCCCTCCAGGGTCCAGGCGAAGGCGACGCCCCTGCGCTTGGCACCGATTACCTCGGCCGCGACGTGCTCGCTGGAGTGGTGAATGGCGGGTCGACCAGCCTCACCGTGGCGCTGGTTGCGGTGCTGCTCGTCATTGTCATCGGCGTCACGATCGGAGCGATCTCGGGGTACTACGGCGGCTGGATCGATGTCGCGTTCATGCGCTTCACTGAGCTCTTCCAGGTTCTGCCCGCATTGCTCTTCGCGATGGTCATCGTCGCCTTGTTCTCGCCGAGCACGCGCAGTGTCGCCATTGCGATCGGTCTGGCGTCGTGGCCCCAAACCGCGCGGCTGACCAGAGCCGAGTTTCTGCGGCTGAAGAACCTCGAGTTCGTGAAGGCTGCGCGCGCCATCGGTGCCAGCGATTTCCGGATCATCTGGCAGGTCATCTTCCCCAACGCGCTGCCGCCGCTGATCGTGTCGATCACGCTGATCATGGGTGCTGCCATCTTGTTCGAGTCGGGTCTCGCCTTCCTTGGTCTGGGCGACCCCCAATCCCAAAGTTGGGGTCTGATGATCGGGCTGAGCCGGCAGACGTTCCTCAACGGTTGGTGGACGGTTACCTTCCCCGGCCTTGCAATCTTTGCCACGGTGCTCAGCTTCAGCCTGATCGGTGATGGCTTGCAGGACGCGTTCAACCCGAAGCTGCGGGGGCGCTAATGGACCCATTGCTCAGCGTTCGTGGCCTGACGGTCACGTTCGGTTCGTTTACTGCGGTCGAAGACGTGTCGTTCGATATCCATGCCGGACAGACGCTCGCTGTCGTCGGCGAGTCGGGCTCGGGCAAGTCGGTGACGGCGTTGTCGATCATGCGGCTTGTCGAACTCGGTACTCGCGGCAAGATCGAAGCCGGGGAGATCCTTTTTCGGAATTCCGATGGCGAGGTGATCGATCTGGTCCGCCAACGCGAGGACCAGATGCGTGAGATCCGCGGCAACCAGATCTCGATGATCTTTCAGGAGCCGCTCACCAGCCTCAACCCGGTCTATTCGGTGGGTGACCAGGTCGCTGAGGCGGTGATACTGCACCAGGGACTCGACAAAGAAGCGGCGAACGAACGTGTACTCGACATGTTCCGCCTCGTCCGTATCCCTGAGCCCGAGGAGCGTATGGCCCAGTTCCCGCATGAGATGTCGGGTGGCATGCGCCAGCGGGTGATGATCGCTATGGCGTTGTCGTGCGATCCGAAGGTCCTCATCGCAGATGAGCCCACTACGGCGCTCGATGTCACCATCCAGGCGCAGATTCTCGGTCTGATGCGCGACCTGCGTGAGCAAACTGGCGCTGCGGTTTTGATCATCACCCACGACATGGGTGTCGTTGCCGAGGTCGCCGACGATGTCGTCGTGATGAATCGGGCCAAGGTCGTTGAGCGCGGTCCGGTCACGCAGATCTTCGAGTCGGCCACCGAGCCCTATACGCAGGCGCTGCTGGCCTCGGTGCCGCGGCTCGGTTCCATGACCGGACTCGACAAGCCTGCGCCGTTTGAACTTGTGGAGTACCAGCCGTGAGTCCGCTGGTTGAGGTGCGAGATCTTTGCAAGCAGTTCCCGGTCGGTGACGGGGCCATGGTGCATGCGGTCGAGGGTGTGTCGCTTGAAGTTGGACGAGGCGAGACGCTTGCGGTTGTCGGCGAGAGCGGGTGCGGGAAGTCGACCCTTGCCCACACGATGATCCGGCTGCACAACCCCACCAGTGGGCAGGTCATCCTCGATGGCGAAGACATTTCCACCCTCGGAAACCGGGCGTTGCGTAGCCATCGCCAGAAAATGCAGATTATCTTCCAGGATCCGTTCGCGAGCCTCGACCCGCGTCGGCCGGTGGGTCGGGCTGTTGCCGAACCGTTGCTGATCCATGGCAAGGCGAAGGGCGTTGAGGCCGACGAGATGGTGGCCGATTTGTTCGTCAAGGTTGGGCTTGAAGCCGGCATGATGCGGCAATTCCCTCATCAGTTCTCGGGCGGTCAGCGCCAGCGAATTTGTATTGCTCGAGCCCTCGCCACCAACCCCCAGTTGGTTATTGCTGACGAGGCCGTGTCGGCACTCGACGTGTCGATCCAGGCCCAGGTCATCAACTTGATGATGGGTCTGCAGGAAGAGTTGGGGCTCAGCTACCTGTTCATCAGCCACGATCTCGCCGTTGTCGAACGGATGAGCCATCGGGTGGCGGTCATGTACCTCGGCCAGATCGTCGAACTCGGCCCCCGCCGGGCCATCTTCGAGAGCCCACAACACTCCTACACGCAGCGGCTTCTTGATGCGGTGCCGATCGCCGATCCTCGGATCCGGCGCGATCGGCCGCTGCTGACCGACGAGATCCCGTCGCCGGTGTGGCCTTCGGGCAGTTCCCCCGAGCGGGTTGTCATGCGCGAGGTTGCGCCCGGCCACCTGGTCGCCGAAGAGGGCGAAGTCGCCGACCGCGTCAGGCCCACCTGACGCGGTCGAGGGCCTCGACGGCGGTCGACACGACGGCCTCGGACCCGCCGATCAGCACGAGCGCGTCGAGTGAAGGGTCGTTGCTGGTCGTGACCTCGACTCGCTCGCCGGCGAGGTGCACAAGCATCGTGCCGGTGGGCGTGGTGAGCGTGCCCTTCGCCCGGAGGAGGCCGGAACGTTCGAGCACCTCGGTCAGGCCATCGACATCGACCGGGCCAGTCGCTCGCCACGTGTGGGTGGCGAGCCCTTGGATCGGTGGCGCTGGCGTGTACGCAGCGCGTTCGGCTGGTTGGTGCGAGCCGAGAATGAGGTGCCGTATCCAGGCGGGGTCGTTGCTTGTCTCGATCACTGGCGCTGCGGTAACGGCGTTCACCGACGCCAGACCGGCCGCGGCGCAATCTGAGTCGAGAAGGTCAAGTTTGGTGGCGACGACCAGATCGGCGCCTGTGACCTGCGCCTTCATGAGCGAGCCGTACGGATCGAGGCCAGCACGACGTTGGAAGGTCTCAACGTCAACGAGGGTAATGACTGCGTCGAGAGGAACCCGCCGGCGATCGCCGTAGGCAGCGACCTGCCTCGGGTCGGCGACCCCGCTTGCCTCGATCACGATCCGCTCCGGAGGAGGGTTGCGAAGCGTCAGGTCGCGGAGGGTGAGGCCGAGACTGTCCCCGATCGAGCAGCAGACACAGCCGTTCGTGAGCTCGACGATCTGGTCGTCGGCTGCGGCGATCAGCGCGGCGTCGACGTTGATCTCGCCGATGTCGTTGACGACGACGGCGATCCGCTGATCGGCGTGCGCGAGCATGCGGTTCAGCAGCGTGGTCTTTCCTGCGCCGAGCCAGCCGCCGAGCACGGTCATCGGGATCGGTGGACGGTCAGGCAAGCGGGTAGACCTCGCCGCCGACGATCGTGGCGACGATGGCGATGTCGGCGAGCCCGTCGGCGCCGACATCGAAGGGGTCGGCTTCGAGCACGGTCACGTCGGCAAGCTTGCCCGCGACAAGCGAGCCGATCTCGTGGTCGAGTCGCAGTTGGTAAGCCGCGTCGATGGTGATCGACCGCAGGGCGGCGTCGAGCGAGAGCCGTTCGGTCTCACCCATTACGGCGCCACCCCGGGTGCGCCGGGTGGCGCACGCCTGGGCGGCGAGCAGCGGTGCGGCGGGCCCCATTGGGAGGTCGGAGTGAAGCGACACCGAGACGCCGGCGCGTTCCGCGGCGCCGAGCCGGGTCATCTGCGACGCCCGCTCGGTACCGAGCCACTCGTCGACGAAGCGATCGCCAAATTGGTACAGGTAGTAGCCGTTGGCACTGATTTCGACCCCGAGTGCTTTGATCCGGCGCATTTGGGCCTGGGTCGAGATCCCGAAGTGATGCAGCGTGGTGCGGTGGTCGAAGCGGGGGTGCGCGTGCAAAAGCGCCTCTACTGCGTCGAGGCTCGCGCTCACACCAACGTCGCCGTTGCAGTGGATGTGGAGGTCGTAGCCGGCTTCCCAGAACGTCGACATTTGGTACGCAAGTCGGTCGGGTTCGGTCAGCCACGCCCCTTCGTGGCCGTCGATGTAGCCCGGCTCGCCGAGCACCATCAGCTGGGCAATGAACGCGCCGTCGGCGAGGAGTTTCGCGGCCTTGATGAACGAGATCCGGTCGTTGCCGCGTTCGGCCTCCCACGCCTCAAGCTGCGCGATCGTGTCGGACTTCCAACGGGATTTCGCTCCAGCGATCTGTGGCATCAGGTAGGTGCGGAACGGTGTCTCGGGGCGGCCGAGGACAGCGTCGTAGGTGTCGTAGTCCTGGTCGTAGCCACCGATCCCGAATCCGGCATCGCACATGGCGGTGATCCCGCCGCGGTGAATGAGCGTGCTCACGTCGGCGAGCGCACGCTCGTACTTGCCGTCGCCGAGGAGGTGCGGGGTGAGGGTGCGCAGCGCCCACACCATGCCGCTTTCGTACATGCGGCCGGAGCTGAGCTCGATGTGTGGATCCCACGCCGCCCCCTCCTCAGCGTCGAACCAGGAGAGTGCGGCACTGTTGGCCCGTACCTCATGAAACGAGCGCTGCCAAAGCGCAATCGGTCGCTCGGTGGAGATGGTGTCGAGATCGGAACGCTCAACCGAGCCGTGGTATTGGGCGTGGTAGCCGAAGATCACGAGTGGTTCACCGGGTGGCTTCGCCGCGTGGAGTTGGGCCACTCCGGCGAGGAACTCGTCGCTGCCTTCGGGCGCTTCGATGCGACCTGCCGGCAGATCCCACGGTTCCGACGGAAGCCATTCGCAGTTGAGCAGGATCGCCATGAGGCTCGGATGGATGTGCGGGTCGATCAGACCGGCGATCATCACTTGGCCGGCGAAGCGATCGTCGATGACGTGCTCGTGGTGACGAAGCCAGGGCTGCAGTGTCTCGATCGTGCCAACTTCGACGATCCGTTCACCTCGCACAGCGATTGCGGTCGCGTTGGGGAGCGAATCGTCCATGGTGATGATCCGCTTCGCCGTAAAGACGGTCAGCTCGGTCATGTATGCATGTTCGCACGCGCGGCGCAGACCCCACCACGTCTCGGCCGCCAAGGCGCGCAGCGCGACCGATCGGTAGGTTGCGGGTATGAGCGATCCGCTGGCGGCATTCGCCGAGCCGGTGCGTGCCTGGTTCACGTCCACCTTTCGCGAGGCGACGCCGCCCCAACGCGAAGGCTGGCCGGCGATCGCCAACGGTGACCACACCCTGGTTCTGGCACCGACGGGCACCGGCAAGACCCTGTCAGCGTTCTTGTGGGCGTTGAACCGGCTAGCGGTCAACGAGGTTCCGGCGGATCCGCAGGCCCGAACGAGGGTGGTGTACGTCTCACCGCTCCGGGCGTTGGCGGTCGATGTGGAGAAAAATTTGCGGGCCCCGTTGCAGGGCGTTGGATTTGCTGCCGAGCGGCTAGGAGCCGACGTGCACACGCCGACCGTCGGTGTTCGAACCGGTGACACGTCTGCAGCGGATCGGCGCCAGCTCGTCCGTACACCACCAGACATCTTGATCACGACGCCCGAGTCGTTGTTCTTGATGTTGACCTCGAAAGCGCGAGAGACGTTGGTCAACGTCGAGGCAGTGATCATCGATGAGATCCACGCGATGGCTGGCACCAAGCGAGGCGCTCACCTGATGGTGTCGTTGGAACGGCTCGAGGAGCTGACCGAACGCCCACCGCAGCGAATCGCGTTATCGGCCACCCAGCGCCCACTCGACGAGATCGCTCGTTTTCTCGGAGGTAACGACGTCAGCGAAGACGGGGCGGTAGTCCCTCGCCCGGTCACGGTCGTGGATGCTGGGACTCGCAAAGAGCTGCAGATCGAAGTCATCGTCCCGATCGAGGACATGGCGAAGCTGGGCGAGCGCATCGAACCGAATCCGGATGGACCAGCACCGGTGTCGTCGAACGCTCGACGCTCGATTTGGCCATCGATACACCCGCGACTTTTGGAGTTGATCGAGCAGCACCACTCAACGCTCATCTTCTCAAACGCCCGTCGACTCTCGGAGCGCTTAGCGACGCGCCTCAACGAACTGTCGTTGGAGAAGGTGGCCGACGGCACCGATGGGAGTGTTACCCCACCCCCCGCGTTGGGTGCGGGTGACGAGCAGATCGGGCGAGGTGCAGTCGAGGGCGAAGAGCTGGTCAAAGCCCACCACGGGTCGCTCAGCCGCGAGCGCCGTCTGCTGATCGAGGACGAGTTGAAACGCGGCGACCTGAAAGGCCTCGTCGCTACGTCGTCGCTCGAACTCGGGATCGACATGGGTGCCGTCGATCTCGTCGTGCAGGTCGCATCGCCCGGCTCGGTCGCGTCGGGCCTACAACGCATCGGCCGGGCCGGCCATCAGGTGGATCAGCCCAGCGTCGGCAAGATCTTTCCCAAGCACCGGGCTGACCTCCTCGAAGCGGCAGTCGTCGTCGACCGGATGCATCAGGGACTAATCGAAGAGACGCACTTTCCACGCAACCCGCTCGACGTACTCGCTCAGCAGATCGTGGCGATGTGTGCAATGGACGACTGGGATCTCACCGAACTCAAAGCGCTGATCCGCCGATGCGCGAACTTCGGCGACCTGTCCGATGAGGTACTCGCCAACGTCCTCGACCTGCTGTCGGGCACGTACCCGAGCGAAGAGTTCTCACAACTCCGCCCCCGCATCGTGTGGGACCGGATCACCAGTCAGCTTCGAGGCCGGGCGGGATCTCAACGTCTCGCCGTCACAAATGCCGGCACGATCCCTGATCGGGGCTTGTTTGGTGTGTTCTTGCCGGACGGCACCCGCGTCGGCGAACTCGACGAAGAGATGGTCTACGAGAGCCGGGTCGGCGAGACGTTCCTACTCGGCGCCTCCACGTGGCGGATCGAGGACATCACCTTCGAACGGGTCGTCGTCACCCCGGCACCCGGAGTGCCGGGCAAGATGCCGTTCTGGCATGGTGACGGCCCGGGTCGACCGCTCGAGCTCGGGCGAGCGATCGGTGCGTTCGTTCGTGAAGTTCGCCAGCTCGACGACGACGCTGCGATCGAGCGGCTTCAGTCGCGACACGGTCTCGACGATCTCGCGGCCGAGAACCTCCTCACCTACCTTAAGGACCAGGCCGAGGCCACCGGGGTCGTCCCCGACGACCGCACGATCGTGGTCGAACGTTTCCGCGACGAGATCGGCGACTGGCGGGTGTGTGTCCTCACGCCGTTCGGTGCACAGGTGCACGCCCCTTGGGGGATGGCGCTTCAGGCTCGTCTCGGTGAGGAATGGGGGAGTGAACTTGACCTGATGTGGAGCGACGACGGCATCGTGCTGCGGCTCCCCGAAGCGCTCGACCGGCTACCGCTCGACGAGCTGCTGTTCGACCCCGACGAGATTGACGACATCATCATCTCCCGTCTGCCCAACTCAGCGATGTTCGTGTCTCGGTTCCGGGAATGTTCAGCCCGAGCCCTGTTGCTCCCTCGACGCCGCCCTGGCCAGCGAACCCCGCTTTGGCAGCAACGCCAGCGAGCAGCCGACCTGCTGTCGGTCGCCGCCAAATACCCGACCTTTCCGATGCTGCTCGAAGCGACCCGCGAGTGCGTCAACGATGTGTTCGATCTGCCGGCGCTGCGGTCGGTGATGTCGGATCTTCGGAGCCGCAAGCTGCGGATGGTGGCGGTCGACACCGACACCGCCTCACCGTTTGCGCAATCCCTGCTCTTCTCGTGGATCGCGGTCTACATGTACGAAGGTGACGCGCCGATCGCTGAGCGCAGGGCGGCTGCGTTGGCTCTTGATCGGGAGTTGCTGCGCGACGTGCTCGGCGCGGAGGAGCTCCGTGAGTTGCTCGACGCCGAGGTGCTGGCTGACCTCGAACTCGAGCTCCAGCTGCTGGCCGATGGCCGCCGGGCACGCAACGCCGATGAACTCCATGACGTGCTGCGACGTCTCGGACCTCTGAACCGCCTCGATCTCGAGGCTCGTTCGGTCGACGGCGCACCGGTCGACGACTGGGTGCGTTCGCTGCTCGAAGAGCGCCGAGCGATCGAGGTCCGTATCGCCGACGACGACCGGGTCGCTGCGAGCGACGATGCGGCCCGCCTGCGCGATGCCGTGGGGGTGGCGCTCCCGGTCGGTTTGCCGGCGGTGTTCACCGACCCGGTGGATGATCCACTGGGTGATCTGTGTCGTCGCTACGCCCGGACCCACGGCCCGTTCCACGCCTGCGATGTTGCCCGCTGGTTGGGTATTGCGGAGACCCGTTCCGCCGGTGCGCTCGACCGTCTCGTCTCGGATGGCGATCTCCTCCGGGGTGAGTTCCGGCCCGGCGGGACTGAGCGCGAGTTCTGCGACGACGACGTGCTTCGCCAGCTGCGGCGCCGCTCACTCGCGTCGCTGCGCCGCGAGATCGAACCGGTCGAGGGCGACGCACTCGCCCGATTCTTACCGAACTGGCAAGGGGTCGGCTCTCGGCGTCGAGGCATCGATGCCGTAGCCGAATCGGTAGCCCAGATGCAGGGGGCGGCGATCGCAGCTTCGGTGATCGAACGTGATGTTCTGGCCGCGCGGGTCAACAGCTATCGCAGCAGCGACCTCGACGAGCTGTGCACCAGCGGTGAGGTGGTGTGGGTCGGGGCCGGTTCCCTCGGTGCAACCGATGGCCGCATCCGCCTCGTCTATCGCGATCAGGTCGGCCTCTTGATCCCTGACATCGACGAGCCATCTGACGACCCGACCCACGAGGCGATCCGCGCCCACCTGCGTGAGCGGGGCGCGTCATTCTGGCCCGAGCTCGTGGCCGCCGTGCAGGCCGTCGACCTGCCGTACGGCACCGATGCGGTGCACACCGCGCTGTGGGATCTGGTGTGGGCCGGCGAGGTCACCAATGATTCGCTCGCCCCGGTGCGAACCCTCATCAGAGGGTCGAAGTCAGCGTCGGCCCCCAAGCCCGATCGAGCTCAGGGACGACGCGCCCGGCCCCGGGTCGGGGGTCTCACCTCCCAGGGTCCGCCCAGCGCAGTCGGGCGCTGGTCTCTCGTCGAACCGCTGCGCCGATCCCTTCCCTCGCCGACCGAACGCTCGCTTGCTCAGGCCCACCAACTACTCGACCGCTACGGCGTACTCACCCGGGAGACCGCCCTTGCCGAGGGGCTTGAGGGTGGCTTCGCCGGCGTCTATCCCGTGCTCAAGGCGCTCGAGGAGCGCGGCGAGGTCCGTCGGGGGTACTTCGTCGCTGGGCTCGGCGCAGCCCAGTTCGCCTTGCCCGGTGCCGTCGATCGGCTGCGGGCCGTGCGTGAGGTGGAGCAAGCTGAGGACCCGGTGGTGCTCGCTGCCACCGATCCGGCCCAACCGTTTGGCGCCGCCGTGGCCTGGCCCGAGTCACCCGGTCGGCCGGCCCGCAGCGCCGGCGCCCACGTCGTGCTGATCGACGGCACTCCGGTCGTCCTCGTCGAACGGGGCGGCAAGTCGCTCATCACCTTCGAAGGTGCCGCCGAGACCGACGCCTGGATCGAGGCGGTCCAGGGCCTGGTCAAGGACGGTCGCCTGCGTCGCTTAGAGATCGGCAAGGTCGACGGCGAACCTGTCCGCGAGACTCCGTACGGCTCCCGGTTCGAGGCGGCCGGTTTCGCTGCCGGCTATCGAGGGATGACCTTCCGGGGCTAGCGGCCCTCGGCGATGCCTCGCTCGGCCCGCTCCAGCAACGCCTGGCCATAGCCGGATTTCACGAGCGGCTCAGCCAGGGCCTTGAGCTCGACGGCCGAGATGAAGCCCATCTCGTACGCGACATCTTCGGGCGAACCGATCTTTAGTCGTTGACGAGTCTCGAGCACCCGAACGAGCTCCGAGGCCTCGACCAGTGAAGCGAAGGTGCCGGTGTCGAGCCATGCGAGCCCGCGCCCCATCGGCACGACCCGGAGGTCGCCGCGCTCAAGGTAGGCCTGATTTACAGCGGTGATCTCGAGCTCCCCGCGCGCTGATGGCGAGATCGATTTCGCGATGTCGATGACTCCGGCGTCGTAGAAGTACAGACCCGTGACCGCCCAAGTGCTCTCCGGCTCGACGGGTTTCTCGACGATGCTCGTCGCCCGGCCGTCGCCATCGAAGGCCACCACGCCGTAGCGCTCCGGGTCGGGTACCTCTTTAGCGAAGATGGTCGCGCCCGACGCGCTACCTGCCGCCTCGATTAACTGCTCGTGGAGGCCGCCGCCGTAGAAAAGGTTGTCGCCCAGAATCAGGGCGCAGCCATCACCGTTGAGGAAGGACTCGCCGATCAAGAACGCCTCTGCAATGCCGTTCGGTTCGGCCTGGGTGGCGTACGAGAGCTCGATGCCCCACTGCGAGCCGTCGCCGAGCAGACGTTCGAAGGCAGGGCGGTCGACCGGTGTGGTGATGATCAAGATGTCTCGGATCCCCGCCAGCAGCAGCACCGACAGTGGGTAGTAGATCATCGGCTTGTCATAGACCGGAAGCAGTTGCTTCGATGCCGCCAACGTCAGTGGATGGAGTCGGGTGCCGGTGCCGCCGGCGAGGATGATGCCTTTGGTCATGATCAGGTCCTGAATCGGTCAGAGGAGAGGATTGCAGCCACGACACCGGAGAGCGAATCACGCCAACCGGGCAGATGCACGCCGGTGACGTCGGCGAGAGCGGTGCTATCGAGCCGACTGTTGGCCGGGCGCGGAGCAGGTGTCGGATAGTGGGCGGTGCCGATCGCAGTGATGGTCGGCGTGAGATCAGCGGCGGCGAAAATCGCCTCGGCAAACTTGTGCCTGCTGGTCTCCTCGGCGCCGGCCAAGTGGTACGTGCCGGTCGCCTCCAGTGAGACCAGTTGAAGGAGCGCTTCAGCGATATCGTGGGCGCTTGTCGGACAGCCGACCTGATCGTCAACCACCTCGATTCCGGGTCGTTCGGCGCCGACCCGAAGCATTGCCCGCACAAAGTTGTTGCCGTGCGCCGCGTACACCCACGCAGTTCGCAGGATGAGGTGGTTCGGGCACACTCGTGCTGCGGCCTCACCGGCCGCCTTGGTACGGCCGTAGACCCCGAGCGGTGCGATCGGGTCGGACTCGACGTACCAGCCGTCCTTCGTTCCGTCGAACACATAGTCGGTCGACAGGTGGAGGAGCCGAGCACTTCGGTTGGCACAGAGGTTGGCGAGCGAGGCGACCCCGTCTGCGTTACTGGCCATCGCCGACGCTTCGTCGGTCTCGGCCGCGTCGACTGCTGTGTACGCGGCCGTGTTGATCACGACTTCAGGCCGCAAGTCATCGAACGCAGCGGTGAGCCCGGCTCGGTCGGTGATGTCGACCGAGCTGCGACCGGTCACGGTGACGTCGAGAAAGCTGAACTGTTCATCAGTGGTCAGGTTGGCGATCGACCGGCCGACTTGGCCGTTGCCACCGGTGACGAGGACTCGGGTCACGGCAGCCCCAACCTGCCGCCTGCGTAGGTGCCGTCTTGAATGGGGCCCCACCACGACTCGTTGGTCAGATACCAGTCGACCGTTCGAGCGAGTCCTTCTTCGAAGGTGACGGTGGGTCGCCAGCCCAGTTCTGACTGGAGCTTGGACGAGTCAATGGCATAGCGACGGTCGTGTCCGGGCCGATCGGCGACGAACTCGATCAGGCGGCGTCGGGGTCCGGCCTCGGGGACACCGAGTCGATCGTCGACCAGATCGCAGATCGCCTGCACGACTTCGAGGTTGGTGCGTTCGGCGTTGCTGCCGACCAAGTAGGTCTCGCCCACGACGCCGGTGGTGAGGACCGTGGTCAGCGCGGTGGCGTGGTCTTCAACGAACAGCCAGTCGCGGACGTTCTTCCCGGTTCCGTACACCGGTACCGGCTGCTCGGCGATCGCCTTCAGCGTGATGAGTGGGATCAGCTTCTCGGGGAAGTGGAACGGCCCGTAGTTGTTTGAGCAGTTGGTGATGATCACTGGGAGGCCGTAGGTCTCCGCCCACGCCCGGGCGAGATGGTCGGCCGATGCCTTAGAAGCCGAGTATGGCGAGCGAGGGGAGTAGAGCGTCGATTCGGTGAACGGGTCGTCGTCATCGGCTAGAGCGCCGAATACCTCGTCCGTCGAGACGAGAAGGAACCTGAAATCGGCGCCTCCGTCGGGCCGGCTGGCCACGAGGTTCCGGGCCGCCTGCAGCAGATGCATTGTGCCGACGACGTTCGTCTGCAGGAACTGCTCGGGGCCGTCGATTGATCGGTCGACATGGCTCTCAGCGGCGAGATGCATCACTGCGTCGGGCTGGTAATCGACGAACGCTGTATCGACCGCAGGGCCGTCGCAGATATCGATCTCGAGGTGGCGGTAGCGCTTGTTGACAGCTACTTCGTCGACACTTCCCTCGGTCGCGGCGTAGGTCATCTTGTCGACATTGATGACGTCGTGTCCGGTGTCGTTAATCAGGTGACGAACAACGGCCGAGCCGATGAAGCCGCAGCCGCCGGTGACGAGAATGCGCATTAGGACACCTCCTCGAGGAACGCAGCGAAGGACACCGCAGCGGCATCCTTATCCGACAGCACCGCGGCAGCCTGATCGACCGGCCAGTCGATCCCAAGGTTGGGGTCGTCGAACCGGATGCTCCGCTCAGCGTGAGGCTCGAAGAACGCCGTGACCTTGTAGCCCACCACGGTGTTGTCAGCGAGGGTGCAGAAACCATGGGCAAACCCGGGTGGAATCCAGCACGCCCGGTTGTCGCCTCCGCGCAACTCGATGGTTGCGTGCTGACGGAAAGTCGGTGAGTCGGGTCGGAGGTCGACTGCGACGTCAAGGATCGCACCGTGCAGAACACGCACCAACTTGCCTTGGGCGTGCGGCTCGGCCTGCAGGTGCAGTCCGCGCACCGTGCCGGTAACCGCAGAGAACGACTCGTTGTCCTGCACGAACTCCTGGTCGATCCCGAAACCTGACATTGTGCGGCGGCTGAACGTCTCGGAGAATGAGCCGCGCGAATCCTCAAAGACCTGCGCCCGAAGCTCAAGCACACCTGGGACTGGCTCGTTCAGGAGTTCCATCGTCGCCCAACTGGTCCGCAGCGGTCAGGACTGCCACCTCCGAGTGCAGAAGCATTGGCCATTCGCTCGGATGAGCCAGCTGTCTCTTCTGAACGACCGGAGCCGGTCGGTCGCAGACTTTCGCTAGCCATCAACTGATGCGGCCTTTGCCTCGGCGATCAGCTTAAGCTCCCGCTCGACCGTGTAGGCGGCCCCACACTGTGTTCGTGCCCGATGGTGAGCGGCCAGAGAGAGATGCTCGTATCGGTCGGGATGTTCAACGAGCTCGGCGACCCCGGCGGCGAGCCCTCGGTAATCCTCGTCGTCGGCCAACATCGCGCAATCTGCATCGACGAACTCGGGGATGGCGGCAACGGCATTAGTCACGGGAACGACGCCGGCGGCCATCGCCTCCCCTATCATCATGCCCTGACTGTCCCACCGGGTGGGAAGCAGCGCGACCCCGGACTGGGACAGAACTACGCTGAGGTCACTCGGACCGAGAAATCCCTGTTCGAGCGATACGTTCGCTAGGCCTCGAAGCGGCTCGGTGTCCTGCTCTAAATAGCAGCCATCGCCGATCACACGAATGGCGAGCTCGTCGAACCACGGCTTCTTGCGCAACTCGAGGATCGCCATGGTGGCCAAGTCAGTGCCGTAGTTCCGTTTGTCGAAGCTCCGGATGACGGCGACCTTCATCCGATCCGCCGCGGTTCGGCGGCGGTAGGGGAACGCCTCGAGGTCGATGACGTTGTGGATGACGTGCGGTGTCGCCGCGGCCGTGCCGGCGAAGGCCTCGGAGATTGATTGCATGAACGCGGACACAAAGACGGTGTTCACACGGGGGTCGGCCATGATCGTCCTGAGGACCTTGGCCTTCTCGGTGTCGTAGGCGTCGAGCCGTGGTCCTCTGTCACGGATTTGTGCCGCCGTGAAATCAAAGCCGAGTTCGCGCCAACTGCGGGATTCGAACCCGTGCATCCAAACGTGGGTCGGCATCAACTCCGCGAGATAGGCAGCGTGCGACCAGATCTCCGGTGTCGGTGAGTGAATCAGCAGCTGGGTCGCTCCGCGGGATCGGCCGTACTCGTTGAGCGAGTCGAGCGTGCTGATCACGACCTCAGTCCCATCGGCCGCGGTCGTCTTGCGGGAGGTGCCGTCACGACTGGGTACGAACACGGCGAAGTCGTGACCGGCGTCCCGGTAGTACTTTGCCCGGCGGGCGAGGGGCTGACCGCCGTAGACCGACTCGTCGATGGGGTACGCGTGGGCCACCGCAAGCAGGGTCGACTTCGACGAAGCCACGTATGGGATCACCGGCTTCGCTTGGTCCTCCCCGATCGTGCCATCGGGTGCCCGCTTCCCAGTCGATCGCTTAATCGCTTGGCGGGTCGCGTGGGGAATCCGCCGGAGCTGACGATCGAGACGCATCCGCTCGACCAACTTCCGCAGGCTTCTGGCTTGGCGGGCGTTGTACTCGATCCGCTCGTCAAAGTCGCGACGAATGTCCTGGATCTCGCGGCTGAGCCGGGCGATGGCCTCGCCAAGCAGGAGCTGCTCCGTTGCTTCTGCGGAAAGTTCGTCGTCAGCGGTCATCATCGGCTCCTGTCCGTGAGGATGAGGTCGAGCAGGTTCTGCGTTTGCGCCCGACGACTGAACGACACCCGTTCGGGTCGGGGGGCCTGCGTGGGAACGTAGGTGGCGAAAAACTCGGCGAGTTCGTCAGGGTCGTTGCGAACCCAGAAGACTCCCTCGAGGCCGTCCGTCATCTGGTGGAGAGCACCACTTCGAGGTGCGCCATCGGTGACGACGATGATGTCGAGGTCGCAGCCGATGTAGTCGAACACCTTGGTGGTTGCGGTGGTGGCTTCGCCGCCGACCCGAATGATGCCTGCATCGCAGCCTAGGAGGATGCGGTTGAGCTCGACACCGTCGGTGATGAACCCTAGACCCCGCCCGACGACGGTGTGCGCGAGGGCCTGTGACAGCGACTGGTCTCGCCCGGCATGTAGGAGCCGGTGTCGGGTGGCGTGCAACGCGTCGAGCACATCGTCGAGCGGGAGGTGGCGGAAGATCGTTCCGCAGTAGGCAAGTCGGATAAGCCCGTCGTTGCGTTCGTTCACGAACCCCTCGCGAGCCTCGTCGATCGATACATCGTCAAAGCCATTGTTGACGATCCGGCGCTCGATGTCGATCCCTCGGCCGATCACGTCGAGGCATCGGTCGTTCACCGACACGATCGCGTCGGCTGCCTCGATCGCGGCGCGCTCGTGGGTGTTAGCCCAGGTACGGCGCTCGAGCGTGAATCCCATCCGCGCGTCGCCGCCGTACGGATCGCGGAAGTCGATGATGACCCGGGCATCCCACCGCTCCTTGACCGCTAGCCCGAGGTCGACGTACCCGAACGGGCCTACCGAGATGATGACCGTGTCGAACGGGTCAGTCCACCGGTCGAGTTCGGCGGCGGCGGCGTCGAGCCAAGAGACGCCAATGGTCGGCAGCTTCATCGAGTGCATCTCGGCGAGCTGTGCTCGCCGGCTATCGGTGAGATTGTCGGACCGGTCCATCACCGTGCGCACGCGGTCGTGATGCCGGCCTGCAGCGGTGGCAGTGAGCCACTCGACGTGGAGGTTTGTGCCCTGCTCTGCGGCGAGGGGAGCAAGGTGCTCATGCCAGTAGCTCAGTCGCTGCACCGAAACCAGAGTCGAAGGGGGGCCGAAGTAGCTCACGATGAGCACACGGTGGGCCTCGGGGGTGGCCGGGGGGTCTGCGGCTGCATCCCCTGCCATTAGGACTGCAAGCGGCTCCGGCTCATCGATCCGCGCGATGTCGGCGGTCACGACGTGCTGTCCCGACCATCGGTGGGCAGCAGTCTGATCGGGAACGAAGCAGCGATCGGCGAGGTTCTCGAGGCGCAGGATGCTGCCGTTGTAGGGCGTGTCCTCGAAGACCAATACGACCCTTGACGCGAGGGCGCCGACGAGTGTCTCGACAAGGGTTGGGGCTGCTTCGGGTTGGTGGATGAGGCACGGGAGCGACCGCATCGTCGTCGGTGCGGTCTCGTCGACGAGTCGGATGGCGGCTGCGGTGAACAGAGCAGGATCGGCGACCTGATGGCGAACGGATCGTTCCGACCGACACACGCCATCGACCCACTTCTCATGACGGATCGTCAGGCCGACCTCGTGGGGGACGCGCTCGACGAAGTCGACCTCTCGCCCGGCGGACAGTGCCTTGATCCCAGGGTCGCCACCCGCCATTGCGGCCACCAGTAGCCGTTCGTTCGGGGTGGGGTTCACTTCTTGCACCCTAGTCAGCGAACCCGAACCGGCGGCGGGTCGCCGTGGTTTGCGAGCGCATGCTCGACGGTGACGAGGTCGAACACATCGAAGCAGATGATCTCGGTCACGTCGTGGTCCTCGAGAGTTGATCGGATCGCTGCGACGACTGCCGGCGCAGGTGTATACGCGTCAGGCGTCGAGGGTGGTGCGGCCTGCCGAACTCGCCATAGGGTCCGGCGGATCAACCGCTCCAGCCGGCGTCCCACGTGCGAGCCTGATCTCGTCCAGCCAAGGACTCGTCGAGTAGCCGATCCTCGCACGAGTCGGTTGGTCACCGATGTCGTCGATGGTGCGTCGACGTGGACAAGCTCGATTGAGTCGCCCAGTTCGGATTGGCTCACCTTTGCGGCCTGCACGGTGATGAGCCGAGCCGAAACCGGCCGATCGCTCAAGTGGGCCACGGCGTACTTGACCCTCAACGGTTGGGTCATAACGCCGACGATCATGATATCGCCTTCGTGTACGCGGCCAGCAGGCGATCGGCCACCGCAGACGCTGAGTAGGTGACTTCGACGTAGCGTCGGGCCGACGCCAGGTCGAGTCGCTGAGGGGCGTCGGCGAGTTCGGCGACTGAGTCGGACACCGCAGGCGCGTCGGACCCGACGTCGAGAAGAACGCCTGCGATCGACTCGATGGAACCCCAGGTGTGTTCGGCACCACCATTTCGCAACGAGATCACCGGGAGTCCGGCACCGAGTCCCTCGAGGCTGGCGATTCCGAACGTCTCGGCTGGACTGAGGTGCACCATCAGGTCGGCGTCGCTCAGGTGCGGGCCGATCTCGTGATGGGGGAGCGGACCGAGGAGTCGGATGGCATCACCGGCTCCAGCTTCGGTGGCTCGGTTCCACAACCACCGCCCCTCGGCTCCGTCTCCGACGATCGTGAGTGTCGCATGAGGGTTGTGGTTTGCCCGATGGTGGAGGAACGCCTCGATGAGGAGTTTCGTCCCTTTGTGGGCGGCGATGGCCCCCACATAGATCCACCGGTCGAGTCGTTCGTGGTCGCGTTCTCGGAAGGCGATGTCTGTAAGGTCGACGATATTGGGTATCACGTCGATGCGATCGGTGACCTCGGGCCCGAACGCGGCGATGAGTCGATCTCTCAGGTGTCCGGCCACGACGTAGAAGCCAGCCGCTTGTTCGATCGCCTCCCGGTACCGGTCGCGCGCCGGTGGTTCGTCAAGCACGAAATCCAGAGTCGATTGATGCTCTGTCACGACCACGGGGTGATCCCCCAGTTCCAGGACGGCTGCGGCGGTCGGGACGCCGAGATGGGCATGTGTGATCTCGCCTTCAGTGGGGAGAAAGCGCCGCTTCGCAGCGATGCCGGTCGCGAACGCGTCGGCTCGACCTGCGAATCCTGATCGGGCTGGAACGGGGCATGGAATCCAGGTTGCGCCATCGACGGTCGGGTACACGGCGTCCACGTCCTGCGCAGCGTGTCGGTGCATCGCTTCGTAGACCGCAGGCGGTATCGGGCCTGGCGGGCCCGGGAAGATCTGGGCTACCTCCACGTTTACGTTGTGGCCCTTGCTGCGTAGGGCGGTCACCTGCTGCTGGACGAATACTCCCAGGAAGACAGAGGCATGGTCTGGGTACCAGGGCGTCACTACGTCGATTCTCACGACTCAGTGTCCTCGTACTCGCGAACGACCGGCGTGGAGGGCCAGAGTCGGCGCAGATGCCAAGCCGTCGTGAGGAAGTCGTCGTCGAACCACACGACCGCCACCGGGCGTCGTTGCGCGGGAACTTCCGTGAGCATCGGCCGCCAGTGGCGCCACTGCCTTATTGCGGTCCCGAGCCGAGCCAGTCGTCCGATCAATCTCGAAGTGGACACGGATCGGTGGCGGACGCCTGAGCTGAACCGGCGGATCGGCCGGGCAGCTTCTGCCTTCGGGTCCGGTTTGAGGATTGATGCGCCCTGCGCCGGGTGTTCCCCGGGGATTTCATCCTCGACCCCGGCGATCCAGCGACATGTCAAGCCGCTGCGTTGCGCCCCCCGCTCGACTCGCTGGCTCCAGCGCAACCCTCGAGAAGAGCAACCGCCAAGAATCAGAATCCAGGGCTGCTCGGGGACCCAGCTCCCGGGCTCCCGGGGAGGATATGAAGAGTCAGGTATCGGCTCGATTGGTGCAGACTAGCGAGTCTCCACTGGTGCACAAGAGGGGTCGGCCCCAACCGATAAGCTGATCGCTCGGAGTCTGGAGAAGAAGTGGAAAGCTCAGCTGAGACGGAGGCTCCCGCCCTCTACACCCGTCGGTCGACCCGGACGGGTCTCCCGCCGATGCGGAACTACCTCGCTAACGCGTGGCGCTACCGCACGTTCGCGCTCTACTGGTCCAGGGCCGACGTCAAGGCCCGGAACTTCGACACGTTCTTCGGCCGGGTCTGGCACGTCATCAATCCGTTCCTGTTCGGTCTGATCTACTTCGTGTTCGTCGGCATCATCGGCGGTGGTGGCTTCGACGACACCGAACGGCTCGCTCTGATCGTGGGCAACCTTTACGCCTGGCTGTTCTTCTCCACGATCGTCACGACCAGCGCCAGCGCGATCCAGAGCGGTGCCGGAGGCATCCTCACCCAGTCGTCGATTCCTCGCATGGTGCTGCCGATGGCCTCGGCCATCACCGCCGCCAACCTATTCTTCCGCTCGTTGCTGGCGTATGTGCCGCTGCACGTCCTCGCCGGCCGAGGCCTGCACATCGAGATGCTCTGGATCCCCTATCTTACGGTCCTGACCATGCTGGTCGGGTTCGGGATCGCGTTGGTCATGGCGGTGCTGAATGTCTACTTCCGAGACATCTCCCGACTCCTGCCCCACGGCCTGCGGCTGTGGCTGTATCTGTCGCCGGTCATCTGGGAGTACACCCGTGTGCTCGACAACGCCGAGTTTGCGCAGCTGAACCCGATGTACCCCGCATACACGGCGTGGACGGTCGCGTTCGGTGGAACACTCGACCCGGATGGGCCGTCGATGCTGGGCTCGCTGTTGTGGTTCACACTGTTCGCGTTCGTCGTGATCGTGGTCGGTTTCATTACGTTCGCTTCACGGGAGGATGAGTTTGCAGTCCGGAACTGATGCGATGCGGATTGAGAACTTGTCGCTTGCGTACTCCGCAGTGGTCGAGGTACCCCGCGATGAACGACCGTTCCCGTGGTCCCGCCGAACCAAGAAGCGCGAGATCCAGGCCCTGGACAACGTGAACTTCAGTGTGGGTGCCGGCAAGGCGGTCGCACTGTTGGGTGGTAACGGCGCCGGTAAGTCGACCCTGATGAAGACGATCATCGGGGCACTGAAGCCTTCGGCGGGACGCATTGACCTGTGGGGTCGGCCTCACCTACTCGCTCCCGGCCTTGGCTTCAATCGGAAGCTGTCCGGCCGAGAGAACGTCATTCTTGGCGGCTTGGCTGCGGGAATGACGCTTGAGGAGGTCAAGGACAAGGCCGAGTCGATCATCGATTTCGCCGATATTGGTGGCTTCATCGAGATGCCGACCACCACGTATTCGTCGGGCATGTTCGGCCGTCTCGCGTTCGCCGTAGCGACTCACGTCGATCCTGACATCCTTCTGATCGACGAAGCGCTTAGCGCTGGTGACGCTGCGTTCAAGGAGCGGGCGGTCAATCGGGTGCAAGAGATGTGCAGCGCAGCGCGAACGATCATCGTCGTCTCCCACTCGACCGCGCTTGTCTCAGAGATGGCGACTGAGGGAGTGTGGCTTCATCAAGGCCATGTGCGGATGCAGGGCGATATCGACGAAGTCTCCGAGGCGTATCTGAAGTTCCAGGCCGAGGGGACCGAAACCGCTCAACTCGACCGAACGATCGCCGATCGATGAGCCGCCCGCGGCGGCTGCTCTTCCTTGCATTCTGGTATCCGCCCTCCCGGGCCTCGGGCGTGCACCGCGCCCTCGCAATTAGTCGAGCGTTCGTTGATGCTGGGTGGGAGGTTGCCGTCGTCACGGTCGACGAGCGCTTTCTTGAAGAAGAGGTTGGGTCGGTCGATCTGTCGTTGCTCGCTGAAGTGCCCGACGGTGTCGAGATCCGACGGGTGCCTTTCACGACCCGTCGGCCGTCGGCCGTCGTTCCCATCGACGCAATCGGGAGAATCCGCGCCAACGTCCCGCTTTTGTGGAATCTCCTCGACCGTCGACTGGCTCGGCGGGTCGATCGAATGCGCAGTCGACTTCCGGGTGGTGGTCGATTGGCCGGCGTAGACGAGAGGTACCTCCGCTGGATTGAGCCCGTTGTTGCGGAGGGGCAGGAACTCCACCGGCGTACACCTGTGGATCATGTTCTTGCCACTGGAAATCCGTATGCCGCGTTCGAGGCGGCGCGCCGACTCAGCGCCGATCTCGGCGTTTCGTTTTCGCTGGACTATCGAGATCCATGGACGATTGACGTGTTCTCGGGTGACGAGGTACTCAGCATGCCGACTCGTCGACTGGAGGCGGAGATCATTGAGGAAGCGGCCGCTGCTTTCCACGTTAACCAGGCGCTGGCCGATGCGTATGCCGAGCGATACCCGAGGGTGGCTGAGCGCCAGCACGTTGCCAGCAATGGCTTCGACAGAAACTCGATTCCATCCAACGCGTGCGCTGAGGGTGCGATCTCATTTGGCCTGATTGGGACCTTGAACGCTCAGTGGCCGTTGGCTGCGATGTTCGACGGTTGGCGGGCAGCTCGCCCCGACCTCGGAGATGCGACGTTCGACTTTGCTGGCCACCTCGGCTACTTCGGTCGCAGCGCTGCTGTTCTTCAACGTGAGCTGCCGTCGGAGAGCGAGGGGTTCCGCTATCACGGTCCGATCGAGAAGCGTGCGGTTGCAAGCTTCTATGCGAAGACTCGGGTTGTGGTCGTGCCTGCGCCGGGTGGAGCGTTTGTCACCAGCGGCAAGGTCTTCGAGGCCGCAGCGATCGGCGTACCAGTGCTCTGCATCCAGGGCGAGGGCGGTGGCGCCCGTCAGGTGTTGGACGGACATCCGGGGGCCGTGTTCGCCGAGCCTGATTCGGCCTCGGTCGCTGAGGGCTTTCTCAGGGCAGCGGAACTCGCCGGCAGTTGGCGCGCTGACGATGTCGCCGCAACGCGGGCGTGGGCGGCGCATCTGAAAAGGGAACTTGCGGTCAGCTGTATCGTCAAGGAGGTTGAGGCCCTCGTCAGTGCATGATTGTGCGCTCAGATTGGGATGCTGCGGCGCCGCGAAGCTACGAGCGTCTTGACGATCACGAATAGAAACGCGAGCGGAACGATGTGGATCATCATTCGATTTCCGGAGTCGCCGAATCCCGCTCGGAATGGGAAATCTCGGATACCACCAAGGATCATCACTAGTCCACCAAATCCGAGCAGAATAAGTAACCAGGAGTCTTCACGTTCCAGAGTCGGCCCGGTCATAATCCCCATCGCTATTGCCGGAACCAGCAGCCACCAGACCGCCCCCCAGCTTCCCGTTGTCAGCAGGTTTCCAGCGGTTGTGGCAGCGCTTGTTCCAAAGCCTTCAGGTTCTGCAACAGCGAGGCCGGAGATGGCGCACGTGAGAGCGCCAAATGCGATCGGTACGAGCCATCTCCGGATGAAGTCGAGTTGGGGAATCGCCAGCACGGCAACGGGCGCCGCAAGGACCCCGATCATGAACGCCGATCGGGTTGGCGACAAGATGTCGCCGCTGGCGCCAGCCGTCGCAAGGCGCCAGTACCAGACGGCAGCTGGTAGCACCCCCATCGTGCCGAGTTGCCGCCAAGTGCGACGCGGGAGCTCTTGGTCAGCGACGAGGGCGATCATTACGAGAGCTACGACGAGAGGGCCTTCGGCACGCGTCATTGCCAGCGCTGAGAGTGCCATTGCTGAGACAGGCACCATATGACGATGGGATTCGGTGTTTGCCGTTGCCAGAGCGGCTGCTGCCCCCACCGACAGGAGTCCCGCCACAACCAAGTGAGAGTTCAGCAGGCTGAACTGAAGACGGAGCATGTACGAGCTCAGGGCCAGGACAGTCCCTGAGACGAGAGTAGCTGCGATGCTGGTTGCACTCAGCTGAACACGGCCGTTAACCGCTTGAACGATAAAGCTTCCAGCGCCCACTATTCCCAGCAGCCCAGCGGTGGCTGGTGCAGCGATTACGAACTCGGCACCAAGTGCTCGTCCGAATGCTTGGATCTCGAGACCCACAATGGGGTAATCCGCCAACGAAGCACTGGAAATCGGGAGATCGTTGGACTCTAACGTTCGGCCGAGTTTTATGAACTTGTATGAGTCAAACGTGAGAATTGGCGATGCAATGAGGCGGACTGCGGCCGCGACTGTCCCGGCTATGCCCATCGACGCAGCCACGCCCAGGGTGCAGTCAATTCTACGTCCAGGCGGAGTGCGAAAGGCGGCTGCGACAGAGACTGCTATTACTACTGCGGCAATAACTTCGACTTGGCCGTCAACGCCGATCGCCAAGGTGAGTCCGCCAGTGACGGTTGTGATGGCTAGGCCTATGAGAGGCGCAATAAGGATTGCGATAACCCGGTGATCACGGTTGAGTCCGGCCAAAGATACGGCGCTCCAGCCGGTGACAGACCAGGCGGTTACGAGCACGAGTTCGGGAATCATGGTGTGGCCACCAGGAAGATCCTGCCGGGTGCTTCGAACACGACGTAGCGTTCTGTTTCGCCGAGGATCGTCAGCCGCCAATCGGCGTTGATGTCTTGATCAAGCACTGGCGTGCCCGAGACCGCAGGGTTGCTTGGACTGATGTTGAATTCGTACGTCTGCTCTACTACGGAGGCGCCGGACATGGCGGTGAAGTAAATCTCGAAAGCTCCTGCGACGTCGGCAGTTCCGGCTGGCATGACGACTTCGTCTCCGCCGATGATTTCCTCTGCCGCAATGAACGTGGCCCACTGGGTAGCGATAGTGCCGTTCGGGCTACTGGTAGCGAGTTCGATGAGGGGCGAAGGTCCTTGAGTCGATGTCGGGTAGGCCACCCGGCTGTTGTCGTAGCCCGACCGAGACACGCCCAGAAAACTGGCGGCCGCTAGAGCGGCAATGGCGAGGGGTGCTATCGCTGCCTGACCTCGTCGCCGAACGAGCGACGGGAATACCGAAGCACACAGCACGAGGATCGAAATCAGCAGGTACTTACCGATACCGACGGTCTCAATCTGGTCAACGGCGCTGCCTAACCTCGCCCCAGCTTCCGGTGAGGAATGGACTGCGAACGCGATGATCAACCCCCACAGCGTAATTAGCGCAGTCGCCCCAATCCGGCGGATGGGGGTGCGGGCGCCAGTTGGCGCTCTCACGGCAGCTGGCTGTTCTCGAGCGATGCAACTAGTCGGGCGACACCATCCCGAGCGTCGGCAATTGGGACCTCCAATAGGTCCAGGTACTCCTGGATGCGGTCCCATCGGGACGAGTTCTCGGCGGCGACGAGCTCAAGCGCTCGTTCCCGTGTGATCTCGCCCTCACGGATTTGATTCGAGCGGAACGTGTCGTTCTCGGTGAATCCGACGGCCTCGTAGTACACCCAGTTGTAGAAAGGTGCAGTACCATCACCAATTCGCCACGTCGTGGGGGTGCTCGGGTCGGTCTCCCATGCGTACCGTTCGAGCAAGAGCTCGTTGATCTTGTCCTCTTGCCAATCGAGATGCTCGAAGAGCTGCACGTAGTCGTGCCGCGTGAAATACGAGGCGCGGAAAGCCCCGGCGGTGTCGAGTAGCGACCGGTTCAGGTATCCGGGGTTCTTTGCGAACCCCTTGCCGTAGTGCGCCGCGAGCCGCAACTTGTTGCCCAGTCCACCGGTGTAGTACCGCTGATCGCGAACTCCGGCGAAGCCGGTCTTAAAGTACGTCATCTCCAGCGGATTTGTGCAGAAGACAACCAACTTCACGCCAACCCGTTTCGCGAGTTGTTGACTGTGGATGAAGAAGTGTTTGTCGCCGGCCATCAATAGCGGCACGAGACCGAGATCAGGTTTACGGAGCCAGGCCTTGAGGTTCAGGGCGATGTTTCGCCGCTTGGCCGCCAGGTTCGCTGAGATCAAGATGTGCTCAACTCCAAGCGCGCCGCACATCCGGGCCTGGTTCCGGCGGGCCAGGTCGGTCACCATGCCCCAGTCGTACGTGAGCGCAAGAGGGGTCATCCCAAAGTCCTTGACGAGGCGATGCATGCCGTATGCGGAGTCCCGCCCACCCGAAAAGGCGAGGATGCAGTCCGGAGAGCCGTCGGTCGAGCGGTACGGCGCGAGTGCACGTTCGAGCGCCTCGTCACCCTCCACGGAGACGGGCTCGTAGTGGGTGCACTCTCGACAGACCCCGTTGTGGTCGAAGGTGATGAACGGGAAGGTCTCGGGGAGAATGCAACGGCTGCAGCGTCGCAACGGGCGCCGCCAAGAGGGCTCTGTTCCGTCGTCACCGGCGGCTTGCGCAACCCTCGGCGCCGAAGACGGATGGCCATCGGCTCGCGACTGGTATGGCGGCAGCGCAAATGGACGAATCTCGGCAGTCGTCATGTCGACCGACATCGCCTCTCCCGCCGCCAGGTGGAAGACTTCCGTGATTGGCGGAAGCGCCGCTGCCCGCCTGTCCTTTGCGAACTCGGCAACGATGTGTCGTTCGGACCCGAAGACAACCAAGCGGCCATCGGCATCGACTCCGATGTAGAGCGAACCAACATTGGTTGCGAGAACGAGCTGCTCGGCCTCGGCGCATGCCAGCGCAATGGACGCAGCGCCGTTCAAGTTTGCGAAGGCGGCTGCAACGCCGTCCTCAAGCGTCGCACCGGGCTTGGTTACCGACGCGGCGATGAACGCAAGCAGGGCGGCGCTATCTACTTCGGCCCGTTCGTCCTCCGCGGTTCCGGCTTTGTCCCACAAGACCTCGGGATTGGTGATGATGCCGTTATGAACCATGGCATAACCGGGCTGCTCGACCGGCTGGTTGTTGTCGGCATAGATCGCGGAACCGTTGGTGACGAGCCGCGTGTGGCCGATCGCGGCTCGGAACCGATCCGAAGGGGGCACGGCGAGAGCGGAGCGGAACGGCTCGGAGCGGGTAAACGACGAAGCGCTCTGCGCCGACTTGACGACCTGCATCGCCGATGAGGTGAGGACGGCGAGGCCAGCTGCCTCGCTGCCGCGAGTCTCAGACAGCTGGAGAAGCGCACGGAGCTGCGGACCGAGATTGTGTCCATCGGGTACTGCACCAGCGACCGTTCCGACGATTCCGCACATCTCAGGCCTCTGGGATCGCTGTCTTGCGGAACCGTCCGCATACGAAGAACTTTGGGTCGAGTGGCGTGCCGTGCACGGCGCGCTCAATCCAGGTAAGGGTGGGTACGAGGCGGCGTCGCACGCGCTCGGGGGTCCGGACGATGAACGACTGGGCGAGAAGGATGTACGCAACGTTGCCACCCTCGCGCACCACTTCCTGCTCGAAACGGTCACCGAAGATCGGTCGAAGGTCCTCGTCGACACTGACTGCTGCCTCGTCATCGCCGAACCGCTTGTCGACGCGGTACCAGATCCGACGTAGCCGATCACTCCAGCTGTCGTGGTTGGGCTCGACGAAGACGAAGTGGCCCCCGGGACGGAGCACCCGGTGGATCTCGTCGACTGCCTCGCGCAGTAGTGGGCGGATGTGGTGCAACCCACCACACACGTACACAAGATCGAAACTCTCGTCCGGAAAGCCCGTCTCGGTGATGCTCGCCATGGCGCAGGGCCTTCCCCAACGCTCTGCATAGCGCTCTGCGAACGCGCTGGAGATGTCCACACCCTGCACGTTCGCCCCTTGGGCGATGAGGAAGCCTGTCTCTTCCCCGCTGCCACACATGGCGTCGAGAACGTCGAGTCCGTCGAGTCCGCCGCGGAACGCATGGGCTCGGATGAACTCGTCGCGATAATGCTGAGCGAGGGGATTGCCGTGGTGATCGCTGTAGGTGGCAGCCTGAGCGTTGAATCGGTCTGCTTGGGCGTCGAGGTGCGCGTGTCGGGGTTCGTCGGACATTCACATTGCTGTTCTTGAGATGATCAAGGCCTCATCGTACGGACCAGATGGCGTTCTTCGTCGGACTGCAGCTTAGAGAAGACGGATACCAAAGGTGCGGCGCGCAAACACCCAGATCGCAGCGCCCGTCAGCAGGAATGCGGCTGCTGTGCTGAGGGCTGCGCCCTCGACGCCGATCCACGGGACCAGGATCACGTTTAGGCCGATGTTGGCGACGACGACACCGAAGACCACCATCGTCTGCAGGGTCGGGTGCCCGCCGAGCAGGAAAATCTGATCGAATGGGAGGAGCAACGACACCGCACCGAGGCCGGTAGCGAGGATGAGGAGCGGCCCCCATGCCGCTTCAAAGTCGCTGCTCAGACCGACGGCACCGACGAGGGGTCGGAACGCGAGGGCCACGGCCAACCACAGCGCAATGGTGACGACGAGGATGCGGCGCCGGTACCGATGGGCGAGTTCTTCAACGGTGGGTAGGTCACCGGTGCTCAGAGCATTTGCGAGCGCGGGGTTAATGTTGTTGCGCAACACGATCAGCAACTGGAAGGCGCCTTCGATCGCAGTGGCTGCGAGGGTGTAGATCCCCACTTCCGTGTCTGACACAAGTACCGACAAGACGACGACGTCGACACGGGCGTTGAGTTCCTGCACCAGCCCGCCTCCTAAACTTCGTAGCCCGAACGCAAGCAGCGTCTTGATTGCTGGAACCCCGTTTCGCGTTTGGTCCACCCCCCGTGCCCGGACGGTGGTCGCTCCAAGTACGAGGGTCAGCGCACCCTCGGCGAGCGGGAACGCAAGTCCAAGCCGGGCGGGGTCCTCGGCAAAGAGGAGGATCGCGGCGACAGCAGCGACGAGAAAGACGACTCGCAGCGCCTGCATGACCGCGAATGTTGTCATGTGTTGTCGCCCATTCGCGTGGGCCATGAGCACCTTGTTTACAGCGTGGAAAACCAGACCGGCGGCGGCTAGGCGAAGAGCGGTCTCAAGGCCGTCACTGTTGGCCAGAGTTGCCAGCACGGGCGCAACGAACGCGAAGGTTATGGTTACCGCACTTGCGATCGGGATCACTGCCCGGAGAGCTTGGCCGGTGATGGCGTGGCTCGCTTCTGGTTTCGAGATCGCCACCCAACGCAGCGTCGCGTAGTGCAGACCGGCCGTGGCCGGTTGAGCCGCAATAACGAAAGCAACGTAGAGCTGACTGAAGAGTCCGAGCCCGTCGGCGCCCTCGGCCGACGCAACGACGATGTTGAGTATCAGGCCAGAGGCACCGGCCACCGCCATCGCCACATAGTTCGCTGCGAGACCGCCGCCGACGTTCTTGAGGTCGTTAGGTTCCTGGCTCATCGCCGGTCACGGGATCCGGAAGCCAGAGCTGCTGGTTGTCCTCCATGTCCAGCCACATCGCGAAGAACAACGAGAACGTTGCGAAGATTGAGCTGAACGAGAGCGTCAGAAAGCTCGTGGTAGGAACGAGGCTCTCATTGATCCAGTGATACACAAACCACACGAACAGCGGTGGAATCGCGATAAACCACAGGAACATGCTGAAGAGGTACATCAGCGCGAGCGGATGGAAGTCGCGGACGACGTACTTGCGCAAGAGGCGTCGGAAGAACAATCGGGTGAGCAACCGGCTGACCGTCGGGATGTACTTGCGGAGCTTGATGTAGCTCGTCTCGTCTCGGTAGACCGGCTCGACCTCGACCTCGGCCACGCGAAGGTTTGCAAGGTTGAGCATGTTGAGGATGTGAGCGTTGTAGCCGTAGCCCTTTATCATCCGCTCGATCGGTATCCGCCCGAGTGCGCGGCCGGAGATGGCGGTGTACCCGCACTGTGGGTCCATGGATTTCCAGTAGCCGGTAGCGAACTTGGACAACAGTGAGAGGAAGGCGTTGCCGATCAGCCGGTAGCGCGGCATCCGGTCGATCACCTCGTCGCGAAGAAGTCGGTTGCCCTTCACGTAGTCGGCTTTGCCATCGATGATCGGGCGGACCACCGATTCGAGGTCGGCCGGCGCCATCTGGCCGTCGCCAGCCATCACCGCGACGACATCCATCCCGAGTTCGCGGGCTTCGAGGTACCCGTCGATGAGCGATTGGCCGAGTCCCTTGTTGACCTCGTGATGGACCGGGTGGACCCTCGGGTTGTTCGTGGCTGCCTCGTCAATCAGGGCGCCGGTGCGGTCGGGACTACCGTCGTTGACCACGATGATCTTGTCGACGAAGTCAGGCATCGTGTCGATGACCTCGACGATGAATCGTTCCTCCTTGAAGGCTGGAACCGAGACCGCGATCGTCTTGCCGTCGAGCATCGACTCAGATCACCTTGCGAACGGCGTCGATCGTGAGATCGAGCCCTTGCTCGAACGTGTAGCCGAACTCGAACCCGAGCTGCTCCTTCACCTTGGTGTTCGAGATGTCGAAGTGCTTGATGTCGCCTGGCTTCCAGTCGTGGTGCTCGATATCGCCCGTGTCGCGGTCCAGGAGCCCCAAGATGGTCTCCGCCAGTTGGGTGATCGTGACCCGCACGTCGGAGGCACAGTTGTAGACCTGATCGACGGCGGCGGGCTCGATCGCACTGGCCATGTTGATCGCAGTGACGTCTTTCACGTAGGTGAAGGCACGGAGTTGGGTGCCGTCGCCGAAGATCTTCAACGGCAGGCCCTGCAGGGCACGGCGGATGAAGATCGGGATGACGCCGCCCACGTCGCTGTTGTCCTGCCCGGGGCCGTACACGTGGTAGTAGCGCAGGATCGAGACGTCGAGCTCGTGCAGGACGTGGAACGCGTGGACGTAGCGTTCAGCCGCAAGCTTGCTCACGCCGTAGTACGACACCGGTGCGACCGGTGCGTCCTCGGTTGTCGGAAAGACCTCGGTACGGCCATAGACCGACCCGGTCGACGCATGAACGAACTTCTCGACGCTGTGGTCGACGGCGGCCAGCAGCAGGTTGAGAGTGCCGCCGGCGTTCACCTCGAGATCCCGGTTCGGGTTCTCCATGCACACCGTGTTCTTGGACACGGCCTGGTGGAAGACGACGTCGGTCCCCAGCATGGCGTCGTTCACGACGTCCTTGTCGGAGATGTCACCCACGATCTCGGTCAGGTTTGGGTCGGCCCGCACATGATCCAGGTTCTGGGGCGACCCCGCGCTCAGGTCGTCGAGGCTGACGACTTTGAGCCCCTGGCTGAGCAGGTCCTCGACTAGGTTAGATCCGACGAGACCAGCACCGCCGGTCACCAGGGCGGTAGAGAAACGTTCGCTGAGCATGGTGCTTTCCGGGTAGGGGAGCCGAGATACGAACCCTACGGCACCAGGCCGCAAGAGCGGCGGTCCATCGAGACGCCGCATGACCGGTAGGGTCCTTCCCGCCGGCTGGATGCGCTGATCATGACCACTATCGCTCACCTCACCTCCGTGCACCGGAGAAACGACACTCGAGTCTTCCTGAAGGAGTGTCGGAGCCTGGCCGAGGCCGGCTACGACGTGGTCCTCCTGGTGGCCGATGGGCGCGGCGACGATCGAGTCGACGGCGTGCGGGTCCAGGACGTTGGACGAGGTTCGGGCGTTCGCGGCCGGTTGGGCGCCTCCATCCGGATATTGCGCGCCGCGCGGCAGCTCGATGCGGCCGTCTTTCACCTCCACGACCCCGAACTCCTTCCGCTCGGGTGGGTGCTACGGCGCGGCGGCCGGACCGTGGTCTTTGATGCCCACGAGGACCTGCCCGCACAGTTGATCAGCAAGCCCTATCTCGGCCCTCGTCGCCGGCGTGCGCTGGCATTCGCAATGTTGCGGCTCGAGCGGTCGGTCTGCGGTCGCCTCGACGCGGTTATCGCTGCGACCCCGGCGATCGGCTGTAAGTTCGCCGCCATCAACCCGAAGACGGTCATCGTCAATAACTATCCGGTGGTCGACGAGTTGAGCTGGGGACCGGCAGCGGGCTCCGACCGCGCCTCGGTGTGCTACGTCGGTGAAATCAGCGCGATTCGCGGTATTCGAGAGTTGGTGCAGGCGATGGAGTACGTCGAGCCTGGGATCGACCTGTTGCTCGTCGGCACGTTCGAGAACACTCGACTACAGGCCGAGGTTGAGGCGATGCCCGGTTGGGTTCGGGTCCGGGCTCACGGGTTTCAGCCGCGAGACGCAGTTCGTGAACTCCTCGGGCAGTCCTTTGCAGGGTTGGTGACCTTCCACCCGGCCCCGAACCACCTGGAGGCTCAGCCGAACAAGATGTTCGAGTACATGTCGGCCGGGGTGGCAGTGATTGCATCGAACTTCCCGGCTTGGCGCCAAGCCGTGGAGGAAACCGGGAGCGGCGTCTGTGTCGACCCGATGGACCCGGTCGCGATCGCCGCTGCGATCAATGATCTCGCCGCCGACCATGACCGAGCGACGGCGATGGGAACGTCGGGTCGACGCCTCGTGGAGACCACGCACAACTGGCGAGTCGAGGTGCAGGCGCTCCTAAGGCTCTACCGCGAGTTGGCCGAGCCAGGCTGACTGTTTTTGCTCCGCCTGCGCCCTCATGGTGGATAGGCTGAGGTAGTCAGCCTGGATAAGTAACCGAATCCCCTGGCGTCTCTCGGTTTTCCAAGGAGCTTCCATGATCTCTGCCGCCAAGCCGCTGATCGGCGCCGAGGAGGAAGAGGCAGTGATGCGCGTGATGCGCTCCGGGATGATCGCCCAGGGTCCCGAAGTAGCGGCCTTCGAGGAAGAGTTCTCCGCGATCGTGGGGGGCCGACGCTGCATTGCCGTCAATAGCGGCACCTCCGCTCTCCATCTTGGGATGATCGCCGCAGGCATCGGCCCGGGTGACGAAGTGATCGTGCCTTCGTTCACGTTCGCAGCGACCGGTAACTCGGTCGCGCTCACCGGGGCGACGCCGGTGTTCGTCGACATCGAAGTGGACTCGTTCTGCATTGATCCGGCTGCGGTAGAGGCTGCGGTCACCGAACGCACCGCCGCCATCATGCCCGTCCACCTCTATGGTCATCCCGCCGCGATGGACCGGCTCCGTCCGATCGCTGAGCGTCATGGTCTCGGTGTGATCGAGGACGCTGCGCAGGCTCACGCCGCGTCACTCCACGGGGTTCCCGTCGGCGCAGCGGGAACCGTCGCCGCCTTTAGCTTCTATCCGACGAAGAACATGACGTCGGGTGAGGGCGGGATGATCGTCACCGCCGACCCCGCCATCGAGCGGGCCGCCCGTCTCCTCCGGAACCAGGGCATGGAACGGCGCTACGAAAATGAACTGGTCGGCTTCAACGCCCGGATGACGGACCTCCACGCCGCGATTGGACGGGTACAACTCGCAAAGCTGTCTGGCTGGACCGCCCAACGCCAGGCCAACGCGGCCTATCTCGACGCCAAGCTCAACGGTGTGGTCGTCCCGCCGGTCGCCGAGGGGGCGGTGCACGTCTATCACCAGTACACGGTTCGCAGCGAGCGACGCGACGAGTTGATGCAACAGCTTGCCGACAAGGGGATCGGGTCTGGTGTGTACTACCCGATCCCGACCCACCGGCTCCCGAGCTTTGACCTCGACCTCGACCTCCCCGAGACGGCCAGGGCAGCGGCGGAGGTTCTGTCGCTTCCGGTACACCCGGCGCTGTCCGACGAGGACTTGGCGACGATCGCGGAGTCGATTTCATGAGCGAGGTGTTGCGGGTTGGCGTCATCGGGCTCGGGCAGATGGGCCGGAATCACGCCCGTGTGGTCACCGAGGTCGATGGGATCGAGCTCGTTGGCGTCGCCGACCCGATGGGAGACCCGATGGGCGCCGCCCGTGGAGCGCTCGTGTTCGACGATCCTCGCCGGCTGATCGATCTCGGCCTCGACATGGCGGTCGTCGCTGCCCCGACCAGCGACCACCTCGATGTCGGAATGCTGTTGTGCGAGGCCGGGGTCCATGCCCTCGTCGAGAAGCCGCTCGCCGACTCGGTGGAGGCGGCCGTCGCTCTGCGCAACGGCTTCGCTGCGGCCGGGCTTGTCGGCTGCGTCGGTCACATCGAGCGGTACAACCCGTCGCTCCAGCAGCTGAAGCGACGCTTGGAGGAAGGTCAGGCCGGAAACGTCTTCCAGATTGCCACCCGACGGATCGGCCCGTTCCCGGCACGGATCAAGGATGTCGGTGTCGTGAAGGACCTCGCCACCCATGACCTCGATCTCACTGCGTGGATCGCAGACTCCGCCTATGCGACCGTCTCGGCACGGACCGCGTCCAAGACAGGGCGCGAGCACGAAGATCTCGTCGCCGTCACCGGACAGCTTGAGGACGGCACTATCACGAACCATCTCGTGAACTGGCTGAGTCCGGTCAAGGAACGTCTGGTGATGGTGACCGGCACACACGGAGCGTTCCTGGCCGACACCATCTCCGGCGACCTTACGTGGTTCGCCAACGCCGATGTACCGACCGAGTGGAGCGCGATGAGCGTCATGCGCGGGGTCGCTGAGGGCGACATGATCCGATATGCCTACCCCAAGCCCGAACCCCTGCGTGTCGAGCACGAGGCGTTCCGTGATGCGGTCCTCGGTGAGCGATCTGATGTCGTCACGATGGCCGAAGGCGTCCGCGTCGTCGACGTCGCCGAACAGGTTCTTGCGTCGGCTCGGATCTGAGTCTGCCGTCGCTAGGGCCGCACCCGGAGTCGGGTCAGAAGTCGGTGAGTGCGGCCATCGAACGCTCCGCGGCATTGCCGGCACCGAACGGTGTGCCGCTCGGCGCAACCGGGGTAGGGCGAAGCACCGTCGCGCTGATGTCTTCGAGTTCGGGCAAGAGTACGTTCCACCCGCCTTCAAGGGTCTCGACCCATTCCGTCTCGGTCCGAAGGGTGGTGACAGGGCGGCCGAGAACGAATGCTTCCTTCTGCAAGCCGCCCGAGTCGGTTGCGACAGCGATCGACCCTTGGATCGCCCGGACCATCTCGGCGTAGCCGAGCGGCTCGATCGGGTGGAGGTTGCCGCCTTCAAGCGAGATGCCTGCCACTGCGCATCGGTCGCGAAGCCGCGGGTGAAGGGAGAGGACCACGGGCGCATTGATGGACGCGAGTGCCTTGATGACCGAAGCGAGGCGGGTCGGGTCGTCGGTGTTCTCGGCCCGATGGATAGTCGCCAGGACATACGGGGTGGACGGGAGTTGCGCTCTCAGGAGTGGATCCTCCGGCCGGTGGGCGACATCGAGCAAGGCATCGACCATCACATCTCCGACCACCCTGGTGCGGTCAGCCAACCCCTCATCAGCAAGATGGCCCGCCGCCACATCCGTGGGCGCAAGGAGGAGGTCTGCGGCGTGATCGGTGAGGACGCGGTTGTGCTCCTCGGGCATCGCCCGGTTGAACGAGCGGAGCCCCGCCTCAAGGTGAGCGACGCGCAGATGCAGCTTCACCGCAGCCAGCGCCCCGGCAAGCGTGGAGTTGGTGTCGCCGTAGACGAGAACCCAGTCCGGCTGTTCACGGGCGAACAACTCGTCGAGCTTCGCGAGCATGGCGCCGGTCTGGGCACCGTGGCTACCGGAGCCGACCTCGAGGTTCCACTCGGGCTCCCCGATCCCAAGTTCCTCGAAGAAGACCTGGGACATTCCGTGGTCGTAGTGCTGCCCCGTGTGCACGGTGGCGTGGTCGATCCCAGCCGACCGGGCGGCCTTTACAACTGGAGCGAGTTTCACGAACTGGGGACGGGCGCCAACAACGCTGATGACTCGCATCGAATAGTAAGCTAACGGATTCGCGGCTAGGGGAGGCTTTCGGTGAAGCGCATCTCGACGAAAGGGGCACTCTCGGTCGTTGGTGTCGTTGCTGCGGCGAATATTGCAATCACGACTTTACTTCCAGAAGCTTTGCCTCTCTACTGGCGCAGCTATCGCAGCGTTGTGCACAGGAGCTTCTTTGTCGGGCAGTGGGAGCTCTACCTCTTATGCGTGGTTGGTGTGCTTGTCGTTGACGGTGTCGTGCTCGGGTCGGACTCGGCACTGGCGAAGCTCGCCCGTCCGGGCTGGAGTGAACGCACAGACCTGTTCTTTTTCGCTATAAGATTCTTCGGGTTGGCGTCGACGTTGCCTCTTCTTTTTAGTCTGGGGACGATTGGTCTTGTCCCGCGCTGGGTTCGCGACCGTCGTGGCGATTCGCTGAGTTGGCTGCCCGAATTCCCATCGATCGAAGTTGTAGCGCTTCAGTTCCTCGTGTACTGGATCATCTTCGACTTTTTCCGCTATTGGTGGCACCGATGGATGCACGAGTCGGACCTCCTCTGGCGCTTTCACCGGCTCCATCACGACGCCGAGTCGTTCACGGTCCTAACAGGTAGTCGGGTCCACCCGATCGAGAGTGTTTTGTCGGTCCTCTTCGTCGGCATCCCGATGATCCTCCTCGGCGTGACACCCGTACAGTTCACGGCGCTGTGGCTCATCCGCCTCGTCGTAGATCAATGGCAGCACTCGATGGTGCCCTGGACCTTTGGCTGGTTTGGACGGTGGATTGTTTTCTCCCCGATCGGTCACCGCATCCACCACTCGCAACTCGAAGAGCATTGGGACAAGAACTACGGCGACATCATGCCGGTTTGGGATCGGATTTTCGGCACGTGGTACGAGGGTAACGTCGTCAACGAGTCCGTCGGGAACGTACCACCAGCGCCACAGCGGCCGTTGGTTGGCCAGTTGCTCGATCCATTCGCTGGGCTCGGTTCCTCCCGCTCTCAGCCGTCGGTGGTTGACTGATCGCTACGGGAGCCTCGGTTGGGCTTTCATGTCCGGGCTCCGGCTAGCTCGGTGGGTGCTGGGGATCCCGGCGGCTGGGTAGGATTTGAGTCTTGATTCCGCTCCCGGAGGTGGCTGTGGACGTTTGTGTGGTGGCGCTTGGAAAGATCGGGCTGCCTCTGGCCGTTCAATTCGCGCGCGCTGGCCATCGGGTCACCGGTGCCGACATCGACGCCGACTCGGTCGACTCGATCAATGCGGGCGTCCCGCCGTTCCCCGGTGAGACGAACCTCGACGAGTACCTCCAGCAGGTCGTCGCGGATGGTTCGTTTCGAGCGACTACCGACACAGCGGCAGCGGTCGCTGCATCGTCGGTGGTCGTGCTCGTCGTCCCGCTCATCGTCGATGCCGACGCGCAGCCGGACTACTGGGCCATGGATGCCGCCACCGCCGACGTGGCGCGCGGGCTCCGGCCGGGAACCCTTGTTTCGTACGAGACGACGATCCCCGTCCACACCACCCGTGAACGGTTCGCTCCTGCGCTGGCCGAGGCCTCTGGGCTCACGTGTGGCGAGGACTTCTTCGTCTGCCACAGTCCAGAGCGAGTATTCAGCGGCCGGATCTTCGCTGACCTCCGGGCTTACCCCAAGCTCGTCGGTGGGCTCGACGACGAATCGACCCGCCGGGCCGTGGAGTTCTACGAGGCCGCGCTCGACTTCGACGATCGTCCCGAACTTCCGAAGGCCAACGGAGTCTGGGACCTCGGGTCGGCGGAGGCTGCCGAGCTGGCCAAGCTAGCGGAGACGACTTACCGCGATGTCAACATTGGTCTTGCCAACCAATTCGCCCGCTTCGCGGACTCGATCGGCGTCGATGTGACGGCGGTGATCGAGGCGTGTAACACACAGCCGTACTCCCACATTCACCGCCCGGGCGTAGCGGTCGGCGGTCACTGCATTCCCGTCTATCCGCGCTTCTACCTATTTAACGACCCGGCGGCGACTATCGTCCAGGCGGCGCGCGACGCCAATCTGGGCATGCCGGGGTACGCAGTCGATCTGCTACAGGCAGCAGTGGGCGACCTTGCTGGATCTGACGTACTCGTGCTCGGTGCGGCCTACCGGGGAGGCGTGCAGGAAACTGCGTTCTCTGGGGTGTTCGGCCTAGTCACCGAACTTGAGGTGAGGGGGGCACGGGCGGTCGTGCACGACCCGCTCTACACCGACGATGAGCTTCGCGGCTTCGGGCTGGTCGCTTACGCGCCCAGTACCGACACGCCGCGCGGCGCGATCGTGCAGGCAGACCACGATGAGTACCGGTCGCTCAAACCTGCACTGCTCGGCGGTGCTTCTGCGGTCGTCGACGGTCGAAACTGGGTGAAAGATCTGCCGCCCGGTGTTCGTCGAGTCACCATCGGCCGGGGCGAGCGGGCCGGCTCCGATGTCGATGCGGCGGGATCCGTCGGGAGCACGGCATGAGCGGATGGTCGGACCGCTCCGGAGGTTCCGCTGACATCGACGAGTGTGCCTCAATCGGTGACGGCACCTCTGTGTGGCATCTCGTGCAGATCCGGGAACACGCCGACATCGGTCGCAACTGTGTGATCGGTCGGGGCGCCTATGTCGGTCCGGGCGTGGTGATGGGCGACAACTGCAAGGTGCAGAACCTCGCCCTCGTCTACGATCCGGCTATCCTAGGGGAGGGCGTGTTCATCGGCCCGGCTGCAATTCTTACCAACGATGTCTATCCGCGAGCGGTGGATCCCGACGGGTCGTTGAAGTCGGCGGACGGTTGGGAGGCCGATGGGGTCACGATCGGCGATGGCGCAGCGATTGGTGCCCGCAGCGTGGTGCGCGCTGGTGTGACGGTCGGCGCGTGGGCGCTGGTCGGGGCCGGAGCCGTCGTCGTGAAGGACGTCGCTGCGCACTCGATGGTGCTCGGTAACCCGGCAAAGCATGTTGCGTGGGTCGGTAGAGCCGGCCTTCGTCTCGATCCCGATGGTGATGACTTCGTGTGCCCGGAGACGGGTGAGCGGTATTGCCTCGTCGGCGGCGAGCTCGGATTGCTCGAATAGGGCGAAGAGTCTTTCTTGCGGTTGCGCACGCCGGGCGAGACGACGTTACGGCTGGTGATAGTTGGCGCTACGACGAATCAATCGTAAAGGCGAGCGGCGCCACATTCGAAGGTGTGGCTGCGAGGGACCCTGGTGGTGGCATCTACCGCCCCACTCGCAACCAGAATCAGTCCCGATCTTGGGTCCTTGTCATCGGCGCAATTTCCCCTATCTTGAGGCAATGAACGACGAGGTTCTCTCTGGTTCCGAGGCGCTCACCTTCGACGATGTGCTGGTCGTCCCTGGTTGGAGCGAAGTCCTGCCCACCGAGGTCGACACCTCCACGTCACTCGCGGGCATTGAGTTGGCCGTGCCGTTGATGTCGGCGGCGATGGACACCGTCACCGAATCCCCGTTGGCCATCGCCATCGCGCGAGCCGGTGGCATCGGGGTGCTGCACCGCAACCTCACTATCGAGCAGCAGGCCGAGGAAGTCGACCGGGTCAAGCGGGCCCAAGCCGGCATGATCTCCTCACCGATCAGCCTCCCACCGACCTCCACCCTCGACGACGCCGAGGCACTGATGGCCCGGCACAAGATCAGCGGCGTGCCGATCTGTGACCCCGACGGTCGTCTCGTCGGCATCCTCACCAACCGCGATGTCCGGTTCTGCACACCCGAGCAGTACTCCCAGACCGTCACCGACTTCATGACCGCCGACGGTCTGGTCACCGCACCGGTCGGCACCAGCCTCGAGGAAGCCGTCGAGATACTCCACGAGCACCGCATCGAGAAGCTGCCGCTGGTCGACGACGCCGGAGTGCTTCAGGGCCTCATCACGGTCAAGGACATCGACAAGCGCATCGAGCACCCGAACGCCACCCTCGATACGAACGGGCGGCTCCGGGTCGCAGCGGCAGTCGGTGTCACTGATGTCGCCGAGCGCACCGAAGCCCTCGAGGCCGCCGGCGTCGACATGATCGTGATCGACACCGCCCACGGCCACACCCAGGGTGTTGTCGATGCGGTCCGCACCATCAAGAAGGGTTGGCCTGACCTCCCGGTCGTCGGCGGCAACGTCGTCACGCGAGAAGGCGTCGAGGCTCTCGTCGAAGCCGGCGCCGATGTCATTAAGGTCGGCGTGGGTGCCGGCAGCATCTGCACCACCCGCATCGTCGCCGGGGCCGGCATGCCCCAGATGACCGCAATTCACGAATGCGTCCAGACATCCCGTGAGCTCGGCGTCCCGATCATCGCCGACGGTGGCATCGTCACGTCCGGCGACATCGTCAAGGCGTTTGTAGCCGGCGCCGACGCGGTCATGCTCGGCAATCTTCTCGCCGGTGTCGACGAGGCACCGGGCGAGCTCGAACTCGTCGACGGTGCGATGTGGAAGACCTACCGGGGTATGGGCTCCTCTGGTGCAATGCGGGGACGGGCGAAAGATCGCTACGGCACCGGCCAGGCTCCCGGCAAGCACGTCGCCGAAGGCGTCGAGGGCCGAGTCCGGTACGCCGGTCCGATGTCGGAGCTCATCAGCCAGATCGTCGGTGGTCTTCGGTCGGGCATGGGCTACGCCGGCGCCGCCGACCTCGACGACCTACGCCATCGCACCCGGCTGACCCGCATCACGGGCGCCGGTCTTCGCGAGAGTCATCCCCACGACATCACCGTCCTACGCGACGAATGAGCGTCCAAGACCGCATAGGAAAGGCCCTCGCTCGCGGGCAACGCCGTCTCCCGAAGGCCGCGCTGAAACGCCGTCATGGCGAGCCGCCCACGATCGATAGCCACACCCTCGATCTTCAGATTTACGCCTACGCCTCGCTCATCCAGGCCGCCAGGGCCCGCAACGCGGGCACTGAGGTCAGGCCGCAGACGATCCGAGACGGCTTCGACACAATGGTCGCGATCGGCTCGGGCGATCCCGTCGCCGAGGTCTCGGTCCACGACCGGACGATCCCGGGCCCAGCGCGCGACATCCCCGTCCGCCTCTACCACCCGCCCCGAACCTCGGGTCGATCCGCCGCGATCGTCTGGTACCACCAGGGCGGCGGCGTGATCGGTGGCCTCGACACCGACCACACCCTTTGCACGATGCTCTCCGACGCCTGCCAGGCCGTCGTGATCTCGGTCGACTACCGGCTCGCCCCGGAGCATCCGTTCCCCGCCGACGTTGTCGATTCGCTCGCCGCCTACCAGTGGGTGATCGACCATGCCGATGGCCTCGGGATCGACCCCGCTCGCGTTGCGGTCGCAGGCACGTCGCAGGGGGGCAAACTCTCGGCGGTGGTGTGTCAGGAACGTCGACGGGAGGGTCTCGCCGCACCGGTCGCGCAGATCCTGCTGTATCCGGGCCTCGACGCCACGTGGCAGGGCGGCTCGCGGGACACGATGGCCGAGGCGTGGCCGTTGAGCGAGGCGACGCTGCAGTTCTTCGCCCTCATGGGCGGCATCACCGACAACAACGCCGACGATCGTCGGGCAAGTCCGGGCTTGGAGACGAACCTCACCGGGCAGCCGCCTGCGCTGATCGTCACCGCTGGCTTTGACCCGCTGCGCTCGGAGGGCGACGCCTATGCGGCGGCGTTGCAGGACGCGAACGTCAGCGTCGTGCACCGCTGTGAGGGCGAGCTCACCCACTCGTTCACCGTCATGGGCGCAGTCTCCAAGGCGGCCCAGAAAGCTACCGAGCGGATCGCAAGCGACGCTGCTGCGCTGCTGGCCGACGCCTGATGCCCGAAGGCGACACCCTCTTCAACACAGCCCTCACCCTTCGTCCGGCGCTACTGGGCGAGTCGTTGACCGCTATCAACGTCCGGGCCCGAGGGATATACCGGCTCCGGGTCGGCGACACGGTGAGGTCGGTCGAGGCGGTTGGCAAGTTCCTCGAGATCGTCGTGGAGCGGGGGCTCGCGCTGCGAACCCATCTGCACATGACCGGCGTCTGGCATCTCTACGAACAGGGCGAACGGTGGCGCCGGCCCCGTCATCTCGCCCGCGCCGTGCTCGAGACGGAGTCACACGTCGCCGTCTGTTTCGCAGCCCCCACCGTCGAGATCGGACCAGAAGCTGACGATCGGCTCGCACATCTCGGCCCCGACCTGTGCCTCCCCGACGTCGACTTCGATGCGGTGCTCAAGCGGGTCGCGAGCTCAGACCAGACCGTCCAGATCGCCGAGGTGTTGCTCGACCAGCGCCTCGCCGCCGGCATCGGCAACGTCTACAAAAACGAGGTGCTGTGGGCTTGCGAAACAAGCCCGTTCCGTCCGCTGGCCGATGTCGACGAACCAACCCGACGCCACCTGTACGAAACCGCCGCTGCGCAGCTCCAGGCCAACCTCGGCCGGTGGAAACGCCAAACCCATCCCAAAGGTCTGGCGGTCTACAACCGGGCCGGGCAGGGCTGTCACCGCTGCCTCCACCAGATCCGCACCGTCGAGCACGGTGTCATCGGACGCCGCACCTGGTGGTGCCCGACCTGTCAGAGCTGACCGGAGGTCGGGCTCAGCCCACTTCGCCTACTCGACGCCGCCGGTGACGCACTACTCGTGACTGATCGCGTCCAACACGTTGAGGCGAGCAGCCCGGCGAGCCGGAAGGATCGCAGCGAGGATGCCGGCGATCGCCGCGATCAGCACGTACACGACGAGCTGCCCGTAGGGCACCGACACGATGCTAATGAACGTGTCGGGAATCGCGATGACGGCTGCGACACCGAAGATCACGCCGAGGATCAAGCCGAGAATGGCGCCGAACACTGCGATGATGACCGCTTCCCATCGAATCGCTCGGCGCAACTGGCGCCGGGTCATCCCGACCGCTCGTAGCAGCCCGATCTCGCGGGTCCGTTCGAACACCGAAAGCGCCAAGGTGTTGGCGATCCCGATCAGCGCGATTACCAACGACAGCGCAAGCAGCACGAAGATGACTGCGAGGAACGAATTGAGCTGGTCCTGCTGGCTCTGACGGAACTCGACCCGGCTTTCGGCGACAATCGTTGGGAACTGTTCGGCGACCGGAGCGATGGCGGCAGCGGCCTGCTCGAGCAAGGCATCCTGTTCTGCTTGCGGCAGGTCGTCAGAGAAACCGGTCACGGTCGCACTCGCAAAGGCGAGACCGGTGCGCACAAAGTGGGCTTCCCAAACGTCGTTGTCGACCAACCAGTTTCCGAAGATCGACGAATCGGTGAAGACTGCTACGACAGTCAACTCGTCGGTCTCGCCATCAGGGAACGTCGCTGTGAGTGTGTCGCCCACACCGACGCCCAGATCTTCAGCAGGATCCTGATGTAGCGCGATGCTGCCGCGGGGGTCGGCGTCGGTCAGTCCACCGGTGATGATGTCGGCATCGAGGTGACGTTCGACAAGATCAAAATCAGCGGCGAACACGTCCTTGTCGACCCCACCGATCCGCATCGAGCTCTGAGCGAAGCGGTACCGGACGACCGAATCGAATTCGGGAAGCGAGTCGATTTCGGTCGCGATTTCTTCGGCAAACGTCACCGAGGGGTCGAACCCGCCACTGGATGACTGGACGAAGTAGTCGGCCTCGACCGCGTTGTCGAGCGTGTTCAGGAAGGTTTTGGTGAGCGACGACCCGACGACACCGGCCATGCCGACCAGAGCGAGTCCGATCATCAGCGCGCCGGCTGTCGATGCGGTCCGGCGGGGGCTGCGAGCGGCGTTGCCCCGAGCGATTTCGCCAGTGGTTCCGAACAGGCGAGCGATCGGCGCGCCCAGCGCAGTGGCCACAGGACGGGCAAAGGACGGCGACAAGGTGTTGACCCCAATGAAAATCAGCACCGCACCGATCGCAACATTGGTGAGCACGTTCGTCGTCGTCGAGGCCACGAACAAACCGACGACGAGCAATGCGCCACCGATCAGGGTCATGACACCACCCACCCAGAGTCGGCGGGTGAGGCTGGCGCCCGCGAGTCGCTGATCGTTCTGGATTGCTGCGATCGGGGAGATGGTTCGGCTCCGTCGCGCCGGCACGATTGCAGACAGCATCGTCACCCCGACCCCGATCGCAGCAGCCCACACGATCGTTCGGGTCTGGAGTTCGATCGGCCCGGCCGGCAGCGAGAAGCCAAGGCTGTTCAGCGCACCGCGCAGTCCCTGGCCGAGCAACAAACCGAAGAGAATGCCGACGACGGTGCTGAACAACCCCACGAGGAGCGCCTCGAAATAGACCGAGCGGGCGACCTGATTACCGGTCGCGCCGATCGCTCGGAGCAGGCCGAGTTCACGGATCCGCTGGCTCACCACGATTTGGAACGTGTTGTTGATTATGAAGGTGGAGACGAACACGATGATGAACGCAAACGCCAACAAAATGTTGTTGAAGATCGAGATGAACTCATCGAACCCTTCGGCGTTCTCATCCTCGATCACTTCGGAGGTCACGACCTCAAGCTCTTGCCCGACCGCAGCTTGAATCGCCGCCTGCACTGTCGCAACGTCTTCACCCTGCTCGACAACGACGGCGATGGCATCGTACTGACCGGGCCGGTTGAGAAAGTCCTGTGCCTGTTCAAGTTCAAACGCCGCCATTGTCTGTCCGAGACTGGTGTGTTCGTCAGGCGAACCGAAGCGGAACGTGCCAACCAGTCTGAAGTCCTCTTGTCGGGTTGGGCCGTCGATCGCGTAGGTCTGACCGATGATCAGGCCGTTGTCGGCTGCGGTTGAGACGTCAGTTGCGAATTCGCCCAGCGCGTCGGGGGCGTCACCTGCAGCGATGAAGAAGGTGGTCGGGTCCCAACTGAATCCGAGAGTAGGGGGGCCTTGCGGCCGGATCGCCTCGCCGTCGTCATCGATGATTACCGTGTCGTTGAACGAGAAAACGCCAGGAATGACGTCGTCGACGCCGTCAACGACGTCGATGCCATCGGCGAACGCTTCGTCGAACGGAGGCCGGTCGAATTCCTGGCCGAGGTCTTGTGCGACGCGCACGGTCAGGTCGCTGCCGCCGGCTATGTCGCCGGCCAGACCGCTGAAGCTGGCGCGAAGACTGTCGGTCAGAACGAACACGCCGACCACTGACGCCACGCTGACGATGACGGCGAGCGTGGTGAGCGCGAAGCGGATCTTCTTGTCGAGCAGGTTTTTGATCGTGAGGCGAAGCATCGATCAGTCGCCAAGGCTCTTCATCATGTCAAGAACGGTGTCGGGTGTCGGGTCAGAAAGCTCGTCGACAATTTTCCCGTCGACGAGAAAGATGACGCGATCGGCGTACGACGCAGCTGTTGGGTCGTGGGTGACCATCGCAATGGTCTGGCCGTATTCGTCGACGGCGCTGCGCATGAAGGCGAGGATCTCGCCGCCGGTGGTGGAGTCGAGGTTGCCGGTGGGCTCATCGGCGAAGATGATCTCGGGCTGGCTGGCGAGGGCACGACTAACCGCGACCCGCTGCTGCTGGCCGCCAGAGAGCTCGTTGGGCCGGTGGGTGATGCGGTTGGTGAGACCCACGGTCGAAATGACTTTGTCGACCCACTCGGCATCGGCGGGCCGGCCAGCAAGGTCGGCTGGAAGCGTGATGTTCTCCATTGCGGTAAGCGTCGGAATGAGATTGAACGCCTGGAAGACGAAACCGACGTTGTCGCGGCGAAGGAGTGTGAGATCTTTTTCGGACTGGACCGACAGCGGCGTGGCGCCGATGTAGACCTCGCCGCTGGTGAGGGTGTCGAGTCCGGCCATGCAATGCATGAGGGTGGACTTGCCAGAGCCCGACGGTCCCATGATGGCGGTGAATTCGCCGAGGTTGAACGACACGTCGACGCCGTCAAGGGCACGGACTTCGGTGTCACCCGAGCCGTAGATTTTGGTGGCGCCTTCGGCTCGGGCGGCAGCTGCGGCGCTGGCGGGGGGCGGGGCGTCGGTCATCACAGGACTCCAGGTGGGGGATTGCACTCGCTTGTTCTGCTCACGCTAACGGGCGGACATTGCGACAGACGCTGGTAATCCGTCGGTAGCGAACAGATTCGCTTTTAGCCGAGACGGTTCGGTTCTCGACTGCTGTTGGACCCAACGATGGGAAAGCGTTCCCACAACCGCAGTCTCCTCTCTGACGGACTGCTCGCGTCCCCCGCGATGAGTCGACGTAGATTGAGCAGCGTGAAGTGTCCGGCATGTGGTTCGCCAGTTGTGGATGACGCTCGGTTCTGCAGCTCGTGCGGTCAAGAGCTGACCCGTCGAGCCGATGAGAGACGGGTCGTGACGGTCCTATTCGCCGACATCGTTGGTTTCACCGGACTGTCAGAATACAAGGATCCCGAGCAGGTAAAAAACTTCGTTGATCGCTGCTTCGCGCTGCTCGCCGACGACATCACGGCATTCGGTGGCCGTGTTGACAAGGTCGTTGGTGATGCGATCGTCGCCCTCTTCGGTGCGCCCATCGCGCACGAAGACGACGCCGAGCGTGCGGTTCGAGCTGCGCTGCGCATGCAAGAGACCGTCACCCGGTTTGACGACGAGACCGGCGTCGGCATCCGTCTCCGCATCGGCATCAATACTGGCGAAGTCCTCGTCGGTGCGATGCAGGCCGGCGACGACTACACCGCAATGGGCGACGTTGTGAACACAGCGTCGCGGCTGCAGACCACCGCCGAACCCGGCACTGTGGTGGTCAGCAGCGACACCTACGCCGCCACCCAGGAGCTGATCCGCTACCGCTCCATAGGGCAGCTTCATGCCCGAGGACGAGAGTCGCCGGTCACGGCGTACCGCGCGCTAGCGCCGTACGGGCGCCCAGGTGAGCGGCGAACGAGTCCCGAGTTGCCGTTTGTTGGACGTGACCGCGAACTCGGCACATCGCGAGTGGCAATGGAGCAGGCCTACGGCGACCGACGCGGCTTACTGCTGACTATCACAGGCGAGCCCGGCCAAGGGAAGACTCGCCTGGCGGCGGAACTCGCCGAGCTGGCGCGCTTTGATCACGATGCAATCGAGCTCCACGGCCGGTGCCTGCCCTACGGGGAGACGAACATCTGGTGGCCCATCGCAGAACTTGTCCGGTCGGCGACGGGCCTCGACATCGATGCAACGTACGACACGGCCCGTGGGGTTATCGACGACATGGTCAGCGGTATCTTGCGCGAGCGGTCGGCAGCCCTCGACGCCGGCCGCGTTGCCGACGGCATCCTTCACCTTCTTGGCTACGAAACGCCCCTAGCCAAGCTCGCCACTGAACGGTCCTCGGCCGAGGTCACCCGCAGCACGCGGATCATCCTCGGTGTCCTCACCCGGCGGTCGCCGTTGCTGCTGTGGCTTTCTGACCTGCACTGGGCTGACGACGAGGTCCTCCGCTTGCTCGACGATCTCCTCGACCGACTCGGTCGCCGGCCGGTCGTCGTACTCGTGTCGGGCACGGCCGCGTTGCACGAGCGGTGGACACCGCGGTCGAGCTTGTTCAACTCCGTCTCACTCGTGCTCGACGGGCTCGACGACGTCTCGATGAACCTGCTCGCAGCTGAAGTTGCCCCCGATCTCGATGTTCCCACTCGCATTGCGCTCGTCGAGCGTGCCGGTGGCAACCCGTTATTCCTCGAGGAGATGGCCCGCATGGTTGCGGCCACCGGCTCGGAGGCGGCTGAGGCCGGCAGCCTTCCCGCAAACGTCCGCAGCGTGATTGGGGCCCGGCTAGACGCCCTCGACGAACCGGCCCGCAACCTCATTGGCGACGCAGCGGTGCTGGGCCTTCGGGGCGAACGCAAAAACCTTCAACGAATGACGGCATTCACCCAAGGCGAGTCCGATATCCAGGATGCCATCGTCACGCTTCAGCGCGCCGATCTGCTCGACGTGACCACGAACGCATGGGCATTCCTCTCCAATGTGGTTCGCGACGTGGTCTACGACCGACTCACGAAGACCCAGCGTGCGTTTCGCCATGGCGGCGTTGCCCGGTGGCTCGAGACGCACAGGCCCTCCGATATCGACACGATTGCCCGCCATTATCGCCAGGCGGCTGCGCTCGTCGACGAGGTCGGTGGGGTCGAGGGGATTGAGGACGACCTCGCCGATAAGGCCGTTGAGTGGACGATCAAGGCGCTCGACGAGCTCAGCGTTCGGTCATCGAATGACCAGATGATCGAGTTGCAGACGATTTCACTCGACTTGCTGCCCCCCGAAGATGTTCGCCGGGTCGACGTCTTGCTGCGTCGATCCGAGACCCAAGCGCGGAGCCTCGAGCCGGCCGCGGCTCGTGCGGATCTCGACGAGGCGATGTCGTTGATCGACAACACCACGCCGATCGAAACGAAAGCGCGGAGCGAGCTGGTCGCCAGTGAGCTCGCCCAGTGGGCCGACGAATACGGCCCAGCGGTCCAACACGCGCATGTCGCTCTTGACCTTGCCGTCGAGTCCGGTGATGACCGCCTTCGCGCCGCCGCCCTCCGGCGTCGCGGCATGGCCGAGCTGTTCCAGGGCGCCAGTGACGCCGCTGAGGAGTCGATCTTGGCGTCGTTTACCTTCTATGAGCGCCTCGGTGATGAGGTAGGAATGGCGTGGGCCCGCCAGAACCTTGCCTGGATCTCATTCTCGGAGGGTCGAATGGGTGAAGCGGAGGATCGCCTCCATGCCGCCGCCGACGCGTTCGAACGCGCCGGCGACCTCGCCGGCCAAGCATGGAGTACCGGACTGCTGGCATATGTTCGGATCTACGAGGGCCGCTTTGCTGAGGCCGACGAGCTCGCTCGCACAGCGCTGCTCGACGCGCGCGAACAGGGTGACAAGTGGGGTCAGGGGATGATGAACGTTGCCCTCGCAAACTCAGCGCTCTGGTCAGGACGCGTCGATGACGCGCTCGAGCACTCTGAGGCGGCAGTCACGCATTTCCCCGAAGGAGCCGACAGCCTCGGTGTCTCACAGGCATTGGCGGTCCGCGGCCGGGCGCTGGTCCGGCGAGGGCGGCTCGGCCTCGGGTTCCAGTTGCTCGAAAACGCCTCGCACGATCACTCGGCTGGGCCCGGGGCCGACCTACTGCACTCCGCCACAATCGCCGCTGCAGCCACGGTAGGCGATGTCGCCCGGTTCGAGGGATTCGAAGCGCTCGTCACCACCGACCCCGAAGTCCTCGGCGAGGCCGAGCGCCGGGTCAGCCGCGCCGTTGCCTACTTGCAGACCGGCGATCCTCAAAACGCTGTCGACTTGCTCGCCGATTCGCCACTGCCCGGCAACGAGAACGAATCGGTATGGGCGTGGGCGGTGATGGCGATCGGTCGTACCGCGCTTGACCTTCCGACTGACGAGCTAATCGACGCGGTCGAGGCAAGCTCGAGGGCCACGTACTCCGACCGGGTCATCGCGCGCATTGCAGTGGCGCTTGCGGCGGCCCGGTCCGACGACGCAGCTGCAGCCGAGACAGCACTCGAACGGGCGCGCGCCGCACTCCCGTCGGGGGGCGACATGCTTTTCCCTGCGATCGTCTCCACCGCTGCGGCGGTGGTGGCGACCCGTCTCGGCTCGAGCGACGCCGCCAGTCTGCGGGCCACCGCGATCGAAGTCCTCACCGCAATGGGAATTCCCGAATCAGGTTGGTGGGTGGCGTTCGAGGCCGCCGCCGGTGTCGGGCGAGTCGACCCCTAGTCGTCCTCGATAGTCGTGTCAGCGACTGGCTCCTCCTGGCCGGGATCATCGCCTATGCGTTGCCGGTTAACTGAACCATGGGTGGGCAACACCTATGTCTAGGATTCGCAGCGTGACGATCCTCACGACCACCGGGCTCACAATGCAGTTTGGGAGCCAGCGTGCCCTCGATACCGTCAGCATCGAGGTCCCCAACGGCGTGACTGGGCTGGTCGGCGCCAACGGTGCGGGGAAGACAACGCTGATGTCTGTTGCACTTGGCCTCCGGGCCCCGACGACCGGCACTGTGACGGTGCTGGGTCTCGATCCGGGTCGCGACGCTCGCGAGTTGCGAGCCAGGGTCGGCTACGGGCCCGAACGCAACGTGCTTCCTGAGGACATGCCTGCGTTCGACTTCGTGAAACATCTGGCCGAGGTGCGAGGCATGCCTCGGGCTGAAGCCCGGGGTCGGGCGAGCGACGTTCTGTGGTTGGTCGGGCTGGGCGAGGAACGCTTTCGGCCGATCGGCACTATGTCCACCGGACAGCGCCAGCGGGTCAAGCTTGCCCAAGCAATCGCCGCCGACCCGAGTCTTGTCCTGCTCGACGAGCCCACCGATGGACTCGATCCGGTCCAGCGGGACGAGATGCTCGCCCTAATTAAGCAGATCAGCCGCGATTACCAGATTGACGTGTTGCTCTCGTCGCATCTGCTCGAGGAGGTCGAGCGCGTCTGCGACAGCATCGTGGCACTCGATGCAGGCCGACTAGTCGTCCAAGGGCCACTCGAGACGCTCGTCGGTGACACCCAAACCGTGGTCGTCGAGTTGGTGGAGATCGACGACCGCCCCGGCTCGGTCGATGCCGTCGAGGCCCGGCTAAGTGCTGCCGGACTCAACGTGCGGCGTGAACTCAGCCAACTTCGCGTCACCGGTGACGACCGGCGGACCACGCTTGACACGATCCGTGATGCCGTCGCTGCTGAGCGGGCCCGGCTTCGCCGGATCGAGGTGGGTCGGCGATCGCTTGAAGACCTGTTCATCGAGGTTCCCGCATGACCGCCGCCGAGATCTTCGATCAGGGCTATCGCAGGTTCGACGGCGAGCGGGCGGGCATCGTCAGCTCGGTTCGCTCGGTTGTCTGGTACACGACGAAGAGCATGCTCGGCATCGGCCGCAAGGGTCGGCACAAGGTGTTTCCGGTCATCATTGCGATGATCGCGTTCCTGCCGACCGTGATCATTTTCGGCATCGTGGCGCTATTCGGCGATGTCTCTAACGGTATCCGTCCGGACTACTACGAGTTCCTCGGACCATCCGAGTCGTTTGGGTTCCTGATTTTCGCTCACTTCCTCTACGCCGTCGCCGTCGCGCCCGAGGCGATCGTTCGCGACCGACGCGACGGCATGGTTGCGCTCTACATGTCGACTCCGCTCACCCGCTGGACCTACCTGATTGCCAAGACTGTCGCAGTCGCGGGCACGATGGCGATCGTCGTGCTCGGCCCAGCCCTTCTGCTTCTGCTTGGGTACACCATCCAGGGTCAGGGGCCCGACGGCTTCGGCGACTGGTTTTTGGTCTTCGCCAAGCTGCTCCTCGGCGGCCTCATCATCGTGATTACTTACTGTGGGGTGAGCCTCGGTATCTCGAGTCTCACCGACCGTCGGGCTTTTGCAAGTGTGGCGGTCCTGCTCGTGCTCCTCGGTGGCTCGATCGTGGCGGGGACCCTCGTCGAGGAACTCGAGATGAGCTCGAAGTACCTGGTGTTCGATCCGCTCGGGTCGCCCTTCGAGTCTGCGATCCGGCTGTTCGGTGACACGAGCAACGGGCCCGCCGGTGCGGTGTCCGACCTGTCGGTGACCGTCGGCGTCATCGGATGGATCCTCGCCGGCTTCGGTGTCCTCGTCGGCCGCTATCGAAAGCTGTCGGTGATCTGATGTCGAACCTGCCGCCCCCGCCGTCATCACCAGCATCACAGCCCCCACCCCCCACCGCCGATGCTGTCGCGGTTGCGGGTATCGCGAAGCCCATCGAGGGCCCGGTCATGGTCGAGGCTGCGGGGGTCACGAAGTCGTTCGGCAATGTCGTTGCGGTCTCCGATGTCACGTTCCAGGTTGGCGCAGGGGTCACCGCTCTGCTCGGACCGAACGGAGCTGGGAAGTCGACATTGTTCCGGATGCTGTGTGGCCTGACGCCCCCGACCCGCGGCACGGTGCGCGTTCTCGGCCGGGATGCCCGACGCGAAAAGGTCGTGCGAGGCCGCATCGGCCTCGCCCCCCAGCAGGACGCGCTCTTCGATAGGCTTACTGCCCACGAGTTTGTCCGGTTTGCCGGCGAGACACACGCCCTCAGCGGCGCTGCGCTCGACGCTGCGGTCGCCGAGTCACTCTCCCATGTCGAACTCGTCGACCAGACAACGAAGATCGTCGGCTCGTTCTCGAAGGGCATGCGGCAGCGAGTCAAGCTTGCCGCCGCACTTGTCAACGACCCTGATGTTTTGATTCTCGACGAGCCCCTTACCGGCCTCGATCCCGTCCAGCGCAACCGGATGATCGACCTCTTTCACGACCTGGCTGAGCGGGGCAAGTGCATCCTCGTCTCGAGCCATGTGCTCGACGAGGTCGCTCGGCTCGGATCGAACGTACTGGTCATCTCCCAGGGCCGCCTCGCAGCATCAGGGGACTACCGCGCCCTGCGGGAACTGATGGACGACCGCCCCCATCGGATCCGTTTGCGAACCGACGAGCCGCGACGAGTTGCAGCCGCGCTGATCGAACGCGGTGTGGCCGATAGCGTCGAGGTGGCATCCACTGCGGTCGTCGCCAGCACCGTCGACGTCGACCGGTTCGGGCGCGAGGCCGCCCCGATTGCCGTCGAACACGGAGCGCAGCTCAACGAGTTGGTCCCCCTCGACGACGACCTTGAGTCGGTGTTCCGTTATCTGGTGGAGCGACGCCGATGAGCGGCTCAGTCGGGTTTGTCGGAGCGGTCCGCCTGACGCTGCGCGTCGTGGTGCGCCAACTACTCACCCGAGGTCGCGCGCTCGCGCTGGTCGTGTTGGGCGCGTTTCTGGCCTTGCTGTCCTTCGCGGTTGGTTCCTCCGACAGGGTCGAGGATCCGATCGAGGACGGCGTCCGGCTGCTCGATCTCGCCGGCTTCACGCTGCTAGTGCCAGTCGTCGCACTGGTGTTCGCCGCAGCTTCGCTCGGTGACCTCCGCGAGGATCGCACGCTCGTCTACCTGTGGCTCCGACCCATCGGACGCGCCCCAGTCGTCATTGGAGCGTGGCTCGGGTCGATCATCATTAGCTTGCCCTTCACGCTGCCGGCGCTGGTGCTTTCGGGGGTGCTCCTCGATGCCGGTTCCGACGTGGTCGTCGCTGCCGCAGCCGCCACTTGCGTCGGCGTGGTCGCCTACACGGCCGTTTTTGTGCTGCTCGGTCTCCTCGTGCGCAACGCAGTGATTTGGGGAGTCGGCTATGTCCTCATGTGGGAAGGACTGATCGCCCAGTTTGGAGCTGCGACGGCCAGAGCTGCGATCCGCGGCTACACACGCTCGATCCTTGCCTCGATCACCGACGTCGAACTCAATCTGGGCGAACTTTCGCTCATGTCCGGCATAGCGGGTGCGCTAATCATCACCATGACCGCACTCGTCTTGGCCGTAGTCCGTCTGGGCGCGATGGAGATCGACTGAGCGTCGAGTAACTCCAGGTGGGCCGGACGTTCTTGTCAGTGTCCCGTGAACGTGGCTTTGCCGGGACCGTTCTCGAGGAAGCTCTGCACGCCGATGCGGTTGTCCTCAGTCGCAAAGCACGCGCCGAACTGGTCCGCCTCGACCCGCACCGCATCGGCCAGGGGCAGCGCGAGCCCGTCGAGGATCGCCCGCTTCGCCATGCGCAGCGCAGCAGGACCGGCGGCGTACTCGGCGGCCTTGGCGATGGCGTCGTCCATCAGCGCGTCAGGGTCGTGGATCGACGAAGCGATCCGGTTCGCAAGCGCCTCCTCGGAACCGACGTGACGACCGCTATACACCATGTCCTTGGCCATCGTGACGCCGGCGAGGCGCGCCAGGCGCTGCGTTCCGCCGCCGCCGGGGATCAGCCCGAGTTGGATCTCAGGGACCCCGATGCGGGCGTCTTCGGCCATCATTCGGAAGTCGGTCGAGACGGCGACCTCAAGGCCACCACCCAGAGCGAAGCCGTTGATTGCCGAGATCGTCACCTGCGGGAGGTTCTCCACCGCCAAGAGTACGTCGTTGAACATGTTCGAGAACGCCGTCGCGGCGGACTGGTCGTACGACGGAAACTCAGAGATGTCGGCGCCCGCAGCGAAGTTCTTGCGGCCGCCAGTGACAACGACGGCACGCACGGCGAGATCATTGGCCAGCTCCGCGCAGATGTCACCCAGGTCGTGCATCATCGGTGAGCTGAGCGCGTTGACCTTCGGACGATCGAGGCGAATGACAGCGACACCCGCAGCGGCATCGCGTTCGAGGTGGACGTTTTCTCCCATGGCTTGGCAATCTACCAACTGTCAAGAACAGTGGCAGATTTGGCTATTGGAACGGCGATGCCTCAAAGAAGCGTCGACCGGGAAGAGCGCCATCAAGCCGTGTGGCGGATCGGCGCGGCGCTCCCATCGGGTCGTCTTACTAGCTGTGGCGAAGCGACCCAGATAGCCCTCGCTTAGGTCGGAGAAATTCTCAGCGTCGAGGGCACCTTCGTCCGGTCGGTCGTCTCCCTCGTCGATGCACTGGACCTCATCCTCGTGGTCGAACGGGTAAAGAACCAGGCCCGGGCCGACAGACTCGTTTGGCTCAGCTGTGTCCGCCCCTCGGGCTACTTCTTCGGCCCCTCTGTGCCGGCAGTTGAGGTGCGCGATCGCCTGATGGTTAGCGACGCAGCCAGCCGGTCCGAACCCTTACTTAGAAGCGGAACTCCCCGGCGGCGATGACAGCCGGAGCTCCGACTAGTTCGCGGGTGATGGCAGCGTCCATGACGGTGGCATCCGTCGAGGTCACCCACAGGCGCCCCTCACCGCTATGAAGGCGACAGACGGCCACGGCCCGGGACGGTCCAGCGTGGTCAAACTCAACGGTGAGGCCCTCGATCGTGGCGTTACCGCTAGCGTCGGGCGGTGCTATGGGGACCAAGGGTTTGTCGAGGTCGAGGGTTGTGACCGTTGGCAGCACCTCGGGTGGGTCGGTCGAAAGCACCGCGAATGCGTGCTTTGCGGCGTGGCCACCGTTTCCCTGCACAAGGCCGTAGCTACCGGGGTCAGCCCGGAGGGCACGCACCATGGCGACCAGCGACTGGCCAGCGGCAAAGTTGAGGGGAGCCCCCATGAATCCAAGGCCGCCGGTGACGGTCAGCGGGCGCCCGGGGCGCAGGCCGAGGGCGTTGGCGGTGTACTGCACAATTGATGGGAAACAGCCGTAGAGATCGACGTGGCCGAACCGGTCGAGCGGGCCCCACCGCTCGGTTAGTGCGACGGCCGCTGCGTCTATCCCGGGGATGATATCGATCCGCTCGCGATCGATGAAAGTGTTGGTGTCAGTCGCAATGATTGTCTCGTGGAGGTACACCTGCTGGTCACGAGGAAACCCCAATTTGTCGGCGGTGCCGGCGCTGCAAACCACGAGGGCGGCCGCATGGTCGACTCGGTTGTTGGCACACATAGCTTTGGTGTACGGCCATGACACCATTCGGTTGCTCGGAAACGGGTTGCGGATGGCTTCGGCATCCATCGCCTTGACGTTGAGGTCGGGGTTCGCCGCTGCTACATCGCTGTAACCCGCCCACAGTGCTGCGATGGAGTCTCGGGCTTCGTCGAGCGAGGTGCCCGCAGCCGCGCGGAGCGCGCTCTGGAACACGGCGTACGTGTTCCGGGGCATCTCGCCGCCTCGTTCGACCGTCTCTGCGTTTCCCATCTGGAGCTGTTTGCCCCAGACCTCTGGCGCCGGTGTGTCGATCGGTTCGCGTTTGGGTATCTCTCGACCGGCCCGACGGAGCGCGTCGCGGGTGTGATTGGCCTCCCCCCCGACAAAGACTGCGAGGTCGACGTGACCGTCGACGATGCGCTGGCCCAGTTCGCCGAGCAACGCCACCGGTGTGTTGCCACCCCAGGTGGTGAGGATGGTGTGGGCTCGTGCCGCTCCGATCTCGGCCGCAATGGTGGCGGCCGGATTCGGGTCGCCGAACAGCCCGCCGACCACGCCGACGGTGTCGACGTCGGTGCCGTGGGCCCCGGCGTCAGCGAGGGCTACTTCGGTCGCCTGTCGCATCAGCGACACGGCGTCGGTTGGGGCATCGACGTCGGGTGTGGGGCCCACGATTTGGGCCCGACCGACAACCACTGGCGTTCGGGGGTCAACGGGCATGCGGCGTAGGGTAGGGCGACTCGACCGAGGGAGGCACTGTGGAGCTCAATCCCGAGCGGATCCTGATGACCGACCGAGTCGCCGTGGTCACCGGCGCGGCCTGGGGTATCGGCGCCGCTACTGCACGGACGCTCGCCCGTTTCGGCGCGCACCTCGCCGTGTGTGATCGCGACGCTGAAGGGCTGGCAGCGACTGCCGCCGCAATCGAGGCGACAGGGCGACGTGTCCACACTGGTGTGTTCGACGTTCGTAATGCTGATGCCGTTGAGAGTTTTTTCGCTGCGGTGGCCGACTCGCTTGGCCCGGTCGACGTGCTTGTCAATAATGTCGGCGGTGGCTTCCATGCCGAATTTGCCGATGTGACCGCAAAGGGCGAGGCAGCACTGATCGCAGAGAACTTTGGGACAGTCACCAACTGTGTGCGCGCTGCGATGGACCGACTTAGCGACGGCGCGGCGATCGTCAATGTCACCTCTGTCGAGGCGCACCATGCGGCCCCTGGGTTTGGGATCTACGGGGCGATGAAGGCGGCGGTCGAGCAGTTCACAAAGACTCTTGCACTCGAGCTCTCGGACCGAGGTGTGCGGGTTAATGCGGTCGCGCCCGACATGATCCCCACGACTGGTGACTCCGACCTCGCAGCGACGAGCGGTGCCATGTCGGTAGACCATCACCCCACGCCGCTTCGCAGAATGGGGTCACCTGAGGAGTGTGCGGCGGTGGTCGCGTTTCTGGCATCGGATATGGCCAGCTTCGTCACTGGGGTGAGCGTGCCCGTCGACGGGGGAACGACCGCCGGCGCGGCATGGAAAGTGACGCTCGACGGGACCTTCCGGATGTGAGCGGGCTCAGCGGCGGTCGCGGACGACGACGCTCTGGCTGGCGATAGTTTGGAGGTGGCTCGTGGCCCAGACCACTGGTCGGCCAGTGGTCTCCTCGACAGCGGTCACCGTTGCCGCAAGTCCAGCGCCGACGAGTGGGAACTTGCTCTGCGAGCTGATCCGGCGGGTGACCGGGAGGTACCAACGATGCGGGTTTCGGGTGGCCTCGAGCCCAAGTCACTCGTGGAGGTGATTCCGCTCACAAGATGAGTGATCGGATCTCTGTCGCTGCTCGTTCGGGGTTGGTGAAGGGGCCGAAGTGAGTCTCGCCCTCCCACACGACGAGCTGGGCGCCGGGTACTGCGTCGGCCACGCCGGCGGCAAACCGGGCTGGCGGTCCGCCATCGGTCGACCCGATCACGGTGACGGTTGCGTTGACGGCTTGGACCCGTGGGTACAGGGTGCGGTCGGTGTTTTCGAAGGTCGCTGCCTCGCTATTCGGAAGGCATTTCAGGATGACACCATCGGGGTGCGGCCCAAAGCCGTAGCGGACGTAGTCGTTGAGCACCTCTGGATCGATCGCGTCGAACGGTGGCCGCGAGCGGTAGCGCTCGATGGCAGCCTCCTGATCAGGGAAGATCGCCCGTCGCCGACGAGCGCCGGCGGCCAGGGTGCTGTCGGCGGCGACAGGTGCGTCGGGGAACACGATCGGCTCGAAAAGCCACGCGGCGCGAATCGACCCGGGTCGCATCAGCTCAGCAGCGAGGATCGTGGCGCCGCCCATCGAATGGCCGACGAAGTCGATCGGCTCATCGAGCCCCATTTGGTCGAGAACGGCACACAGATCCTCGGCCATCCCAGCCCAGTCGAACCGGTCGTCGTTGGGGACGTTGGTGTCGCCATGGCCGCGGAGGTCCGGGGCCCAACAGTGGCGGACGTCATGGAGGCGGCGGGCAATCTGCCGGTAGCAGTTGCCGTGGAAGCCGGTGGCGTGCACGAACAGCAGGGGTAGACCATCCCCACCCAGGTCGTGGAGTGCGACGTGGACACCGTCGGTCGAGGTGATGGTCACGGTCACGGGGTGGTCTGCGCTGTTTCGGTCAGGAGGTAATGCCCCTCGTCGTCGGCCTCAACCCCGAGCACCGTAAGGAGGCGCCCGTTGCCGAGCGTCATGGCGCACAGGGCGGTCAGCTCAATGATCTCGATGTCAGAGAAGTGTTGCTGGAGCCGGACCATCAAGGTGTCGTCAATCGAGTGATGGTCTCCGGCGAATCGGTCGGCGAAATCGCCTGCGAGTTGTTCCCGCTCATCGAGCTCGCCAAGCATGTCAAGGGCACCGACGTCGCACGTGACGACGTTGTCAACGGTCGACTCGTCAAACCCGTCGGCCGTGGCGAGCGGAGACCTGGTGTTGAGGCAGACGGGGCAGCTGTTGGCTCGTGCGATCCGGAACCGAGCGACCTCGCGAACCCTCGGAGGGAGGGACGTCTTCGTGTAGACGGCCTCGGCGTATGCGGCCATGCCCATGGCGACGTCGAGGTGCATCGCGAGCAGGCGCTCGCGCTCAAGGCCAGGCCCGGTGGGGACATCGATTCGTGCCATTGCGGTGACTCTAGGAGGCCCATGCCGAGGTGCGCGAGTCGGCGGTCAGGGTCGGTTCACCCCAACAAGAGGGCTGCCCAGTCGCCGTCGGCACGGCGGTCGAGGATCTCGGTGCGAGCGTGGGCGGCAACGGCACGCTTCTCCTGGTCGCCGACGAGGATGCCGGCCACGACCATACGGCCAATGGTGGTTCGCTCGGCGACGGTGGGCCCGATCTCCTCGTGCAGGTCGATCGTCATGTTGCAGACGCCGAGATCGTGAGTGCCACGAAGGGTTACGCCGTCGGCGCGGGTAAAGGCGACGAGCGAACCGACACCGTTCGCTTCAGCGTTGGCCCGCACTGCGGTCTCGGCGTTCGGGTCGGTGTCGACGGCAACCACGTAGCCCGCGCCCAATCGGGCTGCGCCGATTGCGAGGATGCCACTGCCTGTTCCTACATCGAGGACGTGATCCCCGGTGGTGACGGCCGACGCAAGGATTTCGAGGGCGAGCCGGGTCGACGGATGGCTTCCGCTTCCAAACGCGTGCCGGGGGTCGATCACGAGATCGACGGCTTCGGGGTGGGAGTCGAGCCAAGGGGGTCGGACGGTGAATGGTCCCGCCTGATGAACCGTTGCATGGGCGCGCCACGCGTCGAGGCCGTCGGGGTCGGCCACGACTTCGACCGTGCCTCCCAGTTGGGTGGCGACCGTCTTGGCGATGCCGGAGTCGGTGAAGGCCCCTCGGACGGCAGCGCTGAGATCTTCGACCCCGACTGCGCCGGCCATCCAGAGTGCGTCGGCAAGTAGTTCGCGATCCTCGCCGGCGGGAAGGACGACGAGATGGTGCACGTCAGTCGTCGGTGTCGTCTTGGTGTCGGAGGAAGCGTTCGAATTCGGCGGCGAGGTCGTCGGCGTCAGGCATGTCGGCCTGGGCACGCTGGTCGAAGCGCTCTTCGAGACGCCGCACGTAGTGGACGATGTCCCCGTCGTCCGCCATTGCCTCATTGACCCGGGCCTCCCACTCCCGAGCCTCGGCATCGAGATCGGACCATCGGGTCCGGACGCCTGTGATGCGTTCGAAGCGTTCGAGCAGCGCCCGCGACGCTTTGGGGTTGGGTGAACCTGAGACGTAGTGAGGGACCGAGGCCCGTAGCGAAACCGCCGGGATCCCGACTTCCTCGAGATGCTGGTGCAACACGCCGATCACCCCTGTTGGGCCCTGGTAGGAGGGCTGGTCGAGGCGCATGGCCCGGGCCAGGTCGGGATCGGTGGTGGAGCCTGTGATCGTCGGGGGTCGGGTGTGGGGGATCTCGGCGATCATTGCGCCGAGGGTGACGACCATCGCCGCACCGACCCGTTCGGCTACCGACGCGACCGCGCTGCTGAAGGTGCGCCACAGGAGATGGGGTTCGACACCTTCGAGTAGCACGAGGTCGCGGCTGTCCTCGGGCAGCGGAAGCGCATCGATCCGGTTCTCGGGCCAGTCGATGACCTGACGGCCGTCGTCGGCTACCCGGACCATCGGGCGTCGTTCCGTGAAGTCGAAGAAGGGGTCGGCGTCGATCTCGCCGAGCGCGACCGTAGGGCCGTTCCGCAGCGACTGCACTGCGCCCGTCGCTGCACCACCGACGTCAAACAGCCCCTCGAACGCGGTCACGAGAAGGGGGGCTCGAAGGTCGAGTTCGGGTGCCGACCAGCGAAGTTCGTCCACGGGCTCAAGCATGCCTGCCAGCCCGACTGGTTCCGACCATGGAACTCGTTCGTTTCGGCGGTCAACTTCGGGTCGAGGGGGGCCTGCTGGTCGCAGACTTACTCGACTGGCACGGGGCCATCGTCGAGGCGCAGGACCCGTCGAGCGTTGTCCCGAAGGAACTTTGGCCACACATGCTGCTTGAAGGGGACGTGATGCAGCTGTTCAAAAATTCGGTCGAGCGAGAGCCCCATCGGGAAGTACCCCGCGTAGATGATCTTGTCGGCGCCTCGGGTGTTGGCGTAGTCGATGATCGCGGTGGGGTAGTGCTTTGGTGCGAAGGCAGATGTGGAGTAGTGCAAGCCGGGCCACTTGAGCATCAGCTTGACTGCCAGGTCCTCCCATGGCTCGCAGCCATGGCGGGTCACAAAGGTCAACTCCGGGAAGTCGTACATGACCTGATCGATGCGCTCGACATGCTGCGGCGCGGCCGGCACTCGCGGGCCGGGAATTCCGGCGCAGCAGAAGATTGGGATGTCGAGCTCACAGCACAATGCGTAGAGCGGGTACATCAGCGGCGCATCGATCGGGACCTGCGGCATGCGCCCCGAGGGAAACGCAGTAATGGCTTTCAGCCCGAACTCGTCGTGAAGGCGCCGGATCTGACGGATCGCCTCGACGCCATCGTTGGGGTCGGGCTCGAAGCAAGGAATGAATCGGTCAGGGTGCTCGGTCACGCACCGAACACCCTCGCCTGTGCCATCGGCTCTGAGGCCCACCATGGCGAGCTCGACATTGCTGCGGTCCATGAACGGCAGGAGCAGGTCGGGTCCCTGGGGCGGCTCCTGGAGGTTTCCATCGGTATCGCGGGCCTGGTCGGAGAACGGAACATCCTTGAACATGTACTGCGCCGGGAAGTTCATGTTCGCCGACTCTGCGTCCTTCAGGGCCCGGTCGAGGAACGCGTAGCGGTTCTTGCCGGTGGTTCCGGCGGTCGTGCCCATCATCGTGTCGATGACGCCGATGTCTTCGGGAAAGGCCATAGATCCTCCCTGGAGCCCAGTGGTGGGTGACCATATCGTCACCGGTACGGTCGGCCTGCATGGAATCGGAGACGATCACCTTCTCCGCGGGTGCGCTGTCGTTGACGGCCGACCGGTACGGCGACTCGACAGATCCGCCGGTGGTGTTCCTGCATGGTGGCGGCCAGACCCGGCATTCGTGGGGTCGGGCCGCCGCTGTCGTCGCCGAGACCGGCTGGTGTGCGATCACAGTCGACCTACGGGGTCACGGTGAAAGTGCCTGGGACCCGACGGGTTCCTACGGTCTCGATGACTACGCCGGTGACCTGGTTGCGGTGTTCGATCAACTCGGGCACGACCCGGTAGTGGTCGGAGCATCACTCGGTGGACTCACCGCCATCCGCGCCATGGGTGGCCTGCGGCCGGGCAGCGGCCGTGGGCTGATTTTGGTCGACATCGTTCCAGAAATGGAACGCACTGGAACCAATCGCATCGGCGACTTCCTCCGGGCCCACGTCGAGACGGGTTTCGGATCCCTGGAAGAGGCTGCTGAAGTGGTGGCGGCGTACGCCCCGCGCGCCGACCGCGCCATCGACCCTGCCGGGCTGCGAAAGAACCTGCGAGAGCGAAACGGCCGCTGGTATTGGCACTGGGATCCGGCCTTTCTGATGCCGGATCCTCAAGGCGACCCGGCGAAAATGTTCGACCCAGTCATGTTGACCGAATGCATGCACCGGATTGACGTGCCCAAGCTCCTGGTACGCGGCCGCATGAGTGACGTCGTCTCCGAAGAGGGGGCGCGTCGCTTCCTTGCCCAGGTTCCCGATGTGAGCTACGTCGATGTTGCCGACGCCGCTCACATGGTGGCGGGCGACAAGAATGACGTTTTCCGTGCCGCCGTCACCGACTTCTTGGCTGGCCTCAACTAAGACGTCTCGAGCCTGTTCGCGCCCAGCCCGACGATGTCCGCCTCGGAGCGTGGCTGGGTCGATGACTCTGACCGGATCTGGTGTCACGGTGAGATGAGCACGGCTGCCATACGGGTCAAGGCCGGCGGGCTTGGGAAGGTTCGACGCTGGGACGTGGTGGTGACGAATCCCGACGGGACTTCGGCGTTGCTCGCCGACGGACTCGTCGTCGAGCCTTGAGCGGCGGCGACGTCGCCGGAGGGTCGATGTCGTGCCGCGGTTGACAATCGCCAGGGTGGGATTAGCGTGTTACCTCGTGGAGCACCATCGTTCGTTCCTGCTTCTTCTCGTGTAGGCGAGCGCCCATAACGGCGCCCGCCAAACCCCTCGTGCCCTCGTGGCTCGGGGGGTTCTGCGCTTTTCAGTACCCTTTTGCCAGCCAACCCCCCGAGGGAGAGATCCATGACGCCAGCGCCTTCCAACAGCGCAATGCCGTTCGAGAAGTACCGGCCCTACCCGGCTGTGGAACTCCTCGATCGCACCTGGCCGGACAACCGACTCGAGACCGCTCCGATGTGGTGCTCAGTCGACCTTCGCGACGGCAACCAGGCACTCGTCGACCCCATGGACAGCACCCGTAAGCGCCGCATGTGGGATCGCCTCGTGGCAATCGGCTTCAAGGAGATCGAGGTCGGTTTCCCGGCCGCATCGCAGACCGACTTTGACTTCGTGCGTGAGCTGATCGAGAACGACCTGATCCCCGATGACGTCACGGTTCAGGTGCTCACCCAGTGTCGTGAAGACCTGATCACCCGGACGTTCGAGTCGATCAAAGGCGCCAAAAGTGCCATCGTGCACTTCTACAACTCGACGTCGACCACCCAGCGGCGGGTCGTCTTCCGTTCTGATCGGGCCGGCATCATCGACATCGCCGTCGGCGGCGCCAAGCTCTGCCGCGAACTGCGCGATACCGACCCGAATCCCGAGCGCATCCGCTTCGAGTATTCGCCGGAGTCCTACACCGGCACCGAGCCTGACTTCGCAGTCGAGGTGTGCGAGGCGGTCATGGATGTCATCGAGCCCACGCCCGAGAATCCATTGATCTTCAATCTGCCGGCCACCGTCGAGATGTCGACACCGAACCTCTATGCCGACATGATCGAGCGCTTCCTGCGCGACGTGAAGAACCGCGACTCGATCATCCTCTCATTGCACCCGCACAACGATCGTGGTACCGGAGTCGCCGCCGCAGAACTTGGCATGATGGCCGGGGCAGACCGGGTCGAGGGGACCCTGTTCGGCAACGGTGAGCGCACCGGGAACGTCGACGTTGTCACGATTGCGCTCAACATGTTCACCCAAGGTGTCGACCCGGAACTCGACTTTTCAGACATCGAGGAAGCGCGCCGAGTCTTCGAGTTCTCCAACCGGATGACCGTGCCAGAACGACAGCCCTACGTTGGCGACCTTGTGTTCACCGCCTTCTCCGGTTCGCATCAGGACGCCATCAAGAAGGGAATGGCCGATATCTACGACGTGCAGCCTGGGGAGCCGCTGGAGGGCGAGTATGACGCCTGGGACGTGCCCTATCTGCCGATCGACCCGCGGCATCTCGGACGCAGCTACGAGGCGGTGATCCGGGTCAACAGCCAGTCGGGCAAGGGTGGCGTCGCCTATGTCCTGCTGCACGAGTACGGCCTCGATCTGCCCCGACAACTGCAGGTCAATTTCGCGAAGAAGATCCAGGCGGTCACCGAGGACACCGGTACCGAGATCACGTCCTATGAGATCCAGCGGCGGTTTATGGCCGAGTACGTTGAGCCCAACAGCCCCAAGGTCGAGATCATCGGGCACCGATCGTCGAGCGACACGCTCGAGTCGGGCACCACCACGCTTGAGGCCAAGCTGATCGTCGATGGCGCGGAGCGGATGGTGACCGGTGAGGGAAACGGGCCGATCGATGCCTTCGTCCACGCGCTGCATGCTGCAGAGCTGTTTGGCGGCAAGATAGTCGACTACACCGAGCACACCATGGGCACCGGCTCCGACGCCACCGCCGTCGCCTACGTAGAGATCGACACAGGGGCGCGGGATACGACGTGGGGTGTCGGTCTCCACGAGTCGATCGTGTCGGCCTCACTTCGCGCAATCGTCTCGGCGGTCAACAACCTCCACCGTTGACGTCGGAGATTTTTTAAGAGATTTAGCTAGTGTTCAGGTTGTGACAACACAACCCGTCCGTATCCGCGTTCCGCTCCTGATTGCGCTGATTGCGCTGATTGTTGCCTCGTGTGGCGGTGCCGACGACGTAGCGCCTGTGGCGAATGCATCGTCGAATGACGCTGCCTCCAATGACGATGACATCGCCGCTGAACCCGACGGTGACACCGCCGCTGAACCCGACGACGGCACGGGCTCCATTGAGACCTACTGTCGCGTGAAGGCCGAGGTTGATGGTCTCTTCGATGAAGCCGACCTCTTCGATCCTGAGTCGGTTGAGGCGGCGGTTCGGGGAAACGTCGAACTCATCGACGCTGCGATCGATATCGCTCCCGACGAGATCCGTGACGATCTCCGCACCCTACGGCAGGGATTCGACGAGTTCATCACCGTGCTTGAGGACAACGCCTGGGACTTTTTCGCCGCCACGCCGGGGCTCGAGGAGGTCAGTGCCCGACCCGAATTTGAGGCTGCCGAAAGCCGGATCGAGAACTGGGAAGACGCCAACTGTGATTTCTCCGAAGATGAAGATGTAGTCGACGAGGACCCCTTCTCGACCCCGGAGGCGTTCGAGGCGATGCTTTCGTCTGACGCAGGTCGGGCAATGATGATCGAGGGCATGACCGAAGACGGTGAACTCACCGTTGACCAGGCCGAGTGCATGCTCGACAATCTCGGCTTCGAGGCTCTGTCGGCCCTCTCCACCGAAGCTGAACCCAGCCCCGAGGTAGTTGCCCTGATCTTTGAGATTGCCGCGCGCTGCGGCCTTGAGGACATGTTCGGGTTTGAGGACATGGACGATGCCGACGATGCCGACGATGCCGACGATGCCGGCATGTCGCTCGATGCCGAGATGCTTGAGGCGATGCTCTTAACCGAGTCGGGGCGGGCAATGATGATCGAGGGCATGACCGAAGACGGTGAACTCACCGCCGACCAGGCCGAGTGCATGCTCGACAACCTCGACGTCGTGGCTCTCGTCGCGATGTTTGACGGAGGGGAACTTGACCCCGAGGTCTTCATCGACCTGCTCGAAGTCGCCGACACCTGCGACCTGGGCACCGAGTTCTTCTCCGACTGAGTCGACTGGTCGAACCCCGAGTCGGTGGGAGAGGGTAGAGGGTATGGCCTTCACGCTGATCCGGATCAACCACGTTCACCCCAACCCCACCGATGGCGCCGAGATGAGTGATCGGTACCGCGCCGCCCTCGACATTGCCGAGTTCCTCGACGAGCGAGGCCTCAACGCGGTGCAACTCGACGAGCATCACGTCAGCAGTACCGGCTGGTCGCCAACACCGATGCTGACCGCCGGCATGATTCTGTCTCGGACCGACAACGTGCTCTGCATGATCGGTGCCCTCCTGCTGCCGTTGCACGACCCGATCCGGGTTGCAGAGGACCTCGCGGTCCTCGACCTCGTGAGCAAGGGACGCATCGTCGTCACGGTCGGACTCGGTTACCGACCAGTTGAGTACGCCGCAATGGCCAAGGAGTGGGATGAGCGGGGGCGGATCCTCGACGAGAGCCTCGACGTCATGCTCAAGGCGTGGACTGGTGAGCCGTTCGAACACCATGGCGAGACGGTGCAGGTGCTGCCCAAGCCGTTCAGCCAACCTCACCCCAACCTGATGATCGGTGGGTCGGCGAAGGTCTCGGCCCAACGGGCTGTGCGGCTCGGGTTGCCATTCTCGATGGGTGGCAACAAGCCGGAGGTCAAGACCTATTACGAGGAGCTCTGTGCCGAGGCAGGGGTCGCCCCGTTCGTCATCTGTCCCGAGGAAGCGCCACAGATCGTGATCGTCGACGACCCTGACCAAGCGTGGGCCGAACACGGGCAGCACTTCCTGCTTGAGGCGCAGACGTATCACGGATGGCAGCAGCCGCATCAGAAGTCGGTCGTTCACTCCCACGCCTCGACCGTCGCCGAGCTACGGGATGAAGGCATCTACCGCTTCTACACGCCTGATCAGGCGATCGAGCACGCCAAGGAAAAGGGTTCGCTGTCGCTGCATCCACTCTGTGGCGGCATGCCGGTCGATGTGGCGTGGCGCTGTGCCGAACTCGCAGCCGATTCGGTCGTGAAGGCCGACGGTTGACCGACTGGACGTCGCTCAGCGCCCGTGGCGGGCTTGCGTGTCACGACCTCCTCGGCTGGATGATGTGGGACAAGCGCGCTAAGGCCAGTTTTGGCGAGCTCGGCATGCCCAATACCAACTCGTGGATCGTCGCCTGGCGGCTCGCAACGCTCGGCGACACCCCGCCTCACGTGATCGCCGCCATGACGTATTCGATCAGTCCGCTGATCATCGACACGGTGGCGGCGGCCGTTCGCTCAGTGATGACCCCCGAGCAGGTCATCGGCGCGCTCGACGACGCTGTCTTGCCAGGAATCGAGTCGATCGCGCCCAGGGTCGCAGCCGAGCTCGGTGATTTGGCCGACAACCTATGGCAAGGCGTCGATGCGATGTTTGCAGGCACGCGCCCGATGTTCGCGGCGTCTCGCGCCCTGTCGCGGCGTGGCCGCAAGCCTGCTCTCTCGGGCTGGCACGCAATCAACTGCATTCGTGAGTTTCGCGGGGACAACCACTGGGCGATCCCGGCCTCAGAGGGCATCGATGACATACAGGCCGGCCTGCTTCACTCAGCGATGATCGATGTCGACGAATACGGCGACGAGGAGTGGATCGCTCGAAGCCGTGGCGGCGAAGACGCATGCGTCGAGCGCGCCTGGGATGCACTTGAGGCCCGAGGGCTTGCCTCTGGACGTCGCCTCACGGACGCGGGCCGGAGCTTCCGACTCGAGATCGAACGCCGCACCGACGAGTTGACCTCCCAGGTGTGGGAGGAGATCGGTGAGCCGACCTCCGTCCGGTTCCTCGACCTCGTTGAGCCCCACCACGATGCCTTCGTCGCTCGAATCGACGCGACGGCAGGACCTCGATGGATGCCAGCGGTGCGCGGCCCGAGGCCGGTCTAGAACACGCAGGCTGCCAGGTCGGACTCAGTCGTGGTCGTGGCGCAGCACAACCCGGACCGCGTCGTGGTCGCCGCAACGTTCAAGAATTGCCATTGCGTCGTCGAGCCGATCGAGGTTGACGACCTTCCCAAGGAGTTCCTGCATCGGGAAGTCGCCACTGTTGAGGAGTTCGACCGCTGCATCGACCGATGCGGCGGTGCCCCCACTCCCGCCGCGGATCGTGAGCGAACGCGTGACCACGTCGTCGCTGACCACCGGAACGGTGGCGCGGTCTTTGAGTCCGGCCCAGAGCACGGTGCCGCCAAACCGAACGAGATCGAAGCAAAGCCCTGGCGTGACGGTGGCATTGGCGAGATCGACGGCGAGATCTGCCATCGCACCACCGGTGGCCTCGTGAACGGCAGCGACGGGGTCGGCTTCGTCCACGTTGACAACCACGTGCGCGCCGACGTGCCGTGCGGTCTCGAGCCGGAGTGCATCATCGGCGGTACCGGTCACGACGATCAGCCGAGCGCCTCGGGCCGCGGCTGCAGCGGTGCACGCCAGCCCCATATGGCCGGGCCCCTGGATGACGATGCTCTGACCGGCACCGAACCCGCATTGATCGAGCCAGTTGATGCAGCTCGACAGGGCCTCGAAGATGGTCTGTTCCTCGGGTGTGGCGTTCGTGTCGAGCTGGGCAAGGTGGGTGCCGGCCGCGATGGTCATGTACTCCGCGTAGCCGCCCCACAACCCACCCTCATCGTCGGGGGAGCGGGTGTAGCCGTAAATGTGAAGTCCGAACGGGTTGTCGTCGGTCGGTTCACCGAACCGCACCAGGTCGACCGCCACCCGGTCGCCGACATCGACCCCGAGTTGGGCGTCGGTCGCCAACTCGTGCACCGTTCCGACAATCTCGTGGCCGGGTACCACCGGCGAAACCTCACCGGGCACGTGATGGTGGCCGTGGAACTGGCTGACATCGCTGTGGCACAGGCCGACGGCATCGACACGCAGCACGGCACCTCCAGGTGGGGGAGTGGGGTCGGGGAAGTCGCGGGCCTCCCACCTACCGTCACCACTGAACACCACCGCTCGCACGCTCACGCCAAGATGTCCTGGGAAATGATCGTCTTCATGATCTCGCTGGTGCCACCGTAGATCGTGGCGACGCGAGCATCGGTGTACGCGACCCCAATCGGATACTCCGACATGTAGCCATAGCCACCGAAGAGCTGCAGGCACTTGTCGGTGACGCGGTTCTGCAACTCGGAACCGTACAGCTTGGCCTTCGCCGCTCCCGCTGGTGAGAGCTCGCCATGCACGTGATCGAGGATGCACTGGTCCATGTAGGCCCGGGCGACGGTGACCTCGGTGTCGACCTCAGCGAGGACGAATTTGGTGTTCTGGAATGCCGCGATCGGCTGCCCGAACGCGGTGCGTTCCTTGACGTAGTCGACGGTCCACTGCACTGCCGCCTCGGCCACCGCAACACCGTTGATGGCGAGCGAAAGTCGTTCCTGGGCAAGGTTGAAGCTGAGGTACTTCATCGCCTTGCCCTCCTCGCCGAGCAGATTGGCCTTTGGTACCCGAACGTCGGTGAAGAACAGCTCGGCGGTATCGGCTGATTTTTGGCCAATCTTGTCGAGGTTGCGACCCCGTTCGAAACCGGGCATACCCCGCTCGACAACGAGTAACGACAGCCCGTCGCGTCCCTCGCCGGTTCGCGCCACGGCCACGACGAGATCAGCGTTGATCCCATTGGTGATGAACGTCTTGGCGCCGTTGACGACATATTCGTCACCATCAGGATCAGCGGTAGTGGCGATAGAGGCGAGGTCGGAACCCGTGCCCGGTTCGGTCATGGCGATCGCCAAGATCTTCTCGCCGGACGCGATGCCGGGCCACCAGCGATCCTTCTGCTCGTCAGTGCAATACGCGATGAAGTAGGGCGAAACGATGTCGTTCTGCAGGCCGATGCCGTTGCCCGCTCCTCCCATGCCGGCATAGGCGAGTTCTTCGCTGACGACTGCGTTGAACCGAAAGTCGTTGCTACCGCCCCCACCGTGGGATTCCGGCATGTTGAACCCAACGAAGCCGTGCCGTCCGGCGTTCGCATAGATCTCTCGGTCCATGATCCCGGCTTTCTCCCACTCGTCGAAGCGAGGCGTCATCTCGTTGGCGACGAAGTTGCGGACCGCAGCGCGGAACAGTCCGTGGGTCTCGTCGTAGATCGAGGTGGGCATGGAGACTCCTCGTTGGGGTGAGGTTGGCTCGCTACCGGTCGGCGCGGTGATGAGACGGTACATGTCGTGCGCCTTTGCGGCCTTCGATCCCACTCGAATGACCGGTCAGATCCGCCTCTCGTGCCCCTCCCAGTACGGATCCTTGAGCGTGCTGAGGTACAGCTTGCCGTTGGGTTGGCGGGGCAGCCGATCGTGCACGTCGATCGACCGCGGCACCTTGTGGCGGCCGAGTCGATCGCGAGCAAAGGCGATCAATGCAGCGTCGTCGGCCGATTGGCCGGTGGCGAACTCGACTGCCGCCTTCACCTGCTCGCCCCATTCCTCGTCGGGGATACCAAAGACCGCAACATCAACCACTGCAGGGTGCTCGAGTAATGCCTGTTCGACCTCGGCCGGGTACACATTGACACCGCCGGTGATGATCATGTTGGTCGCTCGGTCGGCAAGAAAGATCCAGCCGTTGTCGTCGACCCGACCCATGTCGCCCATTGTGAACACTCCTGGGCGGAGATAGGCGGCCGCGGTTTTCTCGGGCGCATTCCAGTAGACGAACGGTTCGTTACGGCCGGGCGTATGGCAGAACAGGCGGCCGACCTTGTCGGGAGGCAGCCGCTCGCCACTGTCATCGACTGCGAAGACCTCAAAGCCTGGTACGGGACGACCGACCGTGCCGGGACGGGTAAGCCAGTCGGCGCTGTCGACCCGTGTGAACACGCCAGCTTCCGACGTGCCCCAGTACTCGATCAGGATCGGTCCGAGCCAGTCGATCATGCGCTGCTTGATGGTCGGCGCGATCGGCGCAGCGCCGTGAAGCACGACGTCGAGGGACGAGAGGTCCCGGCCCTGTTCCTCATCGTCAAGGCGGAGCATGCGGACCATCATCGTCGGGACGAGGTGGGTGCGGCGGACCCGTTCCGTCTCGATCAGCTCCAACGTTCGGGCAGCATCGAAGCGGCGCATGATGCGCAGGGTTGCGCCGTTGCACAAGTCGAAGAGGGCGAACCCGCCGACCGCGGCATGGTAGGCGGGGCCAGTGACCAGGTGAACGCCATCGCCGTCGAGTGCGACGTCGGCTCCGGCCCGGGCTTGAACTCGCAGCATCTCAGCCACCGTTGCTGGAATCGCCCGCTTGACACCCTTGGGATGGCCGGTGGTGCCGGAGGTGTAGGAGAACCGGGATCCAGGAGGGCCGTCGGCGGGGAAGGGTGTGGTGCCGCCGGCCGCCACCATCGCTTCGAACTCGTCACCGAATCGAACGACCGGTCGGCTGTCTGACACGAGATGCGCAAGTTCGTCCTCGGCAAACACGAGGGCGAGGTCAGCGTCGGCCACGACATAGTCGACCTCCGTCGACGACAGCAGCCCGTTGATCGGCACCAGCCACACGCCCGACAGGATCGCTGCGAGGTAGAGCTCGAAGTACTCGGCCCGGTTCTCGGTAAGTGTCCCGATGTGACCGCCGATCGGCACACCGGCGTCGCGCATGGCGTGCCCAAGCCGAGTGGCCCGTTCCAAGAGTTCCCCGAAGGCCCGGACTGTTCCGAGGTCGTCAATGAGCGCGAGGCGGTGCGGATCGTCGATGGCGATGTCGAGGAACATCAGCCGCCCGTTGTCGACCAGTGCCAGGGCTCGCTAGGCAGGTTGAAAAAGCCAAACTCGGGGGCGACCTCGGAGAGAGCGCGAAAGACGTCGCAGTCGCGGCAGCGGATGACTCGGTTGTTGACCGTGAAGTCGATTGCCAACCCGAGCTCATGCTGGCTCAGGCCCGGGCGAGCCGTGGGTGGGCGGCATTGGCTGGCGGGCATCTGCCAGATCGCGTAGTCAGACGTCCCACAGTTGGCTCGGCGCAGCCGGATTTGGCTCTCGATGCTTCGGTAGCCGCCACCGGACAGGTTGAAGCCGCGGGCCGACATTGTGGCGAGGATGCCGCGGACATTTTCTTCGACGAGGGCATTGACGACGATGCCGTTGACCGACACCAGCTCGACGTCGGCCCCGTCGGGAATCGTCACGCTGCCTCCGCCCGGCGGCAGCCGACTTGCGATTGCATCGGCGATGCGCTGCTCTTCAACGCGAATCTCTTCGGACAGCGATGCTTCCAACTGGGCAAGCGCTGCGGCTTCGCCGAGGCGTCGCTCCTGGCGGGCGAGCGCGCCGAGCAGCAGGGTCTCTTCTAGGGCGCTTGCGGCCGCTAGTTCCCTGAGGCGCTCCTCCATCGCATCACGATTCGCGGCCGCGTCGATCCGGGCTTGTTGGGCGACCTCACGCTGGAAATCCAGTTCGGCGGCGATGGTACGAAGCTCGTCGAGGACTTCGAAGCTGTTGCCAGTCCCAATGTCGGCGAGTGTCTCGGCTCGGCTCGACTGCCACGGATCTTCGCCGAGGGCATCGAGGTCATCGAAGCCCTGAAACGACACGTAGGAGTCGATCACCGCGTCGCGGAGTTCGATGCGGGTGCGTTCCTGACGTTCTTCGAGCTCGGCGATGGCACGATCGGCCTCGACGGTGGCGGCCTCCGCATCGAGAACTGCCCGCACCGATGCGTCAACCGCTGCCTGTTGTCCGTCGACATTGGCCTTCGCCGCGGCAAGTGCCGCTTCGAGCTCTTCAACTTCAGCCACCTCAACCTCGATCGCGAGGGCAAGCTCTGCCGCTTCTCCCTGGACGTTCTTTCGCTCTTCGCGAAGTTCGTCAGGGGTGGCGGCAGATACGACCGTAGCGATACAGGCGAGCCCAAGGATGGACGCGGTGAAGACAACGACCCGGCGTTTCGGGTACCCGGATGACCGGGACGGAGGTATCGACGTGGACCGCAAGACAGCGATTGAGAATACTGCGCCGCTTCCCCGCGCGTCACTCCCCGCAGCTCAGGCGGGCCGATCTACCCGTGCGCCCTGGGGGATCGTGCGGGGAGCGGCGTTGAGTGCCTCCATGGCGAAGCCGGCCGCCTCCTTGTAACGCGACATGAACAGTTCAATCTCGTGGCGGGGCATGACATCGTCAATGTCGTCGAAGTAGCCGCCGCACCGGTCGTCGATCTCGCCGAGGATCGCGATCGGACCGTGACCGCGATTGCGCAAGACGAGTGCGGAGATCTCATCGTGTAGCTGGTCCTCGAAGCCTGCGAGCGCATCGGGGGTCACACCATGTTCCACCAGCTGCGCGCCGAGCACGCGAGCGTCAACGATCGCCTGGCTCGCGCCGTTGGAGCCCACTGGATACATGACATGGGCCGCGTCACCGATGAGCGCCATGCGGCCGTCAAGCCATGTGGGGGCCGGATCGCGGTCGACCATAGGAAACTCCCACACGGTCTCGGCGCGCTCGACGAACGCAGGAACGTCGAACCAGTCCCACACCCAATCGGCGAAGTGGGGGAGAAAGGCGGCCTTGTCGATCTCGCGATTCCAGCCCGCTACCGAGTCCCACCCCACATCGGTTTCGAGTGTCATCTCCAGGAGCCAGTTCTGCGGTTGTAGGCCGGTGGTGGGGTCGACCGGACCGATCGGATAGTGAACGAATCGCTGGTCAAGATTGCCGACGAGCGTGAACGAGGCCCCAGATCGGATCGGTGGACCGGAGGCCGTGCCCCGCCAGAGCATCGCGCCACCCCACTTGGCATCGCCCTCGTCGGGCAGAAGTTGGCGACGTGCCGCTGAGTTCAGACCGTCCGCTGCGACGAGGAGACCGGCTTCGACGTCAACCGTTCCACCCCCGGTGCGGTCCTCGAAGGTGGCCGTGATGCCACCGGTGGTATTTCGATACCCCACGAGGCGGTGCGCCTCGATAACCGCACCGGGGCCGCAGCGTCGCCGGACCTCATCCAACAGCATGAGCTGGAGTTCGCCCCGATGAACCGACCACTGGGGCCACTGGTAGCCCGCGAGCAGACCGCGAGGTTCAGCCCAGATATCGTTGCCACCACGGCCAACCAGCGCCCACTCCTGGGTAGCGATCCCGACCTCAGGCAGGCGATGGGCCAAGCCAAGATCGGTCAACTCTCGGACCGCGTTGGGTTGCAGGTTGATCCCGACGCCGAGCGGCAGAATCCGACGTGACGACTCGAACACCTGGACGGGCACGCCGATCTCGTGACAGGTGAGCGCCATGGTGAGTCCGGCGATACCGCCTCCTGCGATGACGACACTCATCGCTGGGTCAGATCCTCTCGAAATAGCGCTGCATCTCCCAGTCTGTGACGGCGGCGTCAGCGGCTGCGATCTCGGTCCGGAGGTGGTGGGTGTAGTGGTCGACTACCAGGTCACCAAAGAAGCCACGCGCGGCGCTGCTCACCTCGAAGCGATCGACCGCATCGCGCAATGTCGACGGAACCATCTTGAGCTCGGCGGCCGCGTAGATATCGCCGGAGAATTCGGCGGGCGGCTCAATTTGATTGCGTATGCCGTCAAGGCCACTGGCGATCGCGGCCGCGTACGCTAGGTACGGGTTTGTGTCGCCACCGGGAATGCGGTTCTCGATTCGCAGGCTCGGGCCCGTTCCGACCACACGGAAGCCAGCGGTGCGGTTGTCCGTGGACCAGGCGATCTTTGTCGGTGCCCAGGACTGATCCTGGTAGCGCTTGTAGGAGTTGATCGTGCCGGCCACGAACGGCATGAGATCGGCGGCGTGATGCATCCAACCACCAAGGAACCACCGGAAGACGTCGGAGCGACCGTTTTCGGCAGCGAAGGCGTTGCGGTCACCGTCCCAGAGCGACAAGTGGATGTGGCAGCTATTGCCGGGCTGGGCTGCGTCGGGCTTCGCCATGAACGTGACGGACACCCCCATGGAGTCGGCGAGTTCCTTCATCGCCTGCTTCATCACAACGTGGCGGTCGGCCATCGTGAGGGCATCGGCGTAGCGGATGTTGAGCTCGTGCTGACCCACGGCAGCTTCACCCTTGGAGTTCTCGACCGGCACATCGCTGTCGCGGAGCGCCCGGCGCGCCGCGCCAACGTAGTCTTCGACCCGGCTCGCCTGCAGCAGGTGGTAGTCCTCGACATACCAACCTGCCGCCTCAAGATCGCGGTACCCCTTGGCATGCGCATCGCGGTAGGAGTCTCGGAAGAGGAAGAACTCGAGTTCGCTTGCCGCGGCGGCGCTGAGTCCGGTGGCGGTGAGTGCGTCAAGCTGGGCTTTGAGAATCGAGCGGGGCGCGACCGCGACCGGCTCGTGGTTGGCATTGTCGAAAACGTCACAGAGGACAAGCGCCGTGCCAGTAGTCCAGGCGGCTTCACGAAGGGTCGCAAGGTCGGGAACGAGGTGGAAGTCGCCGTACCCTTTTTCCCAGTTGGCGTAGGCGTAACCACCGACTGGCTCCATCTCCATGTCGACGGTGAGGAGGTAGTCGCAGCCGTGCGTGCCGTCAACGGCACACGAGTCGAGAAAGAAGTCGGCGTCGAAACGCTTGCCCATCGTTCGGCCGTAGTGGTCGGTGAAGCCGACCACCACCGTTTCAATCGACCGCTCGGCGACGCGGACGCGGAGTTCAGCAAGATCCATGGTGAAGATCCTTGCTCAGTCGAGCCGACCTGTGCAGGCCGCCTCGAAGATCGATGCGGCGAAGTCGGCATCCACCGGGATGGGATTGGTCGTGGCGGAGGGGTCATTTACCGCGGCGGTTGCGATGAAATCGACTGACGCTGGGTCGACGCCGAGGTCGACGAGCGTGTGGGGGACGTCCATCGACGAACGCATCGTCACGATGTGGTCGACAAAGCCCTCAAAACCGCCAGCAATACCTGCGTACGCAGCGAGCCGCCCAACGGTCGACTCGATCGCCCTGCGGTTGGCGATCAGCACATACGGCATGAGCGTCGCGTTCGTCATTCCGTGATGGGTATCGAACATTGCGCCGACCGGGTGGGCGAGAGCGTGCATCGCACCGAGTCCCTTTTGGAACGCAACGGCCCCCATGCCCGCTGCGGTCAGCATCCGGGCCCGGGCCTCGAGATTGGTGGGCGAGTCAACCGCGGTCGGCAGATGTTCGAGCACGAGACGGCAGCCCTCCATGCCAATCCCGTGCGACATCGGGTGGTAGGCCGGCGAGCAGATCGCTTCGAGCGAGTGAGAAAGGGCATCGATGCCGGTGCCGACCGTCAGCATACGGGGCAGACCGACGGTGAGTTCAGGGTCGGCAAGAACGACGGTCGGCAGCATCTGCGGATGGAAGACGACAACCTTCCGTTGGCGAGCTTCATCGATGATCAAGCCCGCTCGGCCGACCTCGCTGCCGGTTCCGGCGGTGGTCGGGATGGCGATGATGGGCGCAATCGCCGATGGGTTGGCCCGGGTCCACCAGTCGTCGACGTCCTCGAAGTCCCAGAGCGCTCGGGTCTGTCCGGCGTGAAAGGCAACAACCTTGCCGACGTCGAGCGCACTGCCACCGCCGATCGCAATCACGCCGTCGTGCCCGCCACGTTGAAACCGTTCGGCGCCCGCAGCGACATCGCGGCCAACGGGGTTCGGGCGAAGGTCACTGAAGAGCCTGTGCTCGATGCCGGCCTCGTTCAGCAGCGACACGACCGACCGGATAGGCGGCAGGTCGACCATACCGGGGTCGGTGACGATCAACGGCTTGGTGATAGACGCCTCAGTACACGCGTCGGCGATTTCGGCCACGCGACCGACACCGCTGCGGATCTGTGTGGGGTAGCTCCACGTTGCGTGCATGATCGTCAGTCGTTTTTGGCCGTGAGGCCGCCGTCAACTGGGATGATCGCGCCCGTGATGAACGACGCCGCAGGCAGGGCCAGGCTGAGCGTCATGTGGGCAACCTCCTCGGGGTCGCCATAGCGCCGCAGTGCGGTGCGGCGGCGCGCAAACGTCTCGCGCATGTCGTCAGGGATCGCCTCAGTCATGCCGGTGACGATCGGGCCAGGGCAGATCGCGTTGACGGTGATGCCGTGCGCGCCGAGATCGACCGCCAGCGCCCTCGTGAGCCCGACCACGCCGTGTTTCGCCGCGGTGTAAGGCGCCATGTTGCGTTGCGCACCGATGCCTTCGGTCGACGCGATATTGATGATCCGCCCCTCGCCGCTGGCTTTCAGGTCGTCGAGGCAGGCTCGGATGACCCGTTGATGCGGCGTCAACATGACGTCGAAGGCCTTGAACCACTCGTCCTCGAAGCTCGGGTTGTCGACTGGGGAGCCAGCACCGACGCCGGCGTTATTCACCACGATGTCGATCGGGCCGAGCTCGGATCGGATCTCAGTGATCGCCGCATCAATCGCGTCGGCATCAGTGACGTCGAGTGCGATCCCGTGCGAAGTTCCTCCCGCGTTGCGGATGCGGTCGACGACCGCCGCGACGCGATCGGCGTCGAGATCGGTGACCGCCACCTTGGCCCCCTCGTCGGCGAACAGGAACGCAGTGGCTCTACCCATTCCCGATGCTGCGCCGGTGATGAGGGCGACCTTGCTTTGAACCGAGCGGCTTCGAGTCGTGATGCGGGTCATGGCCGACCTCCGTCGGTGGTGATGTGGAACGCCAGATCATGACGGTACGTCTCCGCGGCCGCGACCACAGCACTCAGTACCTCGCCCCACGACCGGATTGGGCGCCGGACTGCACTGGGCCGGTTCGCGAAGGTCGTAGCAATACCGCTGCCGGTATTCGGCCATGTGGAACTGCGCCTACTACCGTCGCCTCATGGATCTCGGACTGACACTGGGCTATTGGAATCGGGCAATGCCCGCCGACCTCGTTGGTCTCTTCAAGGCTGCCGATCAACTGGGCTACGACGCCGTCTGGACCGCTGAGTCGTGGGGCTCCGACGCGTTCTCGCCCCTGGTGCTGGCCGCGGCCCACACCGAGAACATAAAGCTTGGCACGGGGGTGGTGCAGCTCAGCGCCCGCACACCGTCGGCGACGGCGATGCACGCTGTGACCCTCGACCACATCTCCAACGGCCGTGTGATCCTCGGACTCGGCGTGTCTGGGCCGCAGGTGGTCGAGGGGTGGTACGGCATGCCGTCGCGCAAACCCCTCGCCCGCACGCGCGAATACGTGGAGATCCTTCGGCGAGCGTTCGAGCGCGAAGGGCCGCTCGAGTTCCAGGGTAAGCACTACCAACTGCCCTACACCGGCGAGGGGGCAGAAGGGCTGGGGAAGCCGCTCAAGATCATGACGCACCCACTTCGTCAGATCCCGATCTGGATTGGCGCCGAGGGTCCCAAGAACGTGGTGCAAACGACCGAGATCGCCGATGGCTGGCTGCCGCTCTACTACTCGCCGTGGCGGCCCGAGGTGTACCACGAGCAGATAAAGGACCGGAAGATCGGGTTCGAGATCGGCGTCAACGTGACGTTTAAGGTCCATGACGATGTCGAAGCAGCGCTGCTGCCCACGAAAGGGATGCTGGCGTTTTACATCGGCGGCATGGGCGCCAAGGGGCAGAACTACCACACCAAGCTCATGGCCCGGATGGGGTTCGAAGAGCAGGCGTACAAGATCCAGGATCTCTTCATGGAGGGGCGCCGCGAAGAGGCGGTCATGGAGGTCCCAACCGAGTTCGCCGACGAGATCTCGATCGTCGGTTCGGTCGAGCGCATCAAAGACCGTCTCCAGGCTTGGGAGGAGAGCGCAGTCACAATGATCAACGTCGCTCCCCGTACGGTCGACGAGCTCCGCGTCGTTGCGGAACTGGTCAAGGGATGACCGCTTTTCTACAAGGATGCTGTTGCCAAATCCTGGTACGGTAAGAGGGATGTCCACGGTGGAGACCTCGATCGGTCCGGCGCAGCGCCGAATCGTCGATCATCTGAAGCGGTCGGGCCCGTGTACCACGGCGGATCTGGCCGATTCGCTCGACGTCACAACGCAGGCAGTGCGGCCACCGCTCGCCGAACTCGAAGCACGAGGGCTCGTGGTCGCCGAGCCGGTCGTGACCGGGGTGCGGGGCCGACCGCCGCTCGGGTGGGCGCTCGCGCCGAGGGCGATGGCGCTGTTTCCCGATCGGCACGTCGACCTCACGGTCGAATTGATCGACGCCATGCGGTCGGTGCTCGGCGACGACGGGTTCGCTCGGGTCCTCGCCGAACGCGATCGACAGTTACACGTATCGATCAAGGATCGTCTTCCCGTTGATGCCGAGGTCGCCGCTCGCGTCGACACGCTGGCATCGGTGCGCATCGAGCAGGGGTACATGGCCGAGGTACGCGCCGACGGCGACGACCTGCTCCTGATCGAACACCACTGTCCCGTCTGCGCAGCGGCAACATCGTGTCGCGAGTTGTGCGACAACGAGCTCGACCTTTTCCGCCACGTCATCGGCGCCGACGCCACCGTCGAGCGGACGCAACATCTGCTTTCCAACAGCGATCGCTGCGTGTACCGGATCCGCACGCGAGGCTGAGCCGATGAGCCGCTGGAACGAACGCGACGACGTCTTACGGGGGGACGACTATGACGCACGGTGGCGAGCGCTCGAAGCGAGAGGTGAATCGATCCACGGCGAGGCCGACTTTCTCTGCCATCTCCTCGCATCGGGATCGATCCTCGATGCAGGCTGCGGTACCGGACGAGTTGCGATCGAACTCCACGGCCGCGGTTATGACGTCGTCGGCGCCGACCTCGACCCCGGAATGCTCGACACCGCGCAACGCAAAGAACCAGCTGTCGAGTGGGTGCTGGGCGACCTAGTCGATATCGATCTCGGCCGGACTTTTGACCTCGTCGCAATGCCAGGCAACGTTATGATCTTCGTTGCCCCCGGCACCGAGGCCGCTGTTCTCACCAACCTCGCCCGCCACGCGGAGAAGGGTGGCCTGGTCGTTGCAGGGTTCCAGTTGGGTCCCGACAAGCTCGGCCTTGCGGACTACGACATGCTCGCGGCGAGCGCCGGGCTTTCGCTTCTCGAACGCTGGGCAACGTGGGGCCGCGAGCCGTTCGTCGTCGACGGCGCCGACTACGCGGTCTCGGTTCATCGGCGCTCGTGACCGGCTCCACTGCGGCCACAGCCGACGACCACGCCCTCGCCGCTCGTCTCGCAACCGAGACCGGCGCGATGCTGGTCGGGTTGACCCGTTCCTCTGCGGTCGACCGGCGCTGGAGCGGACTCGAGTACGAGGGCGACCGGCGGGCCCATCTGCAGATCGTCGACGCGCTTGCTGCGGAACGCCCAGACGACATCGTTTTGTCCGAGGAAGGACGCGATGATCCCCGGCGTCTCGGTGCTGAGCGGGTCTGGATCGTCGATCCACTCGACGGGTCGTCCGACTTCGGCTACTCGGCTAACTGGTCGGTCCACGTCGCCCTTGTCGTGGGCGGCGAGCCGTCTGTTGGCGCAGTCGCAGTTCCGGGCTGGGGCACCACCTGGGCCACCGACCCTGCGCCCGATCTGGTACCGCGCGATGTCGAATCCGGAGCAGATCCCCGCATTGTCGTCTCCCGATCGCGGAGCCGCTACGACGGCATGCGGCTGAGCCAGGCATTGGGTGCCGACGTGTATGCCGTCGGCTCGGCGGGGGTGAAGGCGATGTCGGTGGTGCGCGGTGAGATGGACGCATATGTCCACGGAGGCGGTCTGTACGAGTGGGACTCGTGTGCGCCGGTGGCGGTCGCACGGGCAGCCGGTCTCGTGTGTTGCCACCTCGACGGGTCGACGCTCGAGTTCAACAAGTCCGACCCCTGGTCTCCGGGTTTGATCATCGCCCGGCCTGGACTCGTCGAGGACATCGTCTCGGTGATGTTCGACCGCCAGTACTGAGGTCTACACTCACGTCGATGCTGGCGAAGGTAAAGCACCAGTCCCGCTCGGTCGAGCACCACCTTCGCGTGCCCCGAGCCGAGGTGTGGCCGGAGATCGTCTCGCTTGTCGAGGAGCTGTCACCCCGAGAGCGGCTATCGGTCGAGCCCCCGTGGCGGCTGGCGTTCGAGATGGACACAGCCGACTCTGAGCTCGAGTTCTGGCAGGGCACGTTTCTCGTCCGCGATGACGGCGCCGAGTGCCATGTCGCCTTTGGCCTGGTGTTCGATCCGGTGTCGCCCGACGCAGTGTCGTCAGACGCAGTGTTGGCCGAGGTTGATGAGATCCTCGCCGATATGTCCGCCAGGCTCTGCGAGCTGCCTGGTGGCTGAACGCCGAGATGTGGACCAGTCGCGTTGTGGCACACGACCATGCGGGCACGAGCAGGGGTCGCTCGGGTCCGAGCCCCGAACACAGGTCGCAACCTCGCCCGCCATGCGCTGCCGTCTGCTGCTCATCCTCTTCATCGTGTTCGCACTGCTCGCAACCGCGTGCGGGGGTGGCGACGAAGCCGCCGACGTTGCGCCGAGCGATGACACCGAGACCTCCGATGTGGTCGCTCAGGACGATGCTGGCTCCTCGGACGACACCGACGACGTTGCCACCACCACAACCGAGGCGCCCCTCGTCCCGCCCACCACCCGCGGTCCTGCGCCAATTCTCGATGTCGAACCCGTCACGTCGATCAATGCAGTCACGATCATCAGCGGAGAGCCCGCCTACCGAGGATTACTGGGTCAACTCGACCCCCAACGAAACATCGTGCAGGCCGCCGCTCTGCCCCCTGCTGCCGCCGCGCCCGGCGTTGCCCCGTTGACCGGCTTGCCGCTGACCGACCTGTCGATTGCAGAGCGCCCCGCAGTCGTTGCGAAGATCGACAACACCGACAAGGGGCGTCCGCAAGCCGCGCTGACCCAGGCCGACATTGTCTACGTCACCCAAATCGAAGGTGGCTCGACGCGTCTCGTGGCGGTATTTCATTCGCAGACACCCGAAGAGATCGGCCCAGTGCGCTCGGGGCGCACCACCGATATCGCGATCTTTCGCGGTTACAACAACCCGATCTTCGTGTGGTCGGGCGCCAATGTCGTCACCGCCCGAATCATCCGGCCGTACCTCATGGTCGACCTCGGTGCGGGAACGCGCTCCGAGTACCGGCGCCACCCCGACCGTCCTGGCAGCTATGACTTGATGACCGACCCCACCGTGATGTGGGAAATCGCCGAGTCGCTCGAGGACGGTGGTGCCCCACCTGTGCAGTTCGAGTACCGAGACGAGACCATTGCCCATCCGGCAACCGCAGTTCCGGCAGGCGAAATCCGTATCGAGTACCCGGCTGCAACCGTCGAGTATTTCTGGGATATAGAAATCGGCGTCTACCGACGGAGCCAGAACGGCACGCCCCACGTCGACGCCGACGATCTCGAGGTGCGCCCTGTGAACGTCGTGGTGGCTGAGGTCGGCTCGATCAACACCGGCATGACCGACACCGCCGGTAGCAGTGTTGGCGAACAGCAGTTCATCGGTTCTGGGCGCGGCTGGGTGTTCACCGATGGCCAGGTCATCGAGGTCACGTGGACCAAGCCGTCGTTGGCATCGGTTCCAACCTGGACCACAGCCGACGGCGTTCCAGTCCCGCTTACGCCGGGTCAGACCTGGGTCGAGCTCGCGCCGGCCGGCGCTACCAGCTACGGCTGATCGCAGGGCGACCGACGGGGTTGATCAGACCTTTTGGAGCAGGGTTCCGGTACCGAGGCCCCCGCCGCAACACATCGACACAATGGCGTACGTGCCGTCGCCACGATGCAGTTCGTGCACGGCCTTCGTTGTCAGGATCGCGCCGGTGCCTCCAAGCGGGTGGCCGAGGGCGATAGCACCACCGAGCGGGTTGACCTTCCTGCGCTCGGCGCCGACTTCTTTCTCCCAGGCGAGCACCACCGAGGCAAACGCCTCATTGATCTCGAAAACATCGATGTCGTCGATCGACAGATCGTTATCGGCGAGCAGCTTTTTGGTGGCGTCGATTGGGCCGGTGAGCATGAGAATCGGATCGGTACCAACAAGGCAGACGTCGACGATTTTCGCAAGCGGAGTGAGGCCCAGTTCGCGAGCCTTGTCGGCGGTCATCATGAGCACGGCACCGGCCCCGTCGGACATCTGGCTCGACGTGCCGGCGGTATGAACGCCGTCCTCTCGGGCGACAGGCTTGAGGTTGGCGAGCCCCTCAACAGTGGTCTCACGAAGGCCGCCGTCACGGTCGACCGTGATCGTGTCGCCGGTCTCCTTGCCATCGTCGTCAAGCACGGGGACGGTGATTGGAACGATCTGGGGGCCGAAAGCATCCTCGTCCCACGCCTTCGCGGCAAGGTGCTGGCTTCGAGCACCGTAAGCATCAGCGTCGTCGCGGGAGATGTCCCACTTCTCGGCGATGCGCTCGGCGCCTTCGAACTGGGTTGTGAACTCGTAGTGCTCCCAGTATCGCTTGTTGACGGGCCGGCCGAAGTCCTTGTTGGCGGTCGTCGCAAACATCGGAACCCGACTCATCAGTTCGACGCCGCACGACACCGCCGAATCGACAACGCCCGACTTCACCAGTGAGTACGCAAGGTTGGTGGCCTGCTGCGACGAGCCACACTGGGCGTCGACGGTGGTAGCGGCGACCTCGAGAGGTAGCCCAGCGGCGAGCCACGCATTGCGGGCAACGTTCATGGTCTGCATACCGACCTGGTCGACGCAGCCGCCCACGACCTGCCCGACCTGGCCAGGGTCCATGCCGGAGCGATCGAAGAGGGCCTTCTGGACATCGCCGAGCACATTGATGGCGTGCCCGGTAGAGAGTTCGCCGTTGCGTCGCCCGACTGGGCTGCGCACGGCATCAACAATCACGACCTCGCGTTCACTCATGGTCGTGAGCGTAGGTGAGGTCAGCGAACCTCGGCGATCTCATAGGTAACGGTGTTGCGGCCGAGTTGGCCCTTGCCGACGGCCTGAACGGTGTTGAGCCAGGTGTAGCGCTCGTCACCGGTCTCGAACCGCGGCGCAATGTAGATCGGGTTCGAGCCGGGCCCGGCCGACCACTCGGCGCGCCCGCCATACGTCACGTAGACAAGTGCCCCGTCGACGGTTTCAATCACAACTCGAACATCGAGGGTGGCGACGCCGTCGGCATCGGTGAGCATCCAGTCGGCCGCGCTCGACCCCTTTACCAAGCCGTTGAGACGCTCACCTGAGACGGTGCCCCCAGAGACGTCGGCGACGGTCCGCATCCCTGCAGGACCGGCCCCAATGACATGGACCTCCGACAAAGAGGCCTCGAGTGTGCAAAGGGGAATCAATTCCATGCGGCAGGAGGGTACTTCACCTGCAACGATGGGCACCATGAGCGACGACCGCACAGTGTTTCGAACCTGCCCGCTCTGCGAGGCCACGTGCGGCCTGCAGATCGAGATCAAGGACGGCGCGGTCAAGCGCATCCGCGGCGACCAGGACGATGTTTTTTCAACGGGCTTCATCTGCCCGAAAGGGTCGACGCTTACGCAGCTTTACGAGGATCCGGATCGCCTCCGCAAGCCAGTGGTGCGGCGAGGGTTCGATGCCGATGGTGCGCCGATCTTCGTCGAGGTCGAGTGGGATGAAGCATTCGCCGTCGTCGCCGAGAAGCTCGCCGCCGTTCGCGCGTCCCACGGCAACGACGCAGTCGGCGTTTACCTCGGCAATCCCAACGCCCATAATCTCGGTTGGAACACGCACTCGCGTGCGTTTCTGAAGTCGATCAGCACCCGGTCGATGTTCTCGGCGAGCACGGTCGACCAGATGCCCAGACACGTCGCGTCTGGCTACCTGTACGGCAACGGGCTCCGCATGCCGGTCCCCGATATGGATCGCACTGATCTTTTGGTCCTGCTCGGGACCAACCCGTTTGTCTCAAACGGCAGTATCTGCACCGCCCCGGGCTACCCCGATCGCATCGAGGCGGTGAGCGAACGCGGCGGCCGTGTGATTGTGATCGACCCCGTTCGGACACGCACTGCCGAGGCCGCCGACCAACACATCCGCATCCGTCCTGGCACCGACGCGGTTTTGCTTGCTGCGATCGCACACCATCTGATCGCCACCGATCAGGTCTCGGTGGGGCGGGTCGCGGCGCTCATCGATGGACTCGACGAGCTTCGCGTTGCGGTTGAACCGTTCTCACCCGACGATGCGGCGGCAATCACCGGCATTGATGCCGAGACGATCCGGGCCTTGGCCGATGAGCTCGCCGCAGCGTCGACCGCAGCGGTGCATGGCCGCATCGGCACCACCACCGTCGAGTTCGGCACCCTCACCACCTGGTTGATCGACATCATCGCAATCCTCACCGGCAACCTCGACCAGCCAGGAGGGTCGATGTTCCCGCACTCGGCGGTCGAGCGCGTCCGCCCCAGCCGAAGCAGTCGCCCCTATCGCGTCGGCCGGTGGAGTAGTCGGGTCAACGGCAACCCCGAAGTCCAAGGCGAACTTCCCGTCGGCGATCTGCCCGACGAGATCCTCGAATCGGGGGACGGGCAGCTCAAGATGATGTTCACCGTTGCGGGTAACCCGGTCCTGTCATGCCCGGACGGCGATCGCATGGACGAAGCGTTCGCGTCGCTCGAAGCGATGGTCAGCGTCGACATCTACCTGAACGAGACGACCCGCCACGCTGATGTGATCCTTCCGCCCGGCTCACCGCTCGAGAAGGACCACTTCGACATTGGCTTCTACAACCTGTCGATCCGCAACATTGCGAACTTCTCGCCCGTCGTGTTCGAAACGGACCAGCCAGGCGAGGACGACATCATCGCCCGTCTCTCGATGATCGTGATGGGCGTAGGCGACGACGACCCAAACATCGTGCATGACCAGCTCGTCGGCCAGATCCTCGGCAACGAAGCGCGGACCGAGGGGAGCCCCGTCGAGGGACGCGACGCCGACGAACTGTCCGCCATGGTCACGGGTGAGAGTGGAGCTGAGCGAGTGCTCGACGCGCTGATTCGCACCGGCCCATACGGCGACGCCTTCGGCACGAACCCCGACGGTCTGTCAGTCGAGAAACTCCGGGAAAACCCCCACGGCATCGATCTCGGCCCGCTGAAGCCCCGGCTCCCGGCCGCACTCGACACCGAAGACAAGCGGATCGATCTGTGGGCCGGTCCCTTCCTCGACGAACTCATCCGCCTCCAAGCGCGGGCCGTCGAATGGTTGGATGACGGGCGACTTCGTCTGATCGGACGACGCCATCTGCGATCTAACAACTCGTGGATGCACAACGTCCACGTGCTGGTGAAGGGCAGGCCGCGGTGCACGCTGCAGGTCAACCCCGCAGACGCGGCCGAACTCGGAATTCGCAACGGTGGCAGGGCAGCGATCACGAGTCGGGTTGGTCAGCTCACCGTCGACGTCGAGGTCACCGACATCGTCATGCCGGGGGTTGTCTCGCTACCGCACGGCTGGGGACATGGACAAGCCGGCACGCGTATGGAGGTGGCGGCCGCCAACGCCGGTGTGAACTCGAATGTCTTGACCGACCCGAGTGCGCTCGACCCGCTTTCGGGCACGAGTGTGCTCAACGGGATTCCTGTCGATGTCGCTCCTGGCTGAGATTCATCGCCCCGCCGAGCGGCTTGTGGCGCCGCGACTGCGGCTCGAGAAGATCACCGTTGACCGCGCCGCTGACCTAACCGCAGCGGTTGTTGCCAGCCTGCCCGAGCTTGAGCAATTCATGGACTGGGCTCGTCCCGAGCGCTCGACCGAGCCCCATTTCGACGAGTTCATCGTGCGGTCGCTGCAGGAGTGGGCGTCGGGCGAGAGCCACAACTTCCACGTGATCGAGATTGAGACCGGCGAGTTGGTCGGCAACTGCGGGTTGATGCGACGGGTCGGGCCGGGCGCGATCGAGGTTGGCTACTGGATTCGCAGCGATCGAGTTGGACGCGGGTACGCCACCGAAGCTGCGCGCGTCCTGCTGGGGGCGGCGGAGTTGCTCGCTGATATCGAGCGGGTCGAGATCCGCTTCGATGCGGCGAACGCGGCCAGCGCGCGGGTCGCGGCAAGGCTCGGGGCGGTTGAGATCGAGCGTCGCGACGTGGAGATCGACAACCCGGGCGAAATCGGGGTTGAGGTGATCACCGAGCTTGTTTTCTCCGCGCGCCGGACCTGGAGACGTCGTCTTACCGGCTTCCTGAATCGCTGACGAGCGCAACGGCCGATCCCTGTCGGAACGATGAATGGCCAAGACGTGAGCGCAGCGAGCGTGCCGAAGTGCTTCGCCACGAGCACCGGATGCCGCAAGTTTGGTGGTCAAGGACACGCCGACTCGCATGGGTCGGTCGTATGCGCCACGCTTAGGTCATGACCGAGCACGGCCTCGACCTCTCCGACGACTTCACCAGCCGACCAGGGACCGCGTTCGTCGTCGGTGGCAGTGGCGGACTCGGCGTCGCCATTGTCCGAGAGCTTGCGGCCCGAGGGAGCCACGTCGCGTTCACCTACCGGCAGAACGAGGGGGCGGCGGCCGACCTGGCAACTGCGGTTTCCGACCTCGGTCGGCAGGCGTGGACGATCGGCCTTGATCTCCGCAACCACGACGGATGCGTGCAAGCCATCGATGCAATCACCGATGCTGCCGACGGGATCCACACCCTCGTGTACGCAGCAGGTCCCCACGTGCCCCAGAAACATCTGTCGAAGGTGACGCCAGCGGAGATGCAGGAGCAACTCGATATCGACGCTGCCGGCTTCTTTGCCGTCGCCGCCCCAGCGCTGCCCCATCTTCGCCAGACCGAGGGGTCGATCGTCGCCGTCACCACCGCGGCCACCCGCCGCTATCCCGTGCGCGACGGCCTGTCGTCGGTTCCCAAAGCGGCCGTCGAAGCCGCTGTGCGCGGCATTGCCGCCGAGGAAGGCCGGTTCGGCGTGCGGGCTAACACCGTCGGGCCCGGCATGTTGCTCGACGGCATGGCTGAGCGGTTGATGACGAACGGCGACCTCGACGAAGCCGCTCTCGACGCGGCCCGGGCAAACATCGCAATGCGTCGGTTCGGATCGGCGACCGACATCGCGGAGGCGGTGTGTTTCCTCGCGTCCTCTCGCGCCCGTTTCATCACTGGTCAGCACCTCGACGTCGACGGTGGCTTCACGGTGTGAGGCCGCGGCGAGTACGTTGCTCGCCATGTATCCCGGAACACACGCCGCCACGCGCCCTGACCATCCCGCCATCGTCGTGGCGGAGACGGGCGAGACCATCACCTACGCCCAGCTCGACGAACACGCGAACCGCGTGTCCAACGTCTTGCGCGACATTGGCTTGCAACCTGGCGACCACATTGCGTTCTGCCTCGAGAACAATGCCAACTTCCTCGCCTTGTGCTGGGGCGCCATCTACGCAGGCCTGATCTACACCGCGATGAGCAGCCGCCTCACGACCGAGGAGATGGCCTACATCATCGACAACTGCGGCGCGAAAGTCTTCATCACGAGTCCCTACAAGGCCGACCAGGCTGGGGAACTCCTCGACCAGATGCCGAACGTCGAGCTGCGTCTGTCGATGGGTGGCCCCCTCGACGGGTATGACAGCTACGAGGACGCCATCGCCAACGCATCACCGGAGCCGCTCGAGAACCGCATCGCTGGCCGCGACATGCTGTACAGCTCCGGTACCACCGGACGCCCCAAGGGCGTGCTCCCGGCAACAGAACCAACGCCGCTCGAAGAGGGCGACACCAGCGTTGCAACGCTCGGCGCGATGCTCTTCGGCTTCAGCGAAGACAGTCGCTATCTCTCGCCGGCACCGCTGTACCACGCTGCTCCGCTCCGCTTCAATCTCGGCATTCACGTTACCGGTGGCACGACGTACGTCATGGAGAAGTTCGATCCGGAGGCGTACCTCCGGCTCATCGAGGAGCACCAGATCACGGTCTCGCAGGTCGTTCCCACGATGTTCGTCCGCATGCTCAAGCTCGACGACTCGGTCCGTGAGCGCTACGACGTGTCGTCGTTGCGGGCGTGCGTCCACGCAGCCGCGCCGTGCCCGGTCGACGTCAAGCACAAGATGATCGATTGGTGGGGCCCCGTTATCCACGAGTACTACGCCGGCACGGAGGGCAACGGGTTCGTCTACTGCAATAGCGAGCAGTGGCTCGCCCACCCCGGCACCGTAGGTGTTGCGGTGACCGGCATCATCCACATCATGAGCGAGGAAGGCGAAGAACTCCCCGTCGGTGCAGAGGGGACTATCTACTTCGAGTCGGACGTCCAGTTCGAGTACCACGGCGATCCGGAAAAGACGGCGTCGTCGCGCCTTGCGAATGGATGGTCGACGCTCGGCGACGTTGGCCGAGTCGACGACGACGGGTTCCTCTATCTGACCGATCGCAAGGCGTACATGATCATCACGGGTGGGGTGAATGTGTATCCGCAGGAGACCGAAGATGTGCTCACCATGCATCCCAAGGTCACCGACGTTGCCGTGTTCGGCGTGCCGAACGACGACTTCGGCGAAGAAGTGAAAGCTGTCGTTCAACCGGTGGAGATGCCAGCTGACGACGCTGCGGCGGCGGCGCTGTCTCGCGAACTCATCGCCTATGCCAAGGAGCACCTCGCCGACGTGAAGTGCCCGCGGTCGGTCGACTTCCTCGAGGAACTGCCGCGTCACCCCACCGGCAAGCTCTACAAGCGCCTACTGAAGGACGAGTACTGGGCGGCCGCTGGTCGCTCGATCTGATTGCTCAGTCGATCTTCAGGACGCGAGCTGCGTTTTCGCGAAGAAATTTCGGCCACACATCGTCATGGAACGGAACGTGTTGCATGTCGGCCATGATCCGTTCGAGTGACAAACCCATCGGAAAGTAGCCCGCATAGATGATCTTGTCGGCGCCGCGAGTGTTGGCGTAGTCGATGATCGACTCGGGGTAGTACTTCGGCGCGAACGCCGATGTCGAGTAGTGCAGACCGGGCCACTTGAGCATGAGTTTGACCATCAGGTCGTCCCATGGCTCACATCCATGTCGGGTGACGAAGACGAGTTCGGGGAAGTCGTACATCACCTGGTCGATCTGTTCGACCAGCTGAGGCTTCATCGGAAGTCGGGGGCCGGGCACACCGGCGCATACGAAGATCGGGATGTCGAGCTCACAGCAGGTGGAGTAGATCGGGTAGTACTTCGGATCACTGAGATCGACCTGCGGCGTGCATCCGACCGGGAAGGTACCGACCGCGCGTATATCCCACTCGTCCTTGAGTCGTTGGATCTTGCGCACCTCGCCCACCACGTCGTTCGGGTCGGCGTTGGTCATCGCAACGAAACGATCGGGGTGTTCGGTGAGCGCCCGCCGTGATTTCTCGCCTTCACACCCGATGAGTCCGATCTCGATCCCGAATCGGTCCATCTCGCCCAGTGTGACGTCAACAGGATCGGCGTCTGTGCCGTAGAGCTCCTTCGGCACGTTTGTAAACATGTACTCGACCGGGAACTCGTAGTCGGTCGACTCCTGGTCTTTGAGCTGAGTGCGGATGAAGTCGTAGACGGCGAAATCCTGATCGGGGAAGCCGATCATCGTGTCGATGATGCCGATTCCGGAAGGCATGGCCATGGCGGCGACGGTACCTGGCCGACGCTCGGTGCTGCGAATGCCGCCTCCAGCTCCCGGGGCCCGCACCCGGGTTGGGCCGTTCAGAGTTCGGGACCGACCGCCGAGGCCCCTAGATTGAGTAGCGATGACGAGCGACGACCGTTTCCGCCTCGACCAACCGCCGGCCTCCGCCGTCGACTGGCGCGACGCGGTCGATAGTGTGCTCAAGGGGAAGTCGTTCGAGAAGGTACTTGTCGGCGAGACCCGCGGTGGCCTCGACATCCAGCCGCTCTACGAACCGGCGTCGGGAGTCACCCTGCTCCCGGTCGACCCTCACCGCGTGGCCTTCGGGTGGGACATCCGTCAGCGCCACGAAGCCACCGTCCCTGCGGACAGCGCAGCGGGGGTACTCGACGACCTCGAACATGGTGTTACATCGATCGAACTGGGTCCGCCTGGGGCCCCGTGGACGCTCGATACGTTGCGGAAGGCCCTCGATGGCGTGCTCCTCGACATCGCGCCGGTGGCCCTCGCCCCGCACGCCGATCTCGACGCTGCGAAGGCACTGGTTGCGTTGATTGACGAGCGCGATAACGCGACCACATCGCGCAGTTGGCTCGGGCTCGACCCGGTGGGTGCATTCGCTCGCAGCGAACCGCTGGCTGACGTTGACGGCTGCGCAGCCTACGCGGCCTCGATCGCCGAATCACACCCGTACCTCGTTGCCTGCACCGTCGACACGACCCGCTATGTCGACGCCGGCGCCGATGAAGTCCAAGAGCTGGGCTGGATGTTGGCGACTGGTGTTGCCATGTTGCGGGCTGGAGAGCGTGCCGGGCTGTCGGTCGAGCGTGCAGCAGCAACGATCGGCTTTCGAGTGAGTGCCGATGCCGATCAGTTCCTCACCATTGCCCGCCTGCGCGCCGCCCGAACGCTGTGGGCGGCTGTTCTCACTGCGTCGGGTGCTTCCGACGCAACGCCGAGCTTCCACGCCGTCACCTCGGCCGCGATGTTCTCCGAACGTGACGCGGCCGTGAACATGTTGCGGTCAACCTCGGCCGCCTTCGCGGCGGGCGTCGGTGGCGCCGATGCGGTGACCGTCCTGCCCTTTGACGGTTCGGACTCCGCACTCGCTCGCCGTAACGCCCGCAATATCCAGCACCTGCTGATCGACGAGTCCGGCATCAACCGCTTGATCGATCCGGCTGCGGGATCGGGGTTCGTCGAGTCGCTCACGCAGCGACTGGTCGACGCGGGTTGGGCCGCGTTCCAGCACGTCGAGGCCGCCGGCGGCATGGCGGCGATTCTCGAGTCGGGTGCTGCGGCCGACGAGGTATTGGCATCGTGGAAATCCCGTCTCGGCGAGCTGGCAACCCGACGCGAGCCGCTCACTGGCGTGTCGGAGTTTCCTGATAACGCTCTCCGGGCCGCGGGCGTTAACGTTGGCGACCAGGGTGCGCTCCCGATGCGCCGCGCTGCTGCGCCGTTCGAAGCCCTTCGCGATGCTGCCGACCGAGCTCGCTCGGCTGGTTCGGACCCGATCGTGCACCTGGCAACGCTCGGAACGTTGACCGATCACACCGCTCGCTCGACGTGGATCTCCAACTTTCTGGGTGTTGGCGGGCTGATGGTCGACGGCGGCGATAGCGACGGTGCCGCCTCGCCGGTCGAGGCCGCAGCGCGCTTCGATTCGACAGCTACCACCGTCGCGGTCATCTGCTCGTCTGACGCGGTGTACGACGAGCGAGCGGTCGCCACCGTCACTGCGCTCAAGGACGCCGGTGCCTCGTTCGTGGCGCTCGCCGGTCATCCTGGTGAGCTTCGGGCCGATCTCGAAGCAGCCGGCGTCGATGCCTTCTTCCATGTCGGTGTCGACGTGCTCAGCATGCTCGGTGAGCTCCACCAACAGCTGGGACTCAGCTGATGGGCGCGAGCGAGAAGATCGGCTGGACGTTCTTCGTCGCTGGTTCGTTGGTCTTCACCGTCGTTGGCATCACCACCGACGATGGGTGGGTCGCCTTTGGTGGCGCCCTGTACCTGATCGGATGTGCGGCGCTGTTGAAGGGTGCAATTCAGGGGAGTGACACGTGAGTTCGATCCCGGATTTCTCGAACCTGGAGCGTCCGGCCGTGCCTACGGCACCCGACGTCGACCCGCTCGCAGTGTGGGCGACACCCGAAGGCATCGACATCCCGCCGTCACTGGATGCTGCCGCCATCGCCGACCTCGGGTTTCCCTCCACGTTCCCGGGCCTGTCGCCGTTTGTCCGCGGCCCATATCCGACCATGTACGTCAACCAGCCGTGGACGATCCGCCAGTACGCCGGCTTCTCGACCGCTGAGGAGTCGAACGCCTTCTATCGCCGCAACCTCGCAGCGGGCCAGAAGGGCCTTTCGATCGCGTTCGACCTCGCCACCCACCGGGGCTATGACTCCGACAACCCGCGGGTTACCGGCGACGTCGGCATGGCGGGGGTAGCGATCGACTCGATCCTCGACATGCGTCAACTGTTCGAGGGCATCCCGCTCGACCAGATGACCGTTTCGATGACTATGAACGGCGCAGTGCTCCCGATCCTTGCGCTCTACGTCGTAGCGGCCGAAGAACAAGGTGTCGCGCCGAAGCAGCTCGCCGGGACCATCCAGAACGACATTCTCAAGGAGTTCATGGTCCGCAACACCTACATCTACCCGCCGACGCCGAGTATGCGGATCATCTCCGACATCTTTGCGTTCACCAGTCAGGAGATGCCTCGGTTCAACTCGATCTCCATCTCGGGTTACCACATGCAAGAGGCTGGCGCGACGGCTGATCTTGAGCTGGCGTACACCCTGGCCGACGGTGTCGAGTACGTGCGGGCCGGCGTGGCCGCTGGCCTCGACATCGACGCCTTCGCCCCCCGGCTCAGCTTCTTCTGGGCAATCGGCATGAACTTTTTTATGGAGGTTGCCAAGCTCCGTGCCGCACGCCTGCTGTGGTCGAACCTCATGGCCCAGTTCGAGCCCCAGAACCCCAAGTCGTCGTCACTGCGGACCCACAGCCAGACGTCGGGTTGGTCGCTCACCGCCCAGGACGTCTTCAACAATGTCACTCGCACCTGTGTCGAGGCGATGGCGGCGACCCAGGGACACACCCAGTCGCTGCATACCAATGCTCTCGACGAGGCCCTCGCCTTGCCGACCGACTTCTCGGCGCGCATTGCACGCAACACGCAGTTATTCCTGCAGCAGGAAAGCGGTACGACCAAGACCGTCGACCCGTGGGGTGGGTCGCATCACGTCGAGTGGCTCACCAACGAACTTGCCCACAAGGCGATGGCCCACATCGCCGAGGTCGAGGATATGGGTGGCATGGCCGCTGCCATCGAGGCTGGCATTCCGAAGCTTCGGATCGAGGAAGCGGCTGCGCGTACGCAAGCCCGCATCGACTCGGGGCAGCAGGCGGTGATCGGGGTCAACAAGTACCGCCTCGAACCCGGTGAAGAAGACCCCGTCGAGGTGCTCAGGATCGATAACGCGGAGGTCCGAGCCGCACAGTTCGCGAAGCTCGACCAACTCCGCGCCGAGCGATCCCAGGTCGATGTTGACGTTGCGCTCGAAGCCCTCACCAACGCTGCCGACCGGGGTGATGGCAATCTGCTCGCGCTCTCCATTGATGCAGCACGGGCCAAGGCGACGGTGGGAGAGATCAGCGATGCGCTCGAGAAGGTCTACGGTCGTCATGTCGCCACTATCCGAACGATCGAAGGGGTGTACCGAGCCGAAGTGGGAGCAGAAGCCGATTCTGTCATGGCCGTCCGGTCTCGCGTCGACGAATTCGCCGCGGCTAACGGGAGGCGCCCCCGGATCCTGATCGCCAAGATGGGGCAAGACGGGCACGACCGCGGTCAGAAAGTCATCGCCACGGCGTTCGCTGATCTGGGTTTCGATGTCGATATCGGGCCGCTCTTCCAGACGCCCGACGAGGTCGCTCGCCAAGCGGTCGAAGCCGACGTCCATGTCGTTGGTGCCTCGTCCCTTGCAGCCGGCCATCTCACGCTCATACCAGCGTTACGAGACGCGCTTACCGGCCTCGGCCGTCCCGATATCAAGGTCACTGTCGGCGGCGTGATTCCGCCTGACGACATCCCCACGCTGCTCGACATGGGCGCGGTGGCGGTCTACCCGCCGGGCACGGTTATCCCCGACGCTGCCCTCGAGTTGCTCGACCTTCTGGGCTGAGCCATGTGACCCCGCAGCGAAAGCAGCGTGGCCGGTCGTCGTTGCTGCCCCCACGTTGCTGACCGGGGAGCAACGTCAGAGTTGGATGCCCTCGGTGGCGGCACCATCAACAAGAATGTTGGCGCCGGTGACGAAACTGGCCCGATTGCTTGCGAGGAAGACGACGACATTCGCGATCTCCTCGGGTGTGCCCATGCGGCCCGTCGGATTCTGGGCGAGTACGGCGTTGTAGAAATCGGGTCGGTTGTCGCGCGAGTCAGCCCAGGTGCCGCCCTCGAAAAGGATGTCGCCCGGTGACACACAGTTGAACCGGATGCCGCGTTTGGCGTGACGGATCCCAAGCGACTTCATATAGCTAGCGGTCGCAGCCTTGTACGCCGAGTAGGCGGGAAGCACCGTGCCTGCCGAGCCAGCGCGACTGCCGATTGCGATCACGTTGCAGCCAGCGTGGTGGCTGAAGTGCGGTGTGGCGGCCTCGATCAGCGTGTGCATGCCGCGGATGTCGACCTCGTATCCCACCTGGAAGTCGCGGGCGTTCATGGCGCTGACGTTCGACACGACGATGTCGAGCCCACCGAGCGTTTCTGCAGTCCACCCAACAAGCCCCTCGACGGCGTCGGGGTCCGCCATATCGCAGACGTGGTCGTGGAGTTCACCTCGCGCCCCGAGTTCTCCGGCCATAGCGAGCAGTGACTCGGTCCCGCGCGCGCAGGTCGCTACCTGTGCTCCTTCATCGAGGAAGCCGGCGACGATCGCCTTACCGATGCCGCGGCTGCCGCCGGTAACGAGGACTCGCTTGCCGTTCAGGCCGAGATCCATCTCAGAACTCCGTCTGGGCGCGGACGAGGCCGGCCGCATTGGGGAGGATCAGGCGTTGGATGATGTCAACGTGGCCTTCGTCGGTTGCGTAGAACTGGTAGCCCTCGACGTCGTCAAACTCGGCGACGACCGCAACGTCGGCGGTGTTGTCGGCCAAACCGATGTCGCGGCCAACCTGGTAGGCGCGCACGGTCGCACATGTCGGCGCGTAGGCGGCGAGTTCGGTGACGATCTGGTCAGCGACGTGTTTCGCGTCGTTGTTGAGCGTGATGAGGACGTGATGACGGATCATGGGCCGCATCATAGGTAGCGTCGCGCCATGGCTTCTGGTGCACGTGCGGCTTCTGACCTCGCCGCTGGAGTCCTGGCCGGGGATCGAACCGCCATTGGCCAGGCAATCACGCTCGTCGAGTCGACCCTGCCCGCGCATCGGGCCAATGCAGCCGCCCTGCTCGACGAGTTGCTACCGCACAGTGGCAACGCCCACCGGGTGGGGATCACCGGGGTGCCCGGTGTTGGCAAGTCGACGTTCATCGAGGCGCTCGGCCTGCAGCTGACCACGGCCGGTCACAAGGTCGCGGTCTTGGCGGTCGACCCGTCGAGTTCGCGCTCGGGTGGTTCGATCCTCGGCGACAAGACGCGGATGCAAGACCTCGCAGTCGACCCGAACGCCTTTATTCGGCCGTCGCCGTCAGCGGGCACGCTCGGCGGGGTAACCCGGGCGACACGCGAGGCGATGGTTGTGCTCGAAGCGGCCGGATACGACGTTGTCCTCGTCGAGACGGTTGGTGTTGGCCAAAGTGAGACGGTCGTGCACGCGATGGTCGACGTCTTCGTCGTGCTGATGCTCAGCGGCGCCGGTGACGAGCTTCAGGGCATCAAGAAAGGCGTGCTCGAACTCGCCGACCTCCTTGCCGTTAATAAGGCTGACGGCGCCAATGTCGAGAAGGCGCAACAAGCAGCGCTCGACTACCGCCGAGCGCTGCATCTCGTACAGCCACCTGGGCAGGCATGGGAGCCGCCCGTGCTGACGTGTTCGGCCCTGGAAGGTACCGGACTCGGTGAGCTGTGGGCCGAGGTCGAACGCCACCGGGCACAGTCGAGCGCAAATGGGGAACGAGATGCCCGGCGCCGGGCACAGAAGCTCGACTGGATGCAAACGATGTTGCAGGAGCGACTGCTCGCTCACTACGAGCTCGACGAGTCGTTCTCGTCGGCTCGGGCTGTGGCTGAGGCAGCGGTTGTGGCGGGCACACTGACGCCATCGGTTGCCGTCGACCGATTGATGCGCGATCTGGTTGGCTGAGGTTCGAGGCCCCGACGCTCGGTTGGTGGCAGGCGCCCGCTGGCGAATACCGCTACGGTTTCCTTCCCAGGAAGCGAACTCTCCTCCCCGCGAAACGACCTTCGGAGTGGCCATGACTGACCTCAACATCGATCTCTGGGATCACGATGCGTTCCAGCGTCAGGAGCACCACGAGCTCCTCGCTCGTCTGCGAGAGACCGACCCGGGCATCCATTGGATTGACGAGGGCGACGCCGGTCCGGGGTACTGGGCAATCACCCGCCTTGCCCATCTCAAAGAAGTCAACCGGCAGGCCGACATCTTCTCGTCGAATGCGGCAGGTACGCAGATGACCGAGCCCGACTTCTCGCACCCGATGACCCAGGCCATGAATGACGGTCTGATGATCGAGCTCGATGCCCCCAAGCACACACGGTTCCGGCGCATCGTGTCGCGCGGTTTCACCCCGCGGATGATCCAGCTACTCGAGGACTATCTCCAGAACCGGACCGACAGCATCATCGATCGCGTCTCGGAGCGCGGCGACGCCGAGTTCGTCGAGGAGCTCTCGGCCGAGTTGCCGCTGCAGGCGATCGCCGAGATGGTGGGCATCCCCATTGAAGACCGCTCCAAGATCTTCGACTGGACCAACCGCATGATCGGGGGAAACGATCCCGACTTCGCGGCCGATCCCGACGACGCAACAAGCGCTGCTACCGAACTCTTCATGTACAGCCGGGCACTGCAGACTGAACGACGCGATCAACCAGCCGACGACATCATCACCACCCTGCTCTCGGTGGATCTCGACGGCGAGAGGCTCACCGAGGACGAGTTCGACATGTTCTTTCTCCTCCTGTCGGTCGCCGGTAACGAGACGACGCGAAACTCGATCACTCGCGGGATGATGGCGTTCTTTGACTTCCCCGACCAGTGGGACATGTACGTTAGCGACCCGGCTCGCTATGAGGACACGATGGTGGACGAGGTCGTGCGCTGGGCCTCACCGGTCATGCACTTTCGGCGTCAGTGCACCCGAGACTACGAACTCAACGGCGTGCAGATGAAAGCTGGCGACAAGGTCGTGATGTGGCACGTCGCAGCCAACCGAGACCCCCGAGCGTTTGAGGACCCGTGGTCCTTCGACATCGAACGGACGCCCAACGACCATGTCGGGTTCGGTGGCGGCGGCCCACACTTCTGCCTCGGAGCCAACCTCGCCCGCATGGAGATCAAGCTCATGTTCCGCGAGATCGCGACGCGACTCCCCGACATTGGTCTCGACGGCGAGATCTCTTACCTGCGGTCGAACTTCATCGGTGGCGTGAAAAAGCTGCCCGTGACGTTCACGCCATCGCCCTCGCTGGGCACGGTTTCGCTGGAGCGACTCGGCTCCGCCGCAGGCGCCTCCGGCACCGAGGGCTTCGGGGGCGATGTCGAGCGTACAGAGTGAGCGAAGCCGGTAGACGGCTCGTCCAGATCGTCGTCGGGCTCTACGTCTTTGGTGCGGGTCTGGCATTCACCGTCATCGGTGGTTTCGGGCAGGGCGCGTGGACCGTCTTCCACGACGGCATTGCTGACCGCACCCCGCTCTCGATCGGTGGTGCGACCGTCCTGACAGGCGTGTGCGTTTTCGTCGTCGTGCTCACCATGCGGGTCAGGGTCGGTCGTGGGACCATCATGAATGTCCTGCTGATCGGTCCGGCGACGGACCTCACCCTCTGGCTCATCGAGTCACCCGAGCACTGGGCGGCCCGTGCCGCATTCACGCTGTCAGGGCCGCTCGTGGTCGCCCTCGGCTCGTCGATGTACCTCGGCGTTCACTGGGGCCCAGGGCCTCGCGACGGGCTGATGCTTGGCCTGAACGAGCGCGGTGTTTCGATCCGATCCGGTCGCTTTGGGGTCGAAGCGATGGCATTCACTGCCGGATTCGCTCTCGGTGGCACGATCGGCTGGGGAACGGTCTGGTCGCTCGTGGCGATCGGGCCAGCGGTTCAGTGGATGTTGCCATGGTTTGACCGAGCGCCTGTCATGGCGACAACCCACGGCTGAGTTCACCAACTAGGTCGTCGTTGTGACGGTTGGTAATTGGAGCGGTCCGTGCCATCGTTCTGCCATGCAGACGCAGATGTTGATCGGCGGTGTGTGGTCCGACGGGCCAGACCGCGTAGCGGTGACCAACCCGGCGACCGGCGACGAAATCGCCCGCGTTGCGGCCGGAGGCCCAACCGAGGCAACCGCGGCGGTCGAGGCGGCCGACCAGGCGCAGCGCTCGTGGGCGCAGACTGCGCCTCGGGTCCGAGCCGAGGTCCTGCGGTCGTGTTGGCAAACACTTATCGACCACACCGACGAACTCGCCACCCTGATCACCCTCGAGCACGGCAAGCCACTCGGTGATGCCAAGGGTGAAATCGCGTACGCAGCCGAGTTCTTCCGTTGGAACAGCGAAGAGGCGGTGCGCATCGACGGCACGATCAAGACAGCGCCGGGTGGGGCCAACAAGATCATCGTCCACCATCCGCCAGTCGGCGTTGTGGTGATGGTGACGCCATGGAACTTCCCGGCCGCAATGATCACGCGCAAGGTCGCGCCCGCCCTGGCAGCTGGCAACGCATGCGTCATCAAGCCGCCCAAGGAGACCCCACTGACTGCGTTGCGGATCGCCGAGCTGCTCGAGGAGGCCGGCGTGCCGGCTGGGCTGGTCAACGTGGTGCCGACCGCCTCGTCGGGCTCGTGGTTCGACGCGGCCACCGAACACAGCGCGACCCGCATGGTGTCGTTCACCGGTTCGACCGAGGTCGGGCGGGTCCTGCTCAAGCGATGTGCCGACCGGGTTCTGAAGGTCGGCATGGAGCTTGGTGGCAATGCGCCTTTCGTCGTGTTTGACGATGCCGATCTTGACGCGGCGGTCGAGGGCGCCATGGTCGCCAAGATGCGGCATTCCGCAGAGGTGTGTACTGCTGCCAACCGGATGTTCGCGCACGGCAACATCGCAGCCGAGTTCACCGAGAAGCTGGCCGCCGCCATGGGGGCGGTGAAGGTCGGCAACGGCATGGACGACGGTGTCACGTGCGGCCCGATGATCAACGCTGGTGCCATCGAGACGATCGATGGCCTCGTGCAAGGTGCGCTCGCGGCGGGTGCCACCGCCGCGGTCGGTGGAGCCCGCCTCGACGGCCCAGGCTTTTTTTATGCCCCGACGGTGTTGGGTGATGTCACGATGGCGTCGCCCATCACCCGCGAGGAGATCTTTGGTCCGGTCGCTCCGGTCATCCCGTTCACCGACACCGATCAGGTGATCGATTGGGCGAACGACACCGAGATGGGTCTCGCCGCATATGTCTACTCGGGTGATGTTGCCCGGGCGATGGGCGTGGGGGAGCGGATCCACGCCGGCATGGTCGGGATCAACCGCGGTGCAATGTCGGATCCGGCCGCGCCATTTGGTGGCATGAAGCAGTCGGGCTTGGGTCGCGAAGGTGCGCATGAGGGCATCTTCGAGTTCTGTGAGACGCAGTACATCGCAGCGAGTTGGTAGCGGGCGGCCCGTGGGTTGGGACGGTCCGTCGATGACGCCGTACCGGTCGGAGCCATCGGTCACCAGTGAGCAGATGGCTGCGGTTCGCTGCAGCCGCTATCGGGGACTCGTGGGTCCGTAGCCTGCATCAGTGGCAGTTGCCGCAGCAGCAATCGCATCGGCGAGTTGGGTTGGTTCATCCAGCGTTGAGATGGTTACCCGAACATGACCGGAGGCCGACGGCGTGACGTCGAACGGCCTTCCTGGCGCAACGCCCACACCAAGGGCGGCAAGCGCGACGACTGTCGACTGCTCGTCGGCGACGGGGACCCAGAGGTTGAGGCCGGTCCCGAGCGGGCCGATTCCGAGGTAGCGATCCTCCAGTGCGGCCCCGAGGGCCCGGCGACGGTCGAGGTACACGTCGGCTGCCGCCGCCACGGATGCCTGTGCATGCGGATCGGTGAGCAATGCGAGAAGGACCTGCTGGAGCAGGCGGCTGGTCCACGACGGCCCAAGCTGTCGGCGCCGCACGATGGCGCTGATCGAGTCAGCTGCACCGCCGACGGCTGCGAGGCGAAGATCGGGGCCATGGCTCTTGGAGAAACTGTGGATGTGGATCGTGCGATCCGGCAGCCACCGGCCGAGGCTCACAAGCGGGATGCCGGCGACGTCACCGGAGTGGTCATCCTCGACGATGAGTGTCGTGGTTGGCTCGAGGAGTGTGGCGATGGCTGACGCTCGGGTGGTCGTGAGTGCTACGCCGGTTGGGTTATGGGCCCGGGGTTGCAGGAAGATCGCTCGGGCTGGCTCGGCGAGGGCGGTCGCGAGGTCGGTGGGATCGAGCCCCTCGGCATCGACCGGCACACCGATGATCGCGGCACCGGCTAACTCGAGCATGTCGAGCAGAGGCGGGAAGGTTGGCGTCTCAACGATGACTCGGTCGCCCAGCCCGATCGTGATGGCGATGATGCGGTCGAGAGCGTCTTGGGCTCCGTCGAGCATCGTGATGGCCGCGGCATCGAAGGGCCAGCGACTTCGGAGTTCTTCCTCGAGCGCGGGGAGCAATGGCCGATCGAGATAGCTCGTCACCTGGTGGTCGAGCCGCACGCGGCCGAGTGCCGCGCTGAGGTCGGGAAGCAGGGCGGGGTCGGGTGTGCCAGTGCTGAGGTCGAGGTCGAGCGTTCCCGGGGCGACGGGGACGTGCCACCAGCGCTCACTACCGAACGGCCGATTGGCGCGCACGGTGGTACCTCGTCGTCGATCGGTCTCGATCAGCCCGTAGTGGCGGAGCGTGCGCCAAGCGTCAGACACGGTGCTCGGGCTGATATCGAGTGCGTCAGCAAGGTTCCGAACCGTGGGGAGAGAGCTGCCGGAAGCGATCTCGCCGGCACGGATCGCTCGAGCGATGGATGCCGCGATATCGGCTGCGGTACGGCCGCCGATCTGGGCTGCAATCGTCTGCAGGTTCACGCTCACAGACCTTTGTATAGAACAAAGATGTGGTTGTATGCAATCAAAATACGGGCGATGATTCCGGCATGGAGAACTCTTCTGTCGATGCGCAACTGCTCGAGCGATACCGGGCCGTCCTTCCGTCGTTCGTCAAGCCGATGTTCGCCGAGCCGATCTCGATCGATCGGGGTGAGGGCAGCTATGTCTTCACTGCAGGCGGCGACCGCTATCTCGACTTCTTCGGTGGCGTGCTCACCACGATGATCGGTCACAACCATCCGAAGGTTTGCGCTGCGGTCGCCCAGCAGGCCGAGAAGGTGATGCACACGTCGACGCTCTACCTCAACGAGCCCATGATCGAGCTTGCCGAGCGAATTACCGGGCTCTCAGGCATTCCTGACGCCCGTGTCTTTTTCACCGCGTCGGGCACCGAGGCCAACGACACGGCCCTGCTGCTCGCCACCAGTTTCCGCAAGAGCAACCAAGTCCTGGCGATGCGCAACAGCTACCACGGCCGCTCGTTCACCTCGCAGGCAATCACCTCGCACAGCTCATGGTCCTCGACCTCGATCTCGGGGCTCGACGTAAACTTTGTTCAAGGCGGCTACCGGCTTCGCAGCCCGTTCCGCGATCTCGACGACGCTGCCTTCACCGACGCGTGTGTCGACGACCTTGCCCAGGTGCTCGACATGATGTCGGCCGGCGATGTGTCATGTCTGATCGCTGAGCCCATCCAGGGTGTCGGTGGGTTCGCCACGCCGCCTGACGGCTTCTTTGGTGCGTTCAAGAAGGAACTCGACGCCCGCGGCATCCTGCTGATCTCCGATGAGGTTCAGACCGGGTGGGGTCGCACTGGCGAGCATTTCTGGGGCTATCAGGCCCACGACACGGTCCCCGACATGCTCACGTTCGCGAAGGGTGTCGGCAACGGGGCAGCGCTTGCTGGCGTGGTGGCCCGAGCCGAAATCATGGACACCATCGAGGTCACCTCGTTCTCGACATTCGGCGGCAACCCGCTGTCGGCTGCGGCTGGAAACGCGACGCTGCAGGCGCTCGAAGATGAGGACATGCAGGCAAATGCGTTGGCTCGCGGTCGGCAGCTCGCCGCCGGTCTGGAGGCAGCGGTAGCGGCCAACGAATGGATGGCCGAACTCCGCGGCAAGGGCCTCATGCAGGCGATCGAGTTCGTCCACGACGGGTCGAACGAAGCCGATGCGGGCACTGCGGGTGCGTTCCTTGAGCGTTGCCGAGCCCACGGCCTGCTCGTTGGAAAGGGCGGTCTGTACGGCAACGTGATTCGGATCGCCCCAATGCTTAACGTCACTGAGGCAGAGATGGACGAAGGCGTCCGGGCGATGCTTGCGGCCATCGACGACATCAACGCCAACCGCTGAATCGAGGAGAACTAGTCATGAACGAGATCACCGAACTCGGACACTTCGTGGGGGGCCAGGCCGTCACAGGCACGTCGGGAAATACGGCGCCAGTGTTCAACCCCGCCACCGGTACCCAGACTGGCGCAATCGCCCTGGCATCGGTCGACGAGGTCGACCATGCCGTCGCCACCGCCCACGCGGCCTGGCAGGACTGGCGGCACTCGTCGGTCGCCACCCGCACCAAGGCAATGTTTAACCTGCGCAATCTCGTCGATCAGCACGCCAGCGAGTTGGCCGCCAAGATCACCGCCGAGCACGGCAAGGTGCACAGTGATGCGATGGGTGAGGTCGCTCGCGGCCTCGAAAACATCGAGTTCGCCTGCAACATCGGCGAGATGTTGAAAGGCATGCACTCAAACCAGGTTTCGACCGGCGTTGACGTCACTACGGTGCGGCGCCCGCTCGGTGTGGTGGCCGGGATCACGCCCTTCAACTTTCCCGCGATGGTGCCGCTTTGGATGATTCCCAACGCGCTTGGCTGCGGGAACACGTTCATCCTCAAGCCGAGCGAGAAGGACCCAACGTCAGCCCTCTTCCTCGCCGAACTCATCCACGAGGCCGGTTTCCCTGACGGTGTGTTCAACGTCGTCAACGGTGACAAGACCGCCGTCGACCGCATCCTGACACACCCCGACGTCAAGGCGGTGAGCTTTGTCGGGTCGACCCCAATCGCTCAGTACATCCATCGAACCGCCAGCGAGCACGGCAAGCGGGTCCAGGCGCTCGGCGGTGCCAAAAACCACATGCTGGTGCTACCCGATGCCGACATTGGTCTCGCAGCCGACGCTGCGGTGTCCGCCGCCTTCGGATCGGCCGGCGAACGGTGCATGGCGATCTCGGTCGTTGTGGCGGTTGGCGATGCTGCCGATCGGTTGGTCGTCGCAATCGCCGAGCGAACGCGTGCGCTCAACATCGGCGATGGTATGGAACCGTCATCGGAAATGGGTCCGCTCGTTACCCGGGAGGCTCGCGACCGCGTCGCCTCCTACATTGGCGCTGGCGCCGATGCCGGGGCCACCGTCGTGCTCGACGGACGTGACGCCCACTTCGATGGTGACGGCTACTTCCTCGGGTGCACACTGCTCGACGACGTCACCCCCGACATGACCGTCTACCAAGACGAGGTGTTCGGCCCGCTCCTCGGGGTGGTCCGCATGGCGACGTTCGACGACGCCATCAAGCTCCTCGAAGACAACCCATACGGCAACGGCACAGCCATCTTCACGCGCGACGGCGGAGCTGCTCGCCGGTTCACCGAAGAGGCGCCGGTCGGCATGGTGGGAATCAATGTGCCGATCCCGGTTCCAGTCGCCTACCACTCGTTCGGTGGGTGGAAGGACTCGATCTTCAGCGACACGGCTATGTACGGCCCAGAGGGCGTGCGCTTCTACACCAAGCCTCAAGCCATCACCACGCGCTGGCCCGACCCGTCGACCTCGACAGTCGATCTCGGGTTCCCTCGCAACGACTGAGCCAGCGGTGGCTCGCAGAACGCTTCCCGGTCGGGCGTAAACCGACCCAGCGCGCCTCGAACACGAGATCGAGACGATCCTGCGCCCCGGATGGATTGTGTCGGCCGCGCCGATTAACTTGCCGCGCCAGGTGACTTCTTGACCATCACGATCCTTGACGAGCCGGTGCTGCTGGTCCGAGGTGACGATGGTGAACTGCGGGCACTCTCGAATATTTGCCGGCATCGGGGGACGCCGGTCGCCGACGGCGAAGGTACGGCCAGCACATTCACGTGCCCGTATCACGCGTGGTCGTATGCGGTGAACGGCGAGCTGCGCGTGGCCCCGTTCACGGATCCAGCAACGGTTGCCGACTGTCGGCTGCCCGCGTGGCCCCTTGCGGTTGATGAGCACGGCTTCGTGGCCGTGGCTGTCACCGACGATCCTGCGCCGCTGCCATCGATTTCGGTGTTCAACACCGAGCTTGCGCCGTTCAACACGGCAGAGATGCGCTTCTGCCACGCCGAGACCGAGATCTGGGCCTGCAACTGGAAGGCGATGGTCGAAAACTTCATGGAGGGCTCGCATCTCTCGGTCGTGCACCGGGACTCGTTGCATCCGCTTACCCCATCACGGCTTGCCTCGAAAGGCCCGTCGGGCCCGGAGTTCACGAGCTACTACTCCACCTTTCCTGCGGGCGTGCGATCGACGACGCCCGGCGAGCCCGCGCTCACCGACGAGCAGCGGGGTCGTTCGTTTCTGTGGCAGCGGTTCCCGACTCAGGTGGCCTGTCAGAACGCCACGTTCTGTGCCTCCTTCCTCGTGTTGCCCCTGTCGATCGATCGCACGCTCATCCGATGGAGCGTCTCGGCGTTCCGCGACTGCCCCGACGAGATCATCGACGCCACGATTGACCTCTGGCGGGAGATCAATGGTGAGGACCAGGCCGTTCTCGAACGCATCCACCACAATCTCGTGGCACCGAGTGCGCAGGACTATGCCGGTCCACTTGCTGACGACGACCGTGAAGGCACGATCGTGGACTTTCATCGCTATCTGAGCGCAGTAGGTCACTGACCAAGGCCGAACGCTCAGCTCCATCAACGAGCTGCCACCGGAGCCGATTGGCTCGTTGCGATGGGGCAGTCCGTCGTCGCTCCGGTGGCGCGGTGGTGTCGGGCTGCGGTCCTCGCGCCACCCACTGGTTGGATGCGATCGCAGCGAGAGCGAACGACGCTCCATCTCCGAACTGCTCATGGACGTGTTCACAGGAGTCATTGCCAACGGCGGGGAAGCAGCTGAAGTGCCCGCCGAATTCCAGCGTGCGTTGAGTGAGGATCGTCGGGGGGTGGGCTTCTAGAGTCGCATGGATGACCGACGCGGTGCCTGCTCAACCCAAACGCCGCGCGTACACCGGGTGGCGCGTCGTCGGCGCCAACTCGGTGGTGTGGTCGCTTCAGTCGATGATCTGGGTACAGGGCTACGGCAACATGGCTGTGGAGCTACGCGATCAGTTCGGCTGGTCGAAATCGTTCCTGTCGTTCGTCTACGCGGGCACCCGCGCCGAGACCGCCGTCTTCGGTCCGATCCAAGGCCGAGCCATCGGCATCCAGGGCATCAAGAAGGTGATGCGGGCCGGCGCTGTCATTGGCATGATCGGATTCCTCGCTATCGCCTGGGCTGACACACAAGCCGAGTTCGTTGTTGCGATGCTGATCCTTGCGCTGGCGATGAGCCTGATCGGCTTCCTCACGATTACGTCAGCAACAGTCCGCTGGTTCGAACGGCGGCGAGCTCAAGCCATGTCGATTCTGACGATGGGCTTCGCCTTCGGCGGTCTCTGCGCCCCGATTCTGGTCTGGGGCTTCGCTCGAATCGGTTGGCGACCCACCATCATCATCGCGGGATCGATTCTCTCGTGCGCTGCGTGGTGGGCGGCCGCGATCGCGAACCGCACACCGGAGGATTACGGCGAACCGATGGATGGTCTCCTCGAGGTCGACACGGCGGCCGAACCCAAGGCCGAGGGCGTCACCGACCGTCACTACACCGCAGGTGAGGCGATGCGCACCCGGGGCTTTTGGATGATCTCCCTTGGCCATGGAGCCGCACTCCTGGTGGTGTCGTCAAGTATGGCGCACCTTGCGCTGTACCTAACCGAGGATCGTGATTACTCGGCCGGACGGGCTGCGCTCATCGCTGGCCTCGTGCCGCTCTTCCAGATCGTCGGCACCGCCCTCGGCGGCTACCTGGGCGACCGCATGAACAAGCGCCTGATCGCAGGCATCGCCATGCTCATGCACGGTGCTGCGCTGATAATTCTGGCGTGGGTCGAACACGTCGCCGCAGTTGGCGTATTCGTCGTGCTGCACGGCATCGCCTGGGGAGTTCGTGGTCCCCAGATGCAGGCGATCCGAGCCGATTACTTCGGCTCCACCGCTTTCGCATCGATCATGGGCTGGTCACAGATCATTGTCACGATGGGCTCCATCGCTGGTCCAGTCCTCGCCGGCGTGCTCGCCGACTCGACTGGCAACTACCAACTCGGCTTCACGATCCTCGGTGTAACCGCAGCGTTCGGTGTCGTGTTCTGGGTCCTTGCCGCCCCTCCGTCCCCCGACGACAATCGGGCTACGATCGCCTAATGGCCAACGACACGGCAATCCTCGAATCGACGGGAACGCTCACCCGAGCGCAGCTTGCCGACCTGGGCTGGGAGCTCAAGCCGGAGGGACTCTGCCAAGACGACACGTGCGTGATCGTGCCCGACCGAGGCGCGCTCGTCGGTGACGCCGGTTTCGATCTTGTCATCCTTGCTGAGCTGCTCGACCGGCCGGTTGCGATCGACAGCGAGTCCGGGCTCTCGGCTATGGGGGCCGACCGGGGACGCCGTCGCTCGGCGCTCATTGATCTCGTCGCCCCCGATTTCGCACTACCTGATCTTGATGGTGGACTCACGGCGCTGTCCGACCACCGCAGTAAGAAGCGGCTGCTTGTCGCCTTCTCGAGTTGGTGAGGTTGTGCCTTTGACCTGCCCGGGTGGCAGGCACTGCAAAACGAACTTCACGCCGAGGGTCACACCGATTTTGTCGTCATCGCAGCGGCAATCGATGAGAACACCGATGCCGTTCGCGAATTCGCTCAGGACATCACGTTTCCGGTCCTGATGGATCCTGACCATCTGCTCACCGAGCTGTACGCAATCTCGAACGTGCCGACCGTCGTGATGATCGATGAAAACGATCGCATCGTGCACCCAAACTGGAGTGCGTTCGGGACCGATTTGTTCCGCGAGTTCACCGGTATCGACTCTGACAAGCAGCATGATCGGGTCCGGGCCTGGGTGCGTGACGACACGACCGAACTGACCGCCGACGAGATTCGCGAGTCTGTCGGCGACCTCAGCGCCGACGAGGAGCAGGCCCGGCTTCGGTTCCGGATCGCGAACGAGCTGCGTCACCGCAACGACCAGTCCGGCGCGGCCCGCAACTATGCAATCGCCGACGACCTAGCGCCCCACGACTGGACCATCCGGCGGGCGGCGATGCCGCTGCAGGGCCAGGATCCCTTCGGTGAGAACTTCATGCGGATCTACGAGGAGGCCGAGGCGGCTGGTCGGCCGTATCACGGCGTGACTGGTTATTGACCGGCTGAGTCTCTCGAGACTCGTATCCCGCGGTCCGGGTGGAGCGGGTCTTCGTCAGCATCACCTTCGGCACCGCCCGTCTCGATCCACTGCGCCTCAGCGCGACACGCCCCTTCCGATCCCGGACGCGGGACGACCGCCCCGTGGTGTGCAGGGCGGCCGTCGAGGGGTAGTGCCCGGTTGGTGAAACCGGGCGTAGTGGTGGCTTGGGGAAGCCAGACCCTGGTTAGAAGTCTTCGTCGAAGGCGACGTCGCCCTCGATCCCGACCTGGTAGGCCGACACGGTGCGCTCGAAGAAGTTCGAGAGCTCCTGCACGTCCTGCAGTTCCATGAAGGAGAACGGGTTCGACGCGTTGAATCGCTTGGGAAGGCCGAGCTGGCTCAGGCGCTGATCGGCAACGAACTCGAGGTACGTGCGGGTGTCGCCAGTAGACATGCCGGGCACGCCTTCACCAAGGAGGTCCTCGGCGAACTTGAACTCGGCATCGACCGCCTCCTCGATCATCGCGGTGATGCGCTGCCCGAGGTCGTCATCGAACAGGCCAGGTTCCTCAGACCGGACCGTGTTGATGACCTCAAGGGCGAAGTTCATGTGCATCGACTCGTCGCGGAACACCCAGTTGGTGCCGGCGGCGAGACCGTTGAGCAGCCCCTTGCTGCGCAGGAAGTACACGTAGGCGAAGGCGGCGAAGAAGAACAGACCTTCGATGCATGTCGCAAAGCAGATGAGGTTCATGAGGAACCGCTTGCGGTCCTCTTCGGTCTGCAGCGGTCCGTCGGGGACTCCGCCCATCCACTTGAAGCAGAACTCGGCCTTGGCCCGGATCGAGGGGATGTTCTCGATGGCGGCAAAGGCTTCGGCCCGCTCGTCGTGGTCGGGGATGTAGTTGTCGAGCAGATTCAAATAGAACTGGACGTGCAGCGCCTCTTCGTAGAGCTGCCGGCTCAGGTACATCCGGGCTTCGGGCGAGTTGATGTGCTGGTAGAGGTTGAGCACCAGGTTGTTGGCCACGATCGAGTCGCCGGTGGCGAAAAACGCTACGAGTCGGCTGATCAGGTGCTTCTCGGCCGGCATCAGCTTGCGATCGAGATCGGTCAGGTCGTCGGAGAAGTCGATCTCCTCGACCGTCCAGGTGTTCTTGATCGCGTCCTTGTACATCTCGAAGAACTGCGGGTACCGCATAGGCCGCAACGTGAGGTCGAAGCCGGGATCAAGGATGTTGGTGTGGGCACCTCGCCTTGCCGAATGCCCGAGCGTGGACTCGTCGTAGGCGGGGGCTACTGCCTCGCCGAAGGTGGGATCTTCTGCCAGAGCCATCAGTCGCATGCCTCACATGATTCGGGGTTCTCCAGGGAGCAGGCGATGGCCTCTTCTTCGGTGAACATCTTTGTTTCCGGTACTGGTTGGCCACCGCCATTCGGCCCGCCGCCGGGGGTGGTGGTTTTGTTGATTCGGGTCGCGGGACGGGAACGCAGGTAGTACGTGGTCTTGAGACCGGCCTTCCAGGCGTACATGTACATTGACGAGAGCTTGCCGATGCTGGGCGACTCCATGAACAGGTTGAGCGACTGGCTTTGGTCGATGAACGCACCGCGCTCGGCCGCCATCTCAATGAGGCTCTTCATTGGGATCTCCCACGCTGTGCGGTAGATCGCCTTCAGGTCTTCGGGGATGCGATCGACGTCTTGGATCGAGCCTTCGCTCTTCTTGACGTCGGCGATCATCTGGGCGTCCCACATACCGCGGGCCTGGAGCTCCTTCACTAGGTAACGGTTGATCTGCATGAACTCGCCCGAGAGGGTCTCGCGCTTGAAGAGGTTGGAGACCTGCGGCTCAATGCATTCGTAGCAGCCAGCGATCGACGCGATCGTCGCAGTCGGGGCGATGGCGATCATGAGCGAGTTGCGCAGGCCGTGCTGGCTGATTCGCTCACGCAGCCCACTCCAGCGCTCGGAGTCTGATGGCTCGACACCCCAGAGGTCGAACTGCAGTTCGCCAAGCGCCGCACGAGTCTCGTTGAAGGCGGCGTGGGGCCCGCTGGCCTCGGCAAGCTCGGTCGAGGCCCACAGGGCGTTGAAGTAGATCTCCTCGGAAATCCGACGGCTGACATCGCGAGCGATCGGGGAGTCGAACGGCACGCCCATCTTGAAGAAGACGTCCTGCAGACCCATCAGGCCGAGGCCGACAGGGCGCCAGCGCTCATTGGAGGCGCCGGACTCGTCGGTCGGGTAGAAGTTGATGTCGATCACTCGGTCGAGGAACGGCACGACTTGGCGGACGACCTCGCCGAGGCGCTCGTAGTCGATGCCGATGTCGCCGTCGGTATCCACGACGAACTCGCCGAGGTTGACCGAGCCGAGGTTGCACACGGCGGTCTCGGCCTGGGAGGTGACCTCGAGAATCTCAGTACAGAGGTTGGAGAGGTGGACGACTCGGTCACGGGCGTTGGCCTCACCGTCGGCGCCAGGACCCGTCTGATTGCACTTCTCGTTGCTGGAGTCCTTGAAGGTCATCCAGCCGTTGCCCGTCTCGGCCAGCGTCTTCATCATGCGCTGGTAGAGCTGCCGGGCCGGGACCTGTTTCTCGTAGCGGCCGTCGGCTTCAGCCTGCTCGTAGATGGCGCGGAACTCGTCGCCGAAGGTGTCGATGAGCTCGGGGACCTGCTTGGGGTCGAAGAGGCTCCACTGCCAGTCCTTCTCGACGCGCTCCATGAAGAGGTCGGGGATCCAGTTGGCGAGGTTGATGTTGTGGGTGCGGCGGGCGTGGTCGCCGGTGTTGTCGCGCAGCTCGAGGAACTGGTCGATGTCGGCGTGCCAGCTCTCGAGGTAGACGCACGCAGCACCCTTGCGACGACCCCCCTGGTTGACCGCAGAGACGGAGGCGTCGAGGGTCTTCAGCCAAGGAACGATGCCGTTACTCAGGCCGTTGGTGCCGACGATCAGGCTGTTCTTGGAGCGGATTCGGTGCCAGGCGACGCCGATGCCACCGGCGAATTTTGAGAGCCGGGCGATGTCGGTGTAGCGCTTGTAAATGCCCTCGAGGGAGTCTTCTGGCGAGTCGAGCAGGTAGCAGCTCGACATCTGGGGGTGGGTGGTGCCGGAGTTGAACAGGGTGGGGGACGAGGCGAGGTACGCGAGCGACGACATGAGGTCGTAGAACTTGATGGCCTCTTCCGGGTTGGTCGCGAGACCGCAGGCGACCCGCAGGAAGAAATACTGCGGGGTCTCGATGACGTCGCGGGTTGTGGGGTGACGCAGCAGGTAGCGGTCATACACCGTGCGCAGGCCGAAGAACTCAAAGTTCTTGTCACGCTGGGTGTTGATTGCGGCGTTGAGTTCGGGGCCGTGGGTAGTGACGAACTCGAGAACCTCGTCGCCGATCAGGCCGAGCTTGTGACCTAGAGCCACCGACTCCGAGAACCACGGAACGTTCTGGTTACGAACCTCCTTGTCGATGTAGGTGGCCAGCATTCGGGCAGCGAGTTTGGAGTAGTTGGGCTCTTCGACGATCAGGCCGGCAGCGGTGCGGATCGACAGTTCGTCGAGCTCCTGGGTGGTTGAGCCGTCGGCCAGGGCTGAGATCGTGCGGGTGGACACGACCATGGGATCGACGCCCATGAGGCCTTCCGATGCCCGCGCCACCGCATTCACAATCTTGTTCAGATCGACGGGTTCGAGCGATCCATTTCGTTTCTTGACCCGCATGGTGGTGCTGGTCTCGACCGTCGTCGCTGCATCATCGACTGCTGAGAGCCGATCCTCAATGATCGCCATATGGCGCCCCTCTTCCTCTTCCCGCACCGAAATCACCGGCGGGCTCCGTGGATGGCTTCCGGTCTGACCACCCTCCCGCGCCCACCTCATCGAGGTGGGGAATGTAAGTACAGCCGCGTAATTACACATTCGTCAAGGGGAAGATGCCCCTTTTTGCAAATTCCCTACAATATCAACGGTCTGAACCATAGATCCGGGCGGGGCACCGCTGCCTCAATGCACGTCCACAGATTGCTTCACAGTGTTTCCACAAGATGTGTGTAATTTGGCTCGATCGCCAGGATTGCCCCCGATCGGGGTTCAGCTCTCTGTGGATAACATTCATTTCAATACTGAACCTTCCCGTATAGAATCTGCTCTGATGTCGGAACCAAACTGGTTGAACGAGCGCGAACAGCAGGCATGGCGGGGCTGGGTCGACGCCAGTCGCCGCGTCTTGGCTGCATCCGACCGTCAACTGAAGACCGATAGCGGTCTCACCACCGATGACTACGAAGTGCTGGTGCGGCTGAGCGAGGCCGACGATCGGCGAATGCGGATGTCCGACCTCGCCGAGTCGGTCACCAACTCACCGTCGCGGCTCTCGCAACGCATCGACCGCCTCAGTCGTGATGGTGTTGTCGAACGCGGACGCTGCGACGTGGATGCCCGCGTGTTGTGGGTGGTGCTGACCGCCGCTGGGTTCCAGCGCTTATGCGAGGCGGCTTCGGGCCATGTCGAAGAGGTCCGGCGACTGTTCATCGACCGACTCAGTGCCGATGAGATCGAGCTACTCGCCACACTTCTCCCACGGTTGGCCGACTCCTTGGCCGCCGACGACTGACTCGACAGTCGCTTCGGAAGCGAGATGAACTCGGTGTGGACAGCGATCATGACGCTGGCGACGGTGGCGTGTGTTGTGCGGGGAACTGTGGCGCTCCGACAGGAGATGCTCAGATGGGGCTGAGCCGGAAGATCCGAAACTCCCGATCGGTGATCTCGGTGTAGGCCTGCCATCCCGCGAAGTGGGCGAGAGCCTGCTGCCAGGCTTCCTCGCGCTCGTTGCCCTCGAGGAGGTCGGCCTTGACCGCCATGGTGCGGCCGCGGATCAGCATCTCGGTGTTGGGGTTTGCGATCAGGTTGGTCGTCCAGGCCGGGTGGTGATCCTGGGCGAAGTTGCTCCCGACGATCACCCAGGTGCCGTCGGAGCACGGCACCGCCTCGAGCGGCGTCGTGCGGAGTTTTCCGCTCTTGGCGCCCACTGTGGTCAAAACCAGTCCAGCCCCGGGCACGAACTTGCCCCGGCTGATGACACGCATCGCACGGTGCATCCGGGGGATGACCTTCGGCGCGAGAGCCCGAAACCAGTCCTTGGTGACGATCGTCGCAATGCGGTCGTCAGCGGTGGCGCGTGGCTTTGGACGGTAGGCCATGGCACAGCCTGACGTTCTCCGCCGCCGAGGCGCAAACAGCGCCGAGATAGGGTTCGGAGATGGAGATTCTCGACGTCGATCTGTTGGCCTTCGAGTCTGGGTCGGCTGATGCCCGCCGCGCCGTTGTCGACGGCGTTGCCCGCAGCCTCGTCACCGGGTTTGTCTACGTCGAACATGACCTGTCGATCGACTTGATCGACGAGGCCTACGCCCAACTCGAGACATTCTTCACGCTGCCGCAGGACCGCAAAGACGCCTACGTGGTGCCGGGGAGCAACGGCCAGACGGGCTATACCGGTCTGCTGGTCGAGACCGCAGCGATCGCCGACGTGCCCGATTGGAAGGAAATGCTCAACTGGGGCGCTCCACTCGGCGAAGGCCATCCACTGCGCGCCAAGTACCCCCAGCGATACGGGCCTCCAACCCTGCCGGAAAGCGACCTGCCCGGCGTCCATGACGTACTTATGGCGTTCCATCATTCGGTGGCCGACCTGCAGCGCCGGGTGCTGCGGATCATCGCGGAGGGCCTTGGCGCCCACCAGACCTTCTTCGATGAGATGTTGACCGATGGGGCGACGCTCACCCGAGCGATCCACTATCCGGCGATGGACCAAGCCCCCGGCGAGCAGCACGTCTGGGCCGGTGAGCACGCCGATATCAACCTCATCACCGCACTACCGCGGGCGTCCGCTGCGGGACTGCAGGTCAAGACCGACGGGGGTTGGATCGACGCTGCGCCCCCGGAAGACTCGGCGATCATCAACACCGGCCTCATGCTTGAGCGGCTCAGCAATGGAACGATCCCGTCGGGCATCCACCGGGTGGTTTCGGGTGAGGGCCAGCAGGGCGATCGGTACAGCGTTGTGCAGTTTGCGCACCCAACGCCGTGGACGGTTCTTTCACCGATGGCGTCGACGGTCACTTCGGATAACCCGCTGCGCTACTCATCGATGGCAGCGAGCGATGCCCTTGACAAGGTGTTGTGGGAGATCAACTTGACTGATAGCGGTCGTCGGCTCGACGCAAAAGGCTGACGGCGCCTACTCGGGGAGTGGTTCAAGGACCTCGCGGCTCGGCTCGAACGTGATGTCGATGCGGCTCATGGCCGCGCCGTTGTCGTCGGCCCACACGCTGATGAAGCCGGGGTACCGGTCAAGCACGATCACGGGCTGGCGCCACACGCCGTTGCCATCAACGGTGGCCTCGGTGAATCGGGTGAATCCTTCGTCGAAAAAACTTTCTTCACCCATCTGGAATGCGGTCCCGGTAAGCGCGGTGGAGTAGCGCTCGTGCGCGGCCGTCTCGGACCCGGGTACAAGCTCCCAGATAGCCGTGAGGTCGAGGTAGCGGAGCCCCTCGTCGGCGAGAAAGCTGTCTGCGTTGCGGTCGTACGATGCAAACGTGAGCTCGATCAGGCGCGAACCGGGAACAGCCGGCACCTCACGAAGGAGCGCCTCGAGGAGGGGTACCGCAACGACGCCGGGTTGGGACCGAAGGGCAATCTCGACCGTGTAGCCGGCGACGGCGTCGCCGGTTCGGAAGTCGATGTCCTCATCGACCCAGGCCCGGGCGCTGATGGGTTCGGCCGCGATCCCACCGAGGACAAAGATGGGATCGTCCTTCTGGTACGCCCAGTTCACCGACTGCGGGCCGCCGCCACCATTGCTGGGGTCGCTGATGACTTGGGCGACATTGCGCCAGCCGAAACTCGCGAAGAGGGGTTCGAAGTGCAGCCGACCCTCGATCGTGCCGGGACCACCCTCAGGAAGCTCCGCGTCGACCTGGCCGACCTCGCTGACGGCGCTGGCAACATAGCGCCAGTCCCAGCGCCAGTCCGCTGCTGCGTCGCGTCCGTCGAGTTCGACGCGTACGCCATACGGCGAGCTTGCGACGGGGACGTTGACCTCGAGTGGGAAGCCAATGAGGCGACGGGCGACATCGAGCGGGTCGCCGGTGGCGGCACCCCATGCCACAACGAGGTTGGGGATGTCAGCGATAGAGATGAGCGGGACCGGCGCCGACTTGGCGAGTGGCTTGGTTGGCTCATCGCGGGCTGGTTCGCTCGCTGTGGTATCGCTTTCGGGATCGTTGGCGTCGTCGACTGCAGCTTTTGTCGTGGTGCTGGTTGTGGAGCTATCTGCTGCCGATGCCGCTTCAGTGGTAGGGGGTGCGGTGCTGGTGGACCCGGCGGAGCCGGGTTCCTCGGCTTCACCCCCACCGCATGCAGCGGTGAGAAGGGCGACGGTGATGACGGGGATCAGCGCTCGGGTCCGCATGGCTGAAACGTTAGATCGACGGTCGCTCGTTGCGACCTCGCCGACCGGTGAAGGTATGGGTTGGTTGGGGCTGGACTCTCTGCGTGATCAACCGAAGTCCGGTTTGCGGCGTTCCTTCATGGCAGCGACGCCCTCGACGGATTCACTGCCGAGGAAGCCAAGCATCTCGAAGGCAAGGCTCGCCTCGAAGACTGGCGACGCCTGCTGCATCCAGAGATTGAGCGATCGCTTCGTCAACTGGAGCGCTCGCTGAGGCCCCGTGGCGAGCTTCGTCGCTACGCGTTCGGCTTCGGCGAGCAGTTCGTCGCCAGGAAGCGACTTGCTGACGAGGCCGATCTGATCGGCCGTCTTGCCGTCGATGAAGTCGGCTGTCAGCAGGTAATACTTCGCCTTGGCGAGGCCGCAGAGCAGCGGCCAGCAGATGGCGGCGTGGTCCCCCGCCCCGACGCCGATGCTGAGGTGGCCGTCGGTGAAGCGGGCATCCTCGTCGATGAGGCTGATGTCGGCCATGAGCGCAACGGCCAGGCCCGCGCCGACCGCGACACCGTTAATCGCCGAAATGATGATCTTGCGGCAACGGAGGATGCGGTGGACGACATCGCCGGCCTCCTCCAGTACGCCATGCACCTGCGAAGCGTCACCGATGAAGCTGTCGATCCACTCCATGTCGCCGCCCGCGGAAAAGGCTTTGCCTTCGCCGGTGACGACGACGACCCGGGTGTCCGGGTCGTCGTCGATGTCGTCCCACACCCGGCTGAGTGCGTAGTGCATCGACGCGGTCGTCGCGTTGAGCGCCTCGGGGCGGTCGATCGTCATCCAGAGAATGCCGTGCTCACGACGCTCGAAGCGCAGCCCCTCGTACTTTTTGAACCATTCGTCAGCCATCACCCGACCGTAGTGGTCGGGCGAGGCGATGAACGCAAGGTGTGGTCAGGCCCGCGTGATCAGTCGATCCCGCAGAACGATGCGGCGAAGCCGAAGGCGTCGTTGGTGTCCTCGATCTGCGAGGTGTCGTTCGCCAGGCTGGCGCGAAGGCTCTCGTTGATGACGGTCCCACCCAACGCGTCAACCATGCAGGCAGCGGCTTCATCGCCGATGTCTTCGGCCATCAGGTCCTAAAACGCTGCGGCGGGGTCAATGCAGTTGTTGAAGCCGCTGAGCACCCAGCCGACCTGCACGTCGGTCATGCCCATGTCGTCGAGTTCAGGGACCAGCGTGGCGGAGACGCCGAGTTCGCGCAGGGTGTCGTCGCCGAACAACGCGACGATCTCCTTGGCCACACAGTCGGCATCGGTCTGGTTGGTGACGGACGTGCCGTTTGCCGGGTCGGCGAAGTACTCGGCGAGGGCGGTCTCGATCTCAGAGGGAGCCTGTGCCACCTCGGTATCGGAGCCGCCACCGCAGGCGGAGCCTGCGAGGCCAATGACGGCGACGAGAGTGAGTCTGGACAGGGTGCGCATACGCGTGGGAGGACTCCGATTCGTGGTTCGATGATCCATCGGCTGGCGGCCGGACCATGTGAGGGCTGACGGTGGCGCCGGGTTACGCCATGGTGAGGCCGCCGCTGACCGACAGCGTCTGGCCGGTGATGAGCGCAGCATCGTCGTGGGTGAAGACGGTGGCGCCGTAGGCGATCTCGTGGGGCTGTGCCATCCGGCCAATCGGCATGGCGCGGTCCAGTCCGGCGACGATCTTGGCCGGGAGCTCTCCTTGCTCGCCCATCTCGCGGATCAGGGCCGTGTCGGTCGGGCCAGGGCACACCACGTTGCACGTGACTCCCTTCTTGACCGACTCGCGTGCGATCGTCTTGGTGAAGCCGATCACGCCGGCTTTCGCGCCGGCGTACACCGACTCGAGCGAGCTGCCGACCCGGGCTGCGTCGCTGGCGAAGTTGACGATGCGGCCCCACCCGCGCTCCATCATCCCAGGCAGCACGGCGTGGCAGGTTCGCAGCGTGCCCTTGTAGTTAATGTCGATAATCGTGTCCCAGAATGCTTCGTCGGTGTCGATGAAGCGGATGAAGCGGTCGAATCCGGCGCAGTTGACCAGGATGTCGACAGGGCCCAGATCGGATTCGATCGCAGCGACGACCTCGCGGACTCGTTCGCTGTTGGTGACGTCACAGGCGTAGCCCTTGCCGCCGAGTTCGCCGGCCAAGGCTTCGGCATCGGCGGCCAAGAGGTCAGCGATCGCGACGCGGCGGCCCTGGGCATGGAGTTGGCGGCACACGTCGGCTCCGATTCCGCGAGCACCGCCCGTCACCAACGCAACTCGTTGTTCGGTCATGGCCGGCGACCCTATGCGAACAGGGGCAGCGGCCTCTCATCTATGATCCGGAGATGGACATCCAGCTTCGCCACAATCCCTCCTTTTCGGTCGCTCGCGCGATCCTTGGCCCATCGGAGGCGATCCGCGCCGAATCCGGTGCGATGATGGCGATGGCGGCTGACACGAGCCTCGACGCCAAGATCGAGGGCGGTCTCGTGAAGGGGCTCAAGCGAAGCGTGCTCGGTGGCGAATCGCTCTTCATCACCACCGCGACCGCCGCTGCCCACGGTGGCTGGATCGATTTTGCTCCCTCGCTTCCGGGCGATGTGACGGTGTTTGACGTACGCCCCGACCAACCGCTCATGATTCAGAGGGGTTCGTTCCTGTGCGCCGAGCAGGGCGTCGAGATCGACACCCAATGGGGCGGTATGAAAAATCTGTTCGGTGGCGAGGGAGGCTTCCTGCTTCGCGCCAGCGGCCAGGGCAAGGTCGTGCTGTCGACCTACGGAGCACTTGACCGTTTCACCCTCGAACCCGGCCAGCAGGTCGTGGTCGACACCAACCACATGGTCGCCTTCGCTGAGAGTGTGCAGATGGAACTCAAGAAGGCGAGCGATTCGGCCTGGAAGTCGGTGAAGTCTGGTGAGGGTCTCGTGTTCGTGTTCACCGGGCCAGGCGAACTGATGATGCAGTCCCGCAACCCCGACGACATCGTCAACTACGTGATCGCCAACCTGCCGTCGCAACGCAACTGAGCGTCACTCGTTGCCAACGGTGAGTTGAAGTCGGCCTGAGAGAAGCAGGCTGAATTGTTCGTGGGGATGGCTGTGCATCTCGTAGATCGAGCCGGGTGGGTAGACAGCGCGGATGAGACGCATCTCACGTCCCGACAGGATCTGCCCTTCGGTCGTGTCGTCCCAGCGGACGCAGTCGACCTCATCCCAGCTGAAGATGCGGCGTCGGGTGGGGGTGCCACCCTGTGGTCGTTGGTCGCGCTTGGGGCCAGGGCGCGAGACGTTACCGCTCGATCTGGAAGTGGAACGGCTCGCCGCCGACCGTGGCATCATGACCGGTGAGGGTGTCGGCACCAGCGCTCATGGTGATCGACGTGGCGAGGACTTGTTCGGCGATGTAGCCCTCGTGCGCCGCGATGGCGGCCGACGCCGTGTCGGAAGCGACGTCGATCGACACCGCGATCCGATCGGTCACGACGAGGTCCTCGGCTTTTCGAGCGTTCTGGATCTCACGCACGATGTCGCGAGCCAGCCCTTCAGCCTCGAGTTCGGGGGTGACGATGGTGTCGAGCGTGACGACGGCGTCGTTGGACCGAAGGGATGCGGCCGCCACACCCTCGGGTGATTCAAGCGCCAGCCCGTACTCGTCGGGCTGGAGCACATGGCCTCCAACGTCGACGGTGCCGTCGTCGTTGGCCGTCCACTCGCCGTTGCGGGCCGCGCCGAAGACGGTCTGGACATCCTTGCCCAAGCGGGGGCCGAGGGCCTTGCCATCGGGTCGGAGGACGAAGGTCGCAAGGTTGCCGATCTCTTCGGTGACGTGGACGTTTTTGACGTTGAGTTCGTCACGCAGGAGTTCTGCGAACGGCTCGAGGGTGTTGGCGTTTTGGCCGGCTACCGTGACCGAGGCCAGCGGTAGGCGCACCCGTAGGCCTTGGTCTTCGCGAAGTCGCAGACCGGTTGACGCGACATCTCGCAGCCGGTCCATCGCGGCGACGAGCGAGTCGTTGCTGCGATACGAGGCAGCGTTCGGCCAGTCGGACAGGTGCACCGATGCCGGGAGCGCGTCGTCACCGCCGGTGAGGCCGGTCCAGATCTCCTCGGTGATCATCGGCAGGAACGGTGCAGACACCTGCACCAGCGTGACGAGCACGGTGTAGAGCGTGTCGAGCCCGGCGAGGTCGGCACCCGATGCGTCGCCGGTGCCCCAGAAACGGTCACGGCTGCGGCGGATGTACCAGTTGTTGAGCGCGTCGATGAACGACTGGATCTCCATGGCTGCGCCGGGGAGGTCGTAGCCGTCCATGCTCGCTTCGACGGCTGCGACGAGGTCGCGGGTCTTGGCGAGGATGTAGCGGTCGAGCAGGTCCGCATTAGGGCCTGGGTCCGGTGTGAAGCTCGCCCGGCGACCCTCGACATTCGCGTACAGAGTGAAGAACGAGTACGCATTCCAGATCGGGAGGATCACCTGGCGCACGACGTCGTCGATCGCCTGGTCGGAGATGCGCGCATCGCCACCCCGCACGATGTTGGTCGACATGAAGTACCAGCGCAGCGCGTCGGATCCCTGCTGTTCGAAGATCAGTTCCGGCTCGGTGTAGTTGCGCAGCTTCTTCGACAGCTTGGCACCGTCATCGGCGAGCAGGATGCCGTGGCAGATGACGTTCTGGAAGGCAGGCCGGTCGAAGATCGCCGTCGCGAGCACGTGGAGTGTGTAGAACCAGCCGCGCGACTGGTTGATGTACTCGACGATGAAGTCGGCCGGGAAGTGTTCGTCGAACCAGTCCTTGTTCTCGAACGGGTAGTGCACTTGGGCGAACGGCATCGAACCCGACTCGAACCAGCAGTCGAGTACCTCGGGCACGCGTCGCATCGTCGACTGGCCGGTGGGATCGTCGGGGTTGGGCCGGGTGAGTTCATCGATGAACGGACGATGCAAGTTGTCGGGACGCACGCCGAAGTCGGCCTTAAGCTCGTCGAGGCTGCCGTAGCAGTCGGTGCGGGGGTACTCGGGGTTGTCGCTGACCCAGACGGGGATCGGTGAACCCCAAAAGCGGTTGCGGCTGATCGACCAGTCGCGCGCGCCTTCGAGCCACTGGCCGAAGCGGCCGTTTTGGATGTGGCCGGGGACCCAGTTGATCTCCTGGTTCGTCTCGAGCATCCGGTCGCGGATGTCGGTGACCTTCACGTACCAGGACGGCATCGCCTTGTAGATGATCGGCGTGTCGGTTCGCCAGCAGTGCGGGTAATTGTGCATGTAGCTGTCGTGGCGAACGAGTTGGCCGGTCTCGCGGAGGTGTTTAATGATGCCGCTGTTGGCTTCGAGCACGTTCTCGCCCGCCCATTCGACGACATCGTCGGTGAAGTTGCCCGAGTCGTCGACAGGGACGACCATGCCAATGCCAGCCTCGCCAACGACGCGCTGGTCGTCTTCACCGAAGCCCGGTGCCATGTGCACCACACCGGTGCCTTCGGTCGTGTCGATGAAGTCGCCGGCGAGCACCCGAAAGGCCCGCTCAGTGCCGTGATGGTCCTTGGTCGGGTCGACCTCGGCCATGTCGGCGAAGTACGGAAACATCGGCACATAGGTACGGTTCACGAGGTCGGACCCCTTGACGGAGCCGACCGGCTCGGCGTTCTCGAGTTGCTTTGCGTACATGTCGACGGTCGCAGCACCGAGGATGTAGCGCGAGCCGTCAGCATCGGCCATCACGGCGTAGTCAAGGTCGGGGCCGACCGCGAGTGCGAGGTTCGACGGCAGCGTCCAAGGGGTTGTCGTCCACGCAAGTACCTTCGCTGGTGCCGACGCATCCCCCGGGATACCGGACGCATCGTCGAGTTCGAACGCAACGGTGATAGCGGGGTCCTGGCGAGGTCGGGTTGCGTCGTCGAGACGGATCTCGTGGTTTGACAGTGGGGTCTCAGCCCCCCAGCTGTACGGCAGCACGCGGTTGGATTGATAGATCAACCCCTTGTCCCACAGCTGCTTGAACGCCCACATGACCGACTCCATGTAGTCGAGGTCCATGGTCTTGTAATCGTTGTCGAAATCGACCCAGCGGGCCTGCCGGGTAACCGTCTTCTCCCACTCCTGGGTGTACTTGAGCACCGATGTTCGGCAGTGCTCGTTAAAGCGCTCGATGCCGTAGTCGATGATCGAGGCGCGACCGCTGACCGGCAGGTCCTTCTCAGCCTCCATCTCGGCAGGCAGACCGTGGCAGTCCCACCCGAAGCGACGCTCGACCCGCTTGCCCTTCATCGTCTGGTAGCGCGGAACGACGTCCTTCACGTAGCCGGTGAGCAAATGCCCATGATGAGGGAGGCCGTTGGCGAACGGCGGGCCGTCGTAGAAAACGTACTCGCCGTCCAACGGACGATTCTCGACGCTGGCTTCGAAGGTTTCGTCGGTGCTCCACTGCGCGAGGATTCGCTGCTCAAGGGCCGGAAGATGCGGACTCTCGACGTGCGGGTAGGGGCTGTCGGGCCCCGAATGCTCGGCGTTGCTCATAGAGGGCAAGACTACCGGCGGCCCTCGACCACCGGATCGGCCTCTGCGGCGATCTCGTCGTGAGCGGTTTCCCGGCGATCATGCCACCGTGGACGGGTCGCTGGCGGCGGCTGGGCTGGCTGTTGCCTCAGACTGCGCTCGGCGACCGCGGAGACGAGTACGGTCTCGCACATGCGTCGCTTCCTGATCGATACCGACACCGCAAGCGACGACGCGGTTGCGATCGTGATGGCCTTGCGAGCCCCGGATGTGCACGTCGAGGCGCTGACCGTCGTCGCCGGAAACGTGGCGCTCGACCAAGCGGTGCAGAACGCGCTCTACACAGTCGAGATCTGCGGAGCGTCGGTGCCGGTGTACCGAGGGCTGGCCAAGCCGATCATGCGGCCCCTCGAAAACGCAGCCGGCATCCACGGTGAGGACGGGATGGGCGACTGTGGCCTTCCGCTCGCCGGACGGACGCCGGCTGAGGGCCGAGCTGTCGACGTGATCGTCGACACCATCCTCGGGTCGCCCGGCGAGATCACGCTCGTTTGCCTCGGTCCGCTGACGAACATTGCGGCCGCACTACTGCGGGCACCGGAGATCGCAGATGCGGTCGAGCGGGTTGTGATCATGGGCGGCACCGGGGTCCACGGGCCGGGCAACGTGTCGGCGCTGGCGGAGTACAACTTCTGGGCCGACCCCGAAGCCGCCAGCCTCGTGACCGGCTCGGGTGCGCCGCTGGAGTTTGTGGGCTGGGACATCTCGATCACGTCGGCGATCAAGACGCCCGACCGCTACGCAGCGCTCGAGGAGATCGACACGCCGCTGTCGCGCTTCGCAATCGACGTGTCGAAGGCGGTCAAGCGGTTCGCCGACGAGAACGGCATGGACGGCGACGATCTGCCCGATCCAATCGCCATGGCCCACGCCATCGATCCGTCCGTAAGTGAGGCCAGCCGACTGCACGTCAACGTCCTGTTCGGCGACGGCGGCCAGCGCGGGGTGCTCGAGATCGACCGCATGGGATTCATCGGCGGCGAGCCCAACGTCGACATCGTGACGCACTATCCGAGCGATCACTTTTTCGACATGCTTTTTGCGTCATTTCGCAACGGTTGACAACCCTCGCCACGGCGATCCGCCGATACATTTTTCCCATGGCTGAACTCGATTTCGAGCGCACCCCCGGTGGGGCCGTGCTCATGGATGGCAACCGGCTCCGCGACGAAATCGTCGCCGACCTGAACCGTCGCATCACCGACCTCGGTAACCCGCACGTGTGCCTCGCCACGGTGCTCGTCGGTGAGGACAAGCCAAGCCAGATCTACATCCGCAACAAGCGGAAGAAGGCCGAAGAGGCTGGCATGGTCTCCAAACACGTCGGCCTCGGTGTCGATGCGACGCAAGCCGACGTCGAACAAGCCGTCCGCGATCTCGCCAACGACCCCGACGTGCACGGCATCCTCGTGCAGCTCCCGCTGCCCGAGGGGCTCGACGCTGAGCCGGTGCTCGATCTGATCCCGCCGGAAAAGGACGTCGACGGCCTCACCGAGCGCTCGATGGGCCGCCTTGTTCGTGGCCGCGACGGTCACGTGCCGTGCACGCCGCTCGGCGTGATGCGGTTGATGGAGCGCTATGGGGTTGAGACCAGCGGTAAACGGGCGGTCGTCATCGGCCGCTCGACGCTGGTTGGCCTGCCCCAGGTCCTGCTCCTCGGCCGCAAGGGCTGCGACGCCACGGCGACGCTGGCCCACAGTCGATCGGGCGATCTCGCTGCGCTCTGCCGCGAAGCCGACATCATCGTGGCGGCGGTCGGCGTCGCGGGCCTGGTCACTGCCGAGTTTGTGAAGCCGGGTGCCGCCGTTCTTGATGTCGGCATCAGCCGCACTGCCGATGGCATCCAGGGCGACGTGGATTTCGACGCTGTCGAGTCGATCGCTGGGGCTGTCACCCCGATGCCTGGCGGCACCGGACCGATGACCATTGGCTGCCTGATGGAGAACACCTTCAACGCCGCCCGCATGCTCGGCGCCCTCATCGGCTGAGCACACCGGCTTCTGCGTTCCGGTGTCGGTTCGTCAGCTGGGCGCGAGTTCGCTCGTGGCGCCGGTGCCTAAGATTCGGAGAAAGATGCCGGATCGAGGCTTGGGCGCCACATAGCTCGACTTCGGAGGCATGAGCTCGTTCGCCTCGGCCACCGCCATGATGTCCTCAACAGTCGACGCGTACAGCAGGAAGCCGACCATGCCGTCCTGGTCGCAGCGACGCACGACTTCGTCGATGCCGTTCGGCGCGGGGACGTAGTCAGCCCCGCTGTCCGGCTCGAGTTCATCGACGCCGAGGATCGGCAGGACGACATCGGTTCGGAGGCATTCCACGTCGAGGAGTCCGACCGGGCTGTCGGTGTCGGGCTCGGGGATCGTGAAACGAAACCAGCGACCCTGGTGATAGATGCCGACCTCGCGCGGGCGTTGCGGCCGGGCCTCCTCCAAGGTGCCGACCTCGAGTATTGGGCCGTACGTCGCCAGAGCAGCGACGAGGTCGTCGGGGCCACGCCCGTGCCGGTCGGGGATCCGCCGGTGGAACGCCTCGACCCGGAGGGCATCGTCGGGGAACACCACGGCGAGCGTCCGCGCAAACTGCGGCTCGTCGCGAGCCTTACTGCCCGCGATCGCGGCAGCAGACCGGTGATGACCGTCGGTCACGAACACCGTCTCGTCGGCGAGCGCGGTCGCCACAATTGCGGCCTCGTCGTTGTCGAGCGGCCAGACCTCGTGCAGCACTTCCTCGACTACATGGTGGACATCGGGAGGGCGTTCGGTGGCGGCATCGAGCACCGTGCTGATCTCGGGATGAGAGCGATGGGTGAGGGCGATCGGCGATGACGTAGCACCGACCCACTGGAGATGGCGGGCCAGGTGATGGGCGCGATTTGGGCGAACGTTTTCGTGGGTGAGCACCCGACCGTCGTGGAAGCCGTCGACGAGTAGCGCGCCGACGATACCGGTCTGGCTATGC